>NZ_JBIRZM010000023.1:0-122240 GCF_044390825.1 Streptomyces sp. NPDC018833 | reverse complement strand
GGGTACGCCGGGTTCGGAGAGCGGTCCGGGGAAACGGGCAGGCAGCAATGCCTGAACCGCGCCCCGGGCCGACTCAACTGGACCCATCCCGCCGTAGCGTCCTGGGGAGCCGGCCTGCCGTGGCGCGACCCCCCTCAGGTCAGCGCGCGCTTCAGGCGGCGCGCACGGCGCACCACGCGGCGGACCGCCGCGTGGCGCGGGACCGGGAGGCCGCCCGGAAGGCCCAGGACCGTCAGGCGGCGGCGCTTGAAGTAGCGTGCCGTCGACGCGTCGAGCGTGGTGCTCAGGAACCGTTCCGCCGCCGGGCGCAGGTCCGCCCTGATCTGCGGCTGCATCGCGAAGCCCACCGAGCTCAGCAGACCCGTGAGCCGTTCATCAGCCTCGGCCGGAGCGCCGGCGGCACCCTTCGCCAGGTCGGGCACGAGCGCGTCGACGACGGTCAGCGGCACCCGGTTGCTGTTCTGGTACGGAGTGAGCCGGTCCAGCAGCGGCTCCGTGCCCAGCCGGGCCACGGGAATGCCGAAGAACGTCGCGGCCGTGAACAGCGCCGTCGAGAAGCAGCCCACGACCAGCCGGGGCCGCAGCTGCCGGTAGAGCACCTCGGCGAGCAGTGGACGGTCCACGACGGTCAGTTCGACGCCCAGCGCCTCCGCCTCGCGCTCCAGTGTCCGCGTCCAGGACGCCGGTGCCGTCGGGTGCGGTTTGAACACCACGTTCCGATGGCCCGCGTCGGCAGCGCCCTTGAGCATGCGCAGGTGCTGTGCCTCTTCCTCCGCGGGCGTGAGGATGCCGAGCGCCGCCAGGTACTGGCCCAGCAGCAGGGCCGGTCCCTCGCCGACTCCGGGGACGGCGTCCGGGACGACGTCCGACAGCTCCGCGACGATCTTGACGAACGCCTCGGTCGGCACGAGCCGCGGCTCGGCGCCGTACTCGGCGAGCAGCAGCGGCGCGAGTCCCGGCACCAGGTCCAGGTGGAACAGGCGCCGTACCCGCTCGCCGACCAGCGGGTCGATCTTGTTGCGGGTGGGGCCGTAGCTCATCAGTCCGTCCGCGTACACGTCGAGCGCGGCGTCCGGGAAGAGCTGGGCGATCGCCAGCGCGGGCGTGACCTGGATCGACTCGACCGCCAGCTCGATGCGGTCGTCCCCGAGGTCCCACAGCTGCCGCAGGTACCTCTCCCACAGGGGGATGTCGTCCTGGCGCGGTGACCAGCCGCCGGGGTGGAAGGGGGAGATGGCCTCGTTCCACGACAGCACTCCGTCGAAGCGGCCCCGCAGCCGTTCGAAGCCGGGCATCTCGTCCAGGGACGGCGTGGTCTCGGGCGTGGTCGCGTTGTTGGCGACGAGCAGCAGCCGCCGGTCGGCGGGGGTGAAGCAGCCGCTGTCGATCGCGGCGGCCACGGTCGCCGCTCCGTACAGCGAGGAGGCGTAGAAGATCTGCGTGGTGGGCATCAGGCCGCCGCCTCCACGGTGAGGGGGGCGGGGCGGCGGCGCACCCGGCGGAGCCGGGAGGCACGTTCGATGTCCATCGAGTCGAGCGCCTCCTTGAGAACGTCCTGCGGCATACGCTTCAGGGCGGCGGCGCTCATGGCGCGCAATTTCCTTGCCACGGTGGGCTCGAACCTTTCGATCGATCCCAAGTGGTGGGAAATGACGGCACAGTATGTACGGACTGCTTTCGGGAGGAGGCGGTCGGCCTCCGGATCATTCGCCGTTTCATCGAGCACCTGGTCGAATGCCTTGATGAAATCGAGCTGCCGGATGTCACCGATCTGCGTCAGCGAGGAGGCGATTCCGCGCCGGTAGAAAATTCCCAGCCTGCTGATCGTCGCGAATGTCTTCGCCTCGCGGTGCAGCCGCCAGATCCACGGCCGGTCCTCCGCCGTGCGCAGTCCGTGCGTGAAATGCAGCAGTCCCCGGTCGACGAGCCTTCGGTGGTACATCCCGGCCCAGGCGTAGGGGTAGTCGACGCCGGTGGAGCGGTCGGCGGGCAGGATCCAGTCGCGCGGTCGCAGCACCTCGCCACGCGGGCCCACGGGTGCCCGGTGCACCTTGCGGTCGCGGCCCGTGCACTGCACATGGTCCGTGCGGACGAAGTCGACGCCGAGCCCCTCATGGGCGGCGAGCAGCGCCTCGAAGTGCCCGGGCGCCAGCCAGTCGTCGCCGTCGAGGAAGGTGATGTACTCCCCGCGCGCGGCGTCCAGACCGGTGTTACGGGCGGTGGCGAGCCCGCCGTTCTGCTCATGTCTGATGAGGACCGCGCCCGGAACCGAGCGCTCCGCCCGCTCGAGGATCTCCGGAGTGCCGTCCGTCGAACAGTCGTCGACGAGAAGGAACTCGAAGTCCTCGCGGGCGTTCGCCTGCAGGCTCTTGAGTGTGTCCGGGGCGTATGTCTGCACGTTGTAGAACGGCACGATGACGGAGAGCTTAACCACCCGCGCGACGCTAGGCCGCCACGCGTCATTCGTGTCGACCGCCGGAGGGATGGAAGGTGAACGCAGGGCGTCGACTTTGTTAACCAGCCCGTTTCGCGTGCGGTTGCCCCGTCCGTAGGCGCTCTGTTAACCCGTTGTTGCAGTCGAGTTGGGCCGTGAAACGAAATGCCTTCCTAGCGTCCTCGACGTGCCAACTCGCAACAGTGAGGCCGTACGGGTAGCCGTACTCGCCGACTCCGACACCCGGTGGAAATGGGGTGCGCTCACCGCGCGCCGTATCGCCCCGAGCGCCTCCGTGGAGCTGAACGGCTTTCTGCTGCGCGGCCGGGCCACCCCGACCCCCCGCCAGCTCGCCGAGGTGGGCGTGCGCGCCGATGCGATGCGCGAGGTGACGGGGAACGAATTCCTCGGGGCGGTCGAGGACGGCTCGTACGACATCGTCATCCTCGCACTCGTCGGCGGCGGTGTGCAGGCCGTGCTGCACGGCCTCGCCGCGCTGCGGCTGCCGCGCCGGCCCGTCGTCGTCACCGGCTACGTCGGCGTCGTCTACGAGAAGCTCGCCGACGGGCTGCTGCTGCGCCACGGCGCCGATGTCGTCCTCGCCAACTCCCGTCACGACGCGGAGCGTTTCCGCGCCGTGTACGAGGGTGTGGGCGCCGACGCCTCGGCTGTCACTGAGGCGGCGCTGCCCTTCCTCGGTGGCGACCCGTACCGGCCGGAGGAGGGCCGCGACACCGTCGTCTTCGCCGCCCAGCCCTCTGTGCCCGACAGCCGCGCCGACCGCACGTACCTGCTGCGCCGCCTCGTCGAGCATGCACGGCTGCACCCGCGGCGCGAGGTCCTGCTCAAGCTCCGTTCCAAGCCGGGGGAGCACACCACGCACCTGGAGGAACTGCCCTACCAGAAGCTGGCGGACAGGCTGCCCGGCGGACTGCCGCCCAACTTCCGCCTCGTGTACGGGAACATGGGCGAGGTCCTGGACCGCACCGACCTGCTGGTCACCGTCTCCTCGACCGCCGCGCTCGAGTCGCTGCACCGGCGCATCCCCACCGCCATCCTCAGCGACCTCGGGGTGCGCGAGGTGCTCGGCAACCACCACTTCCTCGGCTCCGGCCTGCTCACCTCCTTCGACCGGCTCGACGGCGGCTACCGCCCGGTGCCGGACGCCGACTGGCTGGCCCGTCAGGGAGTCGCCGCTGGGGGTCCCCCCACGCCGTCAGGCGTAGGGGGAGGCTCGTACGAGAGGGCCTTCGACGCGGCCCGCGCGCGGGTTGCCGAGCTGCTGCTCGTCCCCGAGCCCGCGCCGATCGCGCCGTACTACACGCCGAGCTCGGCGCCGGGCTACCTGCCAAGAATCCTCGCCCGCCACCACCTCGCTCCCGACGGCACGCCACTGGTCGGCGCCGCCCCGAAGACGGAGGTCACCGGCCTGCGCCGGGTGGTGCGCGACGCGGTCCGCGAAGTCGCACGCGGCGCCTACCGCCACGGTGTCCAGCGCGTGGCGCCCGTCATCCGGCGGATGGGGGAGCTGTGACCCCCGCCGACGCGGCCTGCCCGACACCCCACGGTCGGGCACCCAGCCTGCCCCGCCGTCGGGCGCCCGGTCAGGCCGCTTCCGGGCCGCACCGGACGCGCCCGGCGCACAGCCCGGCACCTCGTCCGGGCGGTGCGCCGGGCCCGAACCGTAGGCGCCCCGCGCACAGCCGGATCGAGCCTCCGGCACCTGGTCCGGGCGGATCGGGGCCGAACCCGACGCGCCCCGCGCACAGCCCGACCCGCCGTCCGGCATCCGGCCCGGCCGGATCCGGGACGAACCGCACCCGCACTGCTCAGGAGCCCCGATGACCGTTCTCGCCGTGATCCCCGCCCGGGGAGGATCGAAGGGCGTGCCGGCCAAGAATCTGGCGCACGTCGCCGGTGTGCCGCTCGTCGCCCGTGCCGTCCGCGCCTGCCTCGACGCACCGCTGATCACGCACGTCGCCGTCTCCACCGACGACGCCGACATCGCCGCCGCCGCGCGCGGCGCGGGCGCCGAGGTCGTGCTGCGGCCCGCCGCCATCGCCGGTGACACCGCCACCAGCGAGTCCGCCGTCCTGCACGCCATGGACACGCACGAGGCCGTGCACGGCGAGCCCGTCGACGTGGTCCTGCTCGTGCAGTGCACCAGCCCGTTCATCACCCGCGAGGACATCGAGGGAGTCGCCCGCGCGGTCGTCGAGGACGGCGCGGACAGCGCGGTCACCGTCGCCCCCTTCCACGGCTTCGTGTGGCGGAAAAGCGAGGACGCCGACGCGGCGGGAGCCTCGGCGGAACAGGCCGTCGGTTCCACCGCCGTCCTCGTCGAGGCCACCACGGCCACCGGCTCCGGCTACGGCGTCAACCACGACGCGTCCTTCCGGCCCCGCAGGCAGGACCGCCCGCAGGACTTCCTGGAGACCGGCGCCGCGTACGCGATGAACGCGGCCGGTTTCCGCGAAGCAGGGCACCGGTTCTTCGGACGCACCGCGCTGGTGCGCAGCGATCCCGCCCGTGTCCTGGAGGTCGACGACCCGCACGACCTGGCCCGCGCCCGTGCGCTCGCGCCGCTGCTGGACGCCGCCGCGCTGCCCGCCCGCGACGACGTCGACGCGGTCGTCCTGGACTTCGACGGCACCCAGACCGATGACCGGGTCCTCATCGACGCCGACGGCCGCGAGATCGTCGCCGTCCACCGCGGCGACGGCCTGGGCGTCGCCCACCTGCGCAAGGCGGGACTGGAACTGCTGATCCTGTCCACCGAGCAGAACCCGGTCGTCGCCGCCCGCGCCCGCAAGCTCCAAGTCCCCGTCCTGCACGGCATCGACCGCAAGGACCTCGCCCTCAAACAGTGGTGCGAGGAGCGGGGGATCGCGCCCGAGCGCGTGCTCTACGTCGGCAACGACGTCAATGACCTCCCGTGCTTCCACCTCGTCGGCTGGCCCGTGGCCGTCGCGAGCGCGCACGACTCCGTACGGGCCGCCGCGCGTGCCGTCACTGCCACGCCCGGAGGCGAGGGCGCCATCCGTGAGATCGCCGCCTGGCTCCTCGGACCGGACCTCCACACCCCTGACACCACCCCCCTTTCCCCCGAGAAGTAAGGAATTACCCCCCATGAGCACCACCCGCCTGCGCACCCTCGGCAGCAAGATCGCCGGCCCCGGTCACCGCGTCTACGTCACCGGTGAGATCGGCATCAACCACAACGGTGACCTGGAGAACGCGTTCAAGCTGATCGACGCGGCCGCCGACGCGGGCTGCGACGCGGTCAAGTTCCAGAAGCGCACGCCGGAGATCTGCACGCCGCGCGACCAGTGGGACATCGAGCGCGACACCCCCTGGGGCCGTATGACGTACATCGACTACCGCCACCGGGTCGAGTTCGGCGAGGACGAGTACCGCGCGATCGACGAGCACTGCAAGAAGCGCGGCATCGACTGGTTCGCCTCCCCGTGGGACACCGAGGCCGTCGCCTTCCTTGAGAAGTTCGACGTCCCGGCGCACAAGGTCGCGTCCGCCTCCCTCACCGACGACGAGCTGCTGCGCGCCCTGCGCGCCACCGGCCGCACGATCATCCTGTCGACGGGCATGTCCACCCCGAAGCAGATCCGCCACGCGGTCGAGGTCCTGGGCAGCGACAACATCCTGCTCTGCCACGCCACGTCGACGTACCCGGCGAAGGCGGAGGAGCTGAACCTGCGCGTCATCAACACGCTGCAGGCCGAGTACCCGAACGTGCCGATCGGCTACTCCGGCCACGAGACCGGTCTGCAGACCACGCTCGCCGCCGTGGCCCTGGGCGCTGCGTTCATCGAGCGCCACATCACCCTCGACCGCGCCATGTGGGGCTCCGACCAGGCCGCCTCCGTGGAGCCGCAGGGCCTCACCCGCCTCGTCCGCGACATCCGCGTCGTGGAGGAGTCGCTCGGCGACGGCGTCAAGAAGGTGTACGAGAGCGAGCTCGGCCCGATGAAGAAGCTGCGCCGCGTCGCGGGCGTCGTGGCCGAGGCGGACGACCGTGAGCCGGCCGCGGTCTGACACGCCGGCCCCCGCCCACGGCCCGGTCCGCCGCCGCCCCGGCCGGCGGGCGGGCCGGTCCGCCGCGGGGCGGCGCGCGACGCCTCCGGGCGCAGCGGAAGCCCCCCTCCGGCGTCGACCGACCAGGTGCGGGGCGCGGCGTGCGACGGCCTCGGCTGCCGATGGCTGCGCTGCGGAAGCCGTCCCCTGGCGGCGACCCGCAACGCTTCCGGCTGCCGTGGCGAGCGCTGCGCAGAGCGGCTGCCGACGGCGGCCGGCCACGCCCGGGGCGTGGCGCGCAGCGGCCCCGGCGTACCGTGTGACGCTTTCGGCTGCCGTGGCCTGCGCTGCGGAAGCCGCCCTCCGGCGGCGACGCGCAACCCCTTGGGCGCGGCGTGCGACGGCCTCGGCTGCCGATGGCTGCGCTGCGGAAGCCGTCCGCCTCCGACGACGGCCGGTGGTGCGGGCATGGCCGGCATCGTTTCCGGCTGCCGTCGCGAGTGCTGTGGAGACCGTCTGCGGGTGGCGACGGTCCACGTCCGGGGCGTGCCGCGCGACGGCCCCAGCCTCCGCAGCGCGCACTGCGGAAGCCGTCCCCTGGCGGCGACCCGCAACGCTTCCGGCTGCCGTGGCGAGCGCTGCGGAGAGCGGCTGCCGGCGGCGGCCGGCCACGCCCGGGGCGTGCACGGCAGTCCCCGCTGGCGCAGCTTCCGCTGCGGAAGCCTCCCATCCGCGGCGACCCGCAACACCCCCGGCGTGCCGCGCGACGGCCCCAGCCTCCGCAGCGCGCACTGCGGAAGCCACCCACCGGCGGCGACGGTCGGCGCACCCGGCCGCCGCCGGGGACCCTGCCGCGGCAGCTGGGCGACGCGGTCACCGCCGCGCCCCGGCCGGTCATGGCCGCGGCGCCCACCCCGGTGGTGCCTCCGCTCACCGAGAGTCCCCCTCGAAACCGCCCACCGGGCGGCGACCCGCAACGGCCCGGGTGACATCCGGGATCACGAGGTGAAACCAGTGAATCTCGCGTTCGTCGAGAGCCCGGTCCAGCTCCTGAATGTGCTGGAGTGGGCCCATGCCCGGCCGGACACCGCCCGGTCCGGACAGAGCCCGGCCGCCGATCTCACCGTGGTCGTCCTGTCGCCCACCGACCCCATGTCGCGGGGCCAGCTGCGCCGTATGGCGGAGCTGGCCCGCGGCGAGGGTTTCAGTGTCCGCTGGCAGGAGGCGCGCGGCGGGGCGGGGGCGCCTCTGCGGACCATTCGCGAGCTCGGCCCCGTCCTGCGCAGGGCCGAACGGATCGTGATCGGCGACCCGTTCTCCCGTTACGTACAGCTGCTGCTCACCCTCGTCGGCGGCAAGGACCTGACCGTGGTGGACGACGGCACGGCGACCATGGAGTTCGTCGCACAGCTGGCCCGCGGGGAACAGCTGGTGCGCTGGCACCGGCGCGGCGGCCGGCGCGGTCCGCGGGAGCTGGTGCTCGCGCCGGTCACCTTCATGGCGCGGCGCAGGCTGACCCCGTCCCGGGCCCGCACCGTCGAGGTCTTCACCTCGATGCCCGTGGAGCCGCCCCCGGGGATCACGGTCCGGTCGAACGACTTCGCCTGGACGCGGGAGCGCTTCGGGCCGCCGACGATCACCCGGGGCGCCGACATGGTCGGCACCTCGCTCGTGGAGACGGGCGTGGTGGACCTGGAGCAGTACCTGGACGCGGTGGCGTCGCTCGCCCGGGCACACGGTGCCACCCGCTACTTCGCCCACCGGCGGGAGAGCTCCGACAAGCTGCGCCGGCTCGCCGTCGAGACGGGTCTGGAGGTGGTCCGCCCCGATCTGCCGTTGGAGCTGATCGCCCGCAGGGGCCCGATAGGGTCAACGGTGCTGAGTTTTCCTTCGACGGTCGTCCACACCCTTCCCCTGGCCCTGGCGGGTACGGGGATCAAGGTGGCGGTCTGCGACATCGCGCCGGAGTGGCTGAGGGAGAACGCATCGCCGCGCGCCCAAGGGTTCCTGGCCGTCGTCACGGGCACGGCCCGGGGGGTGCACCGGCTGGCGGCGCCCGCTTGAAGGGGTGCGGCCGGGACCGTGGACACCGGCACACCTGACAAAGTAAGCGAGTGAGCTTACCCACTACGACAATCGACTATGCGCCTCGGACCAGGTTTTCTTCCCCTATGAGGCTGATCTTTTGTTGATCGCACGGCAGTTGAGGCGCTGAGGGGCATACCCTTCACTGGGTGAACCAGTTGATGTCCCGCGAGTCCGAAGAAGCCGAACAGCCCGGCGCAGATGCAGCGTCCCCCATGGGTGAGCTGCCGGGCGACGCCGCACTGCCCGGCAGGCTCACCGAGCCGCTGCGTACGGAGCTGATCGCCTTCCGGCGCGACCTCCATATGCACCCCGAACTCGGGAACCAGGAGTTCCGCACCACCGCGGCGATCAAGGACCGCCTTGAGCGGGCCGGCCTGAAGCCGCGGGTCCTGGCCATGGGCACCGGGCTCGTCTGCGACATCGGCGCCGCCTCCGCTCCCGGGCGGCCGCTGTTCGCGATCCGCGCCGACATCGACGCCCTCCCGATCCCCGACACCAAGAGCGGCGTCCCCTACCGCTCCACCGTGCCCGACCGCGCCCATGCCTGCGGACACGACGTGCACACCACCACGGTTCTGGGTGCCGGACTGGTGCTCGCCGAGCTCGACCGGCAGGGCCTGCTGACCCAGCCGGTCCGGCTGCTGTTCCAGCCTGCCGAGGAAGTGCTCCCCGGCGGTGCGGCCGACGCGATCGAGTGCGGTGTCCTCGACGGCGTCGGCAAGATCATCGCGGTCCACTGCGACCCCCGGGTCGACGCCGGCTCCATCGGCCTGCGGGCCGGCCCCATCACCTCGGCCTGCGACCGGATCGAGGTCGCACTCGACGGCCCCGGCGGCCACACCGCCCGGCCGCATCTGACGACGGACCTGGTCACGGCGGCCGCGAAGCTCGCCATCGAGGTCCCGGCGCTGCTCTCCCGCCGCGTCGACTCGCGCTCCGGTCTCGCCGTCACCTGGGGGCGTATCACGGCCGGTCACGCGCCCAATGTCATCCCCCAGCACGCCGAGCTGTCCGGCACCGTCCGCTGCCTGGACCTGGCCGGCTGGCGCGCCGCCCCGGATCTGGTGCACGCCGCGATCGACGAGATCGCCACGCTGCACCGGGCCAAGTCGCAGATCGACTACATCCGCGGGGTGCCGCCCGTCGTCAACGACCCGGCCGTCACCGAACTGCTCCGCGACGCGCACGCCGCGCGGCGCGGATCGTATGCGGTCGAGGACACCGAGCAGAGCCTCGGCGGCGAGGACTTCTCCTGGTACCTGGAGCACGTGCCGGGCGCGATGGCCCGGCTGGGCGTGCGCGCCCCGGGTGACACCACCCGCCGTGACCTGCACCGTGGGGACTTCGACGTCGACGAGGAGGCCATCACGGCCGGTGTCGAGCTGTTCACCGCCGCGGCGCTGCTGGAGGGGCTCCGCGCACCCTGACGTCACCCGCCCGACCAGGCGTCGTGCCGAGGCCGGCCGGCGACACGCCGGGGTGCGAAGGCGAACGGGCCCGCCCCGCCGGGCCGTACACGATGCATGGCTTGTTCGCGACGATCCGATAACGACTGATGAACGGGTCTTTAACTGACATCTACGCGCGTTACGATCGCCGCGAAACCCAGCGCCGGAAGTGGCGCTTTCGGTCAGGTTTTAAGGAGCCCCCTAGTGCGCCGGATCACCAGGATCGCCACCGTGGGCATCGCGTCCGCGGCTCTCGCGCTGTCTGTCACCGCGTGTGGCAGCGACTCGTCGTCCCAGGCAGGGTCGGACGACAAGGGCGGCAAGGCCGCCATCGCCTACGACATCGGTGGCCGCGGCGACCAGTCCTTCAACGATGCCGCGTTCGCCGGTCTGGAGAAGGCCGAGAAGGAACTCGACATCAAGGGCACCGAGCAGGAGCCCAGCGAGGGCGAGGGTGACCCGGACAAGGTCCAGCGCCTCACCGCTCTGGCCCGCGCCGGCAACAACCCGGTGATCGGCGTCGGCTTCGCCTACGCCCCGGCCATCGCCGAGGTCGCCCCGAAGTTCCCGAAGGTCACCTTCGGCCTCATCGACGACACTTCGAAGACCGGCCCGAACATCGCCAACCTCGTCTTCAACGAGGAGCAGGGCTCCTACCTGGCCGGCGTCGCCGCCGCCAAGGTGACCAAGTCCAAGACGGTCGGCTTCATCGGCGGTGTCGAGACCCCGCTGATCAAGAAGTTCGAGGCGGGCTTCGTCCAGGGCGTCAAGGACACCGACAAGAACGTCAACGTCAAGGTCCAGTACCTCACCCAGCCGCCGGACTTCGGAGGCTTCTCCAAGCCCGACCTCGGCAAGGCCGCCGCGCAGGGTCAGCTCGACGCGGGCGCCGACGTGATCTACGCCGCCGCGGGTCTCGCCGGTGCCGGCTCCATCGAGGCGACCGCCAAGGCCGGCAAGTGGGCCGTCGGCGTCGACTCCGACCAGTACAACCAGAAGGGTCTGGCCGCCTACAAGGAGCGGATCCTGACCTCGGTGACCAAGAACGTCTCCGGCGCCGTGTTCAACCTGATCAAGTCGGTCCAGGACGGCAAGCCGCAGACCGGTGAGATCCGCTACGGCCTCCAGGACGACGGCGTCGCCCTGGCCAGGTCCAACCCGGCCTTCACCAAGATGACCGAGGTCATCGCCGCGGTCGACAAGGCCGAGGCCGACATCACCGCCGGCACGATCAAGGTCAAGACGGCTCCGTAGTCCCGGCCAGCCGGTCGTTCGGACCACGGTCCGGGACTCGCGGCGCGCGGCGTACAGCCGCCGCCGCGGGACCCGGACCAAGTCATGGCCATCGGTTTTCACTCTTCGGCATTGCTACGCGCGTAGAACCCTCCCCGGCGCGATAACTTCGCCCCACCCGTCCCCTGCCCGCCGAGCTTCGCCTTCCCGCCTGCCCGCCAGCAGCTCCCGCCCTGCCCCCCGGGCTTCCTTTCCCGCCAAGGAGAGTGCGTCATCAACGCGTCCAGTCAGTCATTGCCGATGGCTGCTGCCGTAGAACTGCGCGGCATCACCAAGCGCTTCCCAGGCGTCGTCGCCAACCACGACATCGACATCACCGTCCACAAGGGCACCGTGCACGCCCTCGTCGGTGAGAACGGTGCGGGCAAGTCGACCCTGATGAAGATCCTCTACGGCATGCAGAAGCCGGACGAGGGCACCATCACCATCGACGGCGAGCAGGCCACCTTCTCCAGCCCCTCCGACGCCATCGCCCGCGGCATCGGCATGGTCCACCAGCACTTCATGCTGGCCGACAACCTCACGGTGCTGGAGAACGTCGTCCTCGGCGGCGAGAAGCTGTACGGCATCGGCGCCAAGGCCCGCAACAAGATCAAGGAGATCTCGGACGCGTACGGCCTGAACGTGCGCCCCGACGTCCTCGTCGAGCAGCTCGGCGTCGCCGACCGCCAGCGCGTCGAGATCCTCAAGGTCCTGTACCGCGGCGCCCGCACGCTGATCCTCGACGAGCCGACCGCCGTGCTCGTCCCGCAGGAGGTCGACGCGCTCTTCGCCAACCTGCGCGAGCTCAAGGCCGAGGGCCTGACCGTCATCTTCATCTCGCACAAGCTGGGCGAGGTGCTGTCGGTCGCCGACGAGATCACCGTGATCCGCCGCGGCACCACCGTCGGCACCGCCGACCCGAGGACGACGACCCCCAAGCAGCTCGCCGAGCTCATGGTCGGCACCGAGCTGCCCTCGCCGGAGACCCGCGAGTCGACGGTGACGGACATCCCGATGCTGTCGGTCCGGGACCTCCGGCTCACCGCGACCGACCCCGACGGCGTCGTCCGCGAGGTTCTCGGCGGGATCGACTTCACCATCCACAAGGGCGAGGTCATGGGCATCGCCGGCGTCGAGGGCAACGGCCAGACCGAGCTGATCGAGGCCCTGATCGGTCTGCGCGATCCCGACAGCGGCGTCATCACCCTCAACACCGCCGACATCTCGCACGCGCCCACCCGCAAGCGGCGCGAGGCCGGCATCGGCTACATCCCCGAGGACCGCCACCGGCACGGACTTCTGCTGGAGTCCCCGTTGTGGGAGAACCGCATCCTCGGCCATGTCACCGAGGCGCCCAACAGCAGGAGGGGCCTGCTCGACCTCGCGGCCGCCCGCAAGGACACCGAGCGGATCGTGCGCGAGTACGACGTGCGTACGCCCGGCATCGAAGTCACCGCCGCCTCCTTGTCCGGCGGCAACCAGCAGAAGCTGATCGTCGGCCGCGAGATGAGTCACACGCCCAAGCTGCTCATCGCCGCCCATCCCACCCGCGGCGTGGACGTCGGCGCGCAGGCCCAGATCTGGGACCAGATCCGCGAGGCACGCCGCGAAGGCCTCGCCGTCCTGCTGATCTCCGCCGACCTGGACGAGCTCATCGGGCTCTCCGACACCCTGCGGGTGATGTACCGCGGCCGGCTGGTCGCGGACGCCGACCCCGCCGCGATCACCCCCGAGGAGCTGGGTTCGGCCATGACCGGCGCCGCCTCCGGCCACCTGGAAGCACACGAGCAGCCCGAGAACGGTGAGGCCCGATGAAGAAGTTCGACAAGGACCGGCTGATCCTGGGCCTGGCCGGCCCGGTGCTCGCGCTGGTCGTGGCCTTCCTGCTCACCTCCGTGGTGCTGCTCCTCTCGGACCGCAGCCCCATCGAGCCGTACGCGCTCATGGCGGAGCAGATCAACTTCACCGATGTCCAGGTGCTGATCATCAATCAGACCGGCATCTACTACCTCGCATCGCTCGCCGTCGCCATCGGCTTCCGGATGAACCTGTTCAACATCGGCGTCGACGGCCAGTACCGCCTCGCGGTCATGTTCGCCGCCGCCGTCGGTGCCGCGGTCGAGCTGCCCGGGCCGCTGCACATCCTGCTGATCGTGTTCGTCGCCATGGCCGTCGGCGCCTTCTGGGCCGGTATCGCCGGCGTCCTCAAGACCACGCGCGGTGTCAGCGAGGTCGTCTCCACGATCATGCTGAACGCCATCGCCACCAGCCTGATCGCCTGGCTGATCCTGCCGAAGAACCTCGGCGTGCAGCCGGAGGGTTCCAACCAGCTGACCACCGGTGAGATCGCCGAGTCGGGCTGGTTCCCCGGCCTGGACATGGGCGAGGGCGGCTTCATCTACGGCTTCACGTTCGTCGCCTTCGCGCTGGGCATCGTCTACTGGTTCGTGCTCAACCGCACTCGCTTCGGCTTCGACCTGCGGGCCACCGGAGCCAGCGAATCCGCCGCCCAGGCGAGCGGCGTCGACTCCAAGCGCATGATCCTCACCGCGATGCTGATCTCGGGTGCCATGGCGGGGCTCGCCGGTATGCCGATGCTCCTGGGCCAGACGCACACCTACAGCCTCAGCTTCCCCGTCGGTGTCGGCTTCACCGCCATCTCCATCGCCCTGCTCGGCCGTAACAACCCGATCGGCATCCTCTTCGCGTCACTGCTCTTCGCCTTCCTCGACAAGACCGCCGAGGGCCTCGGGCTGGAGGGCTACCCGAAGGAGATCGCCATGATCATGCAGGGCCTGATCGTGATCGCGGTCGTCGTGTCCTACGAACTCGTCCGCCAGTACGGGCTTCGCCGTCAGCAGCAGAAGGTCGGCGAGGAGCTTGCCGCGCAGGCCCGTAAGAACAAGGAAGAGGTTGCGGCATGAGCGAGTCCACGAGCACGGTCTCGATGGCGAGCACCGCGCCCAGGAAGGGCGGCGGCCGCCGCAGGCTGAGCCTGCCCGTCATCCTGCTGATCATCGCGGCCGGCCTGGCACTCTTCTCCCTGGTCCGCGTCATCAGCGGCGCCGACGACCTCACCTCCGTGGGCCAGATCTCCGGAGCGCTCCAGCTGGCCGTGCCGATCGGCCTCGCCGGTCTCGGCGGCCTGTGGGCGGAGCGGGCCGGTGTGATCAACATCGGCCTCGAAGGAATGATGATCCTCGGCACCTGGTTCGGTGCCTGGGCCGGCTATCAGTGGGGCCCGTGGACCGGTGTGGTGGTCGGCATCGCGGGCGGTGCGCTCGGCGGTCTGCTGCACGCGGTGATGACGGTGACGTTCAAGGTGAACCACATCGTCTCCGGTGTGGCCATCACGATCCTGGCCACCGGTCTCACCCGTTACCTGTCGAACTTCACCTTCGACGAGGCCGAGGGCGGCTCCTCCAAGCAGTCCCCGCGCATCGACGCGATCGACCGCATCACCGTTCCGGGGCTCTCGGACTGGCTGGCGGACCTTCAGGCCAAGCACTGGTTCTTCGTCTCCGACCTCGGCGGCGTGCTGGGCGGCCTGATCACCAACCTGTCGCTGCTGACCATCGTCGCGCTGCTGCTGATCCCCGGGACCTGGTGGCTGCTGTGGCGGACGTCCTTCGGCCTGCGGCTGCGCTCCTGCGGTGAGAACCCGGTCGCCGCCGAGTCCCTCGGCGTCAACGTCTACAAGTACAAGTACATCGCCGTCGTCGTCTCCGGCGCGCTCGCCGGTCTCGGCGGTGCCTTCCTCGCGATCGTCTCCACCGGCATCTACCAGGAGGGCCAGACCGGCGGCCGCGGCTACATCGGTCTCGCCGCCATGATCTTCGGCAACTGGATGCCCGGCGGCATGGCCCTGGGCGCCGGCCTGTTCGGCTTCACCGACAGCCTCAAGCTGCGCGGCGGCGCCGTGAACGTGCACGCCATGCTCCTGCTGCTGGCGATCCTGCTGGTGGCCGTCGTCGTCTGGCAGCTGTACAAGAAGAAGTACATCCAGGCGGTCGTCGCCGCGGCCGTCTCGGCGCTGCTGTTCACCTGGTACGCGCTCACCGACGAGGTGCCCAGCCAGTTCGTCGACGCCGCTCCGTACGTCGCGACGCTGCTGGTGCTGGCCGTCTCCGCCCAGCGGTTGCGCATGCCCAGGGCGAACGGTCAGCCCTACTTCAAGGGCCAGGGCAAGTGACCGCTGCTGCCTTCGACTGGGAGGCCCTGCGGGCGCGGGCGCGCGAAGCCATGTCGCACGCGTACGCCCCGTACTCGGGCTTCCCGGTCGGCGTGGCGGCCCTGGTGGACGACGGCCGCACGGTCACCGGCTGCAACGTCGAGAACGCCTCCTACGGGCTCGGCCTGTGCGCGGAGTGCGGGCTCGTCTCGCAGCTCCAGGCGACCGGTGGCGGCCGGCTCACGCACTTCACATGCGTCGACGGCCGGGGCGAACTGCTCGTGCCGTGCGGCCGCTGCCGGCAGCTGCTGTACGAGTTCGGCGGGGCGGACCTGCTGCTGGACACCCCGGCCGGGGTCCTGCCGCTGTCCGAGATGCTTCCGCAGGCCTTCGGTCCGGGCCATCTGCGACCGGGTTCGCTCGGGGCGCGCCCGTCCGGTCCCGGCAGCCCGTGACAGGGCGGTCTTCCGCGGCCCTTCCGCTCCGGTGGAGGGGCCGCACCCCTACCCTTTCTCTATGCGCGTAGAGCTCCCTCTGTGCGTGGAGCGACTCTGGAGGAATGCCATGGACGTCATCTCCGTCATCCGCACCAAGCGGGACCGCGGCGAGCTGAGTGACGAGCAGATCGACTGGGTGATCGACGCCTACACGCGCGGTGAGGTCGCCGACGAGCAGATGTCGGCCCTGGCGATGGCCATCCTGCTGAACGGCATGACCCGCACGGAGATCGCCCGCTGGACCGCCGCGATGATCGCCAGCGGTGAGCGCATGGACTTCTCCTCCCTCTCCCGCCCGACCGCCGACAAGCACTCCACGGGCGGGGTCGGCGACAAGATCACGCTGCCGCTCGCGCCGCTGGTCGCCGCCTGCGGCGCGGCCGTGCCGCAGCTGTCCGGCCGCGGCCTCGGCCACACCGGCGGCACGCTCGACAAGCTGGAGTCCATCCCCGGCTGGCGCGCGCTGCTGTCCAACGAGGAGATGCTGCACGTCCTCGACACCACCGGCGCCGTCATCTGCGCGGCCGGCGACGGGCTCGCCCCCGCCGACAAGAAGCTGTACGCGCTGCGGGACGTCACCGGCACCGTCGAGGCCATCCCGCTGATCGCCTCCTCGATCATGTCGAAGAAGATCGCCGAGGGCACCGGCTCCCTCGTCCTGGACGTGAAGGTCGGCACCGGCGCGTTCATGAAGACCATCGAGGACGCCCGCGAACTGGCCTCCACCATGGTCGCGTTGGGCACCGACAGCGGCGTGCGGACCGTCGCCCTGCTCACCGACATGTCCACCCCCCTCGGTCTGACGGCGGGCAACGCCCTGGAGGTCCGTGAGTCCGTCGAGGTCCTGGCCGGCGGCGGCCCCGCCGACGTCGTCGAGCTCACCCTGGCGCTCGCCCGCGAGATGCTCGACGCGGCCGGCATTAAGGACGCCGACCCGGCGAAGGCGCTGGCCGACGGATCCGCGATGGACGTGTGGCGCCGGATGATCGCGGCCCAGGGCGGCGACCCGGACGCCACCCTGCCGGTCGCCCGCGAGCAGCACGTCGTCACGGCACCGTCCTCGGGTGTGCTGACCCGCCTCGACGCGTACGACATCGGCATCGCCGCCTGGCGTCTGGGCGCGGGGCGCGCCCGCAAGGAGGACCCGGTCCAGGCGGGCGCGGGCGTCGAGATGCACGCCAAGCCGGGTGACACGGTGACCGCCGGTCAGCCGCTGCTGACGCTGCACACGGACACCCCGGAGAAGTTCGACTATGCGCTGAAGTCCCTTGCGGGCGCGTACGACGTGGCCCCGGCAGGCACGGCGTTCACCGCCGCCCCGATCGTGCTCGACCGCATCGCCTGAGCGGGGGCCGACGCGCGTCCGGGCCACGTCCGAGCCCGCGGCGATGACTTCCCGCCGCGGCGGCGGTCATCCCCGTGTGGACGCAATGCAGCCGATCGTCATGCGCATCGCCGGGAGGGTCGCCCCCGGCGATGCGCCACGCCTGTGCGAGGAGTTGACCGCCCTCCTGAGGGACGCCGGCACGACGGTGGCGTCACCGGGAACGGCGTGGGACGACGGCCCGGCGCCGGCCGGCAGCGGAGCGGCGGCGGACACTTCGCCCGACCCGGACACTTCGCCGGACCCGGACCCCGACCCGGACCCGGACCCGGACCTGGACCCGGACCCGGACCTGGACCCGGACCTGGACCTGGACCTGGACCCGGACCCGGACCCGGACCCGGCGGCGGGAGACGGTATGGCGCGGCGCTGCCGGCCCGAGGTCGTCTGCGACGTCGGCGGACTCGCCCAGACCTCGCTCGCCGTCGTCGACGCGCTCGCCCGTCTCCAGCTCACCGCCCGCCGCCACGGCGCCCGCATACGCCTGCGGAACGCCCCGCCCGACCTCGTCGCCCTGCTCGGCCTCGTCGGGCTGTCCGGGCCGGGGGAGTCCACCGAGCGGGCCGGGCCCCAGTAGGCCCTCTCTTCAGGATCCTGCCGGGCTCGCGGGCCGGGCTGTGCGCCGTCGCGCCGGCCCGTGTGCGGGCGATCTCCTGATGCGCGGCTCACCGGTGCGGGGCCCGGCCGGCCTCCGGGGCGAGGCCCTGCGTCGCCGCCAGGCGGCGGTACAGACCGTTGTCGCGCAGGAGGTCGGCGTGTGAGCCGGCCGCCCGGACGCGGCCGTTCTGCATGACTCCTCGGGTCGTCGGACCCGGTCGCGCGGGCACGGCCGGGCAGGGCCTGGTGGACAGGGCCCGCGTCAGGAGGCCCGCAGCGCGGTGAGGACCTCCGGCGCCCGCGCATACAGCCGACGGGCCATGGACCGCAACGTGATCACGACCGCGAGCACGCCGTACGCCGTTCCCATCGGCAGCAGCAGCCAGGAATGCGGCGACCTCTCCAGCACGACCGCGCCGACGACGAACGGGGAGACGGCGAGCAGGCCGAGGAGGGTGCCCACGAAGTTGGCCGTGTGGTAGCCGCCGTTCTGCCCGGGCGCGCTCACCTCGAAGGGGTCCTCCGGGTACGGGTAGGGCCAGTGGACGCTGATGACCATGCCGATCGCGAACGTCAGCCCCAGCAGCGCGAACGTCAGCCCCAGGGCCGCCGCGAGCTGGTCACCCCGCCCGGTGAGCAGCGCGACGACCACGGCGGTCGCGGTGACCCACGGCACGATCAGCGCCATCTGCGGCAGCATCCTGCCCGCGAGTTCGGCACGGGCCTGCGCACGCGTACGCAATGTGGCGATGTTGCTCCAGATCGCCGACCCGTCCATCGCGAACAGCACGCCCGGGGCGGTCAGTCCGAACACCCAGGCACCGCCGACGGCCACGTACGGGCTCCTCGCCCCGACGGGCACGCACACCACAGGGAACAGCAGCGCGTACGCCAGCGCGGCGATCAGCGTCATCCGGTGCCGCGGCGCGCGCAGGAACGAGGTGAACTGGTGATGGGCGATCAGCAGCGTGCGGCTCGACGTCAGCAGCCGGGCCGTGGTCCCCGAGCGCGCGCCGCGCTCCCGGACGGCCTGGGCCGTCGACGCGTCCACGGTGGTCATCAGCCGGTTCAGCGACCTGTGCCACCAGACCATCAACAGCGCCGTCAGCGCGACGGCCGCCGCCGTCTCCGCCAGCACGACTCCCGCACGCCCCTCGGCGGCGGCCCGGATGCTGTCCGCGGTCCAGCCCGGCGGCGTCCAGCGGAGCACCCGCACCACGAAGGCCGGCAGCTGCGGACCGGAACCGGCCGTGCTCAGCAGCAGATACGCCGCATAACCGCCGACCGCCGTCAGGACGCCGCCCAGCGCCGCCACGTCCTTGCCGCGCCGCCCGGTCAACGCCCGGGCGAAGGAAGCCAGTACGGCACGCGAACCGATCACGCACAGCAGCAGCATCAGGACGGACGCCGCCACGGCCGCCCCTGCCGAGGCCGCGGATCCTCCGGTGGCACGGGCCGCACCGGTCGCCGCGCCCGCGACGAGGATGAGTGAGCACAGCGGCCCCGGGCCGACGAGCGCGGCGGCGGTGGCACCGGTGATCAGTGCACGAGGGCGTACGGGGAGGACCACGAGCCGCGTCGGGTCGGCGCTCTCGTCACCGCCCCCGCCGAAGGACAGCGGCAGCGCGAGCCATGCCACGGCGAGGCCGGTGAAGGCGAGCACCGTGAGATCGGCCGCTTCGTTCGCCGGGCGCGCCCCGGCAAGGTGCACGGACGTCCAGCAGGAGCCGACGACGGCCGCGGTCGTCCCGGCGACGAAGCCGACGGCCCGGGACCTGCTGCGCCGCAGACTGCTGCGCAGCAGGGCGACTTTCAGCCCGACGAAGACCCCAACCATGCGAGGCTGCCTCCCTTCGCCTTCGTGGCGGGGGAACCCACCAGCTCCATGAACCGCTCGCCCAGCGTCCGTCCGGCGCGCACCTCGTCCAGCGTCCCGTCGGCGACGACCCGACCCGCGGCCATGACGGCGACATGGCCGCACAGCGCGGACACGAGCTCCATCACATGGCTGGAGAAGATCACCGTCGAACCGGTGCCCGTGTACTGCCGCAGCACCTCCCGGATCGTCTCGGCGGAGACGGGATCCACGCTCTCGAACGGCTCGTCGAGGAACAGCACCGGCGGATTGTGCAGCAGGGCCGCGGCCAGCCCGATCTTCTTGCGCATGCCGGTCGAGTAGTCGACGACCATTTTTCCGGCGGCCTCGGTGAGCCCGAGGACCTCCAGCAACTCCTCGGCCCGCTCCTCGGTCTGATGCGCCGGCAGCTGGCGCAGACGCCCTGTGTAGCGCAGCAGTTCGCGGCCGGACAGCCGCTCGAACAGACGCAGCCCGTCGGGCAGGATGCCGATCCGGTGCTTGGCCTCGTACGGGTCCCGCCAGACGTCGTGGCCGGCGACCGTCACGGTCCCCGAGTCCGGTCGTAGCAGACCGGTGATCATCGACAGACTGGTCGTCTTGCCGGCGCCGTTGGGGCCGACGAGCCCGTAGAAGCTGCCCGCCGGGACGGTGAGGTCGATGCCGTCCACAGCGGCCTTGCCGTCGAACTCCTTCCGCAACTGCCGTACGTCGACGGCGGCAAGAGGTGCTTCATTACGCAATGGCTGTCACACCCCCCGGTATCAACAGTCCTGAAACTGATCTTAAGTGATCGGCTCGCGTCCCCAGTTGGAGGGGTCGCGAGCCGAGGGGTGGGCCGTCCGCCGGGGCGGCACCGGTGGTGCGGAGAAAATTACCGGTCGGTCATCGGCGCCCCGGTCGTGTCCAGCCGCGCCGGCAGGTCGAACAGCGGGAACCAGCGCTTGGTGTCCAGGAAGAAGTCCATCCCGCCCACCTTGCCGTCCCGCAGCTCCAGGACGATCAGCGCCCACGGCTCGTAGCCCTCGCCGTCCTGGCTCGGGTGGTAGTGCGCGAACGCCGGGACGCCGTTCGCCACCGTCGGGACCAGCCGGGAGCCCCGGCAGACGTCGCCGACGCCCAGCATCCAGCCCACTATGTCGTCGTGACCGCGCAGCCACAGGTCGTACGGCGGCATGGACATCGTCGCGTCCTCGTGCAGCAGCGCCGTGAGGGCCTTCATGTCGTATCCCTCGAAGGCCGCGACATAGCGGTCGAGCAGCTTCTGCTGCTCCTCGTCGAGCGGGTCCGCCGCGTCCGAGGTCGTGGGCTTTTGCTCGGCGAGCGTCGCGCGGGCGCGCTGGAGGGCGCTGTTCACCGAGGCTACCGTCGTGTCCAGCAGCTCGGCCACCTCGCTCGCCTTCCAGGCCAGCACCTCGCGCAGGATCAGCACCGCCCGCTGCTTCGGCGGCAGAAGCTGCAACGCGGCGACGAACGCCAGCCGGATCGTCTCCCGCTCCACGGCCGTCTCCGCCGGGTCCACGACCGACGGCAGCACCCGCCCGTCCGGCACCGGCTCCAGCCAGGTGATCTCCGGCCGGGCGTTGAGCTGCGCCTGGGCGACCGGGGTCGGGTCCGTCAGGTCCATCGGGCGGGCCCGGCGATTGCCCGCGTTCAGCATGTCCAGGCACACATTCGTCGCGATGCGGTACAGCCAGGAGCGCAGCGACGAGCGCCCCTCGAACTTCTCGATGTTCCGCCAGGCGCGGACCATCGTGTCCTGGACAGCGTCCTCGGCCTCGAAGGACGAGCCCAGCATGCGGTAGCAGTAGCCGGTGAGCTCCCGGCGATGCCGCTCCAGCTGTGCATCGAGATCCTGCGTCGTTGCGAGGTCACTCATCGGGTCCATCCCTGTCACCCATCGGCACCGGCGGTTCGAAAGCTACCGCAGGCCACTGACAATCAGGCCGGGCCGGGAGATCGGGGAACCACCGGGCCGCTTCCGTGGGGTCCTGGGGCGCGTATGACCGACGGGCTCAGGTGCCGGGCTTGCGCCCGTACACATAGACGTCGTCGCCGTTCCTCAACAGGTTCCAGTATGCCTTCGCGTCCGTGGCGCGCATGTTCACGCAGCCGCCGGACCCGGGCGGGTTCCACATGGACTTCGTCGTGGAGTGGAAGGCCTGTCCGCCGTCGAAGAACTGCGCGTACGGCATCCGTACGTGGTAGATCGTCGACCAGTGGTTGATGTTGCGCCAGTAGATCTTCTTCGCGCCGGTGCGGGTCTCCGTGCCGTTCTTTCCGGTGCGCACGGGCACCGGGCCGTACCTCAGCGTCCTGCCGTCCTGGATCCAGCTGAGCTGCCTGGTCAGGTCGACGCAGGCGATCCGCCCCTTGTTCACCGGGCACGTGCCGGCCTTGTTCGGGTTCTTCCCGGCGGCCCGCTGGGCGAGCATCGTGTTCATCGTGCGCCAGGTGATCGGGCCCGCGTAGCCGATGGTCGGTGTGATGCCGTGCTTGGCCTGGAAGGACCGGGTGGCCGTGCAGTCGGCCGCCGACTGGCGCCCGTCGACCGGGCGGCCGAGGAACCTCTCCACCTGCCTCTGGTACGGGCCCGTCGACGTCGTGCACGATGCCGCCTGTGCGGGTGCGGCGCCGAGCACCGCGGTGACCGGGATCAGCATGCCGGTCAGGCCCAGCACCACTGCCGTACGTCCTGTTATGCCTCTCATGTCCCCCAACTCCCCTTCGAGCGCCTTCCGGTGGGACGGTCTGCCGGTTGAGACACGCGAAGGGGAGCGTGAGTTGCACCGAAGGGGGACGTATTTCAGGACGTATTCGCTGAAGGGGGCGCGCGCCGTTACGCGGCCGCCGCGACGCGCCGGTCGTGGACCCGGGCCGCGTGCGTCCCGTACAGGGTGACCGACACGACGCCGAGCACCGCCAGCAGGCCGAGCGCGACCGTGCCGGACCAGCCGCCGGCGTGGAAGGCCACCGCGCCGAGCGTGCCGCCCACGCTGCTGCCCAGGTAGTACGCCGACTGGTACAGCGCCGACGCCTGGGCCCTGCCCGTCTTCGCCGTACGGCTCACGGAGGACGATGCGACGGCGTGCCCCGCGAAGAACCCGGCGGTGATCAGGACAAGGCCGAGCAGCACGGTGGCCAGTGAGTCGGCGAGCGAGAGCAGCAGACCCGTGGTCGTCGTGGTGACCGCGAGGTACAGCGCGCCGCGCCGGCCCAGCCGGGCGACCAGCTTCCCCGCGGCTGCGGACGAGACCGTGCCGACGAGGTAGACCAGGAAGATGGAGCCGATCACACCCTGGGGCAGGTGGAAGGGCGCCTCCACCAGGCGGTAGCCGATCACCGTGTAGACCGCGCCGAAGACGGTCATGAACAGCGCGCCTATCGCGTACAGCCGCAGCAGCAGCGGGTCGGACAGGTGGCCGCGGACGGTCCTCGCCAGCGCGAGGGGGTTCAGCGAACCGGGCGTGAAGTGCCGGGCGCGGGGGAGCAGCGCACGGAAGACGAGCGCGCACGCCAGCGCCATCACACCGACCGCGGCGAGCCCCACACGCCAGCCCGCGACCTGCGCGACCCAGCCGGTGAGGATGCGGCCGCTCATGCCGCCGATGCTGTTGCCCGCGACGAACAGGCCGATCGCCGCCACCAGCGCCTTGGGCCTGACCTCCTCCGCGAGGTACGCCATCGCCGAGGCGGGCAGCCCAGCCAGAGCCGCGCCCTGCAGGGCGCGCAGCGCCACCAGCCACGGAAGGTTCGGCGCGAGGGGCACCAGCAGGCCCAGCACGACCGCCACCGCGAGCGCCACGGTCATCACCGTGCGCCGCCCGAAACGCTCGGACACCGCGCTCAGCGGCAGTACGCACAGGGCCAGCGCGCCCGTCGCCGCGGACACCGTCCAGCTGGCGGCGCTCGCGCTCACGCCGAAATCGGCGGAGACGGCGGGCAGCAGCGCCTGCGTGGAGTACAGGAGAGCGAAGGCCGCCATGCCGGCGGCGAAGAGAGCGAAGCTCATGCGGCGGTAGCCGGGAGCGCCGGGGGCGAGTCGGAGATCGGGGGACGGCGAGGCGGCGCCCACGGTGGTGGGCGCCTTGGTACTGGCAGGAGGCATATGTCGAAGTTAGACCGCCGTTTTTCATGCGTCCAATGCATGAAAGGGGGATAATCGTTCCCATGGCGCATGAACGCAGCTCAGGGGCACGCCTGTCACAGGCCAGTTACGAAGAAGACATCGCGCTGCTGCTCGCGCCACGGCTCGCCTACTTCGCGGGAGTCGCTCGGCAGGAGCATGTGACCCGTGCCGCGCAGGAGATGGGCGTGCCGCAGTCGACCCTCTCGCGCGCCATGGTCCGGCTCGAACAGGACCTCGGCGTCACGCTGTTCGCCCGCAAGGGCCGTACGGTGTCCCTCACCCCGGCCGGCCGCGCCTTCCTCGCCTCGGTGGAGCGGGCGCTGTCCGAGATCGAGCGGGCGGCCGACTCGGTCCGGGCCGACGCCGACCCGCAGGCGGGCAAGGTCGCCTTCGGCTTCCTCCACACGATGGGCTCCGAGACGGTGCCTGGCCTGATCCGCGCCTTCCGCGCCGATCACCCCGGGATCCGCTTCACCCTGGTCCAGAACTACGGCGAGGCCATGATCGAACGGCTCCGGGCCGGCGAACTCGACCTCTGCCTGACCTCGCCGGTCCCCGACGCGCCCGACCTGGAGGCGCGCCGCCTCGACGAACAGCGCCTGCTGCTGGTCGTCCCCGACGACCACCGCCTAGCCTCGCGGAGACGCGTGCGCCTCGCCGAGGCAGCGGACGAAACCTTCGTCACCCTCGAACCGGGCTACGGCCTGCGACGCATCACCGACGACCTGTGCGCGGAGGCAGGCTTCACACCGCGTGTGGCGTTCGAGGGAGAGGAGGCGGAGACCCTGCGCGGCCTGGTGGCGGCGGGCCTGGGAGTGGCCCTGCTGCCACCCCCGGCCGTCCCCCGCCCCGGCGTCGTCGAACTGACGGTCACGGCACCGAAGGCGGTCCGCGAAATCGGCCTGGCCTGGCTCGATGGTCACCCGGAAACACTCCCGGTCGCAGCCTTCAAGCGCTTCCTCCTCTCCCGCCGGGGCAACCTGCTGGCGTAGTGCAGGCACGGGAAGGCGGTCCCGGTCTCCACTGCCGGAGACCCGGCCACGCCCCTCCGGGGGCTCGGGGGCGGGGCGCCCCGGGTCGGCTACGCGCGCAGGGCGCGGCCGAAGCCCGCTGCGAGCGGCATCCGCAGGCCCAGCGGCGGCGGAGCCGCCATCGCGTCCGCCAGGGGGCGCGCGTACGTCCCTGTGAACAGCGAGCCCCGCACGAAGTCCGCCGCCAGCGCCAGGACTTCCTCCTGGTACTGCCGCAGCGCATGCCCGTCCGAGTGGACCTCGAAGCGGCACGTGTCCCGGTTCGACTTCTTCGCGCGCTCCGCCAGGCGGTACGACAGCTCCGGGTCCGTCGTGCGGTCGTTCGTGCCGTGCACGATCAGCACCTGCCGGTCCACCAACTGCTCCACCGGCTCCGGCTGCACCGCCACGTCGTCCTCCGGCAGCCACGGCGCCATCGCCAGCACCGAGTCGACCGCCGGGTGGCCCGCCGCGTGCAGGGCCGCCCGGCCGCCCATGCCGTGCCCGGCCAGGCACACCGGAACATCGCCGTAGCGGCGTACGACCTCCTCCACCGCCCATGTCGCGTCCGCGGCGAGGCACGCGTCCGGACCGTTCCAGCCGCGCGAGCGGTAGCGCACCCAGTGCACGAGCAGCCCCTCCGCCCGCGCGGCGCGCGCCAGCGCGCGGCCCAGTGGGAGCGCCGCCGCGTACGACAGCGCCGACGCCCGGCGTGCCGATTCCGGCTCGCCGTCGGGGAGCAGCAGGACCACACCCGCCACCGCCGCGTCCTCGCCGCCGACCATGCCGAGGCGCCCGGGCAGTCGGCCGAGCCGGGCCTGCGCCGTCCGCCCGGTGCGCTCCGCCCGTCCAACCGCGGTGTCACGTAGGACCGTCGGCCCTCCGCCCGGTCCGGCCGGGCGCCCCCGCCACCGGGGCACTGCGTGGTGTGCCATGGCCCAACAGTCTCAGAAGGCCAGGTGTACTCCACTCGTACGCGCGGTCACTGTTACGTATCGACAGGGCTCGCCGGGGGGCGCGCTCTACGCGCGTAGGGGCTAGAGTGCGCAGATGACGAGCCAGACCCTCAATTCGCCCACCGGGGACCAGATCCGCCGCGCCCCGAAGGTCCTGCTCCACGACCACCTCGACGGCGGTCTGCGTCCGGGCACGATCATCGAACTCGCCCGTGACATCGGCTACGAGACCCTGCCCGAGGCCGAGCCCGACAAGCTCGGCGTCTGGTTCCGCGAGGCCGCCGACTCCGGTTCCCTGGAACGGTATCTGGAGACGTTCGCGCACACCTGCGCCGTCATGCAGACCCGCGACGCGCTCTTCCGCGTGGCCGCCGAATGCGCCGAGGACCTGGCGGAGGACGGGGTCGTCTACGCCGAGGTCCGCTACGCCCCCGAGCAGCACCTGGAGCGCGGGCTCACCCTCGAAGAGGTCGTCGAGGCGGTCAACGACGGTTTCCGCGAAGGGGAGCGCCGGGCCAGGGAGAGCGGTCACCGCATCCGCGTCGGCGCGCTGCTGACCGCGATGCGGCACGCCGCCCGCGCCCTGGAGATCGCCGAACTGGCCAACCGTTACCGTGACGCCGGCGTCGTCGGATTCGACATCGCCGGAGCCGAGGCGGGCTACCCGCCCACCCGGCACCTCGACGCGTTCGAGTACCTCAAGCGCGAGAACAACCACTTCACGATCCATGCCGGTGAGGCCTTCGGCCTGCCCTCGATCTGGCAGGCGCTCCAGTGGTGCGGTGCCGACCGCCTCGGCCACGGGGTGCGCATCATCGACGACATCGAGGTGGCCGACGACGGATCCGTGAAGCTGGGCCGGCTCGCCGCGTACGTGCGGGACAAGCGCATCCCGCTGGAGATGTGCCCGACGTCCAACCTGCAGACCGGCGCGGCCGACTCGTACGCCGCCCACCCCATCGGCCTGCTGCGCAGACTCCACTTCAGGACCACGGTCAACACCGACAACCGGCTGATGAGTGGCACCAGCATGAGTCGTGAATTCGAGCTGCTGAACGAGGCGTTCGGATACACGCTCGACGACATGCAGTGGTTCACCGTCAATGCGATGAAGTCGGCATTCATTCCTTTCGATGAACGACTGGCGATGATCAACGATGTGATCAAGCCCGGCTATGCCGAGCTGAAGTCCGAATGGCTGTTCCGGCAGACCGCGACGACCGGGAACTGAGCGCCCGCCGGACACGGCGACACGCGTACACCCAAGCGGCCGGAGGCGTCAATTTCCGGCCGCTTCGCCGTGTTTGCGGCGCCTGTGCGAGGCTGACTAGCTTGCGGAGCCGCTCATAGTTGTCGTCCCCAAGGATTTGTCTGCGATGAAGCAATCCGCAAAGACCCTCGGTGTCGCCGCCCTCGGCGCCGCCTTCGCCGCTGCCGCCGCCGGTACGGCATCCGCCGCACCCACGCTGCCCGACGCGACCGGTGCGCTCGGCCCCGTCTCCCACCTCGCCCCGGTCCAGGAAGTCGCCGGCAGTCTTCCGACGGGCGCCCCGCAGGCCCTCGCCGGCGGCCAGTCGGCGCTGAAGAACTCCGCCGCCACGCTGCCCGGAGCCGTCCAGGGCGCGGCCGGCAAGGTGCTGTCGTCCAAGGACCCCGCGGCGCCGGTCGCCGGCCTGCTCGGCGGCCTGAAGACGGCGAAGCTCCGCGGCGGTCTGCTCGGCGGACTCCCTGGCGGACTCGCGGGCTGACGAACCCGTGCCGACGTGCCGCGATGGCCGCACCCGCGTGGGGCGCACACCCGAACAGGGTGTGCGCCCCACGCGGGTGCGCTGTGAAGCCGCGAGGGCGCCCGTG
The DNA here is from genome assembly GCF_044390825.1 of Streptomyces sp. NPDC018833. Lineage (NCBI taxonomy): Bacteria > Bacillati > Actinomycetota > Actinomycetes > Kitasatosporales > Streptomycetaceae > Streptomyces > Streptomyces sp. NPDC018833. Next base: position 94,510 of record NZ_JBIRZM010000023.1, on the reverse strand, counting down.
CGCCGGGGTTTCACCAGGCGGCGGTCGCGTTCTTCTCCGACGGCAGCAGCAGCCACAGCGCCAGGTAGAGCAGGACCTGCGGCCCGGGCAGCAGGCACGAGACGACGAAGATCACGCGCATCGTGGTCGCGGAGGTGCCGAAACGCCGGGCCAGCGCTGCGCACACTCCGCCGAGCACGCTCCCCTCGCGCCTCCGGCGTGGGAGGTTCCCCCAGTCACGGGGGCGGGCAAGTGCGGCCATGGTGGGCTCCTTCACGAGAGCGGTCGGGGAGCCTTTGGATGTGCGCTCCCGATGTCTCCATGGTCGCGCTCCGAATGCGGGCGAAGCGTCGCTCTACGGGGCGATCCCGACCCTGGGAATCGTCGGGGTCGCCCCCTGAGAACCCTCGTCCCGCATGGTCCGAGGCTCCTGCCCACGGCCGCCCCCGCGCAGAGCCGACCGACCGCCCGGGTGCAGCAGCCTGCGGCGCAGCCGGGCACGGCCCGCGGGGACGACGGCGAGGTGGGCGAGCGCGACGCCGCAGGTGTTGAGCAGGATCGAGTCGATGTCGACGACCTGGCCGGGCACGCCGGTCTGGAGCAGCTCGATGCCGAGCGACAGCAGCACGCCGGCGGCGACCGTACGGGTCAGCGAGGCCCACGGGGAGACCGCCAGCCGGCCGCCGGCCATGGGCAGGAGCACGCCGAGCGGCGACAGCAGGAGCAGCCCCTCGCCGATGTGCCGGGCGGCCTCCAACGGCCCCAGCACCAGGGCTGCCTGGATCCCGGCGAACGGTTCGAGATTCGCCGCCGTCACCCACAGCACGTCGCGTGGGCGCAGTGTCAGCCAAGCGACGAGCAGCAGATGGGCGAGGAGGAGTACGAGCCCCGTCGCGCGGAAGAGGATGGCGGCACTGCCGCCCAGGCCTTGACGCTGCACGCCCCCCAAGACGCCGCCTCCCCGCGAAACGGTTCCGCCCCTGTCGGAAGGGACGGTCCCACCCGGACCCGCGCGGAACGCCGCCCGCGTTCGCGGGGTGTGCGGCACCGCCCTGCCGAGGGCCCCGGGCAGATCGCGCCCGCCCGGCTCCGCGCCCGCCCGGCTCCGCGCCCGCCCGGCTCCGCGCCCGCCCGGCTCCGCGCCCGCCCAGCTCCGCGCCCGCCCAGCTCCGCGCCCGCCCAGCTCCGCGCCCGCCCAGCTCCGCGCCCGCCCGGCTCCGCCCAGCTCGGAACACCGTCCGCGTACGCGGGGTGTGCGGCACCGCCCTGCCTGGGCGCCCTCCAAAACCGGGTCCCGTCCCTGCTCGGAACCGAGCGGCACGTCACCCCCGGCTTATACGCCGCCCGCTCACGCAGGGATGTGCGGCAATGCCCGAGCGGGGCGCCCCTGGGTAGACGGGGTCCCGCCCCTGCTCCGCCGAGCTCGGTACGCCGCGCGCGTACGCCGGGGTGTGGCGGCAATGCCCGAGCGGGGCACCCCCCGAAGACCGGGCCCGTCCCGCCCCCGCCCGGAACCGAGCGGCACGCCATCCGGCTTCGCCGGACGTATGGCACCGACCCCGTGAGGCGACACCCGACGCGACGAGCGCGTGGTGTCGCGCCCCCGAACTCGTGGGCTCAGCGCGGCGGGCCCGGCTATACCGGCCGGACGCCGCCCGCCGCCGAACCCGGGCTCAGTGCGGCGGGCCCGGCGGGCCCGCCGTCGGGAGCACCGCGTCGGGGCGCTCCTTCGTCGCGTCCGGACAGGTGTAGGCACGCGGGGCGTAGTCGCCCGGGCCGCCCAGCAGCACCGAGCCGTCCGCCGTCGCCCCGTTCTCCAGCAGGGTGCACACGATCTGTGCCAGCGCGGCCGGCGGCAGGTCCTCCGGCTGGCGGCTCAGGCGCAGCGCCCCGGCGGGGTCGTCGCGCCGTCCGGCGTTCAGCAGCAGCGGCCCGCGTACGTACGTGGAGAAGCCCGCCTCGTGCTCGGGGGCCGACGGCTCCCGCTGGAGCTCGTCGAGCAATGCCTGCGCGGTCGCGACGCGGTCGGCCGGGGCCTTCTCCTCCGTCGTCCCCGCCGTGCGGTCGACCGACACCAGCTGCGAAGCGCACACCAGATACACGCGGACCGGGAGGCCCGTACGCCCCGCCTGGGGTGCGATGTCGACGCCGGACACCTCGCACGGAACGCGTGAGGGCGCGGGCCCGGCGTCCACGGGCACCTGTGTGGGCCTGATCCCGCAGCCCGCGAGCGCGAGTGCGCCGGCCAAAGCGGCCAGCGCGGCCAGTGCGGCCGTCGGCCGGCGGGCCGCCGATGTTCCGGGGAGTATCACTGCGTGTCCCCCTCTCCCCGCTCGCGGCCGACACCATGGCCGCCGTTTTCGCTGTCCGCGTCGTCCGCCCGGGCCGCCTCGCAGTCCGCGCTCTCGGACGCGTCACGGGGCAGGCGCAGGACGAAGACGGCGCCTGCCCCGTCCGGGGAGTTGGCCGCGGTGATTTCGCCGCCGTGGATATGGGCGTTCTCGACGGCGATCGACAGACCGAGACCGCTTCCCTCGGAGCGCGGCCGCGAGGCGCTGGCCTTGTAGAACCGGTCGAAGACGTGCGGCAGGACGTCCTCGGGGATGCCCGGCCCGTGGTCCCGTACCTCGATGATCAGATCGTTTTCGCCCAGCCGCACGGACACCCGTACCGGGGAGCCGCCGTGCTTGAGGGCGTTGCCGATCAGATTGGCCAGGATCACATCGAGCCGGCGGGGGTCCAGGCGCGCCATGATCCCGCGCTCGGCGTCCAGTTCGACGGCATCCAGCCAGGCGCGCGCGTCGACGCACGCGGTGACCTGGTCGGCCACGTCCACCGTGTCGAGCACGAGCCTTGCGGTGCCCGCGTCGAAGCGGGTGACCTCCATCAGGTTCTCCACGAGGTCGTACAGCCGCCGCGTCTCGCTCACCACGAGGTTCACGGCCGGGGCGATCATCGGGTCGAGGCTGTCGGCCTCGTCCTCGAGCACCTCCGTGACGGCGGTCAGCGCGGTCAACGGGGTGCGCAGCTCGTGGGACATGTCGGCGACGAACCGCCGGCTCGACTCCTCCCGCGCGCTCATGTCCGCGACCTTCTTCTCCAGTGACGCGGCCGTCTTGTTGAACGTCCGTGCCAGCTCGGCCAGTTCGTCCGTACCCGAGACCCGCAGCCGGGTGTCGAGCTTGCCCTCGCCGAGCCGCCTGGCCGCCTCGCCCAGCCGGTGCACCGGCTTGAGCACGGTCGTGGCGGCGGCCTGGGCGAGCAGCGCCGAGCCGATGAGGGCCAGCAGTGTGGCGATACCCAGCGACCAGGCCAGGGAGTTGAGGTCCTGGCGCTCCTGGTCGAGCGAGGTGTACAGATAGCCGGTCGGCCCGCCGCCGGTGATCCGCGTACCGCCGACGAGATACGGCTCGCCGCGGCGCTCGGTGCGCTGCCAGTACAGGTGGTACGGATCGGAGTTGCCGGCGCCGACGTCCTGCCGGTCGTTCACCGCGTCCTGAAGCGACCGCGGCACGTCCGCCATCGTGAACTCGTCGCGGTCGGACACCCCGGTGATCGGCTTGCCCTCGGCGCGCTCGGCGATCAGCACCACGCTGTGGTCGCCGCCGCTCGCCATCTGCTCGGCGGTCTTCTGCAGTTCGGCCTGGGTGGGCCGCAGCGGCAGCGCCGCCGCCCGGTTCTGCATCTCCTGCCGGAAGTCGCCGAGCGCCGCGTCCTGGGTGCGGGTGAGCACCGCCTCGCGGTTGAGCCAGTACGCGATGCCGGAGGCGGAGACCGCCGCGGTCAGCGCGACCAGCGCGAAGACGACCACGAGGCGCAGCCGCAGGCTCGTCAGCCGCAGTCCGGCGAGCGGCCCACGCCGCGCGCCGCCCCCGATGCGGTCCGCGCCGTCCGCCGCACCCTTGTCCGTACCACCGCTCACCGAACGGTCCCGTCCGGCGCGCACGCGCCAAGCCCGTGGGTCACTGCGGAGCGTCCAGCCGGTAGCCGACGCCACGCACCGTACGGATCAGGGTCGGTGAGGAAGGCACGTCCTCGACCTTCGCCCGCAACCGCTGCACACACGCGTCCACCAGACGCGAATCGCCGAGGTAGTCGTGCTCCCACACCAGGCGCAGCAGCTGCTGGCGGGAAAGCGCCTGTCCCGGCCTGCGGCTCAGCTCCAGCAGCAGCCGCAGCTCGGTGGGCGTGAGCTGCAGATCGCCGCCGTTCTTGGTGACCGTCATCGCGGAGCGGTCGATCACCAGGGAGCCGAAGGTCGCCGAGTCGGTGGACTCCCGCTCGCCGCGGCGCAGTACGGCACGGATACGGGCGTCCAGCACCCGCCCCTGCACCGGTTTGACCACATAGTCGTCGGCGCCGGACTCCAGCCCGACGACCACGTCGATGTCGTCGCTGCGGGCGGTCAGCAGGATGATCGGCAGCTGATCGGTGCGCCTGATGCGGCGGCACACCTCGAAGCCGTCGATTCCGGGCAGCATCACATCCAGCACGATCAGGTCCGGCCGCTGCTCGCGCAGCAGCTGCAGGCCGTCTTCTCCCGTCGCCGCGGTGGCCACACGGTGGCCCTGGCGGGACAGGGAGAGTTCGAGGGCCGTGCGGATGGCGTCGTCGTCCTCGATCAGCAACAGGAAAGGCACGGGCCCATTCTGGCCCATGCGGTCGGCAACGTTCGACTCCTTGGCACATCACCGTTGTCCCCGGCCTCTGTGACGCGCCTGTGACAGTCGGCGGACACCGCGATGAAAGAGCCCGGGCAAGCTTCTTGTCACACGGAACGAAGCAGACTCCACTCGACGGGGGGCGCGAGATGAACGCACTGCACAGCACCACCTCAAGCGCAGTTGTCACGCGTCTCCACGACGTCGTACGGAGCGCGGAGAAGTCCGGCGCGGTCGGGGGCACCTCCCTGCTCGGGCGAAGCCCGGAGCAAGGGGGAGGGCGGGGGTGCGTTCGCGGCGCCGGGCGTCAGCACAAGGCGACGTACATGGTGGCCGTGACCGACCGGGGAACGGCGTACGGAGAGGCAACGGGGGAACGGTCGAACCTGCCGGAGTCGGGGTCCGCGGAAGCCGCGTTCACCGCCTACGTCCAGGAGCGCCGCGCCTCTCTGTACGCGACCGCCTACCACCTGACCGGCGACCGGTACGAGGCCGAGGATCTGCTGCAGAGCGCGCTGTTCTCGACGTACCGCGCCTGGGACAGGATCACCGACAAGGCGGCCGTCGGCGGCTATCTGCGCCGCACCATGACCAATCTGCACATCAGCGCCTGGCGCCGGCGCAAGCTGAACGAGTACCCGACGGAGGAGCTGCCGGAGACGGCCGGCGACACCGACGCGATGCGGGGCACGGAGCTGCGCGCGGTCCTGTGGCAGGCGCTCGCCAGGCTTCCCGAACTCCAGCGGACGATGCTGGTCCTGCGCTACTACGAGGGCCGCACGGACCCGGAGATCGCGGAGATCCTGGACATCAGTGTCGGCACGGTGAAGTCGAGCATCTGGCGGTCGCTCCGACGGCTGCGCGAGGACGAGGTCCTCAGCTTCGGCCGTGACGAGGAAGAGTCCTTCGGCGAGCTGGTGGCCTGAAGGCACGGGGGGAACACGGGGGAACGGGGGCCGCTGTTTCGGGGGAGACGGCGGGACGGGATCCGCGGGGGACACGGGGGATCCACGGGGGAAGCGGAGTGGGGCCGGACAGATCGGGGGGTTCTGTCCGGCCCCACTCCCATGTCCGCGGGCGGGAATCGCGTCAGGCCGGCTGGCGTGCCACGGGCGTACGGCAACGGCCGGCCGCCGCGTCCGCGAGACGCCCCAGGGCCTCGGCCTTGCCGCACGGGTGCGCGCCCAGGCCGGTCTGACGGGCCACGATCCCGCGTTCCGCGCGCATCAGGCGCCAGCCGCGGCGCAACAGGAACGGGACCGACTTGCGGCCCTCGCGCAGATCACGCACGAGGCGGCGGCGGAACGTCGTGGCGGGCCGGCCGCGCAGGCACAGGGCGTCGGCCAGTACGCCGAGCTCCTGGCAGCGGCGGACGATGTCGGCCGCGAAGATGCCCTCGGCCACGAACAGCGGGGTGCGGGCCGTGGCGAACGTCTCGTGACCTACGCGCGCGCTCGCCGAGATGTCGTACACGGGGACGTTCGTGCGGCCGGTGGCGCACACCTCCGCTATAGCGGTGACCGCGGCGTCGGCGTCCCACGACGCGGGTGAGTCCCAGTCGATGTCGGAACTGCCCGTCACCCGGGGCAGCGTCGGGTCGTTGCCCTCTTTGTAGAAGTCGTCCAGATGCAGGACCGGCAGCCCGGTGCGGGCCGCGAGGGACGATTTTCCGGAACCGGAGGGGCCCGCGATCAGCACCACGCGGGTCGGGATGGGTTGGGAACTCACGGGAGACAAGTGTGACGCATCGATCCGCCCGGGGGACCCCCTGGAGGCGGGGCGGTTGCCCGTCTCACACCTCAACTACTGTCCGTGCGTCCACGATTACTCGAACAGGCAGGAATTCATGGCTCGTCATGCAGCTTCTTCCCACCGGCGCCACACGCTTCTGCGGGCCGGGCTGACCGTTGTCGCGGCGGGTGCGGCACTGGGTGCGGGCTCGGCGGCCGCGCAGGCGGCCGACGGATCCGTCGGTACGGAGTCCGTCGCCGGCCCGGGCCCGGTGCTCGGTGCCGCTCCGCTGGAGACCGTGACCGGTACGGTCGCCCGGTCCGTGGACGGCGTCGGCCACCTCAAGAGCATGCAGCTCCACCCGCTGGCGAACACCGGTGTCGACCCGCTCGACAACTCGGTGGGCACCCAGGTCGCCGACTTCGAGCCGGTCAGCACCGCGATCGTGACGGACCACATCACCAAGGGGCAGGCGCTGGAGGACCTGCCGGTGGCCGGCCCGGTCACCGGCGCGCTGCTGCCGTAGCGCCCGTGAAGAAGCCCCTGCCTCCGGACGGAGAGGCAGGGGCTTCGGTCCGTGGGTGTCAGTACGCCGAACCGGAGGCGCCGAGCGAGCCGGTGGGATGCCAGACCGTCTTGGTCTCCAGGAAGGCCGTCAGGCGGTGGATGCCGGGGTCGGCCGGCCAGTCGTTGTCCACAGCCTGTGGACGCAGTACCCGCTTGAGGTTGTCCGCGGCCGCGATCTCCAGCTCCTTCGCCAGCACCTCGTCGGCGCCGGTCAGGTCGATGCCGTTGACGTCCTGGTGCGAGGCAAGCGGGGCGGCGATCTCCGCCGTACGCCCGGACAGCACGTTCACCACGCCGCCCGGCAGGTCGGAGGTGGCCAGCACCTCGCCCAGCGACAGGGCCGGGAGCGGGGCCCTCTCGGACGCGACGACGACCGCGGTGTTGCCGGTCGCGATCACGGGGGCGACGACCGAGACCAGACCCAGGAACGACGACTCCTGCGGCGCGAGGACCGTGACGACACCGGTCGGCTCCGGGGTGGAGAGGTTGAAGAACGGGCCCGCGACCGGGTTCGCCCCGCCCACGATCTGGGCGATCTTGTCCGTCCAGCCCGCGTACCAGACCCAGCGGTCGATCGTGGCCTCGACCAGGACGGCGGCCTTGGACTTGGACAGGCCCTCCGCGTCCGCGACCTCGTGCACGAACTGGCTCTTGCGGCCCTCCAGCATCTCGGCGACGCGGTAGAGGATCTGCCCCCGGTTGTACGCCGTCGCGCCCGACCAGCCCCCGAACGCCTTCCGGGCCGCGACGACCGCGTCACGCGCGTCCTTGCGGGACGACAGCGGTGCGTTGGCCAGCCACTTGCCCTTGCCCGCCGCCTCAGCGGCTGATGCTTTCGCCGTCACCTCGTACACCCGGCCGCTCTCGGAACGCGGGAACTTGCCGCCCACGTACAGCTTGTAGGTCTTGAAGACACTCAGGCGCGTCTGATCAGACATCGAGGTAGGCCTCCAGACCGTGGCGGCCGCCCTCGCGGCCGAAGCCCGACTCCTTGTAGCCGCCGAAGGGCGAGGTCGGGTCGAACTTGTTGAACGTGTTGGCCCACACGACACCCGCACGGAGCTTGCTCGCCACCGCGAGGATGCGGGAGCCCTTCTCCGTCCAGATGCCCGCGGACAGGCCGTACTGGCTGTTGTTCGCCTTGGCGACCGCCTCGTCCGGCGTACGGAACGTCAGCACGGACAGCACCGGGCCGAAGATCTCGTCGCGTGCGATGGTGTGCGCCTGCGTGACGTTCGTGAACAGCGTCGGCGCGAACCAGTACCCGGACGTCGGGAGGTCGCAGGCGGGCGACCAGCGCTCGGCGCCCTCCGCCACGCCCGCCTCGACGAGCGCGGTGATCCGGGTCAGCTGCTCCTCGGAGTTGATCGCACCGATGTCGGTGTTCTTGTCGAGCGGGTCGCCGAGGCGCAGCGTGGAAAGACGGCGCTTGAGCGACTCCAGCAGCTCGTCCTGGACCGACTCCTGGACCAGCAGGCGCGAGCCCGCGCAGCAGACCTGGCCCTGGTTGAAGAAGATGCCGTTGACGATGCCCTCGACGGCCTGGTCGATGGGGGCGTCGTCGAAGACGATGTTGGCGCCCTTGCCGCCCAGCTCCAGGGTGACCTTCTTACGCGTCCCGGCGACCTGGCGGGCGATGGCCTTGCCGACCGCGGTCGAGCCGGTGAAGGCGACCTTGTCGACGCCCGGGTGCTCCACGAGCGCGGCGCCGGTGTCCCCGTATCCCGGGAGGATGTTGACGACGCCCTTGGGCAGGCCGGCCTGGCGGCAGATGTCCGCGAAGAACAGGGCGGAGAGCGGGGTCGTCTCGGCGGGCTTCAGTACGACCGTGTTGCCGGTCGCGAGGGCCGGGGCGATCTTCCAGGCCAGCATCAGCAGCGGGAAGTTCCACGGGATGACCTGGCCGGCGACGCCGAGCGGCTTCGGGTTCGCCCCGTAGCCGGCGTGGTCGAGCTTGTCGGCCCAGCCCGCGTAGTAGAAGAAGTGCGCCGCGACCAGCGGGAGGTCCGCGTCGCGGGTCTCCTTGATCGGCTTGCCGTTGTCCAGCGTCTCCAGGACGGCCAGCTCGCGGCTGCGCTCCTGGATGATCCGCGCGATCCGGAACAGGTACTTGGCGCGCTCGGAGCCGGGCAGCGCCGACCACTTCTCGAACGCCTTGCGGGCGGCCTTCACCGCGCGGTCGACGTCCTCGGTGCCGGCCTGGGCGACCTCGGCGAGGACCTCCTCGCTGGCGGGCGAGACGGTCTTGAAGACCTTGCCGTCTGCGGCGTCGGCGAACTCGCCGTCGATGAACAGGCCGTACGAGGGCGCGATGTCGACGATCGACCGTGACTCGGGGGCGGGTGCGTACTCGAATGCGGAAGCCATGATGATCAGTCCACCGTCACGTAGTCGGGGCCGGAGTAGCGGCCGGTCGCCAGCTTCTGGCGCTGCATCAGCAGGTCGTTCAGCAGGCTGGAGGCGCCGAAGCGGAACCAGTGGTTGGTCAGCCAGTCGTCACCCACGGTCTCGTTCACCAGCACGAGGAACTTGATCGCGTCCTTGCTGGTGCGGATGCCGCCGGCGGGCTTCACGCCCACCTGTACCCCAGTCTGCTTCCGGAAGTCACGGACGGCTTCGAGCATCAGCAGGGTGTTGGCCGGGGTGGCGTTGACCGCGACCTTGCCGGTCGAGGTCTTGATGAAGTCCGCGCCGGCGATCATGCCGAGCCAGGAGGCGCGGCGGATGTTGTCGTACGTGGAGAGCTCACCGGTCTCGAAGATGACCTTCAGCCGGGCGCTTCCGGAGGCCTCCTTGACGGCCCGGATCTCCTCGAAGACCTGTCGGTACCTGCCGGACAGGAAGGCGCCGCGGTCGATCACCATGTCGACCTCGTCGGCGCCGGCGGCCACGGCGTCGCGGACGTCCGCGAGCTTGATGTCGAGGGCGGCACGGCCGGCCGGGAAGGCGGTCGCGACGGAGGCGACCTTGACACCGGAGCCCGCCAGGGCGGCCTTGGCGGTCGCCACCATGTCGGGGTACACGCAGACCGCCGCGGTGCGCGGGGTCGTGCGGTCGGTCGGGTCGGGATGGACGGCCTTGGCGGCGAGCGCCCGGACCTTGCCCGGGGTGTCCGCGCCTTCGAGCGTCGTCAGGTCGATCATCGAGATGGCCAGGTCGATGGCGTACGCCTTCGCCGTGGTCTTGATCGAACGGGTGCCGAGGGACGCGGCTCGCGCTTCCAGGCCGACGGCGTCGACGCCGGGCAGCCCGTGCAGGAAGCGGCGCAGCGTGCTGTCGGACGCGGTCACGTCAGCGAATGCTGGTGCAATGGTGGGCATGGTCACCAGATGAGCATATCTACGCGCGTAGCGACCTGTACAGGGGGTGCGTCGCCCGGAGAGGTCACAGGTGGATCGCGGGCGGTCCCTCGTGGGACCGGTCCCGGCGGCCGGTTGCGGGCGTACGGCAGAATCGGACCCATGACAAGCCCCCAGCAGCCGGCCGACTCCTCCTACGCCGACCGGGTCTTCCGGTCGCCCGCCGGGATGGCGGGCGGTGGACTGCTGCTCGCGCTCATCGCCTGGATGGTCGTGGACGCGCTCGTGCGCGGCGAGGGCCGCACGCCGTGGCTGGCGCTGGCGGCCGCACTGCTCGTGGTGCCGTTGATCGTCGCCTTCAGCATGCGTCCCGCGGTGTTCGTGAACGAGGAGCGGCTGAGGATCAGGAACCCGTTCCGGACGATCACGCTGCCGTGGGGCGCCGTCGCGGACGTACGGGCCGGGTACTCCAGCGAGCTCTTCACCATCGAGGGCACGAAGTACCAGATGTGGGCCATCCCCGTCTCCCTGCGCCAGCGCAAGCGCGCTGCCCGGCGGCAGATGCACAGCGCGACGGACGACCCGCACGGCGCCACGTCGGTGACGGCGGACGTCACCGACACGCAGACGCGGATGGCGCCGGCGGACCAGACGATCGCGGACCTGCGCGACATGGCCGAACACCTGGCCCCGCGCTCGTCCGCGCAGGGCGAGCCCCAGGTGCGGTGGGCATACGAAGTGTTCGCCCCGATGGCGGCGGGCGTGGTGCTGCTCGCCCTGGTGCTCGGCCTGGCCTGACGCGCGCGGGGCCCCGGAGGGGCGGCCGGGACGTGGGGGCGGCCTGTATCGGAGTCGACCCCGTGCCTCGGCCTGTACCGGGGCCGTTGACGGGCGCGGGCCTGGCCTGTAGCGGGGCAGGCGACGAGCCCCGGAGAGGCGGCCGGGGCCTGGGGGGTCGGCCTGTAGCGGGGTAGGCGACGAGCCTCGGAGAGGCCGCCGGGGCCTGGGGGTCGGCCTGTATCGGAGGGCCTGCCGGGCAGCGGGGTACTGCCTGTATCGGTGCTGAGCTGACGCCCCCCGAGAGGCCGCCGGGCCGCTGGGGCCGCGTGTACCGAGTCGACGCCGACTCGCCTCGGCCTGCACCGAGGCCGGCCCCGACGGGCCGCGGGCCTGGTCCTGTACCGGTGCCGACGTGACGGGCCGGGCCCCGGAGGGGCCGCCGGGCCCTGAGGGTCGGCTTGTACCGGAGTCGACTCCGGCCGCCTCGGCCCGTACCAAGGCGGTCTGATGGGCCGCGGAGGCCGCCGGCCCGCCGGGATCGGCCTGTGTCGGAGTGCCTGCCGGGCCGCGAGGTCCGGCCTGTACCGGTGCCGAGCCGATGGGGCGCCGGGGGCCCGCCCGTACCGGTGCCGAGCCGATGGGGCGCCGGTGGCCCGCCCCGTACCGGTGCCGAGTCGCAGGGCGCGGGAGCCCGTTCGTACCGGTGCCTGCCCGCCGGGGGCGGCCTTCACCGGGGCGGCCGCACGCTCCCGTCGTGCGGCGGCCCCGGCATCGGCAGGACCGCGGGCCGTCGACTCCGGCGCGCCGGGCTTCAGATGCCGGCCGCGGACGAGAGGTCGCGCTTGATGTCCGCGAGCACACCGGCCGCACGCTCCCGGGCCGCGGCCAGCTCGCTCGCGTCGGCGACCGGTACCACGACCTCCAGGTAGCACTTGAGCTTCGGCTCGGTGCCGCTCGGCCGGACGATCACGCGGGCGGTGAACTCGCCGTCGAGGTAGTAGCGCAGCCCGTCCGTCGGCGGCAGCGTGTCCGTGCCCCGCGTCAGGTCCTCGGCGCTCGTCACCCGCAGGCCCGCCAGCATCACCGGCGGCCGCTCGCGCAGCGCGCGCATCGCGTTCGCGATGACGCCCAAATCCTCGACCCGCACCGAGAGCTGGTCGGTGGCGTGCAGTCCGTGCGCGACGGCGAGGTCGTCGAGAAGCTCGTCGAGCGTACGGCCCTGCTCCTTGAGCTCGGAGACCAGTTCGGCGACGAGGAGGGCGGCTGTGATGCCGTCCTTGTCGCGCACACCGCCGGGGTCGACGCAGTAGCCGAGCGCCTCCTCGTAGCCGTAGCGCAGACCGTCGACCCGCGCGATCCACTTGAAACCGGTCAGGGTCTCCTCGTGGCCGAGCCCGGCCGCCCGGGCGATGCGCCCCAGCAGGGACGAGGACACGATCGACTCGGCGAAGACCCCGGTGGCTCCCTTGTGCACGAGATGCTCGGCGAGCAGCGCGCCGACCTCGTCGCCGCGGAGCATGCGCCAGCCGGCCTCGGCGGAGTCGTCGGGGACGGCGACCGCGCAGCGGTCCGCGTCCGGGTCGTTGGCGATGACGACGTCCGGACGCACCCGGCGGGCCGTCTCGAAGGCGAGATCCATGGCGCCCGGCTCCTCCGGATTGGGGAACGCGACAGTCGGGAACTCGGGGTCGGGCTCGGCCTGCGCCTCGACGAGCGCGGGCGCGGGGAAGCCGGCCCGTGCGAACGCCTGGAGCACCACGTCCTTGCCGACGCCGTGCATGGCCGTGTAGACGACACGGGCCGTACGCGGGGAGGCGGCGGTGAGGACCGCGTCCGTACGTTCCAGGTACGCCTGCACGACCTCGTCGCCGAGGGTCTCCCAGCTGTCCTCGGCACGCGGTACGTCGTCGATGCTCGCGATCGCGTCGATCTCGGCGGCGATCTCGGCGTCCGCGGGCGGCACGATCTGCGAGCCGTCGCCGAGGTAGACCTTGTAGCCGTTGTCCCGCGGGGGGTTGTGGCTCGCCGTGACCTCGACGCCCGCGACCGCGCCCAGCTTCCTTATGGCGAAGGCCAGGACGGGCGTGGGCAGGGGCCGCGGCAGCACGGCGGCGCGCAGGCCGGCGGCGACCATGACGGCGGCCGTGTCGCGCGCGAAGTCGGCGGACTTGTAGCGGGCGTCGTAGCCGATGACGACGAGGCCGTCGCCCTGGCCCTTGTCCTTGAGGTACGCGGCGAGCCCGGCGGCGGCCCGGATGACGACGACCCGGTTCATGCGCATGGGCCCGGCCCCCAGCTCCCCGCGCAGCCCGGCGGTCCCGAACTGCAGCGTCCCGCCGAACCGGTCCGCCAGCTCGGAGAGGTCGCGCGCCTCGATGAGCTTGCCGAGCTCGTCCCGGGTCTCGCTGTCCGGGTCCTCCGCGAGCCACGCCTGGGCCCGCGCGATGAGGTCCTGCTGCACGGTTGGTCCGCCTCTCGTGTGTGAGTACGTCGAGTGTGCGCGCCGGGCTCCTGCGCGCGATGCTTTTCCGCCCCTGCGCGCGCCGCTGCCTCCACCGGGGCGCTGCCCCGTGGGCCCCGTCGGGCTCCGCCCCGAGCCCCGCGCTTCGTACGCCGGCGAGAGGCCGGAAGCCGCGGGGCGGGCTTGCGGTGCGCCGCCCCGGGCCGCGGGCCTCAAGCTCCCTCTACGGCCTGACGGCCGTGGAAGGTGCGCCCAGCGGGGCGGGATTCTCAGCCCATTCGCGGCCACGGGCGCGGCGCGCTCGTCGGGGCCCGGCCCCGAACCCTGGCCCGCCGACGGGGACGGCCGGTGGGCCAGGTGAGCCCGGCGGGGCTGGTGAGCCGACGATGGGCCCGTTGGGGCCGGCGGGTTCGGCGGGGGTGGGTGAGCCCGATGGGGTTCGGTGGCCCAGGGTGCCGTGCGACACCGAGCCAGGCCCGACCGGGGTTGCCGGACGGGCCGGGGTGCCGCGCCCCAGCGAGGCCGGCCCCTCCGGGCCCCTGGCGAAGGCCAGGGAAGACCGAGGCTCCCGCGCCAAGCGGTACGGGGCCGGGGCTGGTACCCCCGGGGCGCAGCGCCAAGAAATGGGCCGGGCCCCCGACGGAAAACGTCTTGCGGCGCGCCGCCCCCGACCGCACCGGCTCAGATGCGGTCCAGCACCCGCGTCAGCAGCTCACCCATCCGCGCCGCCGAGTCCCGGCCCGCCTGCAGGACCTCCTCGTGGTTCAGCGGCTCGCCCGTCAGGCCCGCCGCCAGGTTCGTCACCAGGGAGATGCCCAGCACTTCGGCGCCCGCCTCGCGTGCGGCGATCGCCTCGAGGACCGTGGACATGCCGACGAGGTCGCCGCCCATCACGCGGACCATGTTGATCTCGGCCGGGGTCTCGTAGTGCGGGCCGGGGAACTGGACGTACACGCCCTCCTCCAGCGACTCGTCCACCTCCTTGCACAGTGCCCGCAGCCGTGGGGAGTACAGGTCCGTCAGATCCACGAAGTTGGCGCCGATGATCGGCGACGTGGCCGTGAGGTTGATGTGGTCGCTGATCAGCACCGGCTGACCCGGGCGCATGCCCTCGCGCAGACCGCCGCAGCCGTTCGTCAGCACGACGGTCTTGCAGCCGGCGGCGACGGCGGTGCGCACGCCGTGGGAGACGGCGGCGACGCCACGGCCCTCGTAGAAGTGCGTACGGCCCAGGAAGACCAGCGCGCGCTTGTCGCCGATGCGGTACGAGCGGATCTTGCCGCCATGGCCCTCGACCGCCGGCGGGGGGAAGCCGGGCAGTTCGGTGACGGGGAACTCGGCCTCGGGCGCGCCGAGCGCGTCGACCGCGGGGGCCCAGCCGGAGCCCATCACCAGCGCGACGTCATGGGTCTCGGTGCCGGTCAGCTCGCGCAGCCGCGCGGCGGCGGCGTCGGCCGCGGCATGGGGGTCGGCGAGAGCGCCGATGAGGTCCGGATTCACAGAAGCGTTCACGCCGACGAGGGTAACCCGACAATCCCTACGCGCGTAGATGACGCAGTACACGGTCTCCGGATCGTTGCCTTGTCGTTTCCGACGAATGAGCGGAGCGTCACCGCGCGGGCACCGAGGTGGGCCGGAAGGCGCCCTCCGGGCGGGGCCGGACCTGAGCAGGGGCGCTTGCGGCGGACCTGAGCACGGGCGCTTGCGGCGGACCTCAGCAGGGGCGCTTGCGGAGCTCCATCACATAGTCGTGGGGTGCCCCCGCCGACTCCGCCGCGTCCGCGATCTCGCCCAGGTAGCGGGCGGACGGCAGCCCGCCCTCGTACGCGTTCAGCACATACACCCAGGCCGCCTCCTCGCCGTCCAGCGTGTGCACCCGCACCCGCATGCGCCGGTAGATGTCGAGGCCGACACCCTCCCAGCGGTCCATCGAGTCCTCGTCCTTCGGCGCGATGTCGTACAGCGCGACGAAGACCTGGGACCGCGGTGCCTCCACGATGGTGGCGAGCGCCCCCTCCCAGCCCATCTGCTCGCCGCCGAAGGTGAGCCGCCAGCCGTTCAGCCAGCCGGTGCCGCGCAGCGGCGAGTGCGGTGCGCGGCGGGTCATCAGCCGCGCGTCGAGGTTGCCGGCGTACGCGGCGTAGAGCGACATGGGGTCGAGGGTACGGGAGCGGGCGGCGGAGCGGCCGACATGTCCGGGTGTGCGCGACGGTCGGCGGACGCCCGGGCGAGGGCAAGTGCCGTGGTCGCGGCCGTATACCGCCCCCGGGGCGAGAACCGCGACGCGGTGCGGGACAATGAAGTACGTACTGCATTCCCCGGGGGGACCCCCGGACCCCCGGCAGAGCGGGCAGGCGGGCCGGGACCGACAATGCGAGGCGGACTTTTTCGTGACCCGGATCGTGATCATCGGTGGCGGACCCGGCGGCTATGAGGCGGCGCTCGTCGCCGCCCAGCTGGGTGCGGAGGTGACCGTCGTCGACTGCGACGGTCTGGGCGGGGCGTCGGTGCTGACCGACTGCGTGCCCTCGAAGACCCTGATCGCCACCGCCGAGGTCATGACGACCTTCGACTCCTCCTATGAGGAGCTCGGCATCATCGTGGCCGACGACACCCCGCACATCGAGCAGGCGGCCCGCGTCGTCGGCGTCGACCTCGGCAAGGTCAACCGGCGTGTCAAGCGTCTCGCGCTCGCCCAGTCGCATGACATCACCGCCTCCGTCACCCGCGCCGGCGCCCGCGTCATGCGCGGCCGCGGCCGCCTCGACGGGCAGCAGGCGATGGACGGCTCCCGCAAGGTGATCGTGCGTGCCGCCGACGGCAGCGAGGAGACGCTCGTCGCGGACGCCGTCCTGATCGCGACCGGCGGCCACCCGCGCGAGATCCCCGACGCCCTGCCCGACGGCGAGCGCATCCTGAACTGGACGCAGGTGTACGACCTGAACGAGCTCCCCGAGGAGCTCATCGTGGTCGGTTCCGGTGTCACCGGCGCGGAGTTCGCCGGCGCCTACCAGGCGCTCGGCTCGCGCGTCACGCTCGTCTCCTCCCGCGATCGCGTCCTGCCGGGCGAGGACCCCGACGCGGCCGCGGTCCTGGAGGAGGTCTTCCGCCGCCGGGGCATGAACGTCATGGCCCGCTCCCGCGCCGAGTCCGCCAAGCGGGTCGGCGACCGGGTCGAGGTCACGCTCTCCGACGGCCGGGTCATCTCCGGCACGCACTGCCTGATGGCGGTCGGCGCGATCGCGAACACCGCGGGCATGGGTCTGGAGGAGGCCGGCGTACGGCTGAAGGACTCCGGCCACATCTGGACCGACAAGGTCTCGCGCACCTCCGCCCCCGGCGTCTACGCGGCCGGTGACGTCACCGGCATCTTCGCCCTCGCCTCGGTGGCGGCGATGCAGGGCCGTATCGCGATGTACCACTTCCTGGGCGACGCGGTCACCCCGCTGAACCTGAAGACCGTCTCCTCGAACGTCTTCACCGACCCCGAGATCGCGACGGTCGGCTACACCCAGGCGGACGTCGACGCGGGCAGGATCGACGCCCGCGTCGTCAAACTCCCGCTGCTGCGCAACCCGCGGGCCAAGATGCAGGGCATCAGGGACGGTTTCGTCAAGATCTTCTGCCGGCCGGGCACGGGGATCGTGGTCGGCGGTGTCGTCGTCTCACCGCGTGCTTCGGAACTGATCCACCCCATCTCGATCGCCGTCGACAACAACCTGACGGTGGAACAGATCGCAAACGCTTTCACCGTGTACCCGTCTCTGTCGGGCTCGATCGCCGAGGTGGCACGCCAGTTGCACACCCGCAAGGCAACCGCCGAGAGCTGACGGCGCCCGGCGGGGGACGAAACCCGGCGAACCCCGGCACTCCGCGCGGCAAGCGATCAACTGAGAGGCCGCCTATACCACTTGGCGGCCTCTCAAATGCGCAATTTCCGCTATCCGGCGCATAGAGCTGAAAACTGATGGGCGGTGGGGTTACTGTCAGTTTCGTGTTCGCTGCAGAACGTCGTCAGTTGATCCTCGAAATGGTGCGCGCCAACGGAGCCGTGTCGCTCCGTGAGCTCGCCCGCGTCGTCCAGACCTCCGAAGTGACCGTACGGCGGGACGTGCGGGCACTGGAGGCAGAAGGACTCCTCGACCGCCGGCACGGCGGTGCGGTACTGCCGGGCGGCTTCACCCGCGAGTCCGGCTTCCCGCAGAAATCCCTGTCCGCGACGGCCGAGAAGACGGCCATCGCGGATGTCGCCGCCGGACTCGTCGAAGAGGGCGAGGCCATCGTGGTGGGTGCCGGGACCACGACGCAGGAGCTGGCGCGCCGGCTCGCCCGCGTCCCCGGCCTTACCGTGGTCACCAACTCGCTGCTGGTGGCGCAGGCGCTCGCCCATGCCAACCGGGTCGAAGTGGTCATGACCGGCGGGACGTTGCGCGGCTCCAACTACGCCCTGGTGGGCAGCGGGGCCGAGCAGTCGCTCCAGGGACTGCGCGTCTCGCGGGCCTTCCTCTCGGGGAGCGGGCTCACCGCCGAGCGGGGGCTGTCCACGTCCAACATGCTCTCGGCGAGCGTGGACCGGGCCCTGGTGCAGGCCGCCGCGGAGGTCGTCGTGCTGGCCGACCACACCAAGCTCGGCACCGACACGATGTTCCAGACCGTGCCCACGGACGTGATCACCCGCCTGGTGACGGACGAGCCCCCGCCCCATGACGACCGGGCGGCGACGGAGCTGCAGGCGCTGGCGGACCAGGGCGTACAGATCACCGTGGCGGGGGCGGCGGCCACGGCGGCCACCGCCCGCCACGAGGTCCCGCTCCCCGGCCAGCGCCGCACCCGCGCCCCCCTGCGCAGTGCGGGCGGCGCCCTGGCCCCGGAGCAACTCCAGGACCGTTCACCCCGGGTCGCGGACCTCCGCCGCCGCTGAAGCCGCTTACGCGGCCCTTGGCGACCGAATCGCGGCTCTCGGCTCACGAGCCGGTTCCTGTCGCGCCACGATGGGTGTCTGACGCCGATCACGGCTACGGGCTGGGGGTTGCGTTGCCCGATCCCGGGCGCCGAAACGGGAGGACCGGCCATGGTGCCTGGCCGTCGGCACCGATGTCAGGCCATCGGTCATGATGTCGGGCCGCCGCCACCAACGACGCCCGGCCGCTGCCCACGACGACGCGGCCGCGGCCTCCAACGCCTCGTCGCCGCCGACGATGCCGGGCCATCGTCCATGACGCCGGGCCGGCGGCCAAGACGCCTGACCATCAGTCACCTGCCGGTCGCGTGTCACGAGGCCGGGCCGCCTGGCCGTCGGCCACACTGCCGGGCCGCTGCCCACGGCGACCCGGCCGTCGGCTCTGCTCCCACTGCTGTGGCGTCCTACCCTCCCGTGCTGTGCGCGCCGCCCGCTCACCGATGCGGCGCGCTACCGCCGGGCACCCGCCCAGGCACGGATGACCGGAGACAGAACCAGCAGGCGGCAGCCTCCGGCTTCGTCGTGATCACGGCAACACGTCGGCAGCAGCGCTGCGGACGGCCCGGGCGTGATCATCGCGCGGCTCACCGGATCGGGGCAGTCGCCCAGTCCCGGTTCGGGTCCGCCTCAGGTCCCGGCTCGGATTCCTGCTCGAAGCCGGCCCGCGCGGGCGCTGGGAGCCCCGGCACCGGAGCCGGCCACGGCTCAACGCGGGCGGCCCCGGGTGGTCGCCTGTCCGCTCACCCGCTCGGGGCAGTCGCCGGGTCCGCCTTCAGACCCCGGAGCGTCAGCGTCAGCAGGCGGTCCGCCAGCTCCCCGTCCTCCGGGCTTTCCTCCGCCGCCAGCGCGATCGCGTTCGTCAGTTGCATCAGGTCGCCGATCGACACGTCCGCCCGAACCGCGCCGCTCTCCTGTGCCCGTGCCAGCAGCCGCATCCCCGCCTCGCGCAGGGGGACGCTGCACGCCGCCAGCGCCGACTCCCTGTCCGCCGCCGCCGACATGAGCGCGCGGGCCAGGCCCCGGTACTCACCCGCATGTGTGATGAGGGCGCGCAGCCACTCCACGAGCGCCCCGCAGGGCTGCTCGGCGCCGACCAGTTCGCGGGAGCGTGCCAACAGGTCGGCCAGCGCCTCCTGGAAGACCGCGCTCATCATCGCGTGGCGGTTGGGGAAGTGCCGGTACAGGGTGCCGATGCCCACGCCCGATCGGCGGGCGATCTCCTCCAGCGACGCGTCGGTGCCGTGCTCGGCGAAGACGGCGCGCGCCTCGGTGAGCAGACGTTCGTAGTTGCGGCGGGCATCGGCCCGCATGGGCCGCGGTGCGGGCGCGCCCGCTGTCGTGTCCGCGGTCGTGCCGACCGTACTGGTTGCCATCGCCTCGTCCTTCCGGAGTCCACTCCGGTTCCAGGATGCCATTGCCGGATCGGCGGCCCGCCGTGAGTGGACATGTATGTGGGGCCCGCCCCCGGGCCGCCGACGCGGACCAGGGGCGGGCCCCACATGCTGACGTGCTGCGTCAGTCCTTGATCTCGCAGATGACTGCGCCGGAGGTCAGCGATGCGCCGACCTCCGCCGCGAGGCCCTTGACGGTGCCGGAGCGGTGCGCGTTGAGCGGCTGCTCCATCTTCATCGCCTCGAGGACGACGATCAGATCGCCCTCCGTGACCTCCTGGCCCTCCTCCACGGCGACCTTGACGATGGTGCCCTGCATCGGCGACGTGAGCGTGTCGCCCGAGGCGGCCGAGGTGGACTTCTTCGCCGCCCGGCGCTTCGGCTTCGCGCCCGCCGCCAGGCCCGTGCGCGCCAGCGTCATGCCCAGCGAGGAGGGCAGCGAGACCTCCAGGCGTTTGCCGCCGACCTCGACCACGATCGTCTCGCGGCCGGCCTCGTCCTCCTCGGCCTCTGCGGGGACGGCGAACGGCTTGATCTCGTTGACGAACTCGGTCTCGATCCAGCGCGTGTGGACCCGGAACGGGTCGGCGGTGAACGCCGGGTCGGCCACGACCGCGCGGTGGAACGGAACGGCGGTCGCCATGCCCTCGATCTCGAACTCCGCCAGCGCACGCGCCGCGCGCTGCAGCGCCTGCTCACGAGTGGCGCCGGTGACGATCAGCTTGGCGAGCAGGGAGTCCCACGCCGGGCCGATGACGGAGCCGGACTCGACGCCCGCGTCCAGGCGGACACCCGGGCCGGTCGGCGGGCGGAAGGTGGTGACGGTGCCGGGCGCGGGCAGGAAGCCGCGGCCCGGGTCCTCGCCGTTGATCCGGAACTCGAAGGAGTGGCCGCGCACGGCGGGGTCGTCGTAGCCCAGCTTCTCGCCGTCGGCGATACGGAACATCTCGCGCACCAGGTCGATGCCGGTGACCTCTTCGGTGACCGGGTGCTCGACCTGGAGACGGGTGTTGACCTCGAGGAAGGAGATCGTGCCGTCGACACCGACGAGGAACTCGACCGTGCCGGCGCCGACGTAGCCCGCCTCCTTGAGGATGGCCTTCGACGCGCGGTACAACTCGGCGTTCTGCTCGTCCGTCAGGAACGGCGCCGGGGCCTCCTCCACCAGCTTCTGGTGGCGGCGCTGCAGCGAGCAGTCACGGGTGGAGACCACCACGACGTTGCCGTGGCTGTCGGCCAGGCACTGGGTCTCCACGTGACGCGGCTTGTCCAGGTAGCGCTCGACGAAGCACTCGCCGCGGCCGAAGGCGGCGACGGCCTCGCGGACGGCGGAGTCGTAGAGCTCCGGGACCTCTTCCAGCGTGCGGGCGACCTTCAGACCACGGCCGCCACCGCCGAACGCGGCCTTGATGGCGATCGGCAGACCGTGTTCCCGCGCGAACGCGACGACCTCGTCCGCCCCGGAGACCGGGTCGGGCGTGCCCGCGACCAGCGGGGCGCCGGCGCGCTGGGCGATATGACGGGCGGCGACCTTGTCACCAAGATCGCGGATCGCCTGCGGCGGCGGACCGATCCAGGTCAGCCCCGCGTCGATCACCGCCTGGGCGAACTCCGCGTTCTCGGACAGGAAGCCGTAGCCGGGGTGGACGGCGTCCGCTCCCGAATCGGCCGCGGCCTGCAGCACCTTGGCCATGTCCAGGTAACTGGCGGCCGGGGTGTCACCGCCCAGGGCGAACGCTTCGTCGGCCGCCCGGACATGCAGAGCGTCCCGGTCCGGATCGGCGTAGACGGCTACGCTCGCGATCCCGGCGTCCCGGCAGGCACGGGCAACGCGGACAGCGATTTCGCCACGGTTGGCGATGAGCACCTTGCGCACGATGGCTCCCTCCTTGAAACAAGCTGAGTTTAGGGACTGCCGACACGGCCTTTCGACCCGTCCCCAATGGTGAGCTTGCCCACACGGAGCGTGATTCGAGGCTCGCTGACACGCGAAATCCCTTGTCGCACCACGGTACGACGGGTTCCTCCCTCGCACAGTAGCCCTCTGGTGTGGCCAAGGTCTCTGTTCGAGGACGCAGCGGCCGAATGGGTTTCTTTGTGGAGTCCCTACGAATGGCCCAATGAATCTTTGCCGTGTGACGGAGAGTGTCACGCCTCTTGTCCCTGCGTTTACTGGTCAGTAGCGTTCGCGTTGTCGTACGTACGTCCGGTAACAGAGGGTTGGGGGCGCCATGGTGCGCAGACCGGTGGCCGTCGTGGCTGCGATCGTCCTGCTGGTGGAGGCCGTCGGCATCGTCGTGATCAACGGGATCATGGCCCGTTTCGTCGAGGCGCAGAGCATGTCACTGGACGGTCTCGACCCGGACGCGATGGCCGCCGGCACCTGGGGTATGGGGATCGGCTCGGGGTTGTTCCTCGCGGTGTGCGGCGCGCTGTTGCTCCTGATGGGCATACGCGACCGGGCGCCCGGCCGGTTCCCCCGCATCCTGCTGATCGGCTGTGCGGTCGTGCACGGGGTGCTGGGCGCGCTGACGGTGGGCCTGGTCGGCTGGCCGGCGTTCGCCTGGATGATGCTGGTGCTCGGCCTGCTGGTGCTGTCCCTGATCACGTACGGCGGCGACGACGCTCCGGAGCAGGAGGCGGCCCCGAAGGAGGCCGCGCCCGCGTGACCCCGCGTGACCCCCGTGAGCGCCGACGTGATCGACCGCATGACCGCCCGCTTGACCGTCGGCCTGACGGTCGGATCCGGAGATCGCCGGACCCGGAGGATCGTCAGACCCAGAGGTCGGTGATCGAAATGCCCAACTCGGCGAACAGCTTGCGCAGCAGCGGCAGGGAGAGGCCGATGACGTTGCTGTGGTCGCCCTCGATGGACTCGACGAAGGGGGCGGAGAGCCCGTCGAGCGTGAACGCGCCCGCCACGTGCAGCGGTTCGCCGCTCGCGACGTAGGCGGCGATCTCGGCATCCGTCGGCTCGGCGAACCGTACGGTCGTGGACGCGGTCGCGGACACCTGCCGGCCGGTGGACGTGTCGATGACACAGTGCCCGGTCCGCAGCACGCCCGCCCGGCCACGCATCGCCTTCCACCGGGCGGTGGCCTCCTCGGCGTCGGCGGGCTTGCCGAGCGCCTGGCCGTCGAGCTCCAGCACGGAGTCGCACCCGATGAGCAGCGCACCGGCGGCCTCGGGCCGCGCGGCGACCGCGGCGGCCTTGGCCTCGGCGAGCGCCAGCGCGAGTTCGGCCGGGGTGGGCGCGCTGAGGGCGTCCTCGTCGACACCGCTGACGATGACATGCGGATCGAGCCCGGCCTGCTTGAGCAGGTTGAGCCGCGCGGGAGAGGCGGACGCGAGCACGAGACGCGGACGGGCGGGGGAGGTCATGCGGCCATGTTAGGCGGCCGCCCGCACGCGGCTTCGAGGGCCTCCGTCCCCGCTCTGATCCTCCTCCTCAAGGGCTCTGCCCCCGCGCTTCGCACATCGGCGTGGCAGGTGGGCCGATGGCCTGGTGGTGCTGTGCCGGTGTGGCGTGCTTGCGGGGCTATGTCCCGGATCCCGCGCTTCGCGCGCCGGGCGTGGCAGGTGGGCCGATGGCCTGGTGGTGCTGTGCCCGTGCGGCGTGCCGCAAGGCTCACTCCCGGCCCCCGCGCCTCGAACTCCCCCTACGGCCTGGCGGCCGTGGGTGGGCGTGCGCCCAGCGAGGCCGGGTGTGCCTGCGGCCGGCGGCGACGCCGCGCAGCGTCTGGGCGGAGTCCCGGTTCGGTCAACGGCCCCCGCCGCGCCCTCACCGGAGGCCCGCCACGACCATCCCCACCACCATGGCCAGCGCCAGCAGAATCCCCGCGCGGCGGAGCATCGCCTGCATGTCGCGCAGTTCCTTGGGCGGCTCGTTCTTCGGGTCGGACCAGAGCATGCCTTCGATGCTGCGACCGAGCGCCGCCTCGCGCCTGAGTACGCGTACTCAACCCGTCTCCCCCGTCGGGACCACGCACACCCCGCCCGCGCGCAGCCCTCCGTCGGCTCCGTGCGGAGTCCTTCGGCGCGATCCAGCATGGGCCGGGCCCCCCGACGCGGGGCCCGGCCCATGCTGGAAAGCGGCCTCAGGCAGGCCAGTAGCTGCGCGCCCACGACCGTGGGCCCGGCTGCGGCCTGCTGGCCCGTGCGATACGCGCGGGGTCCGACCAGCCCTCCGGTATCGGGGACAGAGCCGCCCCGGCAGCCGCGGCCTCGGCACTGGCCGCGGCCCGGGCCTGAACCACCGCCAGTGCGGCGGCCAGCTCCTCCGGGGTCGGGTTCCCGCGTACGACCTTGATCATGACGACTCCTGTCCGGCCTAGAGGGGGATGTTGCCGTGCTTCTTCGGCGGCAGGCTCTCCCGCTTCGTACGCAGCTGACGCAGCCCCTTGACGACCTGGGCCCGTGTCTCCGAGGGCATGATCACGGCGTCGATGTAGCCGCGTTCGGCGGCCGTGTACGGGTTCAGCAGCGTGTCCTCGTACTCCTGGATGAGCCGCGCCCGCGTCGCCTCCTGGTCCTCCGCCGCCGCGATGGTGCGCCGGTGCAGGATGTTGACCGCGCCCTGCGCGCCCATGACCGCGATCTGGGAGGTCGGCCAGGCGAGGTTGAGGTCCGCACCCAGGTGCTTGGAGCCCATGACGTCGTACGCGCCGCCGAACGCCTTCCGCGTGATGACCGTGATCAGCGGGACGGTGGCCTCGGCGTACGCGTAGATCAGCTTCGCCCCGCGCCGGATGATGCCGCCGTACTCCTGATCCACGCCCGGCAGGAAGCCCGGCACGTCCACGAAGGTCAGCACCGGCACGTTGAACGCGTCGCAGGTGCGTACGAAACGGGCCGCCTTCTCCGAGGCGTTGATGTCCAGGCAGCCGGCGAACTGCATCGGCTGGTTGGCCACGATGCCGACCGGGAAGCCCTCCACCCGGCCGAAGCCGGTGACGAGGTTGGGTGCGAACAGGGACTGCGTCTCCAGGAACTCGCCCTCGTCCAGCACGTGCTCGATCACCGTGCGGATGTCGTACGGCTGGTTCGCCGAGTCCGGGATGAGCGTGTCCAGCTCCCGGTCCTCGTCGGTGACGGCCGTGTCGGCGGTCTCGGGGAACGCCGGCGGCTCGGAGAGATTGTTCGACGGCAGGTACGACAGGAGGGACTTGACGTACTCGATCGCGTCCTTCTCGTCGCCCGACATGTGGTGCGCGACACCGGAGGTGGTGTTGTGCGTGCGCGCGCCGCCGAGCTCCTCGAAGCCGACGTCTTCGCCGGTGACCGTCTTGATGACGTCGGGGCCGGTGATGAACATGTGCGACGTCTGGTCCACCATCACCGTGAAGTCGGTTATGGCGGGGGAGTAGACGGCGCCGCCCGCGCACGGGCCCACGATGAGCGAGATCTGCGGGATGACGCCCGACGCGTGCGTGTTGCGGCGGAAGATCTCGCCGTACATGCCGAGCGCGCTGACGCCCTCCTGGATGCGTGCGCCGCCGGAGTCGTTGATGCCGATGACCGGGCAGCCGGTCTTCAGCGCGAAGTCCATCACCTTGATGATCTTCTGTCCGAACACCTCGCCGAGAGCACCGCCGAAGACGGTGAAGTCCTGCGAGAAGACCGCGACGGGCCGGCCGTCGACCGTGCCGTAACCGGTGACGACGCCGTCGCCGTACGGGCGGGTCTTCTCCAGGCCGAAGTTCGTCGAACGGTGGCGCGCGAACTCGTCCAGCTCCACGAACGAGTCCTCGTCCAGCAGCAGGTCGATCCGCTCGCGGGCGGTCAACTTGCCCTTGGCATGCTGCTTTTCCACGGCACGTGCGGAGCCGGCATGCGTCGCCTCGTCGATACGGCGCTGAAGATCCGCGATCTTTCCCGCGGTGGTGTGGATGTCGTTCTGTTCCGGCTCGGACATCGGGATGCGGCTCCCTGGCTGATCACGGGGACGGTAACGGAAGTCGATGAGTGGGTTCCGTTGCTACTGACTCGTAGCGTATCGGCGTGGATACCGTTCGGCAGTGCGGCGTTTACCACACCTAACCTGGCTTGCATGACGCCAGACAATGCGCCTGACGGCGCGCCCGCAAGCCCTTGGTCCGACCTCGGCCGGCCCCCGCTTAACGTCCCCGCGCTGCGCCGCGCCCTGCTGGTCCCCGGCTCCCTGTGGACGTCGCTCGATGTGGTCGCGGCCACCGGCTCGACCAACTCCGACCTCGCGGGGCGGGCCGCGTCCCTGCCGGAGGGTGCGGTGCTCGTCGCCGAGGAGCAGACGGCGGGCCGCGGCCGCCTGGACCGCAGCTGGATCGCGCCGCCGCGGTCGGGTCTGTTCTTCTCCGTACTCCTGCGCCCCGGCGACGAGGTCCCCGTCGAACGCTGGGGCTGGCTCCCGCTGCTCGCAGGGGTCGCCGCCGCGACCGGCCTCGCGCGGGCCGCGGGCACCGACATGTCCCTCAAATGGCCCAACGACCTCCTGGTCACCGTCGGCGGCGAGGAGCGCAAGGCCGGCGGCATCCTCGCCGAGCGCGCCGGGGACGACGCGGTGGTCCTCGGCATCGGTGTCAACGTGTCCCTGCGCGCCGACGAGCTGCCCGTCCCCACCGCGGGCTCCCTCGCGCTCGCGAACGCCGTGTCCACCGACCGCGACCCTCTGCTGCGGGCCGTACTGCGCTCGCTGGAGCAGTGGTACGACCGGTGGCGCGCGGCCGGCGGCGATCCCGGCGCGTCCGGGGTGCAGGAGGCGTACGCGGCGGGCTCGGCGACCCTGGGCCGCACCGTGCGCGCGGAGCTGCCGGGCGGCCGCTCGGTCAGGGGCGAGGCCGTCGCCGTGGACGGCGACGGCCGGGTGGTCCTGGTGGCCGAAGACGGCGAGCGCGTCGCGGTGAGCGCGGGCGACATCGTGCACCTGCGGGCGGCCGACTGACCGGGCGGGCGGGCGTGAACGGGTGTCCAGCGGGCTGGGCGGCGGTCGGCCGATGGCGTCGCGGCGGTTGGCCCGGTGGCGTTGTGGCGTCGCGGTCATGGCCGCGGCGCTCGGCCGACCTGGCGGGCCGAGCGGCGTCCGGTGCGGCCCCACGGTGCTGGCGCGGATTGGCCGAGCGGCGTGCCGCGGTGCGGCCCACGTGCCGCGGGGCGCGGTGCGGACGACTGGCCGCGTCCCCGGCACGCCCTCGCGGAACTCTGCGGACCAGTTACGCGGCCCCGGTACGCCGTTACGCGGCCCCGGTACCCCGTTACGCGGCACCGGTACTGCGGTCACGGAACCCAGTCCCCGGCCACGGGGACCCGCGCCCCGGTTACCCGGACCGGTACCGGAGTACCGCGCTCATGGGGACCCGCCGCCCCCGGTCAACGGACGCCCCGGCGGGCGGGCGGGCGGCACGGCGGGGGCGGAGCGGTGTCCACAGTGCCCGGGCGGGCCCGGTCGAGCGGCACGCGCGGGGCCCAGCGGCCCGGTTTCGCGGCCCCGTTGCCCCGGCGGGCCGGGCGGTGATCCCACTGAACGGCCGGCCGGCGGCCCGGGCGGTGGGGCCGGCCGAGCCGCAAGCGCGGCCCGGAACCCCCTGTCCCGGATCAGGTGGCCCCGCGGTTCGTGCGCGGCCCCCGGTGCCGTCCCGGGCCAGGCGGCCCCGCGGTGCGCGGGCGCGGGCGCGGGCGCGCATCGGCCGCCCCGCCGGAGCGGGCGCGGCGTGCATCGGGTCCGTCGCCGGGACGTGAGCTGGGGCACACCTGCCGTATCGTTGAGGCGATCGAGCGACAGATCGGCAGGGCAGTGCGCAGGGAACGGGCAGGAGGCGGGTGGTGACCGTCGACGACACCACTTCCGGCGCGGGCGATCGCGGCGCGGGCGATGGTGAAACGGGCTCGGGTACGAGCTCCGGCTCGGTGCATCCGACGCCGCACCACGAGGTCGACCACACCGCGGAGCCGACCGACGATCCGCTGGCCATCCGCCTCGAACAGCTGATTCTGGGCGCGGAGCGGCGCTACACGGCCTTCCAGGCCGCCCGGACCGCGGGCGTCTCCATGGAGCTGGCCTCCCGCTTCTGGCGGGCGATGGGCTTCGCCGACATCGGCCAGGCAAAGGCGCTCACCGAAGCCGACGTACTGGCCCTGCGACGGCTGGCCGGTCTTGTCGAGGCGGGCCTGCTCAGCGAGCCGATGGCCGTGCAGGTGGCCCGGTCCACCGGGCAGACCACCGCCCGACTGGCCGAATGGCAGATCGACTCCTTCCTGGAGGGCCTGACCGAGCCCCCCGAGCCCGGCATGACCCGCACCGAGGTCACCTATCCGCTCGTCGAGCTGCTCCTGCCCGAGCTGGAGGAGTTCCTCGTGTACGTCTGGCGGCGCCAGCTCGCCGCGGCCACCGGCCGGGTCGTGCAGGCGGCCGACGACGAGGAGATGGTCGACCGCCGCCTGGCCGTCGGCTTCGCGGACCTCGTCGGTTTCACCCGGCTGACCCGCCGCCTGGAGGAGGAGGAACTGGGCGAGCTCGTCGAGTCCTTCGAGACCACCTGCGCCGACCTGGTCGCGGCGCACGGCGGCCGCCTCATCAAGACCCTCGGCGACGAGGTCCTGTACGCGGCGGACGAGGGGCGCACGGCGGCGGAGATCGCCCTGAGGCTCATCGACGCCATGACCCAGGACGAGACGATGCCGGCCCTGCGGGTGGGCATCGCCTTCGGGACGGTCACGACCCGGATGGGCGACGTCTTCGGTACGACGGTGAACCTGGCGAGCCGGTTGACGTCGATAGCGCCGAAGGACGCGGTGCTCGTGGACGGGGCCTTCGCCGAGGAGCTGATCAGGACGGGGGACGCACCGCAGTCGGAAGCCGAGGCGGCAGAGGCGGAGAAGGAGAGCGAGGAGCCGCTGCCGTACCGCTACGGGCTGCAGCCGATGTGGCAACGGCCGGTCCGCGGCCTGGGCGTGGTCGAGCCCTGGCTCCTCTCCCGGCGCGCCTGACCGCTGCCCGGTGACCCGCGGCCATGGCCGTGCGCGGCGCCCGTAGAGTGAGGGCCACGTGAACCATCGTTAACCGGGAGGGTGGCTGTCATGTCGGAGTCCGAGCAGCGCTTCGGGGAGTACGTCGTCGTCCGCAGGCACGAGCAGGGGCACGTCGCCGAGCTCGTTCTCGACCGGCCGAAGGCCATGAACGCCGTGTCCACCGACATGGCCGTATCCCTCGGCGCCGCCTGCGAGGCGCTGGCGGCCGACCGGGGCGTCCGGGTCACCGTGCTGACCTCCAGCAACGACCGCGCCTTCTGCGTCGGCGCCGACCTCAAGGAGCGCAACTCCTTCTCGGACGCCGACCTCGTGCGCCAGCGCCCCACCGCCCGCGGGGCGTACACCGGCGTGCTGGAGCTGCCCATGCCCACCGTCGCCGCCGTGCACGGCTTCGCCCTCGGCGGCGGTTTCGAGCTCGCGCTCTCCTGCGATGTGATCGTGGCCGACGCGACCGCGGTGGTGGGTCTGCCCGAGGTCTCCGTCGGCGTCATCCCCGGCGGCGGCGGGACCCAGCTGCTGCCCCGCCGGGTCGGGGCCGCGCGGGCCGCCGAGCTCGTCTTCACCGCGCGGCGCGTGGAGGCCGTGGAGGCCCGGGAGTTGGGGCTCGTGGACGTGCTCGCGGAGGACGCCCGCACCGAGGCCCTCGCGCTCGCCGCGCGGATCGCCGTCAACTCGCCGGTGGGCCTGCGCAACGCCAAGAAGGCCATGCGGCTCGGGCAGGGGCTCGACCTGCGGGCCGGGCTGGAGGTCGAGGACGCCGCCTGGCGGGCGACGGCCTTCTCCGGTGACCGGGCCGAAGGCGTCGCCGCGTTCAACGAGAAGCGGAAGCCCGCCTGGCCCGGCGAGTGACCCGCCCCCGCTCCGGTGATCGACCTGGCCGGCCAAGGCAAGTGACCGTCTGGCTCGGGGAGTGACCCGCTCCTGCCCCGGCTGGCTGGGGGAGTGACCCGCTCCTGCCCCGGCGAGTGACTCCGCCCGGCCCGCCGAGCGACCCCGCGCCAACGGATCAAATCAGTCGAAACCTCCCTAAGCTGGGGAGATGGCTGAGGATCGGCGGTTGCGTTCCGTGGTGGCGCTGGCGCAGGCGATGGCGGCCGCCCACACACCGCGCGAATCCTGGCGGGCGGCGGCCCTGGGCGCCTGCGTCGCACTGGACGGCACCTTCGCCGCGCTCTCCGTGTGGGAGCGCGAACGGGGTCGGCTCAAGGTGCTGGTCAACGCCGGACAACGGGCCGAGGGGGAGGAGGAGTTCCCGGAGTCGGAAACGTATCCGGTGAACCGTTTCCCGGAGATCACCGAGTTCCTGCACGAGCAGTGGGCGGGCGGCGGTGAACCCGACGCGTGGGTGGAGACCGCCGACGGCCCCGCGACCGAGGGGCACGGTTACTGCCACCAGAGGGTCGCCGCCCTGCGCAGGCGGCGGCGCGGCTGTTGTGTCGTGGCCCCGATCGTGCTGCACGGCCGCGCCTGGGGCGAGCTGTACGTGGCGCGGCCGCTCGACGCGCCCGTCTTCGACCGCGAGGACGCCGACTTCGCGACCGTACTCGCCTCCGTCGTGGCCGCCGGCATCGCGCAGACCGAGCGGCTGGAGGAGGTGCGCAGGCTCGCCTTCACGGACCCGCTGACGGGTCTCGCCAACCGCCGCGCCGTCGACACCCGCCTGGACGAGGCGCTGGAGAGCCACCGCAGGGACGGCTCGGTCGTCAGTCTCGTGGTCTGCGACCTCAATGGCCTCAAGCAGGTCAACGACACGCTCGGGCACGCGGTCGGCGACCGTCTGCTGGAGCGCTTCGGATCGGTGCTGTCCCGTTGCGGGGCGATGCTGCCGGGCGCCCTCGCGGCGCGCCTGGGCGGTGACGAGTTCTGTCTGGTGACCGCGGGGCCCTCGGCCGACGAGGTCGTCAAGGCCGCCGAGGAACTGTGCGTGAGAGCAGCGGAGTTGGAGCTCGGGGCGGGAGTCGCGTGCGGGGTCGCGTCCACCGGTGATCCGATCGGCCAGGTGCGCTCGGGCCGCAGGCTGTTCCGGCTCGCGGACGCCGCCCAGTACCGGGCGAAGGCGGCCCGGTCGCCGCGGCCCGTGGTCGCGGGCCGGGACGGTGTCGTCATGCGGCTCGCCGACAGCCCGCCGCGCTCCCCACGGGAACGCCGCCGCTTCCGCGACGCGCGCCCGGAGGAGGACGCGGAGGCGCGGGAGCCCTGGAGCGAGCCATGAGCGGGTGAGGTCGGTAAGGGGCGGGCCGGGGCCGGACGGGTGACAGGTTCGGATTCAGTCCGTACGCTGCTGAATATGGATATGCAAACAGTCGTGGTGGGGATGTCCGGTACCACCGCCGATGACGTCATCGCCGTGGCCCGCGAAGGTGCCCGCATCGAGCTCTCCGACGAAGCCCGCGCCGCTCTCGCCGAGGCCCGCTCCATCGTGGACGCCCTGGCCGCGAAGCCCGAGCCCGTCTACGGGGTCTCCACCGGATTCGGTGCCCTCGCCACCCGGCACATCAGCCCCGAGCTCCGCGCCCAGCTCCAGCGCAACATCGTCCGCTCGCACGCCGCCGGCATGGGCCCCCGGGTCGAGCGCGAGGTCGTGCGGGCACTGATGTTCCTGCGACTGAAGACCGTCTGCTCCGGCCGCACCGGCGTACGTCCCGAGGTCGCGCAGACCATGGCGGACGTGCTGAACGCGGGCATCACCCCCGTCGTCCACGAGTACGGCTCCCTCGGCTGCTCCGGCGACCTCGCGCCGCTGTCCCACTGCGCGCTCACCTTGATGGGCGAGGGTGACGCGGAGGGCCCCGACGGCACCGTGCGCCCCGCCGGAGAGCTGCTCGCCGAGCACGGCATCGAGCCCGTCGAGCTGCGCGAGAAGGAGGGCCTCGCCCTCCTCAACGGCACCGACGGCATGCTCGGCATGCTGATCATGGCCCTCGCCGACCTGGACCGGCTCTACAAGTCCGCCGACATCACCGCGGCGCTGACGCTGGAGGCCCTGCTCGGCACCGAGAAGGTCCTCGCGCCCGAGCTGCACGCCATCCGCCCCCACCCCGGCCAGGGCGCCGCCGCGGCGAACATGCTGGCCGTCCTCAAGGGATCCGGCCTCACCGGCCACTTCCAGGAGGAGGAGGCGCCCCGCGTCCAGGACGCGTACTCGGTGCGCTGCGCCCCGCAGGTCTCGGGCGCGGGCCGCGACACCATGACGCACGCCCGCCTGGTCGCCGACCGCGAGCTGGCCTCGGCCGTCGACAACCCCGTAGTCCTCCCTGGGGGTACCTCCCAGGCCGGAGGCTCTGGGGGAGGTCGGGTCGAGTCCAACGGCAACTTCCACGGCGCGCCCGTCGCCTATGTCCTGGACTTCCTCGCCATCGCCGCCGCCGATCTCGGCTCCATCTCCGAGCGCCGCACCGACCGGCTCCTCGACAAGAACCGCAGCCACGGCCTGCCGCCGTTCCTCGCCGACGACGCCGGCGTCGACTCGGGCCTGATGATCGCCCAGTACACGCAGGCCGCCCTGGTCAGCGAGATGAAGCGGCTCGCCGTCCCGGCGTCCGCCGACTCCATCCCCTCCTCCGCCATGCAGGAGGACCACGTCTCCATGGGCTGGTCCGCCGCCCGCAAGCTGCGTACCGCCGTCGGCAATCTGACGCGCGTCATCGCCGTCGAGCTGTACGCGGCGACCCGCGCCATCGAGCTGCGCCGCCACCTCACCCCGGCCCCCGCCTCGAAGGCGGCCATCGAAACCCTTCGCGCGGCCGGTGTCGAAGGACCCGGCCCGGACCGCTTCCTGGCGCCCGACCTGGAGGCCGCTGAGGCGTTCGTACGGGAGGGCAGGCTGGTCGCGGCCGTGGAGCCCGTCACGGGGCCGCTGGCCTGACGCCACACGAGCCGCGGGCCCGACATCCGCGCGAAGGGGCCGCCCCGCCGATGACGGCGGGGCGGCCCCTTCGGCGAGGACCGGGTCTCAGACGGCGTACTCGCCGCGCGCGCGTATCGAGTACGCCACGAAACCGGCGCCGATCGTCAGGAAGGCCGTCCCGCCGATCACGTACGGGGTGGTGTCCGCGCTGCCCGTCTCCGCGAGCCGGAGCTCCTGGTCACCCGAGATCTCCTGCCCGCCCGAGGCCTCCTGGGCGGTCCGGGACGCGGCGCCGGACTGCTGCGGGGCCTGTCTCTCGGCAGTGGCGTTCGCCGAGGGGACGAACCACAGGGCACACAGCAAAGTCCCTGCGGCAGTGGCGGTCAGCAGCGGTCGACGTGCGACGGACACGGACTCGATCCCCCTTGAGGCATCCTCGAATTGGCCGGGTGGGCTGATGCTAGTGAAAGCAGCGGGTCGCGGGAAAGCCGAGCGGCCGGGCACCCTACGCTCCGCTCCATGACGACTTCTGAGACATCACGGTTTGTGCGACTGCGGGTGGAACTGGTACTGGAGATCGAGGACACCGAAGCCCTGACCGGAGCGGCCCTGGAGCGGATCGCGGCCGACGAGTTCATGCCGGACGAGGAGCGCACGCACGCGCAGTCCGCGGTGCGCGAGGACGAGGCGGAAGCCCTGGCGTACCTCATCGACCCCTTCGACCTCGTCGCCGAGGTGCCCGGCGTGGAGCTGGCGCAGGCGTCCTGGAGCAGCGAGCAGGTCGCATACGACCCGGAGGCGCAGGAGTGGGATCTCGACGACGACTTCGACGGCATCCGGGACGAGTACGAGGACGACGCGGATGACGAGGACGAAGACGAGGGCGACGGCGGCGGTAAGGGGCAGTAGGCGGTTGTGGCCGGAACGGGAAGGGGGTGTACGGGGCCGGCTCCGGCGCGAGGGATGATGGTGGAAGGAGCGGAGGCCTGTCGTGGCCGGCACGGCTGCCGACCTCGGTGGGATGACGCGCTTCGGGTCCCGGTTCGCCGGGCAGGCGAACCGGGAGCCGGAAATTTCCCGGCCGAATCGGTGGGAACGCTGCAACCGTCGGGGCCGATGGAGCGTCGATCACTGCGGTGAAGTGGGTGGCGGGGGTCACGCCGCCAGCAGTGGTATTTCCCACATCCCTGGGGATGGGGAACCGGATGCCCCGAGATGGGGGTTTCCATGGAAGAGGGTCAGGGGAATCGGGAGCGATGGAGAAGCGTGTGATGACGGACAGCAAGCGGCGCAAGGGCCTGATGGCCGTATCCGTCGTGCTCGGCGGTGTGCTGGTGCTTTCCGCATGCAGTGACGGGGACGAGGAAGCGGGCAGCGCCGAGCGCTCGAAGGCGTCACAGGCCGAGGTCGACGAGGCGGCGGCCAAGCAGGTCTCCAAGGCCCGAATAACGATCTCGCCGAAGAACGGCTCCACGAACGCCAGCATCAACAACGCCGCGAAGGTCACTGTCAGCGACGGCACCCTGACCAAGGTCACCATGACCACCGCGGACGGCACGGCGGTCGCGGGCACCCTCTCCTCGGACGGCAAGAGCTGGCAGCCGGACGGCCAGCTGGAGCGCTCCACCACGTACAAGATCGCCGCGACGGCGAAGGACGCCGCGGGCCTGGAGGCCCACGAGAACTCCTCCTTCACCACCGTCTCGCCGGCCAACAGCTTCATCGGGAACTTCACGCCCGAGGACGGCTCCACCGTCGGCGTCGGCATGCCGGTCTCGATCAACTTCAACAAGGCGATCACCGACCGCAAGGCCGTTCAGTCCGGCATCACCGTCACCTCAAGCAGCGGCCAGGAGGTCGTCGGTCACTGGTTCAACAGCCAGCGTCTGGACTTCCGCCCAGAGCAGTACTGGGCCGAGGGATCGACCGTCACCGTGAAGCTCGAGCTGGACGGCGTCGAGGGCGCCGACGGCGTCTTCGGTGTCCAGCAGAAGACGGTCACCTTCACGATCGGCCGCAACCAGGTCTCCACGGTCGACGCCGCCAGCAAGACCATGACGGTCACGCAGGACGGCAAGACCGTCAAGACCATCCCGATCTCCGCCGGCTCGCCGGAGAACCCGACGTACAACGGTCAGATGGTGATCTCCGAGAAGTTCAAGGAGACCCGGATGAACGGCGCGACGGTCGGCTTCACCGACGACGACGGCAAGGGCGAGTACGACATCAAGGACGTCCCGCACGCCATGCGGCTGTCCACCTCGGGCACGTTCATCCACGGCAACTACTGGGGTGCCGACTCCGTCTTCGGCAGCGCCAACACCAGCCACGGCTGTGTGGGTCTGAACGACGTCAAGGGCGCGAAGGATCCCAAGCAGCCCGCCGCCTGGTTCTACAACAACTCGCTCATCGGCGACGTCGTGATCGTGAAGAACTCGAAGGACACCACCATCAAGCCGGACAACGGCCTGAACGGCTGGAACCTGGACTGGGCGCAGTGGAAGGCCGGCTCCGCCGTCTGATCCGCCCCGCGCACGCCCGACAAGCGGCGGCACCCGGAGACGGGGGCCGCCGCTTTCGCGTGCGCTGCGGGGGCCCGGCGGCGGGTGCTTCGGTTGGCGACCGGTCCTGGTGCCTGGCCCGGCGGTCGGCGCTCCGTTTCTCGACCGGGCCTGGTGCCTGATGCTTCTGCTGCGGGCGCGCGCCTGGGCAGGCGCCGTGGTGCGTGGCGAGGGCGGGGTCCGGCCCCCGCGGCGGGCGCTCCGGTTCCTGGGACGGTGACCGGTGCCCGGCGGCGGTGGGCATTCGGTGGGCTTCTGCCGCGGGCGCGCGCCTGGGCAGGCGCCGTGGTGCGTGGCGAGGGCGGGGTCCGGCCCCCGCGGCGGGTGCTCCGGTTCCTGGGACGGTGACCGGTGCCCGGCGGCGGTGGGCATTCGGTGGGCTTCTGCTGCGGGCGCGCGCCTGGGCAGGCGCCGTGGTGAGTGGCGGGGGCGGGGTCCGGCCCCCGCGGCGGGCGCTCCGGTTCCTCGGCCCGCGGCCGGAGTCCGGCGGCGGCCGGTATCCGACGGGGCCTCCGGCGCTTGCGCGCCTGGCCGCTCCTGCGCGTGCCCGGCTGCTGGGGCGCTTCGGTTCGCGGCCGGGTCCGGTGCCTGGCCGCCGCTCGGCGCGCTCGCCTCCCGCGCTCCCCGCGCTCCCACGCCTCAGCGCGCCGCACGCCCGCGCGCCCCCTCCGGCAGACCGTCGTAAATTCACCTGCGGCGGCCCGCCACGGTCCGTAGCGTCCGGCGGATGACCGTCACACGCCTGCCCTCCTCGCCCGCCGACCGCGTCGTCGACGCCTGGTACGAGGTCGTCCGCACCGCCCACACACATGACCTGCCCGCCGCCGTGCCCCCGCCCGGCCGGGCGGAGAGCACGGGCAAGCTCCGCTTCCCCAGCCCACGCACCCATGCCGTCCATCTCGCCGCCGTGGCCGCCGACGGCTCGTACGACGGCGTGGCCACCCTCGTCCTGTTCGACGACGCCGCCAACCGGCACGCCGCCTTCCTCGACGTCCTCGCCGTGCACCCACGCGCCAGGAACCGCGGCACCGGCGCCCGGCTGTGGAAGGCCGCGCACGCCGAACTCGCCGGGGACGGACGGACGTCCGTGGCAGCGGTCGTCGAACTCGGCGGTCCCGGCGAGACGTTCGCCCGCCGCCTCGGCTTCGAGAACGTGCTCCCGCTCGCCTGGTACGTACAGAACGTCTCCGACGCGCTCGCCGCCCGCCCCGTCCCGCCCGCCCTCCCCGACGGCTACGCCCTCGCCCACTGGACCGGCGTGGTGCCCGACGCGCTGGCCGACGCGTTCGCCGAGGCCCACAACGCCATGCAGGACGCACCGACCGGCGACATGGACCGGGCCGTCCCTGCCTGGGACGCCGCACGGGTCCGCGCCGCGGCACAGGTGGTCGAGGACCGCGACGGCGTCATCCTGTCCGCGGCGGTCCTTGACGGCGCGCCCCCCGCGCAGACCGTCGCCGCCTACACCGAACTCGTCCTGCGCGACCCCTCGGACACCCGGGCGCTGCAGTACGACACCGTCGTCGTCCCCGCCCACCGCGGTCGCGGTCTCGGCACCGCCGTCAAACGCCACATGATGGGGGTCCTGGCCGCCGCGCGTCCCGGCGTACGGGAGATCGGCACGACCGTCGCGGACGAGAACGGCCCCATGCTGGCCGTCAACGAACGCCTCGGTTACCGGCGTGAACGGACCGTGGCGTACTTCCAGGCCACGCTGTAGCCGGCCTGCCGCGACTCACCGCACGTCCGCGTTCGCCACCTCGTCCACGCCCCAGCCGGACAGCAGCCGCAACGACTCCGCGGAGCGGCTGCCCGGCTCGGCGTGGTACGTGACCAGCGACAGGTCGTGGTCGTCGGGGAACCTCAGCGTCTCGAACGCCAGCGTCATCTCACCGACCAGCGGATGGTGCAGCCGCTTGCTGCCGTGGCCCTTGTCCTGCACCGTGTGCGCCGCCCACAGCGAGCGGAAATCATCGCTCTTGACCGACAGCTCGCCCACCAGCGCCGTCAGCTGCGGATCGTCCGGATAGCAGCCGGCGCACAGCCGCAGCACGCTCACCACCTCGATCGCCTTGCACTCCCAGTCGAGGTACAGGGCGCGGGCGTTGGGGTCGAGGAAGATGAGCCGGGCCATGTTGCGCTCCTCCGGCTCCATCGCCGTGAAGTCGCCGAGCAGCGCCCGGGCCATGCGGTTCCACGCGAGGATCTCCAGCCGCCGCCCGAGGAGCAGCGCGGGTACCGTCTCCATCGAGTCGATCAGATGCTGGAGTTGAGGACGGACCTTCTGCGGCCTGGCCGCGGCCGCCCGCTTCTTCTTCGCCTTCGGCTTGGCCAGATGGGTCAGATGCGCCCGCTCCGTGTCCGTCAGGCGCAGCGCGCGGGCGATCGAGTCCAGTACCTCGGTGGACACGTTCTGGCCGTTGCCCTGTTCCAGACGCGTGTAGTACGCGACGGACACCCCGGCCAGCTGCGCCAGCTCCTCGCGGCGCAGCCCCGGCACGCGCCGGTGGCGCCCGAAATCGGGTAGCCCGACGTCCGCCGGCTTCAGGCGGGCCCGCCTGGACCGGAGGAATTCACTGAGCTCGGCACGCTGATCCATACAGCAAGTATTCCGGGTCGCGCGGAAGCCCGGAGGGGCGAGCCTGTCCCTGCCAGTGGTAGGTACAGCAGACGTAGGCACACCAGGGGGCTGGGTGGCGAGTCTCCCGTCGGCCAGGCTCGACGCCATGACCACGAACGCTTCCACAGTCCCCGCATACGCCGCTCCCGCCGCGGGCGCCCCGCTGGAGCGCACGACCGTCCCCCGCCGCGCCGTCGGTGCGCACGACGTCCTGATCGACATCAAGTACGCGGGCATCTGCCACTCCGACATCCACCAGGCCCGCGACGGCTGGGGCCGGGGCATCTACCCGATGGTCCCCGGCCACGAGATCGCCGGCACCGTCGCCGAGGTCGGGTCCGGGGTCACCAAGTTCGCGGTGGGCGACCGGGTCGGGGTCGGCTGCTTCGTCGATTCCTGCCGCGAGTGCGAGCACTGCAGGCAGGGTCTGGAGCAGTACTGCACCCGGGGCGGGACCGCCACGTACAACGCCCTCGACAAGAACGGGGAGCCCACCTACGGCGGCTACTCCACCCGTATCGTCGTCGACGAGAACTACACCGTCCGCATCCCCGACGGTCTGGCGCTCGACGAGGCCGCGCCGCTGCTCTGCGCCGGCATCACCCTCTACTCGCCGCTGCGCCACTGGAACGCGGGCCCCGGCAAGAAGGTCGCCATCGTCGGCCTCGGCGGCCTCGGCCACATGGGTGTCAAGATCGCGCACGCGCTGGGCGCCGAGGTGACCGTGCTGTCCCAGACGCTGCGCAAGAAGGACGACGGGCTCAAGCTGGGTGCCGACCACTACTACGCCACCGGCGACGACGTGACGTTCCGGGCGCTGGCCGGCACCTTCGACCTCATCGTGTCGACCGTGTCCGCGCCGCTGCCGTTCGACAAGTACCTGGGCCTGCTGAAGACCGACGGTGCCATGGTGAACGTCGGAGCGCCCGAGGAGCCGATCTCCCTCAACCTGTTCTCCGTCATCGGCGGCCGCAAGACGCTCGCGGGCTCCATGATCGGCGGCATCCGGGAGACCCAGGAAATGCTCGACTTCTGCGCGGAGCACGGCCTCGGCGCGGAGATCGAACTGATCAGGGCGGAGCAGATCAACGAGGCGTACGAGCGGGTGCTCGCGAGCGACGTGCGCTACCGATTCGTGATCGACACGGCGACGATCTGACGCCCACCCGCACCCACACGAGGCCGACTGCGGGGCCGGGGCCGGCGGTTGCTTCTCCGTGCCTGGTCCAGCGGTCGCCTCCGCCGCTGCTCCGGTGGTCACGTCTGCGGCGTCTGGCGGTGGCCTCCGCCGGGGCGGGCCTGGCGGTTACCTCGCAGGTAATCGCCAGGCACCGCCGCCCCCGGCAGGATCGAGGCACCGCACCGCGCCGCACCCACTCCGAACCCCGGAGGGCACCATGACCGCGTACGCCGTCGGCCACCTGCACCCCGCCGCCCGTCTGGACGACGACGTGTTCGCCTACATGGAGCGCATCCAGTCGACCCTCGACCCCTTCGGCGGCCGTTTCCTCGTCCAGGGCGCGACCGTCGAGATCCGCGAGGGCGCCTGGCCCGGCGCTCTCGTCATCATCGGCTTCCCTGGCATGAACGAGGCACACGACTGGTACGAGTCCGCCGCCTACCAGGAGCTCATCCCGCTGTGCACCCGCCACATGGCGGGCGACGCGGTCCTCGTCGACGGGGTCGCCCCCGGCTACGACGCCGCCGGCACCGCGGCCCTGCTGCGGGAGAACCAGGCCGCTGCATGATGCGTGCATGATGACCTCCTGCCGAAAGGCCGAGGCCGCCGGACCTGGCCCAACGCCGGTGTCAGCAGGTCCCATGGCGGCCGCCCGGCGGTCCGGCCACTCCGGTACGTGGCGACGCCTGCATCCCGTCCCGGAACGACCACCCGCTTTCCACGCCCCGTGGGCGGTTCCAGCCGCGCACCGAAAGCACGTGAGCCGGGTGCCCGTCCCGTCTGCGGGCACCGGATTTCGCTGGGGGCGCAACGCCGGACCCGTTGCGCGGGCCGCTCCTACCCTTGGCAGGTGAGCAGCCACACGCCGAACCGACCTGGCGTCATTCCCTGCGCCCGCCCCCAGGCCCCCGTGCCCAAGGAACTGCCGCGGCGCCACGTCGTCGGCGATGCCGAATCCTGGCGGCCGACCCGGTGAGCGAGAGCGATGACGGTGAGGGCTGAGGGGGCGAGGGTGCGCGGGCGGATCACGCAGGATGCGGCGTTGGCCGAGTTACGGGAGCGGCTTCGTCGGGCGCAGGCGCGCCGGGAATGGTCGGTCGAGCAGGT
Organism: Streptomyces sp. NPDC018833; assembly: GCF_044390825.1. Taxonomy (NCBI): domain Bacteria; kingdom Bacillati; phylum Actinomycetota; class Actinomycetes; order Kitasatosporales; family Streptomycetaceae; genus Streptomyces; species Streptomyces sp. NPDC018833. The sequence continues at coordinate 54,363 of NZ_JBIRZM010000023.1, read as the reverse complement.
TCGCGTGCGGGCAGGGCTGGGGCGGACTACGGTCAGCCAGGCTCTGAACGACGAGAACCCGGCTCCCAGTGCACGCACCGTGACGGCGTTGGCGAGGGCGCTGGGGATGGAGGCGGATCCGCTGCTGGACCTCCTCGACGTCGCCACATCATGCGGCGACGTCTCCTCGGGCGAAGGCGACTCGATCCGTCGGGTACCCGCTGTCTGGAACGTGCCGCGGCGCAATCCGTTCTTCACCGGCCGCGGTGCGGTTCTTGAGCAGATGCACCGGTTCATGCGGCGAACGGATACCGGCTCGGAGGCCGGCGGAAGAACGCTCTCGCTGCAAGGTCTCGGTGGCATCGGGAAAACCCAGCTGGCCACCGAGTACGCCTACCGCTACGCCTCCGGCTATGGGCTGGTCTGGTGGGTTCATGCCGAGCACTCCGCGCTTGCGGAGAGCTGCCTGGCTGAACTTGCCGAACTGCTGGGGCTTTCGGCCCCGGGAAAGCAGTCCGTACTGATCCGCCGCCTGTGGTCCGCGCTCTCCCAGCGTGACGACTGGCTGCTCATCTACGACAACCTCGACGACCCGAGGGGTGCCGACCAGGTGCCGCCGCTCGACTGCGGACGCCTGTTGATCACCTCACGCAGCCCTGCTGTCGGCAGGCTCACGCCGGACATGATCCGGCTCTCGACGTTCGACCGGGAGGAGTCGCTCGCGCTGCTGCAACGCCGGTGCCCGGATCTGCCACATCACGAGGCGAAGCGAGTCTGCGAGGCCGTCGGCGACCTGCCTCTGGCAGTGGAGCAAGCCGGGTGCTTCCTGGCCGAAAGCTGTCTGGAAGCAGGCGACTACGTGGCTCTGCTCGGGACCAGACCCGCGGAGGCAGGGTTGGCGGATCCCACACTCGACCTGCACCCGGGGCTGGCCAAGGTGGTGACCGTGGGCCGTGAGCGCCTGCGTACCGCGTGCCCGGAGGCCGGCAGCTTCCTGGACCGGATGGCGTACTGCGCGCCGTTGCCTCTGCCGGTTTCACCGTCAGCGGCGACCACCCCGGGATCCGGCGGCGTCCGACTGGGCGATGTGGCTGCGACGGCCCGGATCGTCCGCTCGCTGACCGGCTTGGGACTTGTTCAGCGCTCCGGCATATATCTGCAGGTGCACCGGCTTGTGCAGGCGCTGCTGCGCAGCCTTCACAGCCAGGAGGAACAGGTGGTCGCACGCATCGATGCGCAAAGACTTCTGGCCACCGCCCGACCGGGCAACCCGGACGACCCCCGCGTGTGGCCCGCATACGCCGCGCTCACTCCACATGCACAGGCCCTCGCAGAAGACACGGAGCCGCCAGGCAGCTCCGAGACGCCGGAACCGGAGGAGTTCCGCGCCCTGCTCGTCGATGTCTGCCGCTATCTGCATGTGACAGGCCAGTACCCCAGCGCCCGGAGCCTGTCCGAGCGCACGTATGCCCGCTGGACGAAGACCCTGGGCGGCTTGCATCCGGACACGCTGCGTGCCGCCCACAACCTCGGACGTGTGCTGCGCGCTCTGGGGGCCTACGAGGCGGCCCGAGAGCTGAACGAGAGCACGCTCTCGGGATTCCGGCGTGTGCTGGGGGAGGATCACGCATACACATTGGCTTCGGCCACCAGCCTCGCGTTCATCCTGCAGCATCTGGGCGCCTACCAGGCCGCGCACGAACTCAACGAGGCGACCCTCGCCCGTTACCGGCGGGTGCTCGGCGAGGACCATGTGGCCACCCTCAACTCGGCCAGCAACCTTGCCTGGGTGCGGCACGTCCTCGGCGACTTCGAGGCCGCCCGGGCTCTGGATGAGGACATCCTGGCGCGTCGGCGCCGGGTGCTGGGCGAGGACCATCCGCAGACACTGATCTCGGGCAACAATCTGGGGCGGGATCTCTTCGCGTTGGGCGACTATGAGGCCGCCCGGGTTCTGGATGAGGACGTCCTTGCGCGCCGGCGACGGGTGTTGGGCGACGACCACGCCCACACACTGGTCTCCGGCAGCAATTTGGGGCGGGATCTCTTCGCGTTGGGCGACTATGAGGCCGCCCGGGTTCTGGATGAGGACGTCCTTGCGCGCCGGCGACGGGTGTTGGGCGAGGACCACCCCCACACACTGGCCTCCGCGGCCGATCTGGAGGCCAGTGCCGCGGCGGTCTCCGGAGAGCGGACGTGAACCGGATTCACGTACCGTCCTGACGCATGGGGAGCGAGTCCGGCAGCTCCTGGCGGAGCACGGGCGCCACGTCCGCGGCGAACAGTTCGAGGGAATCGCGCCGTTCGGCGGGCGGAAGTCCGTCCACGGTGAGGCCGAGCAGTTGGTGGCCGTAGGCCTGATGGGCCAGATGCACCTTCTCGATGACTTGCTGAGGGCTGCCCACCATCAAAGGCCCGTGGCGGATCGCGTCGTCCAGGTCCTGGAACGGTGATCGATTGCGCCGCGCGGCGGCCGTACCGGCCAGGAAGGCGTAGACGGGGCCGTACTGCTTGCGTGCCTGCTGGGATGTGCGCGCGACATGGAACACGGATCCCGCGCCCACCACGGCGTCTGCGGCTGGTCGGCCGTAGTGCTCCCACCGCTCCCGGTAGTGCTCGACCAGGACCCGGTACTTCTCCATGGGCTGAGAGCCGTTCGCGGTGAAGAGCGGATCGCCGTGGCGGGCGGCCAGGTCCGCGGAGTGGAGGCTTGTGGCGCTGCCGTGCCAGACGCGGATGTGGTTCTGACATGGCCGCGGCGTCACCGTCGCCCCTTGCAGAGGTGTTCGGAAGCGCCCGCTCCAGTGGACGTCCTGCTCGGACCAAAGACGGCGGAGCAAGGCGTAGTTCTCGGCCAGGCGGTCCCACAGCTCACCTTCTCGGACACCGAAGAGGCCGAGCATCCCTGGGTCGTTTCCCTTGCCGATCACCAGTTCCAGCCGGCCGCCGGACAGGTTGTCGAGCGTGGCGAAGTCCTCCGCCGCCCGCACCGGGTCCATGGCGCTCAACACCGTCACCGTCGTCATCAGCCGAATCGCCGACGTCCGAGCGGCAACGGCTCCCAGCAACACTGCCGGCGACGAGGCCAGGAACGGCGGTCCATGACGCTCACCGATGCCGTACGCGTCGAAGCCCAGGCACTCGACCTCCTCCGCCAGCCCAACGATGTCCTCCAGGCCTGTGCGGGTGGGCATGGGGGCCCCGCCCGTGGAGTGCGGGAGGTGATAACCGATCGAAAAGACAGCGAACTTCATGTCTCCCCCAGCCGCCGCTCAGCGCCTTCCGGCGCCCTGCCGATCACGTCAGCTGCGGCACCCGCGGACCCACCGCAGATGCGGTGCCGACCGCCCACGGCCACACCGGCCGCCGCATCCGCTGCCGGGCCGAGACCCCGTGCCAAGCCGCCGCTGAGCTTCCTCAGACACCTTTCCACACTTCCCGGCGAGCTCCATCGGTCCCCGCAGGTTCGGTAGAACTCCGCACCACTCTGACCGCAAACACATCCGCTCGTCATGCATCTGTCCGCCCGGCCGGGGTGTTCGTCGGTGTTCACCTTCGCCCGGCCGAACCCCGGCGAACACCGTTTGCGCGACCTTCGGTGACGTCAACACCCCATCACCCACAGGGAGCTTGCCGTGCCCGGTCTCGCCGTTGTTCTGATCACCGCAGCACTCGTCGTCGTGTTCGCCCTCCTGGCGGCTGCCGGCGCGGGCAAACTCGCCCGCCTGGACGGCGCCACCTACCCCGCTGCCCTCACGCGGGCCGCGGCCGCGTTCACCGCGGCGGTCACCGTCGCCACCGTCGTCATCGGCGCCTTTGCCCAACTCTTCTCCTGAACGGCGCCAGTCCGGCGATGAGCACCGGCAGCGAGGGCGGTCACGCGTACGAAGAAGGTGGGGTGGCCCGCGGGAATGCGACCCCGGGCCCCCACACAACGCAGCGTGACCGTATCCCGTCACTCCGTTCTCGCCATCGTGGCATCCGTGCCCGCGAACGGTTCGTCGAGCGTGTGGGCGACGTGCGTTCCGGATGTCGGGCTTCCAGCAGGGCGAGGCGCGGTTGCGGCCCGCCCACCTCTGCCTCCGGCCACGGGGCGGGCGCGTGCCCGGGCCCCTCAGGGCTGCCAGCGTACGATGGCCGCGACCACGACACCTTCATCGGCTACCCAGCCGGCGCCGCCCGACCATGCCGGCCAGTGACGTGCGGGTGTCGCCACCCGACATCGCACGCAGAGCCGTCACAGCTTCCGGGCAGGATGAGCTGGGGCATGTCGATGGCGCCGCCCGAGGGGCCTGACCGGCCATCTGGCCGACGCATGCTGTCCTGTTGATGCCTTGTCGGCCGTCTGGCGGCGCCGCTCTGCTCGCGGGACCGACTGGGTCACGCGGACGTCGGCAGTACGGGGGCGGGCCAGCGCTGCTGTCGTGCGCGCCGAGCGGCGATCCCCAACGCGAGTGCCATGAGGGTGAGGAGAAGCCCGAACAGCGCCGTCGATACCTGGGCCAGGAGGGCCGTGCGGTCCTCAAGGACCCGTGCCCGGACCGCGGTGGCCGCGACCGTGCCTGACTGCTCGCTGAGGAAGAAGCGGGAGTCGTTGGCGTTTCCGCGGTTGTCGCCGAGCAGGAAGAGCCGCCCCTTGGGAACCACTACGCCATACGCAGGAGATCCGGCGGACGGATCACCGTCCATGACGTACGGCTCAGCCAGCGGCTTCCCGTTCACTGTGAGCTGCGCACCAGGCCGTGCCGCGACACGGTCGCCACCAAGACCGATCACACGCTGCAACACCACCGCACCCTGGTAGCGATCCGGGATCCGGTACAGCACCACGTCGCCCCGCCGCACCTCGCCGGCATCGATCCGTTCGAGGAAGACCTGCTGACCGACGGAATACGTCGGTTCCATGGACGAGCCCGCGACCGTGACCCCCGTATAGCCGGTCCCGAGCAACGCGACCGCCCCCACCAGCAGTACCAGCCCCACCGGACCCACCACCCAGGCAACGATTCGCAACCTTCGCCCAGCCCTCATCATGCTCCCTCCCAAGGTGACGGCGGAAAGGGTAACGTCCGCCGCTCGGGCGACCAGCGGCCCGCCAGACGGTGAGATGCCCGCGTCAAGATCGCGCCGGACAGACCACGGCGGCCACTCGGCCGGTAGTCAACAGTCGGAGGAATGACACCAACCGCAGGGGTCGCACCACAGCGCACCAGATGGGCACCGGAACAGCAGGTCAACAGACAGCGGTCACTACCGGCTACGCCACGGCCGGCCGGCGGAGCCACGGCGGCATGGTTGCCGCAGGCCAGACCCCACGCGCCGTCAAGCGATCGGTGATTCCCAGGCTCAGGGCGGTCAGGAGACGCCGCCACCTCGGTCCCAGACTCTTGCCTGTCGCCAGGTCCGATCGTCCTGCCTTGTGGAGACGGCACATCCAGCTTGCCCCGGTCCTGGCGAGCCGGCGCTGCCATGTGACCCAATGGCGCGGTCTGTTGTGGGGAGATGCTCGATCAGGGACATGGGTGTGCCATGTGGCCCCGGCTGTCAGTGCGAGCGGACAGGTCGCTCAGCACTGCTCGCGAGGCCATCGCATGGAACACCTGAGTCAGGCCGTCGTCGCCGGTGCCGCCTCCCGCCCGCCCATGTCGAGCCGGAAGGGCGGGTACTGGTCGGTCAGCAATGCGGCATAGGCGGTGACCCGGGCGACCCAACGGGCCAGACCGAGCAGAAGGTCGAAGAGGTGCACCGGATAACGGGCCCTGACCGCCAGGATGATCACAGCGACCAGCGACAGAAAGGGAATCAGTCCGCTGTAGCGCCAGCCTTCGTCGTTGCCCCAGCCTCCGGCCAGAATCCCGACGACGACATACTGCGGAATCGCCAGCAGCCACCACTTCACCAGGACCAGGCCGCGGGAGAGGCGCTCGGGGTAGGCGATGTCGAAGTGCGCCGGATAACCGGGCACGTCGGCGAGCGTGAACGGCGGGTACCGGTCGGTGCCGAGGGCCGTATGGGCGTAATAGCTGACACGCCAGTTCCAGCGCAGTACGCCGACATTGAAGTCGAAGAGGGGCCGCGGATACCGGCCGGTGATCAGGATGGCGAAGAACGCGACGAGGGTGACCAGCACGAAACCGATCCACAGGAAAAACAGCACGATGTAGTGCGGAATGGCGAGCAACCATTTCACCAGCCACATCCATCGGGACAGCCCCGGATCGAGAGACGCCTCGATACGCACGTCTGACGTGGTGACGGGAATCATGGAGGAACAACTCCTTTCGAGTGTCCCGCTCGGCAGACGCCGGGCCGAGGTGATCCTGGATCAGAACCCAGCCTCACATGCGGTGCGGAAAGCCGCGACTTGTCACTCCGTTTCGAGTGAGACGAGTGCGTCGGAGTGCTCCTTCCCGCCTGCCGGCACCTCTGCGCGAGGTGACGTCCCGGACGGCAACACGGGTGTCTGTGTCATGTGCTCACCGTCTCGGCACCGGTCACGGCGCGGTCGGCCGAGATGGCCGCAGCCCCCCGGGCGTTGCCCTACCCGCCGGCGCCCTCAGTGCTTGTGCTGGACATCCAGCCGTCATGGGGCGGCCACAAAGGTACTGGGATGCTGTTGTCTCGCACGAAGCGCTGAACCCGCTGTTCCGGGTGCAAGACGTTCAAGGTCGCGTCGGCGGCGCCGCGTACCAGCTGAGCACCTCGGTCGGGCGCGGCGCGAAGGTGGCGGCCGCTTCAACCCGGATCGACGCGAGCTGGACGTTCCGCTCCGCGGTGGCGATGCGCCTGCCCGCCCTCTCGCGCTCCGGACGGCGGCCGGCTGTAGTCGCCCAGGACGGCAAATGGTTGCACCCGACGCCGAAAGTGTGCCGTACATCACCTCTCGCATCGGTCCCAGTTGTTTCGCAATGCCCCAAATCGCAGGTCGAGAACTCAATACACTCGCCTCCCATGTGTGAGTGGTACGTGAAGAACGGGTGGCCGATGCGGCCGCCGGGTCAAGGTCTGAACCAACCGGACAACCATGCCGAGCGCGCCGCCTGATGGCGGCACGGCACAAGCAAGCAAGGGATCCGAGGGCGCATTGGCTGCTCCTCATCCTCACCCTGCCCATCCTCTTCGGGGCCCTGCTCTTCCAGGGCTGGACGCAGAACGAGGTCGACGGCTCCCCGACCAAACCAGCCTGCACCGAGCCGGTGCCCCAGGCCGCCACCGACGCCGGCCCCGTCCTCGCGGTGCACGGAGACCGGGTGAAGTCGGCCTCGATGCCCGCGGGCACCGTCGCCCTCACCTACGACGGCGGCCCCGACCCGTACTGGACCCCGCGACTGCTGGCCCTGCTCAAGAAGCATCGCGCGCACGCCACGTTCTTCCTCAGTGGCGCCAAGGCCGCCCAGTACCCCGACCTCGTCCGGCAGATCCGGGCGGAAGGGCACGAGATCGGCTCCAACACCTACACCGGCGCCGACCTCGGCGCCGCTTCCGCAGCGCGCAGGACCCTTGAGCTCCGCCTCACACAGAGCGCGTTCGCCGGCGCCGACGGCTTCCGCACCTCGCTGCTGCGGATGCCGTTGACCACCGCCGTCCCCACCCTGTGCGGTGCCGAGTGGCCCGTCGCGCGCAGCGCCTCGGCCGACGGCTACCTCCTGGTCGCCGCGGACCGGTCCGGGCGCAAGCCCGCCGACGGGGTCGTCCGCCAGTTCAGCCAGACCTCCGTCGCCTACCGCGAGACCGGGAAACTGCTCACCGACCCGAACGCCCGGCGGTTCGCCACGATCTCCGAGGGCGTCCGCACCACCAAGACGCCCGCCATGGCCGAAGTGGGCGCGATCGAAAGGTGGTTGGGCACCGGGCTCATCTGGTTCCAGAAGCTGGGCCGCAGCTTCGTCGCCGCCCTCACCTGGGTGCTGACCGTCGCCGCCGGGCTCGGCCTGCTGCGCCTGTTCGTCCTGGTCCTGTTCGCCCGCGCGCACGTCAAACGCCTGGAGCGATACCGTCCCGGCGCGCCCTGGCTGCGTGAGATCCGCGACCCGGTGACCGTGCTCGTCCCCGCGTACAACGAGGAGGCCGGGATCGGCGGCACCCTGCGCTCGCTGCTCGCCTCCACTCACCAGCGGCTGCAGATCATCGTGATCGACGACGGATCGTCGGACCGCACCGTGGAGATCGCGAACGAGTACGCCCACCGGGACCCGCGCGTGCAGGTGGTGTGCCAGTCCAACGCTGGCAAGGCCGCTGCCCTCAACCACGGCCTGAGGTACGCCCGTTGCCCGTACGTCGTGATGGTCGACTCGGACACCGTCTTCGAAGCGGACGCCATTCAGCGCCTCATCCAGCCGCTCGCCCATCCGGCGGTCGGCGCGGTCAGCGGCAACACCAAGGTGGGCAACCGCAAGCGCCTCCTCGGGCGCTGGCAGCACCTGGAGTACGTCTTCGGATTCAACTTGGACCGCCGGATGTTCGAGGTCCTGGAGTGCATGACGACCGTGCCGGGCGCCATCGGCGCGTTCCGGCTCGACGCGCTCATGGGCGTTGGCGGCCTCAGTGAGGACACCCTCGCCGAGGACACAGACCTCACGATGGCGCTGTGGCGGGCCGGCTGGCGGGTCGTGTACGAGGAGACCGCCATCGCCTGGACCGAAGTTCCCACTTCCCTAAGGCAGTTGTGGCGCCAGCGCTACCGCTGGTGCTACGGCACCCTGCAGGCGATGTGGAAGCACCGCAGAGCCGTACTGGAGGTCGGGCCCGCCGGGCGGTTCGGGCGGCGCGGCCTGTCGTACCTCTTCCTCTTCCAGGTGGTGTTGCCGCTCCTCGCGCCGGTCATCGACGTCTTCATGCTCTACAGCGCCCTGTTCACCAGCTCGCCGGTGAAGTCGATGGCGACGTGGATCGGTTTTCTGGCCGTGCAGATGGCCGTGGCGGCGTATGCTCTGCGACTCGACGGAGAGCGCCGCCGCACGCTGTGGGCGCTGCCCTTCCAACTGCTGGTCTACCGGCAGCTGATGTATCTCGTGGTCATCCAGTCGGTGGTCGCCTTCCTGGGCGGCAGCCGGTTGAAGTGGCAGCGCATGCACCGTTCCGGTACGGCCGCCGCGGCGGCCCAGCACATCGGCAAGGCGGCCGGCGACCGTGGCCTGCCGGTTACGAGGTGACGACCCTGAATTCCAGCCCACTGACCCCGATACCCCTCCTCGGTCACGAGGACCCGTACGACGCGTACGCGCCGACTCCCTACGAGCCGTACGCGCCGACGTCGTCCGACCCGTACGAGCCGGCGCCGGCCGGGCCGCCGGCCGACGGCGGCGGATACAAGCGCAGCGATCGTCGGCCGAGGCAGCCGCGCTCGCGCTTCCGCCGCGTTCTGCGCGCCCTCTGCCTGCTGGTCCTGCTGGGCATGCTCGGCGGCGCGAGCACCTACGTGTGGGCGGACTCCCGCCTCGACAGCGACGTCGACCTGTCCGCGCTGCCGGACCGGCCCGCCCCCGGCAAGGGCACCAACTACCTGATCGTGGGCTCGGACAGCCGCGAGGGCCTGAGCGAGCAGCAGTTCAAGGACCTGCACACCGGCTCCTCGACCGGCTCCGAGGGCCGTCGCACCGACTCGATGATGGTGCTGCACACCGGCGCCCACGGCACTACGCTGACCAGCCTGCCGCGTGACTCCTGGGTCACGATTCCCGCCTACGTCGACCCGAAGACCGGCGTCCACCACAAGCGGGAGAAGAACAAACTCAACGCGGCGTTCTCCCTCGGCGGCCCCGAGCTCCTCGTCCGCACCGTGGAGTCCAACACCGGCCTGCGCATCGACCACTACACCGAGATCGGTTTCGCCGGCTTCGTCGGCATCGTGGACGCGGTCGGCGGCGTGCGCATGTGCGTGGACCGGCGCATCGTCGACGAGAAGTCCGGGCTCGACCTCACCAAGGGCTGTCACACCCTTGACGGCCGTGATGCGCTGGCCTTCGTACGCCAGCGCCACCAGGAGAAGGAGGGCGACCTCGGCCGCTCCCGCAACCAGCAGAAGTTCCTCGCCGCCCTGGCCACGAAGGCCGCGTCCCAGGACGTCCTGTTCAGCCCGTCCGCCGTGTTCGGCACAGCCGACGCGGGCCTGGACACCCTCGTCGTGGACAAGTCGACCGGACTGCCCCAGCTGTCCGATCTGTTCAAGGCGATGCGCATGGTGTCCACGGGCAACGGGAAACAGCTCAACGTCCCCGTCGCAACCACCGGCCTGGCCACCTCCAAGGGCAGCGCCATCGTCTGGGACAAGGCGAAGTCGGCCAGGCTCTTCGCCGAACTGCGCGCGGACCGTCCGGTCACGGTCCACGGTTGAACGGGCGGGCGGCGCTGATGCTTCAGGTGGTCCGTCCCGGCCCATGGCCCGGACGGGGTGTCGTCCTGCTGTCAGGGAGAACAGCGGCGGACAGCTTGACTCCCGGCCTGCCGGCGCCGCAGTAGCCCGCCGGGTTCCGGTCCAGATACTGCTGGTGGTACGCCCGTGCCGGGTAGAACGGATGCTCCCCGGCCGGGAGGATCTCCGTGGTGATCCGGCCGTACCCCGAGGCGGATAGGGCCTTCTGGTACGCGTCGCGGGACGCCTCCGCCGCGGCGGCCTGGCCGGGGGAGTGGGTGAAGAGGACCGACCTGACGTGGGTGCCGACGTCGTTGCCCTGGCGGAAGCCCTGAGTGGGGTCGTGCGATTCCCAGAAGAGCTTCAACAGATCGGAATAGGACACCTTCGCCGGGTCGAACACCACGCGTACGGTCTCCGCGTGCCCGGTCAGCCCGGTCCGGATCTCGTCGTCGACCGGGTTCGGGGTGAAGCCGCCCTGGAAGCCGGTCACGGTGGTCCAGACCCCTGCCGTCTGCCAGAACCTGCGCTCGGCGCCCCAGAAGCAGCCGAGGGCGAAGTCGCCGACCTCGAGCCCCTGGGGCCAGGGTCCTTGCAGCGGGGTCCCCAGAACGGCATGCCGCTCCGGTTACCTCGTACGCGGGCGCGGGGCGACCCGGAGGGGCCTCGTCGGGGTGGGCAGACGCAGATCCCGGCCTCTGGCGAACAGCATGGAGGTCCCCCCTGTGTTCCCTGTGACGGTGCGCGTTCTCGGTTCCGCCATTGTCCCGGCGCCGGCCGCCGGGGCACACCCACAGACCGGCCGACCTTGCGACGGCGGTGTGAGTCACGGCGTGCGAGGTCCTCGGGCCTCCGGCGACGGGGCCTTCGCCGCCCCGATCGGGCAGCTCACGCCCGTCCCGCCGATGCCGCAGTAGCCGCCCGGGTTCTTGTCGAGGTACTGCTGGTGGTACGCCTCGGCCGGGTAGAACGGGCGGCCCTCCGCCGGGAGCAGTTCCGTCGTGATCGTGCCGTGGCCCGAGCCCGTCAGGACCTTCTGGTACGCCTCGCGCGACGCCTTGGCCGCGGACTCCTGGGCCGGGGAGTGGGTGTAGATCGCCGAGCGGTACTGCGTGCCCACGTCATTGCCCTGGCGGAAGCCCTGGGTCGGGTCGTGGGACTCCCAGAACAGCTTGAGCAGCTGCTCGTACGAGACGACCGACGGGTCGAACACGACCCGGACCGCCTCCGTGTGGCCCGTCAGGCCCGAGCAGGCCTCTTCGTACGTCGGGTTCGGCGTGAATCCGCCCTGGTAGCCGACGAGGGTCGTCCACACGCCCTTCGTCTGCCAGAACTTGCGCTCCGCGCCCCAGAAGCAGCCCAGGGCGAAGTCCGCGACCTCCAGGCCCTCGGGGTAGGGGCCGAGGAGGGGGTTGCCGAGGACCGTGTGGCGGTCGGGGACGGTGAAGGACGGGTCGGGGCGGCCCTTGAGGGCCTGCTCCGGGGTGGGCAGCACGGGCGTACGGCCGAAGAGCATGGCTGGTTCTCCTTCACGGTGACGGCACCGGGATCAACGTCCCGGTGCCACCGGGAATTCCGTAGCGCCCCGGACCTCAGTGCGGAAGCGTCGCCGGGCTGCCGCCGTTCGCCTCGTAGCCGGCCACCGCGAGGGCGCGGTAGACCGTGTACTCGGCCGCCGGGTCGCTGTTGTGCGTCCACGGCAGGGCGCCCACGTGGCCGTCCACGTGGACCAGCTGGTTCATCGCCTCGGCCCAGCGCTCGGAGCGGACCAGGAACATCACGAGCAGGTGGCGTACGTGCGCGAGCATCGGGTCGTCGGGGCGGGCCGAGTGCACCGCGTACAGCGCGCCTTCCACCGCCTTGGTGACGACCGCGCTCTGGTAGAAGCCGCTGACCAGGTTGAGCTCGGGCAGGTGCTCGTACACCGCGAACAGCGGCAGCGCCGCCAGCAGCGAGCCCTGCGGGGCGCGGGCCGCCGCGGTCGTCGCGAAGTGGTCGGCCTCCTCGCGGGAGCCGTGCCACTTCTCGCACAGGTAGTGCAGGGCGGCGAGGTGCGCGCCCATGTGGTTCGGCGCGCGGTCGATGACCTTCGCCCACAGCTGGTCGAACTGCTCCTGCGAGTCGCCCAGACCGCGGGCGACGGCCAGATCGACGATGTACGGGACCGGGTCGCCGGGGGCCAGCAGCGCGGCACCGGCGCACACGGACCTGGCCTCCTCCAGGATGATCCGGAAGTCGTCCGTGCCCGCGGCCGACGAGCGCCACGCCTGCTGGACGAGGAACTCGGCGTGGACCTGGGCGCCGCCCGCGTCCTTGGGGGACTCCGCACGCCAGGCGCGCAGCCACGCGCCGCCCGTGCCGGGCTGCTGCTGGAGTTCCAGCGACGCCGCGCCGGCGAACGCCTGGACGCGCTGCCAGCGCAGCTCGCCCTCCTTGGGCGTGCCCGCCAGCAGCTGGGCGGCGGCCCGCCAGTCCTGGGTGCGCTGGACGACGTCGAGTACGTCGAGGAGGTCCTGGTCCGGTCCGGGCAGGCGCACGTCCAGCTGTTCCTGGCGCAGGAAGCCGTAGTTGTCCGGGTCCGCGGCGTCGGGCGAGCCGGGGCGCGCGAGCCGGATGCCTGCGCCGCGGCGCCTGAGTACGGGGCCGATGACCGCGGCCAGCATGCACATCGCGATCAGGAACCAGAGAATCTCCATGGCTTCATTGTCCCGGACGCGCCGGCCGTGCCGACCGGTCAGGGGGTGGGGTCCGGTTGGTCGCGCACGAGGCCGCATGAGTCCGTACGCCTCGGGCCGCGTACCACCCCTGGCGGGACTACGCTCGTTCCTCATGAGCGACGACCACACCTTGCACAGCTTCGAGACCCGCGCCATCCATGCGGGCAACACCGCCGACCCGCTGACCGGCGCCGTCGTGCCGCCGATCTACCAGGTCTCCACCTACAAGCAGGACGGCGTGGGCGGGCTGCGCGGCGGTTACGAGTACAGCCGCAGCGCCAACCCGACCCGTACCGCGCTGGAGGAGAACCTCGCGGCGATCGAGGGCGGCCGGCGCGGTCTCGCCTTCGCGTCCGGGCTCGCGGCGGAGGACTGCCTGCTGCGCACCCTGCTGAACCCCGGCGCACATGTGGTGATCCCGAACGACGCCTACGGCGGCACGTTCCGGCTGTTCGCCAAGGTCGTCGAGCGCTGGGGTGTGGACTTCTCGGTGGCGGACACCTCGGACCCGGCGGCGGTGCGGGACGCGGTCAACGACCGTACGAAGGTGATCTGGGTCGAGACCCCGTCGAACCCGCTGCTCGGCATCACCGACATCGCCGCGGTCGCGGACGTGGCGCGTACGGCGGGCGCGAGGCTCGTCGTCGACAACACGTTCGCGAGCCCCTACCTCCAGCAGCCGATCGCTCTCGGCGCGGATGTCGTCGTGCACTCCCTGACCAAGTACATGGGCGGGCACTCGGACGTCGTGGGCGGTGCGCTGATCGCGGCCGACCCGGACCTGGGCGAGGAGCTGGCTTTCCACCAGAACGCGATGGGCGCCGTGGCCGGCCCGTTCGACGCGTGGCTGGTGCTGCGGGGCATCAAGACGCTCCCGGTGCGCATGGACCGGCACAGTGAGAACGCGACGCGCATCGCGGAGATGCTGACCACGCACCCGAAGGTCACCAAGGTGCTGTACCCGGGGCTGCCGGAGCACCCGGGCCACGAGGTCGCGGCGAAGCAGATGAGGGCCTTCGGCGGCATGGTGTCGTTCCGCGTCGAGGGCGGAGAGGCCGCGGCGGTCGAGGTCTGCAACCGGGCCGGGCTGTTCACGCTGGGCGAGTCGCTGGGCGGTGTCGAGTCGCTGATCGAGCACCCCGGGAGGATGACGCACGCGTCGGTGGTCGGTTCGGCGCTGGAGGTGCCCGGCGACCTCGTGCGCCTGTCGGTGGGCATCGAGGCGGCCGACGACCTGATCGCGGACCTCAAGCAGGCGCTCGGCTGAGGCAGTCGACTCCTGCCGGACGGCATCGGGCCCCGGCCGGGTACGGCCGGGGCCCGATGTACGGGTGCCTGCTCAGGCGGTCACCTTCTCGTCCTCGAGGGAGTCACGGACCATCTGCCGCAGCTCGGCGTTGTCGGTGTGCCCGTGGACGGACACGGCGTGCTCGACGGCGGCACGGATGACCTCGTCTTCCTCGCCGGAGATGGTGAGGGTGCATCCCGAGACGCTCGGACTCTTGCGGCAATCGGCGACTTTCCTGGTCATGAGGGCCTCCTCGACATGCTCTGAAGCCGCTCACTCCAGGGTAGATCCGGATGGATCGGGTAAATATCGCCTCTTGGTGACGTGCGGCAGCAGGCCGCGCTCCGCGGGTCAGAAACCCTCGAGCGGCGGTGTGGTCTGCGACGGCGGCACCAGCCACGGCTGGTTCACGGTCGCCCACACCACGAAGGCCAGGGCCGCGGCGACGATCAGCAGCCACCCCGCCCGGCGCAGTGCGCGGTGCCGGCGTACCAGCCGGCTGCCGTGGGCCGCCGCACGCACCGCGAGATCGGCGGGCACGACGGGCTGGGGGCCCTCCATCATCCGGCGGACCTCGTTCTCCTTGCGGTCGGCGCCACTCATGACGTCGCCCGCAGCGAGGGCAGCGTCGGCTTCGGCGGGATGCCGCTCATGATGCCGCCCGCAGCCGGGGCCGCGTCGGCTTCGGCAGGGTGCCGCGCATGACGGCGACGGCCCGGGTGCAGATCGCGCGGACCCGGTCCGCCGGGATGCCGAGCAGCGCCGCGGTCTGTTCCTCGGCGACCCCTTCGTACAGCCGCAGTACCAGGATCAGGCGCTCCTGCGCGGTGAGCCGGGCGAGCACGCCGCCGCGGGGCCGGTGATGGCGCCAGGCGCCGCGCGCAAAGCGGGTGGCGAGCTCCTGGCGGGTGCGGTCGTACGGATCCTCGCCGCGCAGCCGGTCCCAGTCGGCGTACGTCCGGGCGAGCGCGGTGGTGAGCAGCTGCTGGGCGTGCGGGTTGGCGCCCGGAGGCTCGGCGGTGAGCAGGGTCGCGGCGTGCAGCAGCCGGCCGGCCGCGCCTGCCACGAAGGCGTCGAACTCCTTGGCGCGGCGGCGGTCCCGGGACGAAAGCCGCTCGCTCACGTCCTCATATAGGGCCCTGGCCGCGTCCCTGGTCAAGAGGTCGGCCCGGGGCAGCGGCGCCGCCCTGGTCAGGAGGTCGGCGGAGTCACCGCTTCCGCCGGGGGCAGGCCGGCCTGGCGGGCGGAGAGGGCGGTGTTGAAGCGGGTGAGCAGGGTGCAGAACGACTCGCGCTCGCTCTCCGTCCAGCCGTCCGTCACCTGCCGCATCAGCTCCCGGCGCGAGGCGCGGACCTCGTCGAGACGGGCCTGGCCGCGGGGCGAGAGCTGGAGCACGACCGCGCGGCCGTCCTCGGGGTGTGAGGTGCGCTTGACCAGGCCGGTGTCGACGAGCGGCGCGACCTGGCGGGTCACGGTCGACGAGTCGATGCCCATGCCCGCGGCGAGCGCCTTGACGCCCATGGGGCCTTCCTGGTCGAGGCGGTTGAGCAGCAGGTAGGCGGCACGGTCCATGGAGTTGCGGACCTGGCCCACGCCACCGAGCCGGGTCTGTTCCGCGCGCCGGGCGAAGACGGCCACCTGGTGCTGGAGGGCATCGAGGAGGCCGGGAGCGAGATCTGTCGTCATGTCCTGTGAAGTGGGCATGGCAGTGGGTGGCTCTCTCGTGCGGTGGTCGGTTGGTGGGGGACAGAGTACGCGGCAACGAAGCCGTGCGTACGGGCGCTGCACAATCCCGTGACCGGACGCCCGGGATTCGGACGGCAACCCGCTGGGCTGGGCGAACTGCGAGACTTGTGGCATGAGCTTCCGCACGCCCGAGATCCTGCGTTCCGTCATCCTCGACGACATCCGCGGCGCACAGAAGATGCTGGCGGGGGTCGCGCGGATGACGCCCATGGAGGGCAGCCGGCACCTCACGCGACTCGTGGGGTCTCCGGTGCATCTGAAGTGCGAGAACCTTCAGCGCACCGGCTCCTTCAAGCTGCGCGGTGCCTATGTGCGCATCGCCGGCCTGCGGCCGGAGGAGCGCGCGGCCGGCGTGGTCGCGGCCTCGGCGGGCAACCACGCGCAGGGCGTCGCGCTCGCGTCGTCGCTTCTCGGTGTCCGCTCCACCGTCTTCATGCCGGTCGGGGCGCCGCTGCCGAAGGTGGCCGCGACGCGGGAGTACGGCGCGGATGTGCGGCTCGTGGGGCAGGTGGTCGACGAGACGCTGGCGGCGGCCGAGCAGTACGCGCGCGAGACGGGCGCGGTGTTCATCCACCCCTTTGACCACCCCGACATCGTCGCCGGGCAGGGCACGGTGGGGCTGGAGATCCTGGAGCAGTGCCCGGAGGTGCGGACGATCCTCGTCGGCGTCGGCGGCGGGGGTCTGATCGCCGGTATCGCGGTGGCGGTCAAGGCGCTGCGGCCGGATGTGAAGGTGATCGGCGTCCAGGCACAGGGTGCGGCGGCGTATCCGCCGTCGCTGGCGGCGGGGCGGCCGGTGTCGATCGACGCGCCGACGACGATGGCGGACGGGATCAAGGTCGGGCGGCCCGGGGACGTGCCGTTCAAAATCATTGGCGATCTCGTGGACGATGTCCGTACGGTTTCCGAGGACGAGCTCTCCAGTGCGCTGCTGCTGTGCCTGGAGCGGGCCAAGATGGTCGTCGAGCCGGCCGGGGCGAGCACGGTGGCGGCGCTGCTGAGCGATCCGCGGTCCTTCGAAGGACCGGTGGTCGCGCTGCTGTCGGGCGGCAACGTGGATCCGCTGCTCATGCAGCGCATCCTGCGCCACGGCATGGCGGCGGCGGGCCGGTACCTGTCGCTGCGGCTGCGGCTGACCGACCGACCGGGCGCGCTGGCCGGGCTGCTGGGGGCGCTGTCGGTCGCGGACGCCAACGTCCTCGATGTGAGCCATGTACGGACCGATCCCCGGCTCGGGCTCACGGAGGTGGAGGTGGAACTGCACCTGGAGACGAAGGGGCCGGAACACTGCGAGGAGGTCGCGGCGGCGCTGCGCGCCAAGGGTTACACGATCCTCGACTGAGGTACGCACGGCGGTACGCCGGCGGCCCCGGCGATCGGGCACGTCCGGCGGTGGTTCATGCGTGGGCTGTGCCTGTCCGCGGCCCTGGGGGGCTGGTCTGTGCGGCGGTGGTTCTTGCGTGGGCTGTGCCTGTCGGCGGCCCCGGTGACCGGGCGCGTCCGGCGGTGGTTCATGCGAGGGCCGTGCCTCTCGGCGGCCTCGGGAGGTCGACCCGACCGGCGGCAGTTCACGCGACCGCCGTGCCCGCCGGCGCTTCGAGAGGCCGATCCGCCCCGCAGCGGCCCACGCGACATCCGCGCACACACGGCACGGCGGTACGCCGGCGGCACCCGGCCCGTCTCCCCAGGACTCGCGCGGCGCCCGTGTGCAGCGGATGTCGTAACTCGCTTGAGAGACGCGATGTATCGCGTTACTGTGCCGACGTGGCCGCATCCGCCTGGGCGGATCCGCGGGCATGTGTACATGTTCGTCCAGAAGTGACCCATCCACCCGTCATCTTGGGAGACCCCCATGCCAGGCGCCATCCATGCCGAAGGTCTGGTGAAGACCTTCGGCGAGGTCAGGGCACTCGACGGCGTCGATCTCGACGTCCCCGAAGGCACGGTCCTCGGACTTCTCGGCCCGAACGGCGCCGGCAAGACCACCACCGTGCGCGTACTGACCACCCTGCTCCGGCCCGACAGCGGCCGCGCCGTCGTCGCCGGGATCGATGTGCTCCAGCACCCCAACGAGGTGCGCAGGTCCATCGGTCTGTCCGGCCAGTTCGCGGCCGTCGACGAGTACCTGACCGGCCGGGAGAACCTCCAGATGGTCGGGCGGCTCTACCAGATGAACGCGCGGGACGCGAAGATCCGGGCGGGCGAGCTGCTGGAGCGGTTCAACCTCGCCGACGCCGCCGACCGCCCCGCCAAGACCTACTCCGGCGGTATGCGCCGCCGGCTGGACCTGGCCGCGGCCCTGGTCGTCTCCCCGCCCGTGATGTTCATGGACGAGCCGACGACCGGCCTCGACCCGCGCAACCGCCAGCAGCTGTGGGAGGTCATCCAGGAACTCGTCCGCGGCGGCACGACCCTGCTGCTCACGACGCAGTATCTGGAGGAGGCCGACCACCTCGCGGACAACATCTGCGTCGTCGACCACGGCAAGGTCATCGCCCGGGGCACCGCCGACCAGCTCAAGGCCCGCACCGGCGGCGAGCGCGTCGAGGTCGTCGTGCACCACCCCGACGAGATAGCCCCGGCCCGCGAGGCCCTCACCGCCTACGGCAAGGGCGAGGTCACGGTCGCCGAGCACACCCGCAAGCTCACCGTCCCGGTCACGGGCGGCGCCAAACTGCTCGCCGAGGTCATCCGCGACCTCGACACCCGTGGCGTGGAGATCGACGACATCGGTCTGCGCCGGCCCACCCTCGACGACGTGTTCATCTCGCTGACCGGCCACGCGGCCGAGGTCGCCGACGAGAACAACGGCGTGGAGCAGGACGCCGAACAGAAGCACGGTCACGGCCGCAAGAACCGGAAGGAGAGCACGAAGTGAGCACCTCAGCGGACGCCGCCCACGTCACGGCCCCGCGGCCGCGCGGCGGCATCGGACAGTCGGTCGGCGACTCGCTCGTCGTCGCCAAGCGCAACCTCATCCGCATGACCCGCATCCCCGAGATGATCATCTTCGGCATGATCCAGCCGGTCATGTTCGTGGTGCTGTTCAGCTACGTCTTCGGCGGCTCCATCTCGGTCGGAGGCAGCCTCTCCCCGGCCGACTACCGGGAGTTCCTGATGGCGGGCATCTTCGCGCAGACCGTCACGTTCGCCACCGCCGGAGCGGGCGCGGGGATCGCCGACGACATGCACAAGGGCCTCATGGACCGCTTCCGTTCCCTGCCGATGGCACGTGGCGCGGTGCTCACCGGCCGCACACTCGCCGATCTGGTGCAGACCGCGCTCACTCTGGTCGTGCTCGCGGTCGTCGCCCTGCTCGTCGGCTGGCGCACACATGAGAACGGCGGCAAGGTGCTGGCCGGTTTCCTCCTGCTGCTCCTGCTCGGCTACGCCTTCTCCTGGATCGGCGCGCTGATCGGACTGTCGGTGCGCACCCCGGAGGCGGCCACGTCCGGCGGGCTCATCTGGCTCTTCCCGTTGACGTTCATCTCGAACGCGTTCGTTCCCTCCGACAACATGCCGACGTTTCTCCGGCACATTGCCGAGTGGAACCCCTTCAGCGCGACCGTTCAGGCGGCGCGTGAGCTGTTCGGGAACTTCCCGACGGGTTACCAGGCGCCCGACGCCTGGCCGATGCAGCACCCGATTCTGGCCTCGGTCATCTGGTCGGTGGTCATCATCGCGATCTTCAGGACCCTCGCGGTCCGCAAGTACCGCTCCGCTTCCGTCTGAACACGGACACACCAAGGGGGCCGGACCGCGCGTGCGTGGTCCGGCCCCCTTTGGTCTGCGGTGGGTCGGGCTCAGCTCGTGTACGGCTTGGCCGCGAGGATCGTCACCGACGCCTTGTTGCCGTTCGGCAGCTCGTACTCGGCGTCCTCGCCGACCTTCTTGCCGTTCACGCCGGAGCCCAGCGGGGACTGCGGCGAGTACGTCTCGATGTCCGCGCTCGCGTACTCCCGCGAAGCCATCAGGAAGGTCAGGGTGTCGCTCTCGTCGCCGTCGAAGGCGATCGTGACGACCATGCCGGGCTCGACGACGCCGTCGTCCGCGGGGGCCTCGCCGACCTTCGCGTTGTCGAGAAGCTGGGTCAGCTGGCGCACCCGGAGCTCCTGCTTGCCCTGCTCCTCCTTGGCCGCGTGGTACCCGCCGTTCTCCCGCAGGTCGCCCTCCTCACGGGCCGCCTCGATCTTCTTGGCGATCTCCGTGCGCGCGGGACCAGACAGGTACTCCAGCTCGGCCTTGAGCTGGTTGTACGCCTCCTGGGTGAGCCAGGTGACGTTGTCGCTGGTCTGGGTCACAGGTGCTCCTCGTAGGTACTGGGAATACAAAGCATCGCCCTACTCAGAAGGATTGTCCGTCCCGAGCGGGCGAAACCACGAGCCTAACAATTCCGGGGCGAAAGGGGGAGGACAAAAATGCTCAGAGTGTAAAAGTCCCTGGTCAGACCCGTGACTCGCCGATGAAACCGCCCGGTCAGGAGGCGCTGCAGCCCAGCAGCTCCGCGCTCGTCGCCTGCTCGGTGGTACGGATCCTCACGACCTGGTCGATCCGGCTCTCGCCCGTACGGTCGATCGGCACGTCGAGGCGGCCCACCTCGCTGCCGGCCTCCGACAGCGAGCGCAGGGTGCAGGTGCCGGTGGCGTCCTCGTCCTTGCGGACCTCCAGGTGCACCTGGACCTCGTTCGCACCCTCGACGACATCGAACTTGATCACTTCGGCGCTGATCTTCTGGCCGGCGATGTAGTCGTAGCCGAACCAGCCGACCATCGCGAGAAGGCCGGCGCCGAGCACCGCGCCGATCATGCGCAGCCTGCGGTCCGCGCGCTCGTCCGCGGAGCGGCCGTAACGCCCCTGCGGTAGCTCCTCGCGTACAGCCGCCATGATCTTTCCCCTCGCGTGCCGGAGGCAGGAATTTTCCGTCCGCCGATTCGGTCACTATAGAAGCCGCACGACGCGACGAATCATTGAGGATCGAGTCTTGACTGAGCAGCTTCGACTGATGGCCGTGCACGCCCACCCCGACGACGAGTCGAGCAAGGGCGCGGCCACGATGGCCAAGTATGTGTCCGAGGGGGTGGACGTGCTGGTCGTGACCTGCACGGGAGGCGAGCGCGGCTCCATCCTCAATCCCAAGCTCCAGGGCGATGCCTACATCGAGGAGCACATTCACGAGGTCCGCAAGAAGGAGATGGACGAGGCGCGGGAGATCCTCGGCGTCAAGCAGGAGTGGCTCGGCTTCGTCGACTCCGGCCTGCCGGAGGGCGACCCGCTGCCCCCGCTGCCCGAGGGTTGCTTCGCGCTGGAGGACATCGACAAGGCCGCCGGCGAGCTGGTGCGCAAGATCCGCGCCTTCCGTCCCCAGGTCATCACGACCTACGACGAGAACGGCGGCTACCCGCACCCCGACCACATCATGACCCACAAGATCACGATGGTGGCCTTCGACGGCGCGGCGGACGCCGAGACGTTCCCCGAGTCCGAGTACGGCCCGGCGTACCAGCCGCAGAAGCTGTACTACAACCAGGGCTTCAACCGCCCGCGCACGGTCGCCCTGCACGAGGCGCTGCTCGAGCGGGGCCTGGAGTCCCCGTACGGGGAGTGGCTGGAGCGCTGGAAGGAGTTCGAGCGCGCCGAGCGCACGCTGACCACGTATGTGCCCTGCGCCGACTTCTTCGAGACCCGCGACAGGGCGCTGATCGCGCACGCCACGCAGATCGATCCGGACGGCGGCTGGTTCCGGGTGCCGATGGAGATCCAGAAGAAGGTCTGGCCGACGGAGGAGTACGAGCTGGCGAAGTCGCTCGTCGATACGTCCCTCCCCGAGGACGACCTCTTCGCGGGCATCCGCGACAATGCCTGACATGAGCGCAAGCGCAAACCTCGCCATGACGCAGGTCGCCACCCTCGCCAAGGAGCTCGACGAGAACAAGGTCACCCCGGGTGTCCTGGGCTTTCTCGTGTTCGCGGCGCTGGCTGTCGGCGTGTGGGCCCTGATGAAGTCGATGAACCGGCACATGGGCCGTGTGAACTTCGAGGAGGAGCCGGAGTCCGAGCCGTCCGCGACGGCGAAGACCGCGACGCGGAAGCCGGCGGGCGGCTCGGCCTGACCCTCACGCGCGCCCGGCCCCGCGGCAGGCGGGTGCCGGGCGCGTCTGCGCCCGGCACGGGCGCGGCGCCGGTTCGCCTGGGCGCGGCTGCGTCCTGGACCGGTGCCGATTCGCCCCCGGCGGCGGCGCGCCCAGTGCCGTCCCGCCGGGCATGGCTGCGCCACGGTGCCGGTGCGTCGGGCGTGGCTGCGCCACGGTGCCGGTGCGTCGGCGGCTTCCCGCCGCGGGGTGCGGCACGCCCTGCGGGCGTGTCCTCAAGCGCCGGACGGGCTGGAGTGGCCGGTGCACGCCGACGGCAGCGGCGCTCGGAGCCGCGGGCGCGGCGCCGGTTAGCCGGGCGCGAGCAGGCCCGGCGTGTCCTCAAGCGCCGGGCGGGCTGGAGTGGCGTGGCCGCAGCCGTTCCGTTGCCGGCCCCAGCCGCGGCGCATGTGGGCGGTGCACGCCGACGGCAGCGGCGCTCGGAGCGCGGGCGCGGCGCCGGTTAGCTGAGCGCGAGCAGGCCTGCGGGCGTCCCAAGCGCCGGGCGGGCTGGAGTGGCGTGGCCGCAGCCGTTCCGTTGCCGGCCCCAGCCGCGGCGCACGTGGCCGGTGCACGGGGACGGCAGCGGCGCTCGGAGCCGCGGGCGCGGCGCCGGTTAGCCGGGCGCGAGCAGGCCCGCGGGTGTCCTCAAGCGCCGGGCGGGCCCGGAGCCGTCGCCGCCGGTGCGCCTACGGCCCTGGAGCCGGTGGCGCCACCGCCCTACTTCGGCGCCGCCACCGGCACCCCCATCACCTCCCGCGCGTGCCGGTTCGGCACCAGGCCCAGGTGCCACACCTGCCAGCCGTCCTCCAGACGCACCCCGCGGTCCAGCATCACCGCCAGCGCCTCCGCGCAGTCCTCCAGCTTCGCGTCCCGGAACGGGTGCGAGGAGGCCATCAGTTCGGTCAGCTCCTCCTGCGCCACCACCGTGCCGACCTCCGTCCCGCCCGGGGAGGCGTACGGCAGCAGCGTGCAACGCAGGAACGCGGCCCAGTCCGCGCCGCGGCGGTCCTCGTACGACGCGAAGAGCTCCGCCGCCTCGTCGCACAGCGCCAGCGCCTGCGGGGCCCGGTTGTTGCCCGCGTCGATCAGGGCCAGCTCCAGGCACGTCCACGCCTCGCCGTGCGGCACCTTGATGCGCGCGAAGTCCGCGCGGGCGTCCATCAGCAACTGCCGGGCGAAACCGGAGTTGCGCAGGTTGCCCGTCTGGGCCGCGCGCTGGTCGCGGGTGACGCGGCCCGAGTGGTGGCGGGCGCAGGCCAGCCCGTACACGTCCCGCATCCGCGAGAACATCGTCCGCGACCGCTCCAGCTCACGGACCGCCTCGTCCCGGTCGCCGCGCTCCTCCAGCGCCTGCCCCAGGTAGTACAGGGTCCACGCCTCGCCACGGGCGTCCTCGTTCTCCCGGTGGCGGGCCAGGGCGGCCCGCAGCTCCTCCACCGCCGTGCCCGGATCGCCGTCCACCAGCCGGGCCCGCGCCAGCTGGGTCAGCGCCCATGCCTCGCCGCGGTCGTCGCGGGTGCGGCCGTACAGATCGAGGGCCGTGCGCAGCGCCGCCTCGGCGTCCGCCACAGCCCCCATCCGCAGACACACCTGCCCCAGCTGGAACTGTGTCCACGCCTCGCCGTGCAGCGACTCGCCCTCGCGGTGCAGCCGCAGTGCCGTCTCCAGCAGCCGAAGCGCCTCAGCAAGATGGGCCCGGTCCCGTTCCACCGCCGCCAGCGCGTGCAGTGACCAGGCCCGGTCCTCGGCCTGCTCGGGCGAGGACTGCAGCTCGATCGCCTCGTGCAGTTTGGCCGCCGCCTCCGTCAGGTTGCCCTGATGGTGCAGCGTGATGCCGAGCGAGCAGAGGGCGAGTGCCGCGCCGGCGTCGTGCTGCGCCTCCCGGTACAGGCCGACGACGGACGTCAGGGTCGTCCTGGCCTTGTCCAGCTCACCGAGCTGACGGGCCGCGATACCGGTACGCCACCGCACCGAGCGCTCCAGCAGCCCCTGGTCCACCGCCTGTGACAGCTCCGTCAGCTCACCCAGGCGGTACAGGTCGCCGCGCAGCAGGCAGTAGTCGCACAGC
Organism: Streptomyces sp. NPDC018833; assembly: GCF_044390825.1. NCBI lineage: Bacteria > Bacillati > Actinomycetota > Actinomycetes > Kitasatosporales > Streptomycetaceae > Streptomyces > Streptomyces sp. NPDC018833. The sequence continues at coordinate 30,083 of NZ_JBIRZM010000023.1, read as the reverse complement.
GCGCCCAGCAGCCCGAGTACGGCCTGCTGGTCCACGCCCTCGGCGTGCCGGAGCGCGGACGTGATGAAGCTCGACTCGTCGTCCAGCCAGCGCAGTGCCGCGTCCAGCGACGGGAAGCCATGGGCGCCGAACTGGCCGGCCCGCGTCGACATCTTCCCATCGACCATGCGGATCACCGCCCCGGCCAGGTCCGCGTAGTTCCCGATCAGCCGTTCCTGCGCGGCCGTCCGGTCCTTCGCGTCCTCCTCGTCCAGCAGCCGGGCCCGCGCGAAGTCCCGTACGACGTCGTGCAGCCGGTACCGGCTCGCCCGTACGTGGTCGATGAGACCCGCCCGCGCCAGCGTCGCGAGCAGCCGCTGCGCCTCCTGCTCGTCCGCGCCCAGCAGCGCGGCCGCGGCCGCCGCCCCCAGCGAGGCGCGCCCGGCCAGCGCCAGGCGGCGCAGCAGCCGCCGCGCCTGCTCGGGCTGGTCCGTGTACCGCAGCCACAGGGCACGCTCCACCGGGGCCACCGGCCCGTAGGCCCCCAGGTCCGCCGCGAGCCGGTCCGTGCTGCGCTCCCCGAGCGACGACCCGGCGATCCGCAGTGCCAGCGGCAGCCCGCCGCACAGCTCCCGCACCGCGTCCGCCGACTGGGCGTCGTACGGCCCCGCCGAGGGTTCCGCGGCCGCGGCCCGCAGCAGCTCGTCGGCGCCCGCCGCGTCCAGGGCCCGCACCGGCAGCTGATGGATCCAGGCGGGGGTGTCGTCCGGCAGCTCCAGCGGGCGGCGCGCAGTCACCAGCACCAGGCTGTCGGAGCGCTCCGGCAGCAGCGTCCGCACCTGCTCGGCGTCGCCGGCGTCGTCCAGCACGACCGTCACCGGCAGTCCGGTCAGATGCTGGTGGTACAGCTCGCCGAGCCGCCGCACCTGCTGCTCGGGTGACGACCGCTCCCGGAACAGCAGCTGCTCGCGCGGCGCCCCCAGCCGGTTCAGCAGGTGCAGGAGCGCGTCCCGGGTGGACAGCGGATGCCCGCTCTCACCGCGCAGATCGACCACGCACGCGCCGCGGAACTGGTCTTTGAGGTGGTGTGCGGCACGCACCGCCAGTGTCGTGCGGCCCGATCCGGCGTCGCCGTGGAGGACCACCACCGTCGGCCGGGTCTGCGTCGATGCGCGGGCCGCGTGCACCCATTGGGAGACCTGCGTGAGCTCATCGCGCCGCCCGGCGAAGGGGCCCTCGGCCTGCGGCAGATGAGCGAACGACTGCTCCAGCACCGACCTGCGGCGCGCTGCCGCGCTGCGGTCCGCGCCGCGCAGCTGCGGCGCCGCCGCGGCCTTCCTCGCGGGCCGCGCCGCCGAGGCCAGCATCCGCTGCTGGTCCAGGAACGGGCGGATGCCCCGTACCTCCAGCGCCGTCAGCCACTGCAGCCGCAGCTGCTCCACACCGCCCGGCTGGGCCGCCGCCCCCGCCCTGCGGTGCGCCGCCGGCCAGTGCGACGCGGTCACCTTGGCGACCGTGGTCGCGGCCCCCGCGACCGCGACGACGGCTCCCGCGCCGAGCGCCGTGCCGGCCGCGGTGCCGAGCGCGACGTCCGCGCCGATCGCGGCGACGGCCGCGACGGCCGTCACCAGGGCCGGTGTGGAAAGGTTTCCTTTGCTGAACCGCTCGGACAGCGGCAGCGCGCCCGTCTCCGCCTCGTCGAGCGCACGCTCGTACGCGGCGTACTCCTCGGCCGCGCTCGCCGCCATGGTCTCCAGCGCGGCCCGCCCACGGGCGAGCAGCATCTGCCCGTCCGTCCGTCCGCCGCCGCGCCGTACCTCTTCCTCCACGGCGCGGCCCAACAGCCGCTCCGCTTCCACCCGGTGGCTGTCTCGCATGTGCGTCCCCCTCGACGTGCGCCAATTCCGTTCGGCTACCCAGTCGTTGCGGCGTCAAGTGTCCTGCGTCCGGGCCGCCGGCGCGAGGGAGTCGGGCGAGTGCGCACGGCCCGGTGCGGCGCGCGGGCGGAGCGTGACCGTGGCGCGTGGGCGGTGACCAGGAGGGTGAGTAAGGATGGGGGTATGGCCAACCGACTTGCGCACGCCACGTCCCCGTACCTCCTCCAGCACGCGGACAACCCGGTGGACTGGTGGCCGTGGGAGCCCGCCGCCTTCGAGGAAGCTCGTCGGCGCGATGTCCCCGTCTTCCTGAGCGTGGGATACAGCGCCTGCCACTGGTGTCACGTCATGGCGCACGAGTCGTTCGAGGACGATGGGACCGCCGCGTACATGAACGAGCACTTCGTCAACGTCAAGGTGGACCGCGAGGAGCGCCCCGACGTCGACGCCGTGTACATGGAGGCGGTGCAGGCCGCGACCGGGCAGGGCGGCTGGCCGATGTCGGTCTTCATGACGCCGGACGGGGAGCCCTTCTACTTCGGCACGTACTTCCCGCCCGCCTCGCGGCATGGCATGCCGTCCTTCCGGCAGGTGCTCGAGGGCGTGGAGGGCGCGTGGAGCGGCCGACGCGCAGAGGTCGGCGAGGTCGCGGGGAGGATCACTCGCGACCTGGCAGCGCAGCAGCTGGACCATGGTGTGGGCGGCCTGCCCGGTGAGCAGGAGCTTGCTCAGGCGCTGCTCGGGCTGACCCGGGAGTACGACCCGGTGAGCGGTTGGCTCGGCGCCGGTGACACCAGGTTCCCGCCGAGCATGGTGATCGAGTTCCTGCTGCGGCACCACGCCCGGACGAAGTCGGAGGGGGCGCTGGAGATGGCCGAGGGGATCTGCGACGCCATGGCGCGCTCCAGCCTCTACGACCAGTTGGGCGGGGGCTTCCATCGGTACGTTCTTCGACAGCGGGCCGGTGGGCCTTTGGTACCGCACTTCGAGAAGATGCTCTACGACAACGCGCTGCTGTGCCGCGTGTACGCCCACCTCTGGCGGGCCACCGGCAGTGATCTGGCGCGGCGCGTCGCGCTGGAGACCGCCGACTTCCTGGTCCGCGAACTGCGCACGGCCGAGGGCGGTTTCGCCTCCGCGCTCGACGCGGACAGCGACACCCCCGAGGGCGGGCACGCCGAGGGCGCCTTCTATGTGTGGACGCCCGCGCGGTTGCGCGAGGTGCTCGGCGACGAGGGCGGGGCGCGGGCCGCGGAGCTGTTCGGAGTCACCGAGGAGGGCACCTTCGAGGAGGGCGCCTCCGTGCTGCAACTGCCGGGCGCCGAGGCGGACCCCGAGCTGCGGGCGAGGCTGCTCGCGGCGCGGGAGGAGCGGCCCAGGCCGGGCCGGGACGACAAGGTGGTGGCCGCCTGGAACGGGCTGGCGATCGCCGCTCTCGCCGAGGTGGGCGCGTACTTCGACCGCCCCGATCTGGTCGAGCGGGCCACGGAGGCCGCCGATCTGCTCGTACGGCTGCACATGGACTTCTCGGCCGGTGGCCTGCGGATGCACCGCACGTCCAAGGACGGCCGCGCCGGGGCGAACGCGGGCGTCCTGGAGGACTACGCGAACGTCGCCGAGGGCTTCCTCTCGCTCGCCGCGGTCAGCGGTGAGGGCACCTGGCTGGAGTTCGCCGGTTTCCTGCTGGACATGGTGATCGACCGGTTCAGGGTCGAGGGCGGGGCCTTTTTCGACACCGCTCACGACGCCGAGCCGCTGATCCGCCGGCCCCAGGACCCCACCGACGGCGCGGCCCCCTCGGGCTGGTCGGCGGCGGCCGGAGCCCTGCTGTCGTACGCGGCGCACACCGGGTCCGACGCCCACCGCACCGCCGCCGAGGGCGGCTTGGGCGTGGTCAAGGCGCTGGGGCCGCGAGCTCCGCGGTTCATCGGCTGGGGGCTCGCGGTGGCCGAGGCGCTGCTGGACGGGCCGCGTGAGGTGGCGGTCGTGGGGGAGCCGGGCGATCCGCACCGTGGCGAGCTGCACCGGGCGGCGCTGCTCTCGACGGCCCCGGGCGCGGTCGTGGCGGTGGGTGAGGCGGACGGCGAGGAGTTCCCGTTGCTGAGGAACCGCCCGCTGGTGAACGGGAGTTCGGCGGCGTACGTCTGTCGCGCCTTTGTGTGCGATGCACCTACAACAGAGGCATCAGAACTGGTACGGAAGCTCACCAACTGAACGTTGTCAGTCATATTATCGGACCGGCAGCGGAATGAAACGTTCCGCCTCTAGGGTCCGTACGACCAGTCAGACCAGCTGGAGGCGTGCTCACTGGGGAGTGACGCGCGCGGGGCAGTTGCGTGCGTCGTCGTACGGCCAGGGGAAACTTGCCGCGGCGCACGGGCCTAGGGGGGCTTGTGCTCATATCGGTGTTCGTTGTTGCCATTTCCGTTGCGCTTTTCTGGATGGCGGCGTTCACGCTGTGGTGGCAGATGCATGCCTGGCGTACGCCGGAGACGCTGGCTTCGACCAGATTCGTCCGGCCCGACGGCGGCGTGGGGCTGTCGTTCTCGCTGCTCCTGCCCGCCCGCCACGAGCAGGCGGTGCTGGAGCACACCATCGAGAGGCTGCTGGAGTCCAGCCACTCGAACTTCGAGATCATCGTCATCGTCGGTCACGACGACCCGGAGACCGCTGCCGTCGCCGAGCGGGCCGCCGCCCGCGACCCGGTCCGGGTCCGGGTCGTCACCGACACCCATGAGGTGAAGAACAAGCCAAAGGCGCTCAACACCGCGCTGCCGCACTGCCGCGGCGACATCGTCGGGGTCTTCGACGCCGAGGACCAGGTGCACCCTGAGCTCCTCGCGCACGTCGACCACGCCTTCACCACCACCGGCGCGGACGTCGTCCAGGGCGGTGTGCAGTTGATCAACTTTCATTCGAGCTGGTACAGCCTGCGCAACTGCCTGGAGTACTTCTTCTGGTTCCGCAGCCGGCTGCATCTGCACGCCGAGAAGGGCTTCATCCCGCTCGGCGGCAACACCGTCTTCGTCCGCACCACCGTGTTGCGCGAGGCCGGCGGCTGGGATCCGGACTGCCTGGCCGAGGACTGCGATCTCGGCGTACGGCTGTCGTCCGTCGGCAAGAAGGTCGTCGTCGCCTACGACAGCGACATGGTCACCCGGGAGGAGACCCCCGGCACGCTGATGAGCCTGCTCAAGCAGCGCACCCGCTGGAACCAGGGCTTTCTTCAGGTCTACCGCAAGAAGGACTGGACACAGCTCCCGGGCCGCGGTCAGCGGATGCTCGCCCGCTACACCCTGATGACACCGTTCCTGCAGGCGTTCTCCGGGCTGATCATTCCGGTGAACGTCGGGATAGCGCTCTTCCTCGACGTCCCCGTCGGGATCGCCATCGTGTCCTTCCTGCCGCTGATCACGGCCATGGTCACGTTCGTGTTCGAGGTTGTCGGACTGCACGACTTCGGCGTGCAGTACGGCCTGCGGGTCCGCCCCGTCCACTACATCAAGCTCATCGTCGGCGGGCCGTTCTACCAGGTGCTGCTGGCCGGCGCCGCCGTGCGCGCGGTCTGGCGCGAGCACCGCGGCCGCAACGAGTGGGAGCTGACCAGCCATGTCGGCGCGCACCTGACCGACCTGAGCGACACCCGTCAGGAGGCCGGCCGGTGACCACCACCCTGCCTCCCGTGCCCGAGGCGCCCCAAGACGCCGCCGTCACCCCGCCCCGCCCGGACCGCGCGCCGCAGGCCGTGCCCGGCTTCGTCCGGCCGGTCGTACGGTTCCGCAGCTCACGGCCCGATCTGCTGCTCTGCGCCGGGCTGCTGTGCCTGATCCTGCTCGTCCAGGGCTGGAACATCACGAACTTCCCCACCCTCAGCGACGATGAGGGCACCTACCTCGCCCAGGCGTGGGCGGTCCAGCAGGGCGACGGGCTCGCCCACTACACGTACTGGTACGACCACCCGCCGCTCGGCTGGATCCAGATCGCGTTCCTGACCTGGCTGCCCTCCCTCGTCGCACCCGAGTCGATGACCGTCGCCTCGATGCGCTGCGCGATGCTCCTGGTCAGCGCGGCGTGTGCGGTGCTGCTCTACGTCCTGGCGCGCCGGCTGTTCCTGCCGCGCTGGGCGGCGGGGCTCGCGATGCTGCTGTTCGGCCTGTCGCCGCTGTCGGTGGTCCTCCAGCGGGAGATCTTCCTCGACAACATCGCGGTGATGTGGATGCTGCTGGCGTTCTGCCTCGCCGCGTCCCCGAGCCGTCATCTGTGGCACCACTTCGCCGCGGGACTGGCGGCGGCGACCTCGGTGCTCACCAAGGAGACGATGCTGCTGGTGCTGCCCGCGCTGGTGGTGACCATGTGGAGGCACAGCCACCGCGACACCCGCAAGTTCGCGGTGACCGGCGCGATCACCGCGTGCGTGCTGATCGGCCTGGCGTACCCGCTGTACGCGCTCCTCAACGACGAGCTGTTCCCGGGCCCGGGGCATGTGTCGCTGATCGACGGCATCACGTACCAGATGAGCCGGCCAGGTTCCGGATTCATCCTCCAGGAGGGCTCCGGCTCGCACGGGGTGCTGCGCTCGTGGCTCTACTACGACACGGTGCTGCCGCTCGGCGGCCTGGCGGGCGCCGGTCTGCTGCTGTGCACCCTGCGCTGGTCGGTGACGGCACGCGCGCTCGCGGGCCCGTCGCTGGCGGTCGCGATCCTCGCGGGGGTGGCGATGCGCCCGTCGGGCTACCTCCCGGCGATGTACGTGATCCAGGCGCTCCCGTTCCTGGCGCTGGTGCTGGCGGGCGGCGCGGCGAGCGTGGCGCACGCGGTGCTGCGCAAACCACTGGGCCGTGATGCCCCGACGGGGCACGGCCGGCCCCGCCGGGCGGGGGGCGCATTCCCGACTTCCGGGACCGGTCGGCGGCGCGTCACGCGCATCACCGTGGCCGCCCTGCTCGCGCTCGCCGCCACCGCGTACATCGCGCCCCACTGGTACGAGGGCAACCGCGCCGCCCTCACCGTCGACGCCAACGCCCCATACCGCGCCGCCGCCACCTGGCTCCAGAACGAGGTCGACGACCCCGCCGGCACGCGGGTGCTCGTCGACGACGCCCTGTGGCTGGATCTCGTGCACGACGGCTTCACGCCCGGCACCGGTGCCATCTGGTTCTACAAGGCCGACCTCGACCCGGCCGTCACGAAGACCATGCCCCGCGGCTGGCGCGACATCGACTACGTCGTCTCGTCCCCGACCGTTCGGCGCGACGCGGTCGATCTCCCCAACGTCAAGGCCGCTCTGGAGCATTCGACGCCGGTCGCCGTGTTCGGCGACGGCGAGGACCGCATCGAGATCCGCCGTGTCAGCCGGACCGATGGAGGCGAACTGTGACCACCCCCCGTACGGGCACCGAGGAACTCGGCGATCCGAAGTCGAGTGCCACCCAGATCGCCGAGCCCGGTGCCGTCACCCTCGTGATCCCGACCTTCAACGAGTCGGGGAACATCCGCGAACTGCTGCGCCGGATCAGCGAATCCGTGCCTGCCCGGCTGCCCTGCGAGGTCGTCTTCGTCGACGACTCCACCGACGACACCCCTGACGTGATCCGCAGTGCCGCGCAGGACTGCGCCTTCCCGGTCTCGGTACTGCACCGCGGCGAGGCGGTCGGCGGGCTCGGCGGAGCTGTCGTGGAGGGCATGAAGCAGGCGGGCTCCGAATGGATCGTCGTCATGGATGCCGACCTCCAGCATCCTCCCGCGGTCGTGCCGGAGTTGGTGGCGGCGGGGGAGCGCGCATCGGCGGACCTCGTCGTGGCCAGCCGGTACATCAGGGGCGGCAGCCGGGAAGGCCTCGCCGGCGGCTATCGCATCGCCGTCTCCCGTGGGGCGACCTGGCTGACCAAAGCCCTCTTCCCACGTCGGCTGCGCGGGGTCAGCGACCCGATGAGCGGGTTCTTCGCCATCCGCCGCAGTGTGGTCACCGCCGACGTCCTGCGGCCGCTCGGCTACAAGATCCTGCTGGAGCTGGCGGTGCGCTGCCGTCCGGAGACGGTCGCGGAGGTGCCGTTCGTCTTCCAGGACCGGTTCGCGGGCGAGTCCAAGTCGACGGCCCGGGAAGGGATGCGGTTCCTCGGGCATCTCGCGGGGCTGCGCGCGGCCTCGCCGGTGGCGCGGATGATCGGGTTCGGCCTGATCGGGCTCACCGGATTCGTGCCGAACCTCGCGGGGCTGCATCTGCTGACCGCCGCCGGGATGCACTACCTGACGGCCGAGATCGTGGCCAACCAGTTCGGTGTCGTGTGGAACTTCCTCCTCATCGAGGTGCTGCTCTTCCGCGACCGCCGCTGCCACCGGCACTGGGCGGACCGGGTGGGCCGGTTCGCACTGCTGGCCAACGCCGATCTGCTGCTGCGCATTCCGCTCATCGCGTTGTTCGTGGGCCGGCTGGGGATGGCGGTGCTGCCCGCGACGGCGCTGGCGCTGCTGACCACGTTCGTGCTGCGGTTCGCGGCGACGGAGGCGCTGGTCTACCTGCCGGGCAGAAGGAGCGCGCCGCGCGCCCGCCGGAGGGGAGCGCGTGCCGTGGCCGAGGAACGTGTCAGCCCCTGAGCCGCCGTGCCCGGCCCGGGAGCCCGTGGTCCGGCGGGACCCGCCCGTACAGCCCGGTGCCGTACAGCCCCGCTCGAACCACCCGGCGCCGTAGGGACATTCACCAGCCATCACCTGGTCAGCCGCATGAAGCGAGCGCATGAAGTGAGCGCGCGAAGCGAGCGCACGAAGGGAACCGCCATGTCTCCACCCACCCGTCCGCACCCGCCCCGGGGCGCCCGCAGCAGACGCCGTACCGCGCTGCTCGCGGTCGGTGTCATGACCACGGCGCTGTTGGTCTCCGCCCCGCAGGCCGCACAGGCAGGCCCGCCCAACCTGATCTCCAACCCCGGCTTCGAGACCGCCGGTACAGGGGACATGCCGGACTGCTGGTCCAGGTCCGGCTGGGGCGACAACGACTTCACCTTCGAGACCGTCGCCGACGCGCACTCCGGTTCCACGGCGATGAAGGTCTCGCTCACGCGCCGCGTCGACGGCGACCGCAAGGCGCTGATCACCGAGAACACGGCCTGCGCCCCGACCGTGACGCCGGAGCGGCAGTACGACCTCTCCCTCTGGTACAAGTCCACGACCCCCGACACGGCCATCACCCTCTTCCGGCGCGACACCACAGCCGGCTGGCAGTACTGGACGGACCTCAAGACCCTCGACATGAGCGCCGGTTACCAGCGCGCCGAGGTCCGTACCCCTGCCGTCCCGCCCGGCACCGACAAGATCGCGTGGGGGGTGTCGGTGTACGGCACCGGCTCGGTCACCACCGACGACTACGCCATGGAAGAGGTGTCCGCCCCCGCGCCCGCACCACAGTGCACGGGCACGCCCGAGGAGTGCGCCAAGGGCCGCTGGGACGTCCTGCCGGTGCAGAACCCGGTGCGCTCGATGCACTCGGTGGTGATGCACAACAGCAAGGTGCTGGTGATCGCGGGCTCGGGCAACGACCCGGCGCAGTTCGCGGCGGGCACGTTCACCTCGGCGGTGTACGACCCGGCGAAGGGCACGTTCCGCACGATACCGACGCCGGCCGACATGTTCTGCTCGGGCCATGTGCAGCTCCAGGACGGCAAGATCCTGATCATGAGCGGCACCAAGGGCTATCCGTCGGCGGACGGCTCGATCGGTTACCAGGGCCTGAAGGACTCGTTCGTCTTCGACCCGCAGACCGAGACCTACACCCGCACGAACGACATGCACGACGGCCACTGGTACCCGTCGGCGACCATCCTCGGCAACGGTGACGTCATCTCCTTCGGAGGTCTGAAGGAGGACTCCACCGGCAATGTGACCACGGAGAGGTTCTCCGCCGCGCAGAACAAGTGGCTGCCCATCAACGAGGTCAACCAGACCTGGTCGTACTGGGGCCTGTACCCGTCGATGATCCTGATGCAGGACGGCCGGCTGTTCTACTCCGGCAGCCACACGTTCGGCAACGGCACCCCGGGCACGGGCGCGTCCATCTACGACTCCACCGCCAACACGATCACCGATGTCCCCGGCCTGCAGGCCAAGGACGAGCGCGACGAGTCGGCGAGCGTCCTCCTGCCGCCCGCGCAGGACCAGCGGGTGCTGACCATCGGCGGCGGCAACAACGAGACCAACCCGGCCGCCAACCGGTACACGGACATCATCGACCTCAAGCAGCCCGACCCGGCCTATGTGCACGGCCCGTTGCTGCCGCAGGGCGAGGTCGACCAGGGGCAGGGCCGCCGTCCGCAGACCGGTGCTGAGGGCAAGATGTACGTCTCCGCGGTGCTGCTGCCGGACGGGAAGGTCTTCGAGACCGGCGGCGCGCTGCACGACCGGGCCGACCCGGTGTACGAGGCGTCCTTCTTCGACCCGGTGACCAACACCTACGAGGCGGGGCTCGCGACGGACCCGATCCCGCGCGGCTACCACTCCTCGTCGTTCCTGCTGCCGGACGGCCGGGTGATGTCGGTCGGTGACAACCCGGGCAACGGCACGTACAACCACAACGTGTCGATCTACACGCCGCCGTATCTGCTCCAGGGCGCGCGCCCGCAGATCACCTCGGTGATCGACGGTGAGTGGACGTACGGCGACACGCAGCGGATCACGGTCGACCGGCCGATCGCCAAGGCGGAGCTGATCCGCCCGGCGGCCGTGACGCACTCCTCCGACCCGAACCAGCGGTTCGTGGACCTGCCGATGACGGTCGACGGGAACAACGTGGACCTCAATGTCACCAGCAACCCGAACCTGGCGCCGCCGGGCTGGTACATGCTCTTCGCGGTCGACGCGAACGGCGTGCCGTCGGTGGCGAAGTGGGTGCGTCTCGGGGGTCCGGCGGCGACGGCCGCGGACGCGCCCTCGGCGCACGTGCACTCCTTCGCCGACGATGCGGCCAAGAAGCCGAAGAAGCCGCTGAAGAAGCGGAGTTCGGTGCCCGTGAGTCCGCAGATCGCCGGATGCGACCGCCACTACGGGAACGCGGGTGTGTGCGTGCCGACCGTCTTCCCGAAGACGGTGAAGCGGACGACGGCGGCGCGGTGCGAGTGGCTGAAGGCGCACGACTACGGCCGGTTGAAGGTGAACGGCGGGGACGACCCGCTGCACCTGGACCCTAACCGCGACGGAGTGGCGTGCGGGAAGGGTGACATGAGGCGTTAGCGGGGCCGGCTGCCGGAGTTGGTCCAGACCTCTTTGACGGTAGGTCTGGACCAACTTGCGTCTCCGGCGGCGGAACCCACACCGCCCGAAGGAGCCCGCGCTGAACAAGGGCCTGGTGGAGGCCCTGCCCGCTGTCGGAGGCCAGGACTCCCTAGAGGCGCAGGCCGCCCTCCAGCACGTCCATCGTGCGGTCGACGAGCGCGGCCAGGTCGTCCTTCTGGCCGTGCTCGGCCCAGCGCGGCATCGCCTCGCGCAGCGCACCCATCACCGCCGCGGTGAAGATCCGCACCTCCAGGTCGTCCGGCGAACGCCCGGCCGGCGCGGCGATCGGCGCGGCGAGCACCTGCGAGGTCTCGGCCATCGTCCCGGTGAGCCGTGCGCGCAGCGACGGGACCTCGGACATGAGCCGCGTCCGCAGGCGCAGTTCCTCGGGCTCCTGCTCGGCGATCGAGGCGACCGCCTCGGTGAGGACGGCCCGCAGGGAGGCGAGGGGCGGCTCGCCGGCGGGCCTGGCGTTCAGCGCGGCCACCATCGCCGCGTCGTGTTCGTCGGTGAGGACGATGTCTTCCTCGGTGGGGAAGTAGCGGAAGACGGTGGAGGGCGACACCTCGGCGGCCGCGGCGATCTGCTCGACGGTGGTCGCGTCGTAGCCCTGCTCGGCGATCAACCGGTAGGCGGCCGTACGGATGGCGATGCGCGTCTTGATCCTCTTGCGCTCCCGCAGCCCGGGGCGCGGCCGGTTCTCGGCGACCGCTTCGCGCGAGGCGGCTCGCGGCAGGGTGCGCGCGGTGGTGCGTGTACTGGCGGCCATGACCCTCATTGCCGTGCATCGGCACGGGCCCGGCCGCGGTGGTGGACGGCCCACGCCATGGGCTACGGGCCGACCGCTGGTGCGGGCGGCAGCGGTGGACGGCCCGCGCGCCATGGGCCACGGGCCGTCCGGTGGAGATGCTGCCGGGGCGGTGGCGCGGGTCAGGAGTGCTGGTACGCCACCAGCGAGATCCCCACGTAGTGCACGATGAACGCCGCGAGCGTGAGGGAGTGGAAGACCTCGTGGAAGCCGAACCAGCGCGGTGACGGGTTCGGCCGCTTCATCCCGTAGATCACGCCGCCCGCGCTGTAGAGCAGCCCGCCGGCGATGACCAGCACCAGGACGGCGACCCCGCCCTCGCGCAGGAAGTCGGGCAGGAAGAAGACGGCGGCCCAGCCCATCGCGATGTAACAGGGCGTGTACAGCCAGCGCGGGGCGCCGACCCAGAACACCCGGAAGGCGATGCCTGCCAGCGCCGCCGCCCACACCGCCCACAGCAGCACCCGGCCGGTGGAGTCGGGTAGCAGGAGCAGGGTCAGCGGAGTGTAGGTGCCAGCGATGATCAGGAAGATGTTCGCGTGATCGAGCCGGCGCAGCACGGCCGTGGCCCGCGGGCCCCAGGTGCCCCGGTGGTAGAGCGCGCTGACGCCGAACAGCAGGCAGGCGGTCAGGCCATAGATCGCGCAGGCGATCCGCCCGCGCGTGGAGTCCGCCAGCGCCGTGAGCACGATTCCCGATATCAGGGCGGCGGGGAACATCCCGGCATGCAGCCAGCCGCGCAGTCTCGGCTTCACCGGTTGCGCGGCTGTCTCGGTCACTTCAGGGACGGCTGCAGTCATGCCCGGCATGTTACCTACGCGACCGTAGGTAACCAGGCATGAGTGGCTATGCTCGCGCGCGAGTGGCCATGCTCACGTGAGGGGTCCTCTGGACATATGGGCATTCGGCATCGATGATCAGATGAGTGCGGTCGGCACCGGATGAGCGCCAGCCACAAGTAGGTCGAAGCATCCGGGTCGCAGCCCCCACGGGGCAACAACCAAATGGACCCCTCATTTAGGAGCGATCGTGGCGCGCGACATCGCGGCTCCCCTGCCCACCACCCACCAGGAACTGATCGCCTGGGTCGACGAGATCGCGGCGATCACACAGCCCGACGAGATCGTCTGGTGCGACGGCTCAGAAGCCGAGTACGAGCGGCTGTGCGAGGAGCTGGTGGCCAAGGGCACCTTCCGGAAACTGGATCCGATCAAGCGCCCGAACTCGTACTACGCCGCCTCCGACCCGACCGACGTCGCACGCGTCGAGGACCGGACCTTCATCTGCTCCGAGAAGGAGGAGGACGCCGGGCCGACGAACCACTGGAAGGCCCCGGCGGAGATGAAGGCCATCTTCACCGGAGAAGGAGACAGTTTCGCCGGAGAGAAGGGCATCTTCCGCGGCTCGATGAAGGGCCGGACGATGTACGTCGTCCCGTTCTGCATGGGCCCGCTCGGCTCGCCCCTGTCCGCGATCGGCGTCGAGATCACCGACTCCGCCTACGTCGCCGTCTCCATGCGCACCATGACTCGCATGGGACAGCCGGTCCTCGACGAGCTCGGCACCGACGGATTCTTCGTCAGGGCCGTCCACACGCTGGGTGCGCCCCTGGCCGAGGGCGAGGCCGACGTGCCGTGGCCGTGCAACTCCACCAAGTACATCTCGCACTTCCCCGAGACCCGTGAGATCTGGTCCTACGGCTCGGGCTACGGCGGCAACGCCCTGCTCGGCAAGAAGTGCTACGCCCTGCGCATCGCGTCCGTCATGGCGCGCGACGAGGGCTGGCTCGCCGAGCACATGCTGATCCTGAAGCTGACGCCGCCGCAGGGCGAGTCCAAGTACGTCGCCGCCGCGTTCCCGTCCGCCTGTGGCAAGACCAACCTCGCCATGCTGGAGCCCACGATCTCCGGCTGGACCGTCGAGACCATCGGTGACGACATCGCCTGGATGCGCTTCGGCGAGGACGGCCGCCTCTACGCGATCAACCCCGAGGCCGGCTTCTTCGGCGTCGCGCCCGGCACCGGCGAGCACACCAATGCCAACGCCATGAAGACCCTGTGGGGCAACGCCGTCTTCACCAACGTCGCGCTCACCGACGACAACGACATCTGGTGGGAGGGCATGACCGAGGAGTCGCCCAAGCACCTCACGGACTGGAAGGGCAACGACTGGACGCCGGACTCCGAGACTCCGGCCGCCCACCCCAACGCCCGCTTCACCGTCCCTGCCTCGCAGTGCCCGATCATCGCGCCCGAGTGGGAGGACCCGAAGGGCGTGCCGATCTCGGCGATCCTCTTCGGCGGCCGCCGCGCCTCCGCCGTTCCGCTGGTGACCGAGTCCTTCGACTGGAACCACGGCGTCTTCCTCGGCGCGAACGTCGCCTCCGAGAAGACCGCCGCCGCCGAGGGCAAGGTCGGCGAGCTGCGCCGCGACCCGTTCGCCATGCTGCCGTTCTGCGGTTACAACATGGGCGACTACATGGGCCACTGGATCAAGGTCGGCAAGACTGCGGACCAGGCGAAGCTACCCAAGATCTACTACGTGAACTGGTTCCGCAAGAACGACGCGGGCAAGTTCGTGTGGCCCGGTTTCGGCGAGAACAGCCGCGTGCTGAAGTGGATCGTGGAGCGCCTGGAGGGCAAGGCTGGGGGTGTCGAGACCCCGATCGGCATCCTGCCGACGCGTGACGCGCTCGACACCGACGGTCTGGACCTGCCCGAGGAAGACCTCGACTTCCTGCTCAAGGTCGACGCCGAGGTGTGGCGCGAGGAGGCCGCCCTGGTCCCCGAGCACCTCAACACCTTCGGCGACCACACGCCCAAGGAGCTGTGGGACGAGTACCGCGCGCTGGTCGCCCGCCTCGGCTGACCTGCCCGGCCCTTTGAGCCACGTGGCGGGGCGCCCCGACATCCGCCCTGACCAGTGGGGGTCACGAACGACCCGTCACGTGTGAACGGCCCCCGGAGTCCCCTCAGATTCCGGGGGCCGAACTCTTCGCGCAATCCGGGTGCGGCGTCCTGCGTCCACAGCTCGCCCAGTTCCATGAGATCTTCATGTTCGACGATGGGCATGAACCAAGCCGAACTGGACGGCCTGGCACCGGCCGAGCCGGCCGGGGTGACCGCCGTACGCACCACCGCCGACGGCACCCGCACGCTCGCCGCCGCGGAGGTGGGCGCGGACGGCACGTTCACGGTCCTCGACGTGCCGGACGCCGTCGGCAGCGCCACCTGCACGCTCTCGTTCCTCGACGACATCACGCACCTCCCGGCCGAGGACGTCTCGATCACCGTCGACGTGGCCAGGGCGCCGACGTCGATCGCGCTGACGGCCCCGCAGGAGGCCTCCATGAGCGGGGCCGTGGAGATCACCGGCAGGCTGACCGCCCAGGGCCGCGCACTCCCCGCCGGGTCACGCTCGCCGTCCGGCGCACCGACCGGCCGGGCGCGGGTTTGCTCTCGTCTGTCCCGGTGGCGGCCGACGGCACCTTCACGGTCAACGACATGCCGCGCACGCGGCGGGACGTGACCTACACGGTGTCGTACGAGGGCGACGACCTGTACACGGGCAGCAGCGCCTCGGCGACGGTGTACGTCACGCGCTGAGCCGCACGCACAGATGCCGTGTCCGGACGGTCCCGGACACGGCACGCGCTGCGGTGATGCGTGGCACCCGGTCCGCGCGCCTCCCCGGCCGCGGACCGGGGCCGTTCAGGGGGCGCCGACGAGATCGCGGCTCTTCAGGGCGGCCGTATGGGCATCGATCCGCTCGGCGGACAGGATCGCGGCGGCCGTGTCGGCGCGGGACGCGGCGACGACCAGCGCACGGCCCGCAAGGGCGAGCGCCCGCCGGTGCAGGGCGTCGGCGTCGGCGTGGGTCAGCGCGGCATGGCGGGCGGGCGGCGCCCCACGAAGCCGTGACACCTGGGCCGCGATGGCTTCGGCCGGCTCGTCGAGACCGAGTTCGTCGGTGACGGCGAGGAGCGCGGCGAGGTGCCCTGCGAGCTGGATGTCCAGCTCCTCCTCCCGGCTGCGGTGGGGGTACTGCGGCTCGTCGGCCATCGAGTGGACCGACTTGGTGCGGATCGGCTCGTACATGGGGATGGCCTCCTGCTCACGGTCAGGAGGCCATCCTACATTGGATTCAGTCTAAAGTTGAGTGGGGTCGGAACTCTGTCAGGTCGTGCGCAGCTCAGGGCTGGCTGTAACCGTCCAGGAAGCTGCCGATCCGGGTGACCGCGTCCACGAGGTCCTTCGTCGGCGGCAGCGTGACGATGCGGAAGTGGTCCGGTTCCGGCCAGTTGAAGCCCGTTCCGTGCACGACCATGATCTTCTCGGCACGCAGCAGATCGAGCACCATCTGCCGGTCGTCCTTGATCTTGTAGACCGAGGAGTCCAGGCGCGGAAAGAGATACAGCGCGCCCTTCGGTTTCACACAGGTGATGCCGGGGATCTGCGTCAGCAGGTCGTATGCCGCGTCGCGCTGCTCCAGCAGCCGCCCGCCCGGCAGGACCAGCTGCTCGATCGACTGCCGGCCGCCGAGCGCCGTGGCCACCGCGTGCTGCGAGGGCATGTTGGCGCACAGCCGCATGTTGGCCAGGATCGTCAGCCCCTCGATGTACGAGGAGGCGTGCGCCTTCGGCCCGCACACCGCGAGCCAGCCGGAGCGGTACCCGGCGACGCGGTAGTTCTTGGAGAGCCCGTTGAAGGTGAGGACCATCAGATCGGGGGCGATCGCGGCCGTCGGGGTGTGCGTGGCGCCGTCGTAGAGGATCTTGTCGTAGATCTCGTCGGAACAGACGACCAGATTGTGGCGCCGGGCGATCTCGGTGAGACTGCGCAGCATCTCGTCGTCGTAGACCGCGCCGGTGGGGTTGTTCGGATTGATGATCACGATCGCCTTGGTGCGGTCGGTGATCTTGCGCTCGATGTCCGCGAGGTCGGGCATCCAGTCCGACTGCTCGTCGCAGCGGTAGTGCACGGCGGTGCCACCGGACAGTGACACGGAGGCTGTCCACAGCGGATAGTCGGGCGCGGGAACGAGCACCTCGTCGCCGTCGTCGAGCAGCGCCTGCATCGACATCTGGATCAGCTCGGAGACGCCGTTGCCGAGATAGATGTCCTCGACGTCGAGGTCGATGCCCTTGGTCTGGTAGTGCTGCATGACGGCACGGCGGGCGGAGAGCAGCCCCTTCGCATCGCCGTATCCGTGCGCGCCGCCGATGTTGCGCAGGACGTCCTCGAGGATCTCCGGCGGGCACTCGAAGCCGAAGGCCGCGGGGTTGCCGGTGTTCAGCTTGAGGATGCGATGACCTGCCGCCTCCAGCCGCATTGCCTCCTCGAGGACCGGGCCCCGGATTTCGTAACAGACGTTTGCGAGCTTCGTGGACTGGATCACCTGCATGACGCGAGCTTACGGGGGCCGGGAAGTGATCGCTTCGTTTTTTGGCGCACGAACACATGACGCGAATGTCTGGTTTGTTGCTTCTGGTGGCAGAGGAGTCCAGAACCCTTGGAATGCGCCGCGTGAACGGGGGGACAGCCTCTGATTCAGGCAGCGGGCCACCAATTGTTGCGCTCGTCACCCAGGGCACCCGCGGGTGGTCCGGGACGCGTTACTGTGTGCGTTCACGCAGTGCACGGACCTACTCGGGAGGTGAGCCCCCATTTCCGCAGCAGCAGGCCGGGTGCCCTCATCTCCTGTCCGTGCGGTCGACCGGGTCTAGGTGACCGCGAGGGTGCCCTTCAGTACCCGAAAGGCTCTTCATGCCGGTTTCACCGACCGACTTCTCCTTCCCCTCCCTCGTCACCACCCTTCGCTCCGCCGGCTGCGTCTTCGCCGAGGACGAGGCGGAGCTGCTGTTCGCCGTGGCCCGCGACGCCGACGAGCTCGCCGTGATGGCCGACCGCCGTGTCGCGGGCATGCCCCTTGAACACCTCCTCGGCTGGGCCGAGTTCCTCGGTACGCGGATGGCCGTCGACCCCGGCGTGTTCGTGCCCCGGCGCCGCACCGAGTTCCTCGTCGAGTGCGCCGTCGCCCTCGCCCCGCCCTCGGCGGTCGTCGTCGACCTGTGCTGCGGTTCGGGTGCGCTCGGCGCTGCCGTGGTGCGGGCACTCGGCGGCGGCGAACTGCACTCCGCCGACATCGAGCCGACTGCCGTGCGCTGCGCGCGCCGCAACGTCGGGGCGGTCGGGGGGCGGGTGTACGAGGGCGACCTCTACGATCCGCTGCCCGCGGCGCTCATGGGGCGTGTCGACGTGCTCGTCGTCAACGCCCCCTACGTGCCGACCGCCGAGATCGAGTTCCTGCCGTCCGAGGCGAGGGATCATGAGCCACGGGTCGCGCTCGACGGCGGGGCCGACGGGCTGGACATCCAGCGGCGGGTGAGCGCCGGTGCGGCACGGTGGCTGGCTCCCGGCGGGGTGCTGCTCGTCGAAACGAGCGAGCGGCAGGCCCCGCGAACCGTTGCCGCGTTCGCCGATCAGGGTCTCTGCCCCCGTGTCGCCGTTGACGAGGAGCTGGAGGCCACCGTGGTGATCGGGACCAGGCCCGTACAACGGGACCCGGCCCGTATATAGGGGAAGACGAACAGCGGAACGGCCCCGGGGAGCGCGGTTGCTCCTCGGGGCCGTTCCGCCATCGCGCCAAAGGGGGCGCCGCGTGGGTGTCAGCCGATGATGGAAGTGTTGCCACTGACCGGATTCAGCAGGCCCAGCACATTGAGCGAGTTGCCGGTGAGGTTCAGCGGAACGTGGACCGGAAGCTGGACGACGTTGCCGGACAGGAAGCCCGGGGAACCAGCGGCGATACCCTCGGCACCCGCGTCGGCCATGGCGGGCGCGGCGCTGCCGAGCGCCATGAGCAGACCGGCGGCAACGGCTGCAGCCTTTGTGTACTTCATTTCGATCCTTTCAGCAGGGGCGTACGCGGTACGGCCTTCGTGTCGCGCAGCTGCAATTCAGCCATGCAGACATGCGCCTCCGCAGAACTAGTAACGAATCGGTTCCCGCCGGGAAACCGCCGCGCGACTGCCGATTCGAAAAGTCACTCGTATGCCTCACGTGCAACGTGTCGAACCGATGCACGGAATCCGGGGAGGAAACCCCCGATCCTGCCGGAGATCCCTTTCGGCGCGGAGCTGCCCCCGTGCGCATTGCGCACGGGGGCAGCTCTTCGGCCCGCGGTGATCAGCGGAGGGACTCGCCGTTCCCAGAAAGGACCGGGATGTCGCTGAGGATGTGCGACAGGGGCTCGTCGCCCTTGGCCTGGGTGGAGTTCTCGACGCACTGCTGGTTCTGCGGGGCCGACAGGACCGGGACGTCCTGGACGCCGATCGGAACGACGCCGACGAGGGAGCCGAGGTTGGCCTTGGCGGGCAGGCCGACGCAGGGCTTGTTGAGCGAGCCCGCGATCAGGCTCATCTGCGGGCTCATGGTGCCGTAGGTGGCGGAGTTGCCGTAGTGCTGCGTGGCGCCGACTCCGCTCGAGGTGGCGGAGCTCTGGTCGTCGCCGACGGCCAGAGCCTGCGGGGCCATCGCCGCGCCGGCGCCCACCATCGAAGCGGTGACCATGGCCGTCGTCAGAATCTTCTTGATCACTTACTTGTCCTTTTTCGTTTGAACGCGCGAACGCGGTGCAGCCTGGTCAACTGAAGCCGGGGCGTTTGGTTTCGGGTGTTCACCCGAATGCCGTACCCGGCTCGATGTGCACCAATGGCGGTATCGGGTTCACCCGTTCTGCCGAACGGATTCTTCGCCCCGGGTGCCGCTTTCGGTTGCGGCACAATGGGCGAATCCATCGGGCCGAACGAGCGGTGAATTCAATATGACAATTACGTCTGCCGGATACCTGTCCGTCGAGCAGGGAGGGAGGCGGCGGGCCGCCAAGGAACGCGGCCGGGGCACGGTCGGCGCGAGTCGGGCCTTCGCCTGGATGCTGGTGGCCACCGGTGCGGCCGGGCTGCTGGCGGCGTGGGTCATCACGCTCGACAAGTTCAAGCTGCTGGAGGACCCGGGCTTCACGCCGGGTTGCAGCCTCAACCCCGTGGTGTCGTGCGGCAACATCATGAAGAGCGAACAGGCGGCCGTCTTCGGCTTCCCCAACCCGATGCTGGGGCTCGTCGCCTACGGCATGGTGATCGCGATCGGTGCCGCGCTGCTCGCGGGAGCGCGGTACCGCAGGTGGTTCTGGCTGGGCATGAACGCCGGCACGGGGTTCGGCGTCGTCTTCTGCACCTGGCTGCAATACCAGTCGCTGTACGAGATCAACGCGCTGTGCCTGTGGTGCTCGCTGGCGTGGGTCGCCACGATCGTCATGCTCTGGTACGTGACCTCGCACAACGTCCGCAACGGCATGCTGCCCGCCCCGGCCGCGCTGCGCGGCTTCTTCGGCGAGTTCACCTGGGTGCTCCCCGTGCTGCACATCGGAATCATCGGGGTGCTGGTCCTGACCCGCTGGTGGGACTTCTGGACCGGCTGACCCTCGCGTACGTGAGCACCGACGCGCCCGTACGGGAGCACCACGCCCAGGGCCCCGGCAGCCTCACGGCGCCGGGGCTCCTGCGGTGATCAGCGGGCGGAGTCGCCGTGCCCCGAGAGGACCGGGATGTCGCAGAGGATGTGCGACAGGGGCTCGTCGCCCTTGGCCCGGGTGGAGTTCTCGACGCATTGCTGGTTCTGCGGGGCGTACGCCCGCACCGGTGGGCCGATCACGATGCGTTGCCGGCAGGGCGGATCAGCCGCCGAGCGAGACACCGCCCAACAGGGGAGTGGTCGCGGCGGCAGTCTTCAGCACCTGCCCGGGCGCGTTGCCCCTGATGTTGTTCAGGTCGGTGGCGACGTCGCCCACCTGGCCAAGGGCGGCCCCGGCGGGGGTTGCGTCCGCCAAGTGCGGGACGGAGGCGGCGACCTCGCCGAGACCGCCGTTCAGGCTCATGGGGGGCATGCCCGCCGAGTGGGCGGCGAACGCCGGAGTGGCCGCTCCCAGCGCCGCCACGGAACCGGCAAGGACGGCAGCGGCCCTCGAGTACTTCATGTTTCGCATCCCTCTTCCCGGCGGAGTCCTCCGCCGTCGAGAGACGTAACGACCCGCGCTCGTACGGGAAACCCTGTCGCTCTCGTGATTCGGTCACACGTGTGCGAAGGAGTGTGGCGGCTTGTCGCCGGGTCCCGGGCGGCTGCGCCGCAGCTCGGGCACTGTCCCGGTGCCGCACTCCGCGGCGCACCGCGGGGCGTGACGCCGCCCGCCCTTGATCGTTGACGGATGGCGTCAGGCCTTGACCGTCCATGGCCCACCGGGGCCGGCGACAGCGGCAGTTGCTGCCGGTGGGCGGCCCCCGGGTTCGGGCGGGAGCCACGCGGGGTGCCGGTCGTGGAGCCAGCCCCGGCGCGGCGGCGGGGGAGTGGGACGGACCTGCTGTTCCTCCGCCGATGGGGACGGGAACAGGGTGAGCCGTCTCCACTCGCCGTCCGGCCGACCCGGCATGGTCCGGCCCGCGGCCGCCCACTCGCGCGCCAGCTGGTCGTAGATCGGGCTGCCGGCGGGCGGCGGTGCCGTCGGTGCCGGATCCGTTCTCGTCTGCACGCGCTGCCAATGAGCCGGAGCGGTAGTCCTTGCCATACCACGGCCAACGCGCACGCGGTATCCGAGGTCACTGCCACGCGGGGACGCTGGGGTACGGGAGGAACGGCCTTTCGAGCCCGTCGCTCAGCGTAGTGACACGCCCCCCTGAGACGTGGCGTGCCGTCGGCGTTCCCGTCCGCGATGGCGGCGATGCCCGCCGCAGGCGTCGGCGACACGGCGACGGCGGGCGGCGCGCGCTTCGGCGGCATCTTCGGTTCGCCGCTCGCCGCACGGGCTTTGGCAGCCGGCGAACACGGCGACAGCCGACCGGTGTTCGACATCCCTCGCGATCCCCGTCCCGTACGGCTGCACCACACCCGTCGGAACCGCCGAACGCCGCCGGCCCCAGTGGCAGTCCGGCCCGGAGCCCGTTCACCCGGGCAGGTGAACGGGCAGCGGCCGGGGGGCGGCAGGGCACTAGGGTGCCGAGCCATGACCACTGCCAGCACCCCCAGAACAACCGTCGACCGGGCCGAGTTGGGCACCCTCGCCCTGCTCGCCTGGACCGGTGACCCGGCCCAGGGCTACGACACGCCGTACCTGATCGCATACTCCCTCGGCGACGGCACCGGCGGCGGCGAGGCGGCGGCCGCCGCCTCCCTGGCGTTGATCGAAAAGCTCGGGCTCACCACCGGCGACGTCATGCAGGACCACACCGGCGAAGGCGTCTCCCCGATCCAGCTGCTCGTCCAGGGTGGCCAGGCCGTCGTCAACATGCCCTATATGAACGCCCAGTGCCCCGTCCCCGCCGAATGGCTGGCAGCCGCCGAACGGCGAGGCCATGTGCACTTCATGATCTCCGGACGCGCGTGGCCCGAGGCGAAGCCCGGCGTGCCCGTCGCCGAGGAGACTTTGCGGGCCCACCTCGGCAACGAAGACGCGCTCAAGGGCATGGCCCACGTCCTGCTGCCGGTGTCCCAGCTGCGGCGCTGACGGCCCGAGCGGGTACGGCGGGGCCCGTGGCCACGCCGCGGCAGGCCGCGCTGACCGCCATGACAAGGGCCGGCCGGGAATCACCGGCCGGCCCTTTCTGTGCGGCCCGCATCCTTTCCTGTGCGGCCCGCACTCCTACGGACTGCGGCCTCCCCTGCGTCGTGCAGGGGAGGCCGCAGCGTTCATCGGTTGTGCGGTGCTCAGGCGCCGTCGCTGATTTCGCACCCAATGCCGAAGGCCGGGTTGAGCAGCGCGATGGCGTCCACCGTGTTGCCGCAGAGGTTGGTCGGCAGGTGGACGGGAACCTGAACGGAGTTGCCCGAGGCGATCCCCGGGGAACCGGTGGCCGTACCGAGCGCTCCGGCGTCGGCGGCAGCCATGCCGGCACCGCCGGCGAGGATGGCACCCGTGCCGGCGACAATGGCGGCGGCCTTCGCGATACGCGACATCAACTTCTCCTTGCAGGACGAGAGGCGGCCGCAGGGGTTGCGGCCTTCACTCCCCGTTCAACGCGGAAAGCGGACACCGGTAACGGATCACCGCAAAGTCAGACCCCAACGGTTTTGTCGACGCCCTCCTCGGCCATACGCCGGACGAGACCGAGCAGTGCCTCGACACCCCCTCGTCGTCGCGGTCGCCGACGGGCTCGGCGGTCCGTCGGCCGAGGAGGTGGCGAGTGCGCGGGGCGGCTCCCCAAATGGTCTCAGTGGCAGCCGCCTTGGAGGAAGAAGAAGCGGTCCTGCAACGTCGGCGACAGCACACCGCGGGCTCGCGAGAACTCGCCGACGTCTGGGTCGGTGAACTGGCCATGGCGCCGGACGCCTTCACCGTGCGCTCATCGGATTGGCATTCGACACGACCACCTCGGTCCGGGCGACCCGGCTGTGGATCAGCAGCGGACGAATGAGAAAGCGGTCCCCCCAAGCGCCTTGCGTTTCACGGTGATTCAACGACATCGGCCTCGGATGAACGGTGCCCGATGCGTACGTTCGGGTGGTATGTGTGCCCCAAGTGCCTGACAACGGGTGAAGTCATAACGGTCGTCTCGTAACTTCAGTGAGAATGGCGGCGGTTCGACCTCCGGCCTCGCCGGCACCGCTTTCGTGTCTCCTCGTGTCAGCCACCCGACGTCGACCGGATCCATCATTTCCCCACCAACTCCATGAGATGTGACCAAGTGAAACGTAGGCGATTGTGGACAGGGTTCGCCGTAATGGCGATGGTCGCCGTTGGGGTAACGGCCTGGGCGATTCTGTCCCAGCCGGACGCGACCCCGGAATCCGAGGCCAAGTCAGCGGCCGAGGCCGTTTCGGAGGCAAAGGCACTTGTACAGGCCGGCGCTTTGCAGTCGCAGTACCAGGACTTCTCTGGGGCAGCCCGCACTTTCAGGCGTGTGCTGGAGCTGGATCCGGACAACAAAATGGCCTGGTACAACCTGGGTGTCATCGCGCAGCGTGACGGCAGGACGACTGATGCGCGCAAGGCCTATGACAAGGCATTGAAGATCGATCCGAAGTTTGCGTCTGCCCTCTTCAATGAGGCCTTGCTGCTCGAGTCGAGCGATCCAGACCGGGCTGTCACGCTCCTGAAGCGTGCTGTTTCCGCCAACCCGAAGGCCTCCACGGCCTACCTGCACCTTGGGCGGGCTCTGGCGAAGAAAGGTCGCGACGAGGAGGCCCAGGACGCATTCCGTCATGCCGTTGCGACCGATTCCAAGATGCACTCTCTCGTTCCGGAACCGTTCCAGGATTCCGTAAGCCCATCACCGTCAACGAGCCAAGCAGGTACTGCCAGATGACGTCGACTGCGACACCGAGGTTCTCCGTCTTCACTCCCAGCCACAGGCCGCGTTTCCTTGACGAGTGCCTGGCGACCCTGCAGGCACAGACCTGCACGGACTGGGAGTGGATTGTCCTGCTCAACAACGGCGCCCGGTGGCGGCCGGAGCGCCCCGACGAGCGTGTCCGCGTGGAGATCGCGGACGAAATCCATGGCGTCGGGGCAGCCAAACGAAGGGCCTGTGAACTGGCGCGCGGAGAGATCCTCGTGGAACTCGACCACGACGATCTGCTGGCGAAGGCGTGCCTGGCGGAGCTGGCCGAGGCATTCGACGCTCATCCCGAAGCCGTGTTCGTCTACAGCAACACCGCGCAGATCACCGAGGACGGGCAGCGCGACGAGACCCGCTTCAACGAGACGCACGGCTGGCAGTACGAAGATGTGGACGTCGACGGCCGCCGGCTGATGCAGGCTCTGTCCATGGCTCCGACGCCGCACAACGTCTCGTACATCTGGTACGCGCCCAACCACGTGCGGGCGTTCCGCAAGGACGTCTACGAAAAGGTCGGCGGATACGACACCACCCGTACGGTCCTGGACGACCAGGACCTGATGTGCCGTCTCTTCCATGTCGGGGACTTCCACCACATCCCCCGCTGCCTGTACCTCCAGCGGATCCACCGCGCGAACACCCAGCGCGACCCGGAGATCAACGCACACATCCAGCGTGAGACGGTCGCCCTGTACGACAAGTACATCGAGGCCAACGCCCTGGCCTGGACCCAGCGCCGCGGACTGGCCGCGCTGGACCTCGGCGCAGCCCACCGGAAGCCGCCCGGCTACCTGGGCGTGGACCAGTATCCGGGAGAGGGCGTCGACATCGTCGCGACCCTGCCCGGGAAGCTGGACCTGCCCGACAACTCCGTCGGTCTGATGCGGGCGGTGGACTTCCTCGAGCACGTACCCGCGAAGGTGCCACTGATCAACGAGCTGTACCGGCTGCTGGCACCCGGCGGCATGCTCCTCACCATGACGCCGAGCTCCGACGGCCGCGGCGCGTACCAGGACCCGACACACGTCGCCTTCTACAACGAGAACTCGTTCTGGTACTACACGGACAACCAGTACCGCGCCTTCGTGCCCGAGATCGAGGCCCGGTTCCAGAAGTCACGGCTGGTCACCTACTTCCCGACCGACTGGCACACCAAGAACAACATCTCCTATGTGGTCGCCAATCTCATCGCGGTGAAGGAGGGCGCCGCGCGGTGCGGCGGAGCGCTGCTGGTCTAGGAACGTCCGGGCGAGGCGCCCGGCGGGACGGTCAGTTCCCGCCGGGCGCCTCGTGCGTTCAGGGTCGTCTGCCCTCGGTCGGGGCCTTGCGTTGCTCAGGTCGACAGGCGTCCGCAATCGATGTCCGGGGCATGGGCGGCGATCCGGCGCAGGCCTTGAGGCCGCGGGCGCGTGCAGAACGCAAAACGGTGCCCCGAGGCCGAAGCCTAGGGGCACCGTCATTCATTCCCAGGTGAAGCGGAAAGCCGGTACCGCGCCACCGCTCCCGTGGGAATCCTTACGAGGCGTGGCAGATCGCGAAGGCGGTGACCTCGCCGAGGGGGGTGGGGGTGCTGACCTGCCAGCCAGTGGCCGGGCCGTCACCAGCGAAGATCGGTGCATCCTGGTCGACCGTAATACCGGTGACGGTGCCTTGGTATCCGCCGCCGGTGGCGACGTCGTCACCGATGCAGTCGGCAGTCGACTGGGCGCCCTGGGCGCCCGTCACGACGTAGGTCTCGAGCTCCGTGGAGCCCTGGAAGCCCTGCGGGCCCTGCGCGCCGGCGTCACCCTGGAAGCCCTGCGGACCGAGGTCACCCTGCGGGCCCTGCGCACCGGCGTCGCCCTGTGCGCCCTGAGCGCCGGCGTCACCCTGCGGCCCCTGCGCACCCGGGTCACCCTGTGCGCCCTGGGGGCCTTGAGGGCCACCGGGGTCACCCTGGAAGCCCTGCGGTCCCTGCACGCCCGGCACACCCTGCGGGCCCTCCTCGCCCGGTGCGCCCTGGAAGCCCTGCGGGCCCTGCGGGCCCCGCGGGCCCCGCTTGCCCTCCGGACCACGGTCGCCGTCCTTGTCGCGGTCGGCACTGGTGGCGCCCTTGGGGCCCGGCAGCCCCATGCTGTGCTCGGTGCCGGCTCGCTGGATCGCGTCGGCGACTGCCACTGTGCTCGGGACAACATTGAGCGCAATGGCAAGGGTTCCCGCAGAAACCAGCGTTGCGGTTTTCATGCGGGAGCTTCGGATCGTTTTACGGCTCACAAGAGAACCTTCCTCACGGAACTGGAGTGACCACACCGCAAGCGTGCACACTCCATAAGTGCGCTGATTTGCCTGCGTGTCACGTCGCCCACGGCCACGGACAGAACCATCCTTAACCCTCGGTTACCGAATGATCACGACCCCGCCCGTGTCGCGGATGAGGATCACCCGAGCGGCCGCGAAATCTCGCACCCACCGGTATGCATACCGACGGGATTCGTCAAGGCAGTTCACGACCGCTGGAGCGGTGCAGCCAAGGCCACTCGGTGATTTGTTTTCAGGCTTGGCGGTGAACTCAGTCGGTACGCCGGGATCGTCGTCTTCTCCGTCCTTGGGGCGGAGGTGGGACTCGGCGAGTTTTTCCAGGTCGATGGAGCGTCGGGCTTCGGTCCATTTCTCGTTATGCTCGGCCAGGGCCTGCGCCGACCATGTGGGTGAGGGTGGTGCCGCCGGGGAGGTTTCCGACGACGTCGGTGCGGTGGCGATCTCTTTGTGGGGTCTCTTTGTTCAGCTGTCCCTGCGGGTTGTCGGATCAGATCTGGGGCCGGCTCTCGCGCGGGAAGGCGGTAAGGGCCAGGAGTTCCTGCCGGCCGCGTCCAAGTCGAGCGCATTGTTGGGGAACTAGGCCTCCAGCGCGGCGAGGACGTGCGTCATCAGCGCCTGACAGCCTCGGCGCCGCGCTGTTCGAAAGTGCTGAGCAGGGTCTGACGCCGTCAGGCCCGCGAGCGGTCAGCAAGCGCGGAATGCCGGCCGGTGCCATCCTCGGCGGTGGCAGACATCGATGGTCTGCCTCCCGCATGCGTCCGGGTCACTCGGGAGTGGCCGGTCCTGTTCGGAGCAGTTCGTCTCGAAGTGATTCGCTTCCCCTTTGGCGCATGACGGCATGCCGGGAGTCCTCCAGGAGTCCCAGCAGATAGTGGCCGTACCCGCTCTTGAGCAGCGGCTGGGCCAGCGCCCGGAGCCGGTTGTCGTCGATCAGGCCGGCCCGCCAGACCGCCTCCTCGACGCAGCCGATCTTGAAGCCCTGACGCTCTTCGATCACCCGGACGAACTCCGAGGCCTGAACCATGGAGCCGAAGGTCCCGGTGTCCAGCCACGCGGTGCCTCGGTCGAGCCGTGTGACGCGCAGTGCATCGGCTTCCAGATAGACGCGGTTGACGTCCGTGATCTCCAACTCGCCACGGTCGCTGGGCCGCAGGCGCCGGGCGATGTCCACCACATGGTTGTCATAGAAGTACAGTCCGGGCACGGCGTACCGGGACCTGGGCCGGGCCGGTTTCTCCTCGATGGACAGTGCTCGGCCCAGCTCGTCGAACTCCACCACGCCGTAGGCCGCGGGGTTGGCGACCTGATAGGCGAATACCCTGCCGCCCCGCATGCCGTCATGGTTGGCCAGCTGTGTGCCGAGACCGCTGCCGTGGAAGATGTTGTCGCCCAGGATCAGGGCGACCGACTCGCCTTCGATGAAGTCGGCGCCCAGTACGAAAGCTTGAGCGATGCCCTCCGGGCGCTCCTGCGTGGCGTATTCCAGCCGCAACCCCAGTTGAGTGCCATCGCCGAGCAACCGGCGGAACTGGTATTGGTCCTCGGAGGTGGTGATGATCAGAATTTCTCTGACCCCCGCCATCACCAATGTGGAAAGCGGGTAATAGACCATGGGCTTGTCGAAGACCGGCAGCAACTGTTTGGATACGGCCCTCGTCAATGGCCACAGTCGCGAGCCGGTGCCGCCGGCCAGCAGAATTCCTCGCATGGCATCACCATAGATGAATCGCCAAGAGAAGCTCTGAGCTTGGAGATCCGCGGCGTGTGCAGGCGAGGGACCGGCGAGAGGCCATTTCCTTTGGGTGTGATGCCGCATGTCATCGGGACGTGCGACAACACAGCGAGCGTGTGGGCCAAGGGGCGGGCCGGCCTGATCCGCGAGACCTGCGCTACGCGTGTTCCTGGGGGACGCCAGTGTGGGCGAGGGCGCTGGGGGTGAGGCGGCCGACGATCGCCGGTGCCTCCTGGACGAGCGTGTCGTCGGTGAGCGCCTCCACCATGAACAACGCGAAGTCCACACGGCGCGTCAGGTTGCCGGCCAGTACCGGGTCGCCCACGTGCCGGCTCCACACGGGCAGGCCCTGGCTCTCGCCCTCCTCCAGGTTGCTGCCGCGCACCACGGTCCACCGGGTGTCGCTGGCGAACACCCGGCGGCACGCCTCCACTTGGTCGTCGATCTCGGCGAAGCGGACGAGCTTGGCCAGGCGGGCGGCGATCCGGAGGGCCGTCAGGAACGTCCGCGAGTACGTGTCCTTGCCGTCGCGCGTGATGTGCCAGCCGCACGAGAAGACCAGGCGCGCGCCCGGCCGTGCGTGGTCGAGCACCGCCTGCGCCGTGCCCGACGCGTACTGCTGCACGCCCCAGGGTGCCAGCACCGTCAGCACCCCGTCGCACCCGGCGACCGCCCGCCTGATCACCTCCGGGTCGTTCGTGTGCCCGGGGACGATGGCCATCCGGCCCTCGAACGCGGCCAGCTTCGGCACGCTGCGCTCCCGGCACACGCCGACCACCTCATAGCCGCGCTCCAGTGCGTGCCGGACCATGTACTGCCCGAGCTTCCCCGAAGCCCCGACGATGCAGACCTTCTTCGCACGATCCGTGCCCATGGTGCAGCCTCTTTCGCCGGAATGTCGACCTTATGTTGTAAGGTACGCTAGCCTTATGCTGTAAGGCCGTCAAGGGGAGTGGAAGGAGCGGTGGATGCGCGAGGGAGGGAAGGGTCGGCGCAGGACACCGGCGCGTACCCCGCTCAGTCGCGAGCGCGTGATCCGCACGGCGGTGGCGGTGGCGGACGAGAACGGCTCGGCCGCGCTCACCATGCGGGCCATCGCCGAACCGCTGGGCGTCGAGGCGATGTCGCTCTACCACCACGTCGCAGGCAGGGAGGACGTCCTCGACGGCATGGTGGACGCGGTGTTCGGCGAGATCGACCTGCCGCCGCGCGACGCGGACTGGAAGAGCGCCATGCGCCATCGCGCGGTCTCCGTCCGCGCCGTGCTCCGGCGCCACCCGTGGGCCGTCGGCCTGATGGACTCCCGCAGCCGGCCAGGCCCCGCGACCCTGCGTCACCACGACGCCGTGCTCGGCACGTTGCGCGCCGGAGGGTTCTCCGTCCCGATGGCCGCGCACGCCTTCTCGCTGATCGACAGCTACCTGTACGGCTTCGTGATGCAGGAGTTGAGCCTGCCGTTCAGCGGGTCGGCGGAGCTGGACGAGGTCGCGGACGCCATCTTGCGCGCGATGCCCGCCGACGCCTACCCCCACCTCACCGAGCTCGTCACCGAGCACGCCCTCAAGCCCGGTTACGACTACGCAGACGAGTTCACCTTCGGTCTCACGCTCATCCTCGACGCCCTGCGCCCGGACGAAGGCGCGAGCGCCTAGAAGGCTGCTGAAAATCTCGGTTTTGGCCCCGGCTCGGTGGAGTTGGGGCCAGTCTTGTAGGCATGCAGGGGGAATGGGCCGGGGAGATGGT
>NZ_JBIRZM010000022.1:65562-126012 GCF_044390825.1 Streptomyces sp. NPDC018833 | reverse complement strand
GGCTCGCCGCCCCCCCGCCTGCGCGCGGTGCTTTAAAACCCCGCCGCCCCGGGCGCTCCCCCCCCCCCCCGGGGGGCGCGCGCGGGCCCCCCCCCCGCCGCCCGGCGGGGGGCCCCCACCGCCTGGGACGGCCGACCACGCTCGTCCGGGCCGGGAGCCGCCTGACGCCGTTGGTCGGCCGGGGCCGACTTCAGGGAGCAGGAGCGCTCGACGAGGCACAGGAGGGGTGGCCCCAGCCGTCGGCGTTCTTCGCGATCGTCTCGCCCTTGGCGTACGGCCGGCCGCAGCGGCACCGGCCGGGGAACTTCGCGGTGACCGAACCGCGGGAGGACGCCGGGGAGCGCCGCGCCGACCGGGGTCGGCGGGACTCCGCTCCTGCCGGCCCCTGCGCCGGGCTGTCGGGCGGCGGCAGAGCCGACCCGGCCGCGGAGCCTGCCGCTTGCTGCGTACGGGCGGTGTGGCCGGCCGCACCGTCCGCGGCCGCGTTCAGCCGGTCCCCGTCGATCTGGTGCGCCGGGGTGTAGACGAAGGTCACGTCCCGGTCGGCCAGCAGTTCGTCGATCGCCACCACCAGATCCCGGTTGGCCACCGGCGTGCCCGCGGCGGTCTTGGTGACCGCCTTCATCGCGTACTGCGAGTCCATGCGCACCTCCAGCGGCACCGCTGGGTCGGTGGCCTCCAACAGCTGGCGCAACGCGGTCAGTTCGGCGACATTGTTCGTCGCCCGGCCGAGCGGTCCCGCCTCCCAGGAGGCCACCTCTCCGTCGGCGCCGGCGATGACCCACGCCCAGGCCGCAGGCCCGGGATTCCCCTTCGACGCCCCGTCACACGCGGCAGTGATCCGTTCCCTCATGCGCTCGATGCTGCCACGCCGGCCCGCCGCGTCCGGATCCACACCCTCGCCGGGTTGGGCCGGGAGGCGGAGCCGGGAGGCGGAGCCGGGAGGCGGAGCCGGGAGGCGGAGCCGGGACTCGACGGTCCGGTAGCCACATCCGTACAGCGGCCTCTGTTCCCGCAGGTCAGGAGTGTCCGACCCAACGCGCATGTCCATCGCATGCGGGAGAGGAGCACACTGGCAGAAGGGCAGGTACAGCGATGGCCGTGCGGAGGTGATGGGGATGACCAGCGCCCGGTCGCGTTCGCGGTACATCCCGGATCGGGGGCTCGCCACCCGCATGGTGACGACGATGTTCCTGATCGGGCTGCTCTATGTCGTCTTCGTCGGTGTCCTGCTCGTCCTCCTGCGGGACTCCTGGCCCGTCGTCCTGCTGATCGCGGGCGGCCTGTTCGTCGTCCAGTTCTGGTTCAGCGACCGGATCGCGGCCTACAGCATGGGGGCCCGCGAGGTCACCTCCGAGCAGGCGCCCGAGCTGCACGGCGCCGTGGACCGCATCTGCGCCCTCGCCGACATGCCCAAGCCGCGGGTGGCGATCGCCGACAGCGACGTGCCGAACGCCTTCGCCACCGGCCGCAACCAGAAGTCTGCCCTGGTCTGCGCCACCACCGGGCTGCTGCGCCGCCTGAATCCGGAGGAGCTGGAGGGTGTCCTCGCGCACGAGCTCTCGCATGTCGCCCATCGCGACGTCGCGGTGATGACCATCGCGTCGTTCCTCGGTGTCCTCGCGGGCATGATGGCCCGCGTCGCGCTCTACAGCGGACTCGGCCGCAACAGCCGTGACAGCAACGCCGCCATCGCGGTGATCCTGGTGCCGCTGATCAGCGGTGTCGTGTACGTGATCAGCTTCCTGCTGACTCGGGTGCTCTCCCGCTACCGCGAGCTGTCCGCGGACCGCGCCGCCGCGCTGCTCACGGGCCGCCCGTCCGCACTCGCCTCCGCGCTCACCAAGGTGACCGGCGAGATGGCGAAGATCCCCACCCGTGACCTGCGCAAGGCCGAGCCGTTCAACGCCTTCTGGTTCGCCCCCGCGTTCTCCTCCAAGGAGAGCCTCAGCAGGCTGCTCTCCTCCCATCCGACACTCGAGCAGCGCCTCGACCAACTCGGCCGCATCTCGGCGCGGCTCGGCCGTCCCTAGATCGGGAGCGGAGGTTCTCCTGTGGGACTCCTCGATGTCATTCTCGGCCGCAGCAAGCCGGTACGTCCCGACCTCGACCAGCTCTTCGCTCTGCCGTCCGCCGCGATCACCCTCCAGGCCGGGGCCGGATTCACCCCGACCGGCATTGGCGCTGTGTGTTTCGCCCGCGTCGAGGGCGGCGCCTTCGCCGAGCTCCGGAAGGAGGTGCGGGATCTGCTGGACGCGGACACCGACCGGGGTGGCGTACCGGTCGAGTTCAGCCAGGACGCGTACGACTACACCTGGCTCCTCGCCCGGCACCCCGCTGACGACACGGCCTCGCTGGTCAACGACCTGCACGCCGTCAACACCCTCCTTCAGGACGCCGGCTTCGGCCCGCATCTCCTCTGCTCGCTGATCGGCTTCCGCGAGGCGGCGGGGCAGCGCGTCCTGGCACTGGTCTACCTCTACAAACGCGGCACTTTCTATCCCTTCGCGCCGCTGCCCGACGGCACGCAGAGACGCGACAACGCGCTCGAACTGGAGATCAGGGCCCTGCTCACGACCGACCTGCGCATCGAGCCGGACCTGACCCGCTGGTTCCCGGTCTGGGGCGCTCCCGGGCTCGACGCGGGCGCGTGAGGCGCGCCGGCGCTGACCACATACCCCGTCGGACACACCACGAGGAAGGCCGACTCCGGACCAGGAACCCACGCCGAACGCCCTCACCACGCAATGTGGGGCGGCCTGTGAAGGACCTGTTCACGGGGCTCAGGCCGACCAAGGTGGCGAGAGCCCCCTGACATGTGTGCCGGCTGCCAGAAGGCGAGGGCCGTGGGCGGAGTCGTTTCGAGGAGTGGGAAGGACCTCGAACCACCGCCACGCACCGGTGGATTCGTCAATGCCTGAAGCGCCAGCCGCGGTGGCGGTGAACCGGCTGTGACGGCAGGGGGCGGTCTGCCTCCCGCTGCCCTGGTGCGGACGCGTCCGGCACGCGTTCACGCACGTGATGCCGCCGCTTCAGTCCGGAGGCGAGCAAGGCCAGCCCGAGACAGAAGAGCAGGGCCAGTCCCGCACCGGCGAGGAAGAGTCCCGGCGCACTCAGCGTCGCGATCTGGTTGCCGAATATCTCCACGGTGTAGTCAGGCCCGCCCGAGAAGTTCTCCACGACGGCGATGGCGGCGAATGCGCCAGTGGCCAGCACCAACAGGAGCGCCAGCGCGAGCATCGCACTCACCTCCCCATCCGGTCCTCGTCTCTTTCCTGACCGACTACCCGAGGTCGGCCACTCCACACAGAGCCCTGTCAGCACGACCCGACGCACGGGGGCCGCCCACTCACCGGACCCGACGGAACCGACCGGGCCCGCTGATCAGCGCAAGATCATCACCTGATCGAAGCAGACGCCCGCGCTCAGCGCGCTGGGCACGCCCGTCGCGCGTACGGTGACGATGGATCACGAGCCGTGTCATCCCAGTTCGCGTCTGCACAGCCCCGTCGGTCTGCCCGCACATCCAAGGCGGCTGACGGGGGAAGGCGTATCCAGGATGGAGAGAAGAGGCTTTCATGCCTGTGAACGCCACATACCCCGGCGTCTACATCAACGAGGTCAAGAGTTCGGTCAGGACCATCACCGGCGTACCGACCTCGGTCGCCGCCTTCATCGGCTACGCGCCACGCGGACCGGTCGACACCCCGGTGCACATCACCGGCTGGGCCGACTACGAAGCGACATTCGGCGGTCTGCAAGCGAACAGCCCGATGAGTTACGCCGTCTACCAGTTCTACCTGAACGGCGGCAGCGAGGCCGAGATCGTCAGGGTGGCGAATACGAGGGACGCCACCGCGGTCCTTCCTCTCGGGAAGCCGCAGGCCGCGATCGGCAGCTCGTCGGCACGTCCTCCCCGCCCGTCCGGGGGCGCGAAAGCGGAGCGCAAGGCCGAAGGAGACACCGGCGCCGACGCGAATGCCGAGGAGGACTCGGGCCAGGAGGCCGGAAACCCGGCAGCCGACCGCTCCTCCGCCGCCCCGCTCAGCCTCCAGGCCGCGAGCCCGGGGCAGTGGGGAGGGTACCTGCGTGGCAGGGTCGACC
This sequence comes from Streptomyces sp. NPDC018833, assembly GCF_044390825.1. Lineage (NCBI taxonomy): Bacteria > Bacillati > Actinomycetota > Actinomycetes > Kitasatosporales > Streptomycetaceae > Streptomyces > Streptomyces sp. NPDC018833. The sequence goes on along the minus strand of NZ_JBIRZM010000022.1, from coordinate 121,908 downwards.
ACGACACCTCGGAGGAGGTCAAGAAGGGGGAAGAGGAGCCCAAGGCAGGGAAAAGGGACAGGCTGTTCAACCTGACCATCCATGACTCCGGCAGCGGTGTGCAGGAGAAGTACCTCAACGTCAGCGTCGAGGAGGACAGCCCGCGCAACATCAAGCACCTCTTGGCATCGTCACAGCTCGTCAAGCTGGTCCCGGGTCCCGTGAAGTTTCCCGCGGCGAACGAGAAGGCAAAGGATGGCGACCACTTCGCCGACGCCAAATACCACTCCACCGCCGAGATCGAGGGTGACAGCGACAAGCCTCCGAAGCGCGAGGACTACGAGGGTGATGAGCAGAAAAAGACCGGCCTGCACGCGCTTCGCAAGTCCGACATCTTCAATATTCTCTGTCTGCCCGATCTCCACCATCCCTGGATGGAACTGACGGAAGGCGACGCAGAGGCGCTCCAGACCGCGGCCTTGAAGTTGTGTTTCGACCGGCGCGCCATTCTTCTGGTGGACCCACCGCGCCAGTGGACCGGCGATGGGGCCGTAGGCACCGTCACGGTCGACAAGGTCGTGAGCGCCGCGATCCCTCGAACGGACTCGCACAGGAACGCCGCGGTGTACTACCCCCGCGTCATGGCGCCCGACCCCCTGCGTGCCGGGGTGCCCACGGCGTTCCCGCCCTGCGGCGTCATGGCGGGAGTCCTCGCCCGTACCGACGTGCAACGTGGCGTGTGGAAGGCCGCGGCGGGCACGGACGCGTCGCTGAACGGCGTGAGCGACCTGGAGGTGCAGCTGACCGATCTGGAGATCGGCAGGCTGAACCCGCTCGGCATCAACTGTCTGCGCCGGCTGCCGGCCGCCGGACCCGTCGCGTGGGGAGCGCGCACCATGCGCGGCGACGACCGCCTTGCCGACGAATGGAAGTACCTGCCGGTGCGCCGCCTGGCGCTCTTCGTGGAGGAGAGCCTGTTCCGGGGCACCCAGTGGGTGGTCTTCGAACCCAACGACGAACCGCTGTGGGCGTCGATCCGGCTGAACGTCGGGGCCTTCATGAACTCGCTCTTCCGCGCGGGCGCCTTCCAGGGCCGGACCCCTCAGGAGGCGTACCTGGTCAAGTGCGACAAGGAGAACAACCCGCAGAACGACATCGACCGGGGGATCGTCAACATCCAGGTGGGCTTCGCGCCGCTGAAACCGGCCGAGTTCGTCATCATCCACATTCAGCAGCTCGCCGGACAGATCCAGGTCTAGGAGGACACCTGATGCCCGAAGTGACGCGCCGGGACCCCTTCAAGAATTTCCGGTTCAGGGTGAAATTCAGCGGAGCCACGGAGTACATCGCGGGGATCAGCAAGGTCAGCGGCCTCAGGCGGACCACCGAGGTGATCAAGCACCGCGACGGCGGTGATCCCGGATCCAGCCGCAAGCTCCCCGGCCGTACCGAGTACGAGCCGATCACCTTCGAGCGCGGCTGCACCGTCGACACAGCGTTCGAGGAGTGGGCCAACAGGGTCTGGAGCCTCCGGAATTCCTCGGGCGGCCTGGAGACCTCCCTCAAGGACTTCCGGCGGGACCTCATCATCGACGTCTTCGACGAGGGGGGCCAGCAGGTGCTCTCCTACTCCGTCCGCGAGTGCTGGGTATCGGAGTACCACGGCCTGCCCGAGCTCGACGCCAACGCCAACGAGGTCGCCTTCGAGCGCATCACCGTGGAACACCACGGCTGGGTGCGGGAACGCACCAACCCGCCCGAGCTGCCGCAGTTCAGCGACACCGCGTCCGGGTGACCCTGTGCAGCCGGAACTGACCGAGGCGCAGATGCTGGACGTATGGGAGAGCGGGGTCCGGCAGGAACCGCCGGTACGCGCTCTCCTGCTCGCCGCAGCCGCCGCACCAGCCGGCGAGGAGGTCGCGGACCGCCCACTGGCCGCCCTGCGGTCCCTGCTCCTGGACCTGCGCTGCGGTTCCTTCGGTGACGTCCTGCCCTGCACCATCGACTGCCCGGCCTGCGACGAGTCCCTCGAGGTCATGGTCGGTGCGGAGGAACTGCGGGCGACGCCCGGGACAGGTACCGCCCCTGCCCATGGCCCAGGACCGATGACCGCCGGACTGACGGCCGGGTCGTACCAGATCACGTATCGCGCACTCACCGGTCGGGACCTGCTGGGGCTCGTCCCCGCCGACCCCCAGGCCCGCCGCACGCTCCTGAGCAGATGTGTCGTGAGCGTCGAGCCGCCGACGGACGCCCTGCCGGACGAGGTGCTCGAAGAGGTGGCGCAGCGGCTGCCGGACGTCGATCCCGGCGCCGACACCGTCCTTTCCCTCAACTGCCCCCGCTGCCACCACGAATGGTGGGCGGCACTCGACGTCGCCGACCACCTATGGGCCGAAGTGGACGCCTACGCCCGCCGGCTCCTGCACGACATCCACGTGCTGGCCCGCGCGTACGGCTGGTCGGAATCCGACGTTCTCACGGTGAGCCCGGCGCGACGCCAGTTCTACCTGGAGGCCGCTGCCGGATGAGTGACTTCGTCGGCCGACTGCTCCGGGAACCGGGACCGAGACTGCGGCCTCTGCTGCCGAACGTGTTCGACCCGGCCGCGCCGCGCCTGCGCGCCGACGGTGACCCGGAGCGGGCGCCGGCCGAGCCGCGGTGGTCCGTCGCAGCAGCCGTTCGCCCAAGCCTGGTGCGCGGCCGGGGCGTGACCCCCAGTGCTGTTCCGGCGTCGCCCGCCGGGCTCCTCTCCCAGGAAACGCCGACGCCTCAACCGGCCGACCCGCCTGGGCAGCCGTGGACCCCCCTGCCACCGGCGCCTGCCTCGGTCCCCGAACCGGCTTCCGTCTGGGGACCGGACTCCGTACCGGAGCCGATGCCACCGGATCCTCCTCGCGTCGGCGAGGCTGCTCCCAGCGCGCAGGACGGCCGATCCGCCGAGCGTGACGCTTCTGTCGCTGTCGGGGACGAATCCGTGGCCGCGACGGGGCACCGCCCGGCCGACGAGGTCGGCGATCGGGCTGTACGGAACGAAGCCACTGCGCCTGGTGGCATGCCTCTTGCAGCCACAGATGAGGGACGCCCGGCCGTACGGAACGAACCCACCCGCCCGCGCGAGACACAGCCGCCCTCCTCTTCGCCGCATCCGCAGTCGGTGTCGGGCCGGACGGAGCAAGCGGTTCCGACCCCGGCTCCGACCCCCTCGGTCCCGGACCCGACCCCATCGCGCTCGGACCCGATCACGCGGGCCCAGGCCGACGCCGGAGGGCGGCCCCCTGGCAGGCCGGCGCGTACAACTGGCCGGCACCCGCTCCCGCCCGCTGCCAGGCGCACAGCCGAGGCCGAACGCGGACCCCTGCCGGACGACGCGGGTCGTCGTCCGGGCTCCCGAGGGGACAGTCCCCGCGCCTCGGATACGGCACCCCTCCCGCCGTCGGAGGCATCTCCACGCCCCGGCCGCGAAGCACCGAAGAGCCACGGCGTGCCGTACGAGCCGGGCGCAGGCGCACGCATGTCGGCGGGCGAGACCCCTGCGAAGGGTCCCGTCGCGAAGGAGCGTCGGGCGCCCGTGACCTCCGCTCCCACCCGGCCGGGGGCGACCGAACTCGGCGCGCGCGAGGGCGAGGCAGCGGGGGAGCTGCGGGTTGCCGTGACCTCCTCCCCCTCCCGGCCGGGGGCAACCGAACCCGGCATGCACGAGGGCGCGGCAGAGGAAGAGCAGCGGGTGCCCGTGGCCTCCGCCCCTTGCCAGCCGGAGGCGACCGAACCCGGCGTGCGCCTGGGCGAGGAACAGGAGGAACAGCGGATGCCGCCCGAGGCGATGCTGTCCCGATCGAGGGCGACCGAGTCCCCCGGGAGCCGACGACGGGGCGAAGGCCGGCGTCAGGGCCTCGGCCTGGAGGGCGGCGTCGGCACGGAGGCGTTGCGCGGCAAATCCGCTGCCGCGGGTTCCGTCACCGGCGAGCGACCGGTGCCCGAGACCGCCGCCCCCCACCAGCCGGAAGGGACGGGCGTTTCCCCGCACAGGCCGGGAGGGGCCGAGCCCGCCCAATCCGCCCAACCCGCCCAGGCTCGTCCCGTGTCGGAGGAGCGGGTGCCGCCCCGTCATCCGTCGTCGGGAGGCCCGAAGGATCCGGCCGCAAGGCCAAAGCCACCCACACCATTCACGGCGGCGGTGCCCGCGGTACCGGCAGCACCTGCGGTGCCTGCGGTGCCGGCCGTGGCAGCAGCCCTGGCGGAAGAGGGTGCGAGGCGTACGGCGCATGCCCCGCCGCCTACGGGTTCCGTGGGGCTTCCCTCGCTGAGCCCCGGCACGCGGCGCCGTCGCGAGCGGCCTTCCGGTCCCTCGTCTCCCTCGTCTCCCTCGTCTCCCTCGTTCGCCGACGTCACCGTGTCGGCTGCCGGCCACGGCGCTCCCCGTGCGGCTGAGACCGTCGTGCGCATCACCATCGACCGGCTCGAGGTCCGTAACGCCCCTCCCAAGTCGCCCGACTGCCCGGCCCGTTCCGACCGGCGGCCCAGACTGGGCCTGGACGAATATCTCCGGGGGCGGTCGTGAGCGACGCCCTCGCCGTGGCCGCGGCGACGGAGACCCTGCGGGTCGTCCTCCAGGATGCCGTCGGCCGTACGCTCGACGGCACAATCGTGACGGCCCGTCCTCCCGACGAAGCAGCCGCCGGAGCGGCCGGGGCCGTACTCAACCTCTTCCTCTACCGGATGACCGTCGACGGCGCCTGGCGCAACACCGACCCAGTGGGCGCGCGCCCCGGTGAGACACACCGCCCGCCGATCCCTCTCGTCCTGCACTACATGGTCACCGCCTACGGCACCGGCGGGGACGACCACTCGGCCGCCCACCGCCTCCTCGGCGCGGCGATGGCGGCCTTCCACGACCGGCCCGTGTTGCGTCCTGCGGACATCGGTTCCGCCGCGGGCTTCAGCGATCTGCATCTCCAGCAGGAACCGGTGAGGATCAGCCCGGCCGTCATGAGCACCGAGGAGATGTGCCGGCTCTGGACGGCCCTGGGCGCGAGGTACCGGCCGTCCGTCGCGTACGAGGCCCGTGTCGTGCTGATCGACAGCTCGGTACCGGGCCGCGCGCCGCTGCCGGTCGTGCGCCGCGGGGCGGAAGGCCGCGGCCCGGAGGCAGCAGCCGCGACCACCGTCGGCGCGTGGCCCGAGCTGCACGCCCTCACTCCCGCGGTGGCGGCGCCGGGCGCCGGCCTCGTCCTGACCGGGGGGAGGCTCGACGCCGGGCTGCCGTCGGTGCGCCTCACGCATCCTCTGCTCGGGGGGCCCGTCGTCCTGCCGGCCCGAGCGGTGGGCGCCACACAGGTGCGCGCAACACTCCCCGACGACCACGCTGCCGGCCGCTGGTCGGTGGTCGTGGTCCTCACGGCCCCGGACGGGAGCGAACGGACCACGCGCAGCCGCCCACTGGACGTGATGCCGAGAATCACCGGCCGGCTGCCGATGACCGCCGCACGGGACGGCGACGGCACGGTGACGCTCAAGGTGGGGTGCACACCACAGGTCCACCCCGGACAGCGGGTCGAGCTGCTGGTCGGTGACCTGCCGGTGCCCGTGGAACCCGTGGCCCGGGCGACCCGTACGCTCCGGGTCCGGTTCCGGTCGCCGCACGGCCGTCCCGGCCGGTACGCGCTCAGACTGCGGGTCGACGGCGTCGACAGCCCTCTGACCGGTACGGATGCCGAGCAGTTGGACGCGGACACGGCGGTGGAGGTGACGTGAGTACGAACCCGACCACGTACATGAACAACACCGCGACCACGTGCATGAGCATCGACACGACCACGGACATCGGCACCGAGACCTGCACGGTCGGCAGCAGTGACACGGCTGCCACCCGTATCGACGTGCGCATCGGCCGCCTGGTGCTCGACCACATCAACGCACCGTCGGAAGTGGGGGTCCTGCGTACCGCTCTGGAGGCCGAACTCGCCGAACTTCTCAAGCGCGACCCCGTCGTCGCACACCGCGACCGCCGCATCCCCTGTGCGCCCGCCTTCGTGCCCGACGCGCCCGTGGACATCGGCCCGGCGGCCCTGGGCCGCCACATCGCCCGTGCCATCCACAGCAGTCTGCGTGCCGCCGAGCAGGGAGGTCCACGATGACGCAACCACGGACGGCGGGTGAGCCGGCACCATGACCACCCCCGCACCGCAGCGTGGCGGCTTCGTCTTCCTCGATCCCGAGCAGGGACGCGTCCTGCGGGTCGTGCCGTTCCAGTACAACCCCGACAGCATCACCCGCTCGCTCCAGCCGCAGGACGGCCGCGGCGACACCGGGGACCGGTTGGAGGCGCTGAGGCTGCACGGGCCGCCGCTCGAAACCTTCCAGATCGACGCGGAGTTCGACGTGGTGGACCAGCCCACGTCGGCCGCCGGTGCGGCGCCCGCCGCCGGAGGGGACCTGTACGGGGCGCTGTCGGCGCTGGAGACGGCCGTCTGCCCCACGAGCGCACAGCTGACGCAACAGAACGACATGGCGTCGAGGGGCATCCTCCAGATCGCCCCGGTGGAGGCTCCGCTGCCGGTGCTGGTGCTCGGCCGGCGCCGCGTCCTGCCCGTACGCATCATGGACTTCACCGTCACGGAGGAGGCCTACGACGGGGAACTGAACCCCGTGCGGGCGAGGGTGGCGCTGTCCGTCCGGGTCCTCACCGTCGACGACGTCGGCTTCACCCACAAAGCCGGTGGCCTCTACCTCCGCCACCAGCAGAGCCGGGAACGGTTCGCGGCACTCGTCGCATACGGCCCCGGCGCCGTCGGCTACACGGAGACGTGAGCGGGGTGACGGACCCCCGAGGGAGACAGACATGTTCGAGCCCACCAGCAGGTACCACAGCATCGCCACGGCGGCGTACACCCTCCCCGACGGGCGGACCGTCACCTATGTGCGGCGCCGGTTCCTGCCCCGGCCCGAGGAACTGATGACCATCGGCGAGCACATCGTCGCGCCCGGGGACCGCCTCGACCGGATCGCGGCCCGGCGCTTCGGCGATCCGGAGCAGTCCTGGCAACTCGCGGACGCCAACCGGGCGATGCGGCCCGAGGACCTCACCGCAGCCGTCGGCCGGCGCCTGCGGATCACCCTGCCGGTCGGCGTACCGGCGACCACGGAACCCCGCGGGGCCCGGGGATGACACGGGACCTGCAGCTGATGCTGCTCATCGGGGACGTGGTGCCGCGTCCGGTGTCCGCCGTGCTCATCGATGCCCTGCACACCGCGCGGATCACCTCGTCCAGCGGCTCGACGAGCGGTTTCCAGCTGACCTTCGCGGTGAGCGCACGGTCCGAGCTGACCCGGGTGATGCTGCCCGAGGGGGTGCTGGACCCGAAGAAGCGCGTCATCGTGGTGGCCGTGGTCGCCGGACGGTCCCATGTGCTCATCGACGGGCTGATCACCCGTCAGGAGATGCACCCCGGACGCGTTGCCGGTTCCTCCTTCCTGACGGTGACCGGTGAGGACCTGTCCCTCCTCATGGACCTGGAGCACGTCGAGCGAAGCTATCCGGGCCTGCCGCCCCATCTGCGGGCCATGGCGGTGTGCGCCGCGTACGCCCAGTACGGGATCACCCCGCGGGCTGTCGCCCCGGCGCTCAGCGACATCCCCAATCCCGTCGTGGAGATCCCCGTCCAGTCGGCGACCGACCTGGCGTACCTCCGGGCCATGGCCGCCGACGTCGGGCATGTCTTCCACATCGAACCCGGACCCGCCCCCGGAGTCAGCACGGCCTACTGGGGACCGCAGCAACGCGACGGAGAGCCCCAACCGGCCCTCACCACCGGATGGGGCGCGGCGGACAACGTCGAAGAGCTCGGCTTCGCCTTCGACGGGCTGTCCGCGGCGCGCCACACGACCCGGCGCGTGGAACCCGCTTCCAGAACGGTCTCCGCCGTCTCCGCCCCCGACCCCGGGCTGCTCCACCGGCGCCTGGCCGCACGCCCGGCGGCACCCGTACGCGAGCACCCGCTCACCGGCCAGACCGGCAGGTCGCTGACACAGTCCCTGCTCAGCGGCCTCGGTCGCGCCGTGCGGTCCGCCGACGCCGTCACGGGCCACGGAACACTGGACGTACTGCGGTACGGCCAGGTGCTCAGCGCCCGGCACCTGGTCGGCGTGCGGGGCGCGGGCCCCGCGTACGACGGGGTGTACTACGTGCGCGAGGTCACCCACCACATCACCCGCGAGCGGTACCAGCAGGACTTCAGCCTCGTCAGGGACGGTCTCGTCACGAACACACAGGTGGTGACCCCATGACAGCCGGGACCGTGAACACGTGGCACGGCCTGTACCAGGGAGTGGTCGTCTCCGCCGTGGACCCCACCGGCGCCGGCCGGCTGAGTGTACGGGTACCGGAGGTGCTGGGCGACGACGTGTGCGTCTGGGCCTCACCGCTCACCCCCCTGGCGGGGGCGGACTGCGGCATGTACGTCGTTCCGCCCCCGGACGCCGGTGTGTGGGTGCGGTTCCTGGACGGAGACCCCAACAGGGCCGTGGCGATGGGGTACTGGCGCGGCGGACCGGACGACGTACCGTCGGCGGCGAAGGCCACGCCGCCGGGCATCCCGCAGATCGTCCTCGCCACACCGTCCAAGAACGCCCTCGTCATCAGTGACCTGCCCGGGCCGGCAGGCGGGATCAAGCTCCAACTGCACGGCGACAACGGCCCGTTCATCAAGGTCAACGAGATGTCCATCGAGATCTCCTGCGGGCCGGGGCTCGCCAGCATCCAGCTCGTCGGGGCACAGGTCATCGTCAACGGCGGTGCCCTGATGGTGCAGTGAGGTCGGCATGCCAGGACTGTTGCTCCACTTCGGCGCCGTGATGATGTGCGCCCATCCGCCGGGACAGGTGATGATTCCCGCGCCCTCCCAGCAGCGCGTCCTGGTCGGCGCGCAGCCCGTGGCCACGGTCGCGGACACGTTCCTCGTCGCCGGCTGCGGATTCCCGGCCATGTCCATGGGCGCACCCCCGTGCACCAGCGTCACCTGGCTCCACACCTCCAGCCGGGTGCTGGTCAACGGCCTGCCGGTGCTGCTCCAGCCGACGCCGCCACCGGGCATCGCCCCGGCGATCGGCATCGGCACCCCGCCGCCGAACCCGCCGATGGTGCATGCCGTGCAGTTCCGGGTCCGGGGGATGTGACCGGCGTGCACATCGACTTCCCGTACCGCGTCGACGCACGGGGCCGGACCGCGAAGACCAACCATGCCGGCCACGTACGCAACATGATCGAGCAGGTGCTCTTCACCACCCCGGGCGAGCGGGTGAACCGGCCCGACTTCGGCTGCGGACTGCTCGACCTCGTCTTCGCCGGCAACAGCCCGGAACTGGCCGCGACCGTGGAGATGACCGCACAGGCCGCCCTGCAGCGCTGGCTCGGCGACCTGATCACCGTCCAGTCCCTGACCGTGACCGCGCAGGAGTCGAGCCTCTCGGTGCGGGTGAACTACGCGCTGACGGCCACCGGCGAGAGCCACAGCACACTCTTCCGCGGCGGGACCACGCAATGACCAGCCCGGTACGCGACGACGAGCACCGCCGCGCCGCGGTGCGGAACGCCGGGCTGGCCGGTATCGAGACCGTGACGGTGGACGCCGAGCGGCGCACCCTCACCGTGTCCTTCTTCGGCACGCTTCCGCAACGCCTGGACCGTCACAGCTTCCTGATCGAGGGCGGGCGGCGGGTCACCGGCATCCGGATCCTGCGCGTCGGCCACCACACCGAGCCGGAGTCGCAGCGCCGCTCCGCGAACCGGCTGGTCCTCACGCTCGACCGGCCGGGCGACGACTCCCGCTACCAGCTGCGCGCACTCGGCTGGGGCTTCGACCGCCGCTACGACCGGATGGAGTTCACGTTCCGGCCGGCCGGCCTCGTGCGCCCCGACCACGCCCCGGCCGTGGACGGGCACCCGCCGTCGCCGCACCCCGCGCCGGCGATCGACTACCTGGCCAAGGACTACGCGAGCTTCCGCCGACTGCTCCTCGAACGACTCGCGCTCACCATGCCGGAGTGGAGCGAACGGCGCGCACCCGACCTCGGCGTCACCCTCGTCGAACTCCTCGCCCACATCGGTGACCGGCTCAGCTACCAGCAGGATGCCGTGGCCACCGAGGCGTACCTCGACACGGCACGGCTGCGCACCTCCGTGCGACGCCACGCCCGGCTCGTCGACTACCCGATGCACGACGGCTGTGCCGCTCGCACCGTCGTGTGCGTCGAGACGGAGGCGAGGGTCACGGTGCACCTCAACTCCCTCGCCTTCACCGCCTTCCCCGAGCACGGCATCCCGCAGGCGAGCGGCCCGGCGATCCCCGCCGCACTGCTCAAGTCGAGCCCGCACCCCGTCTACCGGCCGATGGAGCGGCGGGACGTCGTCCTGCTCCCGGCACACAACCGCATCTCGCTGTGGACCTGGGGCGAGGACGAGTACCACCTGCACACCGGCGCGACCCGGGCCACCCTGCTCGACCAGGCGTCCCCGGGACACGGTGGGGGCCGTGTGCTGGAGCTCGTCCCCGGCGACGTCCTCGTCTTCGAGGAGGTCCTGGGGCCCGGGACGGGGCACGAGGCGGACCGCGACCCCACGCACCGGCAGGCCGTCCGGCTCACCGACGTCACCGGGGACGTCGACGTACTGTCCGGCACCCAGGTGCTCGACGTCACCTGGGCGGACGAGGACGCCCTGGCCTTTCCCCTGTGCGTCAGATCCCGCGACACGGCCCACGGCTGTCCCGTCGAGGTCGCCGTCGCCCGGGGCAACGCCGTACTGGTCGAGCACGGCATCGAGAACGTCTGGCTCTCCGACGACACGGCCGAGCAGGTCCCCGTACCCGGCCCGGTGACCACGCGGCCTCCCGGAGCTCCGCCCCTGCCGGGCCACTCGAAGGACCCCTGGCGCCCCGCCGCGGGACCCCCCGGGCGCCCCCGGCCCTTCGTCGCGACGCTGGGCGGCGCCCCCGTCACCCGGTCCGCTCCGCACCCCCGCCCGGTGGACGTCGCCGCGGCGCAGGCCCGGCAGCTGCTCCGTATCGCCGACCGGGCCCGGGACCGGCTGCGGGACCTCCAGCACGCCGCGGCGGACCCCTCCCCGGACGACCGGGCCTACTTCGGACGCCTGTTCGGCACGGAACTGCTGGACGGCCTGCTCGACGCCGAGGGCCCCTGGCGCACCCTCACCCCGCTGCTCACCCGCTTCGACGAGTACCTCGAACCCGAACTGCGGCGCCTGGAGGCACTGGCCCGGCGCGCCCGGTCCGGCTACGTGCTCGACGCGGCGGAGACCGACTGGGAGCTCACCCAGACCTGGGGCGAGGACGCCGCGCGGGCGCTCCACCCGGACAACCCCGCCCTGCACGGCCCCGTGTCCGCCGCCCTGAACCCCGACCCCCGCGAGGCGCTGCCCCAGGTACGCATCGTCTGCTGCGAGGAGGACGGCGCCCATCCGGAGCACGCCTGGACGCCCCGCAGAGATCTGCCGGCCAGCGGCCCCCGCGACCACCGTGTGGTGGGCGAGACCGAGGAGGACGGCGCCCATCCGGAGCACGCCTGGACGCCCCGCAGAGATCTGCTGGCCAGCGGCCCCCGCGACCGCCATGTGGTGGGCGAGACCGACGACGACGGGATGCTCCGGATCAGGTTCGGCGACGGCCGCGCGGGAGCGGCGCCGCCCCCGGGGACGAAGCTCTGCGCCACGTACCGCACCGGCAACGGCCGGGCGGGCAACCTCGGCAGTGAAGCCGTCAACCGGATCGTCTGCCGCGGGACCGAGCTCAAGTGCGTCCTCCGCGTACGCAATCCGGTGCCCGCGACCGGCGGCACCGATCCCGAATCCGTCGCCGAAGTACGGCTGGCGGCACCGCGCGAGCCGTTCCGCAAGCTGCTGCGCGCCGTCACCGCCGAGGACTACGCCACCCTCGCCGCCCGCCGCCCCGACATGCAACGGGCCGCCGCCGCCCTGCGCTGGACGGGCAGCTGGTACGAGGCCGATGTGGCGCTGGACCCGATCGGGACGTACGACGTGCCCCACCGGCTGCTGGAGGACGTCCGGTCGAGCCTGTACCGCTTCCGCCGCATCGGCCACGACGTCGTGACCCGCCCCGCCCTCCAGGTGCCCCTCGACGTGGCCCTCGACGTCCTCGTCGACTCCGACCACATCGCCGGCCACGTCCGCGAGGCGCTGATGAACCGGCTCCGACCCGGAGTACGGCCCGATGGCGGCCGGGGCTTCTTCGACCCCGACGCCCTCACCTTCGGCACCCCCGTACGCGCCAGCGAACTCGTCGCCGTCGCGGTGAGCGTCCCCGGGGTCCGGCACGCCGACGTCATCCGGCTGCGCCGGCTCCACTCCGCCGGCCACGGCGGACGCCCGGGCCCCGACGTACCGCCGTCCGGGGAGCTACGGCTGGGGGCCCTGGAAATCGCGCGGCTGGACGCCGATGTCGCACGCCCCGAGAACGGACGGCTGACCCTCCGCCTGCGAGGAGGACGATGAACGACACCACCTGCCGCTGCGGCTGCGACACCGCCGCCCGTACCGCCGCCCCGGCGCCGGTGCGGAACCGGCCCGCGCTGCCCGCGCTGAACTACCGCGTGGGCACCTACGACCGGTTCCTCCAGGCGATGCTGGCCCGGCTGTACGGCTCGGACGCCGGGGCCCTCGCGGACCTGACCACCCGCGAGCCGGACGACCCGACGATCGCCCTGCTGGACGGCTGGGCCGTCGTCGCCGACGTACTGACCTTCTATCAGGAACGGATCGCCAACGAGGGATACCTGCGCACCGCCACCGAACAGGAGTCCCTGATCCGGCTCGGGCGGCTCGTCGGTCACCGGCCGCGTCCCGCCCTCGCCGCCGCCACCCACCTCGCCTACACCCTCGACGCGGACGCACACGCCACCGTCCCGGCCGGCTCCCAGGTCAAGAGCGCGCCCCCGCCCGGCGGACTCCCCCAGACCTTCGAGACGGCGACGGCCCTCACCGCCCGCGCCGAATGGAACCGGCTCCCGGTCCGCAAGACCACGCCCGCGTCGATCAGCCCAGACGTCGCCGCGCATGTGCGCTCGTTCCCCGTCGAGGGCCTGCAGCCCAATCTCCGGCCGGGCGACCTTCTGCTCTTCACGTTCGGCGACCCCCGCCTGAACCTGATCCGCGTCGCGGAGGGCATCGAGCTGGACGCCCAGGAAGGGCGGACCACCGTGCTCCTGAAGGTCCCCGACCCGCGACACCAACTCGACGAGGCGGTGCGGGCACTCCAGGAGGACATGGAAGAGACCGCACGCGAGAGGCCGTCCGGCGGCCCGTTCGAGGACGTGCTGCGGCTGGTGCGCGATGTCCGCCGCAAGGCCGACGTCCTGCACGACCCGGACGCGCTCGCGGCCTCCCTCGACAGCAGGATCCGCAAGGTCCGGGAGCGCATCGCCGGCGGCGAGGACGACACACCGGACACCGGCGCCGTGCTCGACAGGGCCGACGTCCGTCTCGCGGCCATCCGCGCCGCCGCCCGGCAGATCGACGCCAGTGCTTCCGACGCGACCCCGGTCAGCCGGCCGCCCGGCGATTCGGGCAGGGAGGCGTTGCTGGCGGACCGGCAGAGTCCGGGCCGATGGATCCTTCGCGCCCTCAATCCGCTGCTGCGCGCACTGGGACGCCGCGAGCCGCGGCCACGCGGGGACGACCGCGGCTCGCCCGCGCCCGTGGGAGACGTCCTCAGCCCCGGCTCCGACGCCCTGCCCCGCCTGGTGGCCGGCAACCGACCCGACCTCACCGACTCGCTCTACCGTGCCCTCGGCGCCGTCTCCCTGACCGCCGCCGACCCGCCGGGCGTGCAGTGCTTCCGCGTGAAGGCCACACCGTTCGGTGCCACCATCCCGGACGACGCACGCGTCACCAGCCTGCTCCGCGCCGCCGGTTCCCCCACGGCGGGGGAGAGCGGCGGCCTCCCGGACGACGTCCTCATGCTCGACGCGGTCTACGACGCGATCCTGCCCGGCAGCTGGATCGCCGTCCAGCAGGCGGACGGTGGACGAGCCCGCATCATCCGGGTCACCGACGTCACTCAGCTCGCCGTCGCCGACGAACACCACGCGGTACGGGTCACCCGGCTGCGCCTCGCCGGACCGTGGACCGAGGACCCCGGCGACCTCGCCGTCCTGCGCGCCACCACCGTATGGGCCGCGGGCGAGAGGCTGCCGCTCGGCGCCCGGCCCGACCTCTCCGACGTCACCGGGGACCGGATCCAGCTCGACGGCACCTACGAGGGGCTGACGCCCGGCCGCCTGCTGATCGTCTCCGGGGAACGCACCGACATCCTCCCCGGCGACGGCACCGGCGCCCGGGACACCCCCGGAATCCCCGGCACCGAACTCGTCAGGCTCGCGGGAGCGCACCACGGACTCGACGGCACGCCCTTCGACGACCGGGTACGCACCACCCTCCAGCTGACCGCCCCCCTCGCACGCCGCTACCGCAGGGACTCCGTCGCCATCCACGGCAACGTCGTTCCCGCGACGGCCGGGGAGACCCGCAGCGAGGTTCTCGGCAGCGGCGACGCCACCCAGGCCGGACAGGTCTTCCCGTTGCGCCACGGACCGCTCACCTGGCTCCCGGCGGCCCACCCCGACGGCGGCAAGGAGGCCCTCACCGTCCGGGTCGCCGGTGTGGCCTGGCGGCGTACCACCGATCTGGCCGTGGCCGATCCGGCCGCCCACGCCTACCGGCTGCGCGTCGGGGCCGATGGCATGGCGGCCGTCGAGTTCGGCGACGGCCGCAGCGGCTCCCGGCTCCCCACCGGCACGGAGAACGTCACCGCCCGGTACCGCATCGGCGGCGGCGCCGCGGGCAACGTCGCCGCCGGGCAGCTCAGCCAGGTGGTCACCAAGCCCCTCGGGGTCAGCGGCGTCACCAATCCGCTGCCCGCCACCGGAGGCGCCGACGCCGACGGCCCCGAAGACACCCGGCACGGGGTGCCACTGCGGCTCGCCGCCCTCGACCGCCTGGTGTCGGTCCAGGACTACCAGGACTTCGCCCGGGCGTTCGCCGGCGTCGGCAAGGCTGAAGCGCGGCGCTGCGTCGACGGCAGCCGCCAACTGGTGCACGTCACCGTCGCCGCCGCCGATGACGCCCCCCTCGAACCGGGCTCCCTGCTGCTCGCCTCGCTGCGGGCGGCTCTGAGCCGGTACGGGGATCCGGCCCTGCCGGTGCGCGTGGAGGCGTGCGAGCGGGTCCGGATCGTCCTGTCCCTCGGCATCCGCACGGCGCCCGACCACTCGCCGGACAAGGTCGAACGGCTGGTCCGGGAGGCCCTGCTGGCCCGGCTGGGCTTCCCCGCGGCAGACCTGGGCCGGCCCGTCTTCCTGAGCGCCGCCATCGCCGTCGCGCAGGCGGTGCCGGGCGTCGAGTTCCTCGACGTCGACGCCTTCGGCGGCGTACCGGAGGGCTCCGACGCCGCCGACATCGTCCGCTTCGCCACCCACCCCACGGTCGAACCCTGCGTGATGGCCCTCCCCGCCGGATACCGCGAGGTCCGCCAGGCGCCCGGTGGCGGGACCACGACCCCCCCGGTGGACGCCGCCTTCGACCACATGCGTGGGTCGCAGGGGCCCAAGGGCGGCGCCAGGGGAGGGGCACGCGGCACACCGGACGCCGCCGCCACCCGGCGCGTCCTGCGCCCCGCCCAACTCGCTCTTGTCGACCCGGCGTTGCCGGAGACCCTCGTGCTGCGGAGGATTCCATGACGCCCGACGACCTGTACGCGCTGCTGCCCGCCGTCCACCGCAGACTCGACGCGGAGAACGGCCACCGCCTCTACGCGCTGCTGTCCGTCATCGCCGAACAGGTCCGCACAGTTGAGGAGGACATCGAGCAGCTCTACGACAACTGGTTCATCGAGACCTGCGAGGACTGGGTCGTGCCGTACATCGGCGACCTCGTCGGCCACCGCCTGCTGCCGGGAACCGCCGCCGCCCTGGCCGACGTCGCCGCCGGCTCCGCGAACGGGCCGACGGCCATCACCGTGCCCCGACGCGACGTCGCCGACACCATCGCGCACCGCCGCCGCAAGGGCACCCTCGCCCTCCTGGAGGACCTCGCCGCGGGTGTCGCCGGCTGGTCCGCCCGCGCCGTGGAATACCGCCGCCTGCTCGCGGTCACCCAGCCGGTCCGCCGTTACGGCGCCGATCCGCACGACGCGCGCCGGCGGCTGCTCCGCGGCGGCCTGGTCGACGTGCGGCACGTCGACGTCCTGGACCGCGTCGGCGGGCCCTTCGACGAGCTGGCCCGTACGGTCGAGGTCCCCCGCACCGGATCCGTCCGCCGCCCCGGCAGATACGGCATCCCTGGCGTCGGCCTGCACGTGTGGCGGCTGCGCACCCACTCGGTGACGCGGACTCCGGCGCTGTGCGTGGACCGGGCCGAGGGCCGCTACACCTTCAGCGTCCTGGGCAACGACACTCCGCTGTTCACCGCACCGGTGCCCGAACCGTCGCCCTGCCACGTCGCCGACGAGATGAACGTCCCGGCACCCTTGAGGAGACGAGCCCTGGCGGAGAGACCGTACGACTACTACGGCCCGTCCAAGAGTGTCTGCGTGTGGACCGGCCGCGGCGTGGTCGCGCTGAAACGGATCGTGTCCGCGGACCTTTCCGGATGGCACTACCGGCCTCGGTCCGGGCAGGTGGCCCTGGACCCGGTCCTCGGCCGCATCGCCTTCCCGCCGGGCGAGGTCCCCGCGGGCGGACACGACATCCGCGTGACCTATCACCACGCCTTCCCCGCGGACCTGGGCGGCGGCGAGTACCCACGGCCCGGAGCGGCCGCCGTGACAGCCGCCCCGAACCGCTACGAGGTCGGGCCGGGCGAGCCTGATCGCACCCAGTACCGGCGGATCAGTGACGCGATCGACCAGTGGCGCTCCGACAAGCGGTGGCACCCCGAGAAGGCGGAGGCAGTCGTCGAGATCACCGGGAACGACCTGTACCAGGACCTCACGGAGATCCGCCTGGACCCGGGAGACCGCCTGACCATCCGTGCTGTGGACGGCGTACGGCCCGTGATCCGGCTGCCGGTCCCGTCCGGAGACCGCCCGCGTGCCCTGGAGATCATCGGCACCGGCGAGGCCGCGGGCACCGACACGGACTCCGGCACCGGCGAGGCCGCGGGCACCGACTCCGATGTCCATGACATCCACGACATCCACGTCGCCGCAGGCAGGAAACCACCGCCGCACCTGGTCCTGGACGGCCTCATCGTCACCGGCGGGAGCGTTCAGGTGCGCGGGAGCGTGGGACGGCTCACCATCCGGCACTGCACCTTCGTGCCCGGCTGGGAACTCGGCGCCCGGAGCGAGCCGCGGCACCCTGATGCAGCCGGCCTGGAGATCTTCGACAGTCCGGTCCGCGTCGACGTGGAGCACAGCGTCCTCGGCACCGTCGGGATCGCCCGCGCCGACGAAGCTCCCGAACCCAATGTGGTCACCCTCTCCGACTCCGTGCTCGACGCCACCGGCCGCGACGCCGCCGCGCTCACCGGTCCCCACGGTGAACCGGCCTACGCCGTCCTCACGGCGCACCGCACCACCGTCATCGGAGTCGTACGCACCCGGGCCGTGGACCTGCTGGAAGACTGCCTGCTGCACGGGGAGGTGCAGATCGCCCGGCGCGCGCACGGCTCGGTACGGTTCTGCTGGCTGCCGACGGGCTCCCGCACCCCGCCCCGTTTCCACTGCGAACCCGAGCACTCCGGCGACCCCGAGCGCGTCGCCCTGCGGTTCGCCGGCACCCGGTACGGCACGTCCGACTACGTCCGGCTCGCCGACGGGTGTGCCGAGGAGATCACCAGAGGCGCGCACGACGGGGCGGAGCCGGGGGCGTTGCACGACCTGTTCCAGCTCCTCCGGGAGGACAACCTCCGGGTCCGGCTGGCCGAGTTCACACCGGCCGGATGCGACGCGGGGCTGTTCTTCGCCACTTGAGCCCACACACGGGACCAGCGGCCGCGACGCCGCCGCCCCACCACCGACGACAGGCAAGTCCACCATCGCTTCAGTCAGGGAGCACCCATGCACGCCGACTTCTCGCGTGTCACCTTCGACCCCGCCCGGCGGTTCTCGGCCGTGCTGTCCCAACAGGGCCGGGTACAGCTCGATTCCGAGATCAACGAGCAGTCGGCGATCCTTCTGCACTATCTGCGTACCCTGGCCGCCGATCTCCTGGGGCCGGCGGCGTACCCGTCCGACGCCGACGACGAAACCCTCGGCGGGTTCGGTGTCGACGCGTTCGACGGGGAGAACTTCACCCTGGCACCGGGACGCATGTACGTCGACGGCATCCTGTGCGAGTGCGACGGCACGGACTACTGGAAGCAGCCCGACGGCCACCTCGACCCCGGGAGGGAGGGCGACCGGCTGCCGAACGGCCCGTTCCTGGTCTATCTGCGGGTGTGGGAGCGTCTGGTCACCGCTGTCGAAGCTCCGGGCATCCGGGAAGTGGCCCTCGGACTGAACGGCCCCGACACGGCCGCGCGGACCCGGGTGGTCTGGCAGGTGTGCTGGATGCCCCTGGAAGCCCACGCCTTCCATCCCGACATGCGCAGCGCGACGCGGTACCTGCGCGAGCGCCTCGGCCGTATGTACAAGCCCCGCGGGCTGCTCGCCGCACGGGCCCGCCGCCCCGAGGACGACAGTGTCCCCTGTGATCTGTCTCCCTCGTCCGGCTATCGCGGGCCCGAGAACCAGCTCTACCGCGTCGAGGTGCATCAGGCCGGAACGGCGGAGACCGCGACGTTCAAGTGGTCCCGGGAGAACGGCTCGGTGGTCCTCCCGATCAGATCCGTCTCCGGTCCCTCGGTCGAGCTGGAGACGCTGGGCAGGGACGACAAGCTCGGCCTGGAGATCGGCGACGTCGTCGAAATCATCGACGACGCCTCCGTCTGCCGGGCCGCCACCGACGACCTCGCGGAGCGCTCCCCCCGGCTCTACACGATCAAGGAGATCGACCACGCCGGCTGCAGGGTGCTGCTGGACGCGGTGCCGGCCGACGATCCGCACCACCCCACCGGCGGCCGGGTGCCCGAGCACCATCCGTACCTGCGTCGCTGGGACCACGGGGCGGCCGGGTGGGGCAGCCGTGACGGCGGTTCCGCCGAGCCCCTGGACGGGGGACGGAGCCTGCCGGTCTCGGAGGGCGAGTGGCTTCCGCTGGAGGACGGCATCGAAGTGCGGTTCGAACGCAGCGACAGCGAGCCTCGTACGTACCGCAGGGGTGACCACTGGGTGATCCCCGCCAGGGTGCTCACCGGCGACGTCGAATGGCCGACGAGCCGCAGTGGCCGCCCCGCGTCGCGGACGCCGCACGGGATCGACTACCGCTACGCGGCCCTCGCTCTCCTGCAGCCCTACGGCGACAGCGACTACCGGATGGTGGACCTGCGGGTGCCCATCCCGCAAC
Source organism: Streptomyces sp. NPDC018833 (assembly GCF_044390825.1). Classification (NCBI taxonomy): domain Bacteria; kingdom Bacillati; phylum Actinomycetota; class Actinomycetes; order Kitasatosporales; family Streptomycetaceae; genus Streptomyces; species Streptomyces sp. NPDC018833. The sequence continues at coordinate 102,456 of NZ_JBIRZM010000022.1, read as the reverse complement.
GGCGCTAGCGCCCGTCGTGCTGGTCAGCCGCTGACCAGCACGACGATGAACACGATCCACGCGAGGAAGAGGACCACGGCGATCCCGACCACGATCTTCGGCGTGTGCCTGGCGCTGACGACCGCCCCGGTCGTCAGGTTCTGCACTTCCGGCGCGCGCAGCGTCCCGGACCGCACCCGGCCGCCGACCCGCACCCGGTCACCGTCGCTCAGGGCTCCGTCGAATCCGTGGCCCCGCATCTCCACCGGCACCAGCACCAGCGAGCGACCGTATTCGTCGTACATCTCCACGCGGAACGTGCACACCACCGTGGTCCAGGTGCTTCCCGACGAGCTTCCGGACACCTCGGTCCGCAGCCGCACATCGCGCGCCCGTCCTTGGATCGTCCCACCGGCCTGGATGAACGCGCGCCAGTCGGGACGCCGGACAGGCGGCGGAGGGGGCGGAGGCGGAGGCGGAGGAGGGGGAGGCGGCGGGGGCGGGGGCGGTGGAGGAGGAGGCGGGGGAGGAGGAGGCGGGGGCGTGGGCGGCGGAGGCGGCTGTATCCACTTGCCCGTGAAGCGCTCCCCGCACTCGCTGCACCGCCGCGCGCCGACAGGCTCCCTGTGGCCGCAGCTGTCGCATATCCATCCGCTGCTCATGCGGTCCGCTCCCGTGCTACGGGGCTAGTTGACCTCGTACGTGACGTAGGAGAAGTACTCCCGTGACCGTCCGCCGAGGTCGCCTGGCGCGACGGAGGGCGCGATATGCAGAACCCCGGCGGTCGCGGCCATGGTTTCATACCACCGATCTGTTGACAGGGAAACAGAATCGTCCGCACACCGCCAGTATGGACCCGATGGCTTCGCGTCGCGCGTCGAGCCAATTCCACAACTCCGGTCGTGGCACTCGTTATTCATGCGTATAGTGAGATCAGCGACTTCACTCCGCTCTTTCCACGCATTCAACTGGGAGGGAGTGCCATGACACGCGTTGCGAACAGCCTCGAAACGCTACTGCATCAGATCAATGCCCGTTTTCCGGGCCGCAATATCGCCAGCGATGGTGGCGTGGGTGACGCCGCGCACCAGGCGAAGGGAAAGGCCAGCGATCACAATCCGTGGTACGGCCCGGGGATCGTCACGGCCCGGGATTTCACCCATGACCCGACACACGGCCTGAACATCCAGGAGATCGCCGACCAGCTGCTCGCGAGCCGTGATCCCCGGATCAAGTACGTCATCGCCAACGGCCGGATCGCCACCAACCGCGACTGGCAGTGGGCGCCGTACGACGGGGCGAACCCGCACGACAAGCACTTCCACATCTCCGTAGTGGCCGACCCGCGGTGCGACGAAGCCCACCCCTGGAACCTGCCCATTCTCGGCGGAGGTGGAGGGAACGGCGGCGGCACCGAGCCCGGTATGTTCGTCACCTGTGGCACCGGCGTGAACGTCCGCGCCGAGCCGCGCCAGGATGCGCCGGTCGTCGCCGTCCTGGCGGGGCCGACCCGGGTGCGGGTGGGGTGCCAGACGCTCGGCGGCACGGTGGAAACGGCGGGCCGCAACAATGCCGCCTGGTCGCACTTGCCGGACCTCGGTGGTTACATTTCCAATATCTTCATCGATCATCCGGCTGCCTGGCTTCCGGATGTGGGTGAATGCTGAACGGTCGAGCAAAGGTGTCTCGACAGCAATGGTCGTGACGCTGCACCACCCGAATATCGGCGTGATGTTCGTCGGCTTGCCGATGAGTGCGGCGATCTCGCCGCCGCGGATTCGGAAGTCGGCTTCCTTGATTCCTTGAGGACTTGGCGTCGATTCCTTGAGGACTTGGCGTCCATGGAAGGACCTGCTGACGCCGCTGGTGCGCAGGAACGCCGTGTCATCAGGGCGTCCGCCGGTTTTGGAGACCGGCCGCGGCTGCACTCTCGGGCGCGCCCTTGCTCATGTCAGACACCTTCCTGGCCGGGACATCGAGTGGGGGATTCGACCATGACGGGCGGCCGGTATCCGGGCCGCATACGCCGAGCGCGTCCCTCAGTGGTGAGGACGGTGGCGGGGTGCCCCGTGAGCCGGAGCCCATCAGGCGCCGCTCGATGTAGCTGGTGAGCAGCATCGCTGGAAACGCGATGACGAAATAGAGGACGTCTGCACAGCTCAAGGGGCCCCGCGCAAGCGGGGCCCCCTTCGCGTATGCCTGCGGCGGTCGCAGGGTGCACCACCTCCGCCGGGAGGAGGAAGCTCATTCACAACAAGTTCACCGTGACTGCGCCGGTCGGCGAGCCTGGCGTCGCCCCCAGACGCAGATTGTTTGACAACCCCGGGGCGGGGTTGGCCGCCCACTGCAAGAGGGCGCCCGTCGCGCGCCCTGTCAGGAGGTACAGGACTCCATGCGGATCATCGTTGTGGGCGCGGGGGCCGTCGGTCTTGCGAGTGCCTACCGGTTGGCGAAAAGCGGCTGTGAAGTGGTGGTGCTGGACGCCCGACGCGCGGGTTCCGCCGCCACGCACGGCAACGCCGCCAGGATCGCACTGGCGGAGAGCGGCCCGGTACCGGCTCCCGGGGTCATCCTCCAAGGGCTGAAGTGGATGCTGAAGCCGGACAGCCCGCTGTACGTCAAGCCCTCGCTCGCCCCCGGCTTCGTGAAGTTCATGCTGAGCATGGCCCGGCACTGCACCGCCCGGGACTTCCGCCACGGGCTGGAGACCCAACTCCGCCTGGCCGAGGGCACCATGGACCTCCTCGACGAGTGGGGCCGCGACGGCATCTCGTTCGAGATGCACAAGGCCGGCGTCCTGCTCGCCTTCGAGACCCGGGAGAGGTACAAGGAGCACTGCGCCTCCCTCGGGATCTTCGAACGGTTCGGCATGGTTCCCGAGCACCTGCACGGGGACGCTGTCCAGGCCCGGGAGCCGGCGCTGAACAACCGGACCCGCCACGGCCTGTACTTCCCGGACGACCGGCAGGTCGAGCCCGACTCCCTCACCGCCGGCCTGCTCAGACGCTGCCGGGAACTGGGCGTGGTGATCCACGAGCACACACCGGTCCGCCACTTCCTGCGGCAGGGCGACGCCATCACCGGAGTGCTGACCGACAGGGGCGAGATCACCGGTGACACGCTGCTCCTGGCGGCCGGCGTATGGACCGGGCGCATGACCCGCGAACTGGGCGTCCCCCTGCCCATCCGCCCCGGCAAGGGCTACAGCGTCGACTACTCCCCGGCCCCCGTGCAGCTGCGCACCTCCCTCACACTGGAGGACGCCCGGGTCGCCGTGACCCCGCTGGGCGGGTTCCTGCGCCTGGCCGGGACGATGGAGTTCGGCGGCCTGGAGGAGAGCGTCAACCTCCGGCGCGTGGCCGCCATCAAGAAGGCCGCGGCCGACGCCTTCACCGGCTGGGACAACCCGCCGGGAGAAGCCAGTCCCTGGGCGGGCCTGCGCCCCATGACCCCCGACGGCCTGCCCCTCATCGGCCGGCTGGGCCCGCTGGCCAACGTCCATGTCGCCTCGGGGCACGGCATGCTGGGACTCACCCTGGCTCCCGCGACCGCCGAGATCATCACCGAGGCCATCACCCAGCAGCGCCTCCCCTCCGTCGCCGAGGCGGTCTCCCCGCACCGCTTCACTCGCCGATGACCGCCAACAGTCCCCAGGGACAGGCCGTGATCAGCGCCCGCTCCCGCAGTGCCACCACCGTGGTGCCGGTTCCTGGAGCCCTAGGCCCGCCGCCGGCCCGGCCGCGCGGTTCAGCCCTGACAAAGGCGTCGCCGGGGCCGGCAGCGCCCGTTTCCGGCGCGGCGCACTGCGAACGCCGCATCCCCTGCCCGCTCCCCCTTACTTCAGGAGATCTCTCACAGGCCACAAGCCTTGTCGGCGGTGAGCCGATCAAGCTGACCCGCGGGTCGGCAGGGGGCCGGCGGGAAACCGGCCTGATAACGGTCGGGTTCCAGCCATTGACCGATCACTTCAGTGCGATGTGCAATGTCACACGCCACATCGCGCGCTGTGACGGCAGATCTCGCCCGCAGAGGGAAGAGCCGCCTTCCGAGCCGACTGCCACTCACCGTGTCGCCCGCTGACCGATCCCCAGGCCCCACACCCGTGACCGATCCCCCAGCTCGTCAACCCGTGACCGTCCGCAATGCCTCGCAGAGGAGCGTGCCCCCGTGAAGAGACCCACCCTCCCCGCTCTGCCCTCCACCGCCCGCACCACGTCCCGTGTCGTGGCCCTGACCTCACTGCTCGCGGTGACCGCACTGTCCACCACGGGCTGCAACGGGCTGATCGGCGGCAGCGCCGCCGGCGACGACGAAGGGCCCATCGTGCTCGGCATGGCCGTCCCAATGTCCGGCAGCAGTGCGGACACCGGCCCCCACATGAAGAACGGTGCGCAGCTCGCGGTCGACGAGATCAACGCCAAGGGCGGCGTGCTCGGCCGGAAGCTGCGGCTACAGGTGGAAGACGACGCCTGCGACCCGAAGACCGCAGTCGCCGCAGCCAACAAGCTGGTCGCGGCGGACGCGGCCGTGTCGGTCGGTGGCTACTGCTCGGGCGCCACGCTGCCCACGCTGCCGATCTTCGGCAAGCGGAACATCCCCATGGTCATTCCAGCGGCCAATTCCAACCAGCTCGTCGGCCAGCACCTCAAGCACGTCTTCCTCATCAACGGCACCGGCAGCCAGCAGGCTGCCGCCGCGGTCGCCTGGCTGGGCAAGGACGGGGCCAAGAAGGTCGCCGTCATGGACGACAACACCAGCTACTCCAAGGACATCGCCGACCTCACCTGGGCCAAGCTGGGCACCGCGGGTGCTCCGGCCAAGGCCGCCCAGGAAGCGGTCAACCCGGGTGAGAGCGACTACAGCCCCAATGTCACCAGCGTGCTGAAGTCGGCCCCCGACTACATCTACTGGACGGGCTACTACCAGGAAGGCGGCCTGCTCATCCGGCAGTTCCGCCAGGCCGGGTACAAGGGCAAGTTCCTCATCGGCGACGGCTCGGTCGACCCGAAGCTCGTCGACATCGCGGGCGCCGAGCACGGCGAGGGCGTTTTCGCCACCATGACCCAGACCCCGCAGACCACCCCGGGCGCCGAGAGGTGGATCGCCGCCTACAAGAAGAAGTTCGGCACCGACCCCGGCCCGTACTCCACTCAGTCCTACGACGCCGTGCGGGTCGCTGCGGAGGCCGTGGAGAAGGCCGGCAGCACCGACGGCGACAAGGTCACCGCGGCGCTGGAGGACATCGACGGTTTCCGGATGTTCTCCGGCCCGCTGAAGTTCACCCCCGAACACACGCTGAACAACGGCGGCTTCGTGATCCTCACCGTCAAGGACGGGGCGTTCGTCCTTCAGGACTCGCTCAAGTAGCCCGGAGGGGTCACATGGCACAGCTCATCTGGAACGGGTTGTTCGTCGGCTCGTTCTACGCCCTGGTCGCACTGGGCTACAGCATGGTGTACGGGATCATCAAGCTGCTCAACTTCGCCCACGGCGACCTCTATATGCTCGGAGCCTTCTCCGGCTTCGCGATGCTCGGCGCTGTGGGTGGCTTCGTCCCTTCGGGTTCGCTGACCGCACTGCTCGTCGTGCTCGTGCTGACGATGCTGGCGACCGGCCTGGGCGGCGTCGCACTGGAGCGGGTGGCCTACCGGCCGCTGCGCGGGGCGCCGCGCCTGTCTCTGCTCATCACCGCGGTGGGCGCCTCGTTCGCGCTGGAGTACGGCGTCCACATCGTCGCCGGCCCCAACCCGAGGGTCTATCCGGTACGTCTGGACGGCACCGGCGTCTCGGTGCTCGGTGCCAAGATCACCACTGCGCAGCTCGTCCTCATGGCGATCACCGTCGTGCTGATGGTGGCGCTGAACACCCTGGTCATGCGCAGCCGCGAGGGCCGGGCGATGCGCGCCATCGCGCTCGATCCGAAGGCGTGCCGGCTGATGGGCATCAACGTCGACGGGGTCATCTCCCGTACCTTCTTCATCGGTTCGGCCCTGGCCGGAGCCGCCGGAGTCATGGCCGGTGCGTACTACGGAAAGATCGACTTCCTGATGGGCTTCATCATCGGGCTCAAGGCGTTCACCGCGGCCGTCATCGGCGGCATCGGCAGCATGAAGGGCACCATGCTGGGCGGCCTGGTCCTCGGCCTGCTGGAGTCCTTCGGCACCGACTGGCTCGGCGGCCAGTGGCGCGATGTGTTCGCCTTCGGCTTCCTCATCCTCTTCCTGACCGTGCGGCCGACCGGCCTGCTCGGCGATCGTGTGACGGAGCGAGTGTGATGACGACCGTCCAGAACCGCCCGGTGAAGCCCGTCAGGAGCCGTGGCCACTCCCCCGTCACGCGGCTGCTGGAAAGCCGAAGGCTCGGCTGGGCCGGGCTGATGACCGCCCTGCTCGCACCGTTCGTCATCGCCACTCCGTATGCGATGAACGTGATGACCAGCGCGGTCGTCTTCGTGATGCTCGCCGTCGGTCTCAACATCGTCGTCGGCTACTGCGGTCTGCTCGACCTCGGCTTCGCCGCCTTCCTCGCGGTCGGCGCGTACACCGGCGGGATACTCGCCACGGAGCTGAAGATCCCGCTCCTGGCCACCGTACCGGTCGTCGTCGTGGTGACCGTGGTCGCCGGAGTGGTGATCGGAGGTCCCACGCTGCGGCTGCGCAGCGACTACCTGGCCATCGTGACCCTCGGCTTCGGGGAGATCATCCGGATCGTCGCGAGCAACCTGGACATCACCGGTGGTCCCTCGGGGATCTACGGCATCCCCGGGCTGCTCGGTGACACGCTCTCCGACCCGGTCGTCTTCTACTACACCGCCGTACTCATCGTCTCGGTCGCGGTGCTCTTCGCCGCGCGGCTCGGCCGCTCCCGTATCGGCCGTGCCTGGCGCTTCATCAGGGAGGACGAGGACGCCGCCGAGGCCAGCGGAATCCATACCTACCGGGTCAAGCTGGCCGCCTATGTCGCGGGTGCCGTCTGGGGAGGACTCTCGGGCGTGCTGTTCGCCGCGCAGCTCTCGGCGGTCTCCCCGGCCAGCTTCACCTTCCTGCAGTCCGCCCTCGTCCTGATGGCGGTCGTGCTCGGCGGCATGGGCTCGACCCCCGGCGTCGTGGTCGGCGCCGTGGTCATCAGTCTGCTGCCCGAGGTGCTGCGGGGCATGGCCGACTACCGGTACTTCGTGTTCGGCGTACTGCTCATCGTCGTGATGCTGCTCCGCCCGCAGGGTCTGTGGCCGCACCGCTCGCGCGAGTCCGGCCACACGGCCGAGCGGAGCGTCGCGAGCACGCCCGGCGCACCCGGAGCCCCGGTGAAGGAGGAAGAATGATGCTCGAGGTAACGGATCTGCGGCTGGCCTTCGGCGGGGTCCGCGCCGTCGACGGCCTCACCTTCTCGGTGGGCGAGGGCGAGATCGTCTCGATCATCGGTCCCAACGGCGCGGGGAAGACCTCGGCGTTCAACTGCGTCAGCGGGTTCTACCAGCCGACCGGGGGCACCGTCCGGCTGGACGGAGAGAACGTGACGGGCCTGCGCCCGTCGGCAGTCGCCGCCCGCGGCCTGGCCCGCACCTTCCAGAACCTGCGGCTGTTCGGCGAGCTGTCGGTGCTGGACAACGTACGGGCGGGCACCCATCCTTGGCTGAGGCAGAGCGCCCTCGACGCGGTGCTGCACACTCCCCGCTACCGGCGCAGCGAGCGCGAAAGCACCGACGAGGCCCACAAATGGCTCGACTTCGTCGGGCTCCGCGGCGACCGGGCCGGTCTGGCGCGTCATCTCCCGTACGGCGAGCAGCGCCGGGTGGAGATCGCCCGCGCTCTGGCCAGACGGCCGAAGCTGCTGCTGCTCGACGAGCCGGCCGCCGGGCTCAACCACGGCGAGAAGGCCGAGTTGCTCGCCCTCGTCCGCCGGATCCGGGAGCTCGGCACGGCGATCGCACTCATCGAGCACGACATGGGCCTGGTCATGGAGGTGTCCCAGCGGGTGGTCGTGCTGAACTTCGGGAAGGAGATCGCCGACGGGCCGCCGGAGGAGGTGCGGCAGGATCCGGCCGTCATCGAGGCCTATCTCGGCCGGGCCGCCGCCGATGACGAGGGCCATGCCGCCCGCGCCGGTTTCGAAGGGGAAGGGGCACACCATGCTTGAGATCCGCGGCCTCGACGTCCGTTACGGAGGAGTGCAGGCACTGCGGGGGCTCGACCTCACCGTGGCCGAAGGGGAGACCGTCGCCCTGCTCGGCAACAACGGCGCGGGCAAGACAACCACGCTGTCGGCGGTGTCCGGGCTGGTCCGGTCCGCCGCAGGCCGGATCGTGCACGCGGGTGAAGACATCACGAGGACCGCCCCGTCGAAGATCGTCGCGAGAGGGGTGGTGCACGTCCCCGAGGGACGGCGGATCTTCAGCACACTGACCGTGCAGGAGAACCTGTTGCTCGGCGGCTATCTGGTGCGTGACGGCGCCGATCTCACCCGTCGGGTCGAGGAGGTCTACGAGCTGCTGCCCCGGTTGGCCGAACGTCGCTCCCAGCAGGGCGGGACGCTCTCCGGTGGAGAACAGCAGATGCTCGCCATCGGCCGGGCGCTCGTCGCCCGCCCGCGTCTGCTGATGCTGGACGAACCGTCGATGGGCCTGGCCCCGCTCATGGTCGCCGCGGTGATGGAGGTGATCAGGGACATCAACCTCGGCGGCACGGCGGTACTTCTCGTCGAGCAGAACGCCACGGCTGCGCTGAAGATCGCACATCGCGGATATGTGATCGAGAACGGGGAGACGGTGCTGGAGGGCCCAGCGGCCGACCTGTCCGCCGATCCCCGCGTCGCCCAGGCCTATCTGGGCGGGGTTTCGTAACCGGCTGCGAGCGGCTCCGGCCGGTCGTCACAGGCCAGTAGGCGCTCCCCGCCACCGGCGACGCGTCCCGATCGTCGGTGGCATTGGCGCCTCGTTCCGCGGACCGGATCGTCGTCCTGGACCACCGCAGGATCATGGAGGAGGGCACACGCTCCGAGCTGCCCGATCGCGGCAGGGCCTACGCGGGTTTGTACCGGGCCCAGTTCCCCGACTCCCGCAGCGAGGAGCGGCACGGCTCGTCGAGGCGCTGGGGTGAACGGCCCCGAGCGCGCGGCCAGGCCCGGCCGCTGCTGCGCGGGTACGCGAGTTGGCGCCTGACGTGGGCTTCGGTGTCAGCGCCTGGATCTCGCCGTGGCGGATCACATGGACCAGGATCGTTTCGGTGTCTCCCATGCGCGCGGAGACGTTCAGGCCGGTGCCCGCCACGTGACGGGTCACGATGTCACCGCCGTCGTCGGCGGCCTTCTGCATCTCCCACCGGTTGGCGGACGGCCGGCCGGTGAGCAGGCGGCGGCGCCGGGGTCGACGCGGCGCAGCGCCTCCTTCAGTTCGTCGTTCCTCAGGGGCTGCGGCGCGGCGATGGCCGGGGTGGCGAGGAGACCGGTGGAGGCGAGGCTCGCGGCGGCGGTGACACCGGCCACAGCAGTGAGGGCGTGTCTGCGGGTCATGTCGGTGGGACTCAACAGGTCAGCCTTTCTGCCGTGTTGTCGTGCGCTGCTTGTGGTGGAGAAGGGCGGAGGTGACGGCGCAGGCGAGCGCGAGCAGCAGCAGGACGGCGACGGTGGGGTTGATGTAGTCGGGGATGATGACGGAGTAGTCGCGGCCGTCCGACGCCTCGCACACGAGCCGTAGCGGGATGAAGTCGCCTCTGCGGCCGACCAGGGTCGGTGTTCCCTCGGGGCGCTGCCGCTCGCACTCCTCGGCCTGTTCCTGGTCCTCGAGGAAGAGGACGTGGAGACACCCCCACAGATAGTGGGCGAGCGCCACGGCGGCCGTCGCCAGGGTCACGTCCCGCCATACGGCGAACGGGGTGTACCCCCGGCGGGCCTGTCGTGTGAGCCGTGAGCACAGGTACACGCTGAGCCCCAGCACGGTCGCCGCACCGGCGATCAGGATGGCGAACAGCGCTGCGAAGTTGTGCCCTTGCCAAGGATCGGATGCCATGATCACGACCTGTCAGGACTCGCGGATGATGCGGTCGTACTTCTCGAAGATCGCGTAGAGCGGCATCCGCAGCTGCGCGTCGGACACGGCCTTGTCTCCGAACCCCTGGTAGCGGCGCAGGATCTCGAACGTCTCCGTGTCCGTGTAGTCGAGTGCGGGACGGCGGATCGGGTTCTCGTCATGGTCCCCCGCCTTTCCGTCGGCCGCCCAGATGTGCAGGGCGCCGTCGTTCTGCGCGAGTACCTGGATCAGCAGGGCGCGGGCGGCCGTCAGCTGCTCCTGCTGGAAGCGCACCCGCGCCAGCGCGAGGGCCAGCCCGAGGGGCGGCCTGCCGTCGCGGTCGGTGGCGTAGGCGACTGCCGCCGCAAGGTTCTCCTGCTCCGTCGCCGGTGCTCCGCCGATCTGGTCGGCGAAGAGCCGGCCGGCGGTGGGCTCCAGCAGACCGGTCAGCCAGTCCAGGGCCCGCTGCCAGGTCCCTTGTAGTTCGCCGGAGTCGGCGAGCCGGTCGAGCGCATAGGTGCGGATGGCGCTCAACTGCCTGAATCTCGCTGTGACTTCGGTCCCCGGTAGCCGTACGATCAAGGACTTGGCCTCCAGGGAGCACAGCACGCGCAGCACATCACGCGGCGGCACGTCGCCGTCGGCGCAGACCGCGGCCGCGCAGGCGGCGTCGAATCCGCCGGCGAGGACGGTGAGACGGCGGAAGAGGGTCTTCTCCTCCGGGTCCAGTAATCGATGGCTCCAGTCGATTGCCGCGGCCAGTTCGCGATGCCGGCGGGGGCCCGGTCCTGCTGCCGTCGGTCAGGAGCGCGAGCTGGTCGTACAGACCGGCCAGGATGTCGCTCAGCGGAAGGGCTCCGGTGCGGCGGGCCGCCAGCTCGATGGCCAGCGGCATACCGTCGAGACGCCGGCAGATCTCCGCAACGGTACGGGCGTTGCCGACGTCCAGCGCGAATCCGGGTACGCGGTCGCCGGCGCGCTCCACGAAGAGCCGTACGGCGTCGGCCTGCAGCACTGCTGCCGGGTCGTCCTCTGCGGTGACCGGTGCCAGGGACAATTCGCCGACCCGGAACACCACTTCGCCCGGGACCCGCAGCACCTCGCGGCTGGTGGCGAGGATCCGCAGCCGGGGGCACCGGCTCAGCAGGGCCGCGGCCAGCTGTGCGCACGGATCGGCCAGGTGCTCGCAGTTGTCCAGGATCAGCAGCACAGAACGTTCGCCCAGGGTGTGGGCGAGCATCTCCACGCCGCTGCGGCCGCCGCGTTCGCCCAGACCGAGTGCGGTGGCGACGGCCTGGGGCAGCTGGTTGCCGTCGTGCAACGAGTCCAGCTCGACGAACTGGGCCCGGCCGTCGGCGCCGCCGCGCATGCTCCCGGCGAATTCCAGCGCGAGGCGGCTCTTGCCGACTCCACCGGGGCCGGTGAGGGTCAGCAGCCGCGCCGACTTCATCAGGGCGCGCAGCCGGGACAGTTCGCGGCTTCGGCCTACGAAGGAGTCGAGTGGGCGCGGCAGTTCCCGGCCTCGCAGGGGCGTAGTGGGTATCGGGGCCCCGGCCGTGCCGGGCGGCGGCGTGCGGCCCGTGTGGTCCTGTGCCGAGCGGCGGCGGAAGGCTCGCTGTCGACAGGCGGCGGAACAGTAGCGGGCGGGCCGGCCACCCTGCGCCGGCGCACTTCCCGTACGCCGCCCCTTGCCGGGCAGATCTCTCCCACACTCCTCGCACCTTCGACTCGGACTCATCAGTCCAATCCTTGCCGACCGGCCGCACCCGGCACCACCGTCTCAGGAGAACGTGAGCCATGCCCCACGGCGGGTGAGCACGGTCCGAGCGCCCGCTCGGCGCTCGTTGTGGACGGCTGCTGGTCCCGCTCCGGCGACTGAAGCCGTTCCGCCGTGCGCCGGGCGGCCTCCTGTGCCCATGACCGGCTGGTCAGTGCTCCGATGAGGTACGCACAGTCCGCGGTGTGCGGTGTGCGGTGTGCGGTGTGCGCGACGTTGCTACGTGACCCGGCCCGCGACCAGCCGTACCGGCAGCGGTGCACAGGCAAGGTGAGGGCAGCCAGCGACACCATGTACAGAACGGCGGGCAGGGCGAGCCTCGGCGGGCACTCGGGAGCGCCGCCTTCGACACTGCGACCTCAGAGGATGGGGATCTTGATCGGCGCCAGGGCCGCCGGCCTATTCCCGCCGTACCGCGCGGAGCCACACCGGGGACCGCACGCCCACGCACGCCGACTGGCGATCAGTGGTCGATCACGGTCAGCTTTTGGAATGAATTACCTCAGAGTGACCGAAAAAGATCGTTTTATTCTGTGCAAACCTGTTCTGATCGCGGGCCGAGGACGGCTGTGCGCGGGGTTGTGGATCGGCCGGGGTGGGCAGGTTTGGAGCGCCAAAGGACGGGAACAGCTCGGCGTCCGCTCCCGTTTGGCAGTAGTGGATCGTGAACCTATGGGCCATCTCGGAAGGAGAACCGATGCCCGAGGAGCAGACATTCGAGATCCCCTTCCAGTCCCCGATCAAGGGGTGTTTCACCGGTGAATACTTATGAAACACCGCGCGCTCAAGACGGCCTGCCGGACATATCGCGGCGTCAGGGCCAGGACGAACGCGCCGCACCGCACTTCACAGCTGCGTGTCCACGTCATGCGCTGGTTGGATACCTTCCATCCGTTCACGCCGCCGCGTGACAACGGGTGTTCGCACTATGGAGCTGCGGCGGACCTGGCGAGCGCATGGGAGCCGGGGCTGCATCGGCGAAGCGCAATACGCCTTCACACTTTCCCAAAGGTGCAGCAGCACGTTCACGGCCTCGCTTACTGCACGCGGGTTCTGCCAGCCGCCTGTAACTGCTTGGGGCGTGGCGGGGCGCACGCAGCGCGCCGCTCTGACGTGTCGTCCGCGGACAGGACCCTACTCCACCCGAAGCGAGTCGAGAAAGGCAAGGCGGGCTGCCTTTTGAAGGGCAGGCCGCTCGCGGTTGTGGTCCGCACACCGATGTGCGTGAAAAGGGAGGCAGGGATCCCATGACAGTGCATGCCATCAAGCTCCCCATACTGCGGATGCCGTACCCGGTGCGGGTGAATCCGCACCTGCCGACTCTGCACGAGGAGACCGAGAACTGGGCGCGAGAGATGGGCATGCTGGCCAGCGACGAAGCACCGTCGGCCCACCGGGCGGTCTGGACCCTGTCCCAGTTCCACGCCATGGCCGTTGACCAGCTGACTGCCTGGGCTCTTCCTGATGCCTCGCTCGCCGACCTCCGGCTCAATCACCAGTTCAACCTCTGGGCTCTGGCCTGGGACGACTATTTCGCCTCCGCCTTCAAAAAGACGGGCGACCTCGCAGGCGCACAGGTCTTCACCGCCCGTCTCCATGCCTTCCTGCCGCCGGAGCCGGGCGCCCGGTTGCCGGAGCCGACCAACGCCGTCGAAAGGGGAATGGCCGACCTTCAGCAACGCCTGTTCCCTCCGCGACTTGCGCACTGGCAGCAGGGGCTCAACCGGGCCTTGGCAAGGTACATCGACGCGGGAGTTCAGGAACTGGCCAACAGCCGCGCCGGTCGTGTCCCGGACCTCATCGAGTATGCCCAGTTCCGCCGTGAAAGCTTCGCCGCCTATACCGCCCCCTATTCTGTCGAACTCTCCACCGGCGCACGGATCCCTGAGCAGATCCGGCACAGCCGGACCGTCGGCGCTTTGCTCGACGCCTTCATGGACTACATGGGACTGGCGAACGACATCGCCTCCTACCAGCGGGAAGTCCATGACGAACACGACGTCAACAACCTCGTCATAGTCCTCGAAACGTCCCTGGGCATCACCGTCCAGGAGGCGATGCATGCCGCCGCCGATCTGGTGACCGCCCGACTGCGTCACTTCGAGCACCTCGCACAGAGCGAACTGCCCCCGCTCGTCCAGCGAGCCGAGCTGAACCGCGGCGAACGGATCGAGCTGGAGGTGTGGCTCCGGGGAGCTTGCAGTTTCCTGGCCGGCCTGCATGCCTGGTACACCGGGGCACCCCGCTACGCTCCCGCAGACGATCCGTTCCAGGAACAACGGACTTCCCATGCCGGTATCCCTCGGCATCATGAGGTGCTCACAAGGTCGACGTACGCGTGACGGCGCCGTAGACGAGCCCGACGCGGGCGCCGAGTGGTTCATCGCGGTCCTCCTGTGTGCGGCTGGTCAGGCCGCCTGGTCGTAGCCGTCGGGGGCGGGCGGCCGACCCCGTTGGTGGCCGCCGTCACCCGTCGGCGCAGCGGGCCGTCGCAGAGATGGCACAGCAGCTTTACGGTGCACATCACGAGACCGACCGCGCGGAAGGCGGTCCAGGTCGCGTTCTTGCGGGAGCCGGCGCGGCAGAAGCAGGATGGAGGAGATGGCACCGTCCATGCCTGTCCAGCTCTGAGGAGGCTGCCGACCACGCTGTCCGGCAGCCCCCTCGGCTGTGGTACTCGGCTCTCATGCGACCTGCGAGGCCTACCGCCTGCGCAGGAACCGCCTCCGCCACGCCCGCCACGAGGCGCGGGGTACAGGACGGCCCTTCAACTCGGGTGCGGGTGCCGGCCATTGGGGTGCCGTAGGCATACCGTTGCTCGGCGAGGGCGGGGCCGGCAGCGGAGCCGGCAGATCATGGGTTACCGGAGCACGGGGAGCGAACTTCACGGGCAGTGCCGTCAGATGCCGGGCCCAGGTGGAGGAGCGCCAGGCGAGCTCGTCCTCGGGGACGGCCAGGCTGATGTCGGGAAGCCGGGTGAGCAGGATGTCGATGCCGGTGTCGGCGATGACACGGGCGATGTCCTGGCCGGGGCACTCATGAGCGCCTGTGCTGAAGGACAGGTGCGCGCGGTTGTGGTGCACGCGGGTCGAGGGATCCGGGCGGACAGCCTGATCGACGTTCCCGGCGGCCAGGCCCAGCAGGAGCATGTCTCCCGCCTTGATCTCCTGTCCTCCCAGCAAGGTGTCACCGGTGGCCCAGCGGCCTGGGCACACCATCAGCGGTGGCTCGTCCCAGAGCACCTGCTCCACTGCTTCGGGCAAGGTCATCTGGCCGCCGGCCAACGACCCACGGAACCGTGGGTCGGTGACCACCATCCGTAGGACGTTGGACATGAGATTGGCGGTTGTCTCATAGCCCGCGAGCAGGATGAGGCGCAGGTGATGTTGCACCTCCTCGTCCGTGAGGTCGGCGGGATGGGCCATCAGCACGGATGCGATGTCCTGCCCGGGAAGGGCTCGCTTGGCGACGACGAGCTGCTCGAGGGTCTCCAGCACATAGGCGTTGCTGTCGAGCGACGTTTCTGTGCCCTTGAAGAGGTCGCGGGCGGCATGCACGAGCTTCGGACCGTACTCGTCCGGCATTCCGAGCAGATGGGTGAGAACGAGCATGGGGAGGTGCTCGGTGAACTGACCGACCAGCTCCGTCTCGCCTCTTTCGCAGAATTCATCGACCAGCTGGTGCGCAAAGCGGGTGATGTGGCGGCGGATTCCGCGCTGGTCGAACTGGTTGAGGCCGGCCGTGACCGCGCCGCGCAGGCGCTGGTGCTCTTCGCCGTCCGCACATACGCAGTCGGGACGCCAGCCGATCATCGGCACCAGCGGCGAGGTGGTGGGATCGATCTCGCCGCTCTTCCAGCCGTGCCAGATGCGGGGGTCACGGGAGAACTGGGTGGAGCGGTTGGCCACATCGTGGTTCTCGAGGTACCCCAGGACCAGCCAGGCACGTACGTCCCCGTCGAGCAGGACGGGCGCCACCGGACCGTGGGTGGAACGCAACTTCTCGTACAGGCCCATGGGGTCTGTCTCGGCGGCGGCGCCGTAGAGCCGGGTCACTCCGTCAGCTTCCGTGGCGGTGTGGGCCGGGCAACCCGGGGGCGGGGTGAACCCCGGTTCTGTGGTGGTGTGGTCAGCTGGTGGGACGGTCATACGGACTCCTGAGCGGCGGCGAGGGTGCACAGGTAGCCCATCAGCGAGAGCAGGACGTCGCGGCTGGACGACCGGTCGCGTGCGTCACAGGTGATGACGGGCACGGATTCGTTGAGGGCCAGAGCAGTGCGCAGGACTGGTATCGAATGCTTCGGGGCTTCGGGGAAGGTGTTGACGGCCACGATGAAGGGGACGCGGCGGTCTTCAAGACGCGTGATGATCTCGAAACAGACTTCGATCCTCCGTGTGTCGACGAGGACCACGGCACCGAGTGCGCCTTCGAAGATGCCGTTCCACAGGAACCAGAAGCGCTCCTGTCCCGGGGTCCCGAAGAGATAGAGGATCAGCTCCTCGTTGATGCTGATACGGCCGAAGTCCAGGGCAACGGTCGTGGTGTTCTTGCCTTCGGCGCCGGGATTGTGGTCGATCCCGACGCCGGCCTGAGTCATGGTCTCTTCGGTGGTCAGGGGCGGGATCTCGCTCACGGCCCCGACCATGGTCGTCTTGCCGACCCCGAATCCGCCGACAATCACGACCTTGACACCCCTGGCGCCGTGCGGAAGCAGCACGTCGGTGCTGCGGGGGTCGGCGGCGGGTGCGTCAGAGCTTACGTAGTCCATGGATCACCGCCTCCAGAAGGCCAAGTTCGGGGACAGCCGCGACAGGAACGGGAGCAATGGCCTCAACTCGCTGGTTTTCGACGAGCCTGGAGAGGAGCACCGTGACGACGCTGAACGGCAGACTCAGATACGCGGATACCTCGGCCACCGACAGCGGGTATTGGCACATGGTGAGGATGGCACCCTGCTCGGGCTGCATTCCGGGTTCGGGTGCGGACCGCGATGCGATGAGGGTGACCAGGTTGAAGGCCTTGGCTGTGGAACCTGGGCCACCGGAGATGACATAGAGCGGCACGGGACTGCCTTCATCCCATGCGTCGTGGTTCTCTGACGTCACATCGCCCGCCCGACGTCATCACGTGGCGGGCTGGTCATGTGCTGGCCGATCCGGACCACCAGCGTACGCATGCGGTCGCCCAGCAACCCTGCGTCCACTTCCTCATCCGCCAGCACTGCGAGATAGGCCCCGGGTCCCGCCGCCATCAGGGAGAAGTATCCGCCGTCGACTTCGATCCCGACCATGCGCGTCGAGCCGTCTCCGTGCGGGAACTTCTGCGCGATGGCCTTCGCCAGGCTCTGCATGCCCGAGCAGGCAGCGGCGATCGCGTCAGCGGTGTCGGTCTCCGTGTTCGCTTGGCCGATGCACAGACCGTCCGATGACAACACGACCACGTGTCGCACGTACGGGACGCTGGCCGCGAGCTCCTTGAGCATCCAGTCCATGTTGGGCAGTGGCGGCACGATTACTCACCCTCATCTGATGACTCGCTGGTTTGCATGGAAGGGTCGGTGCTCGATCTCTTTTCGCCGCTGAACGCCTCCCACATCAGGCCCGGCTGCCGGGGTCCGCCGGCTGTTCCCGGGGAGGCGGCCGGAGCAGTGGGGGAATGGGGGGCCGTGCGGACGACCGGCGTCGGCACGGGCGACTCGCGTCGCCGCTGCGGCAGTCCGTTGACGGTCTGTTCGACCTCGACGGAATCTGCCGCGGCATCGCGCCTCATCGTCGGCCTCGGCAGTATCGGTGTGCCCGTGTGCTTCGGCGCGAACTGTTGGACTTTCGGGGCAGGCTGCTGAACTGTGGTGATCAGGCTCCGCGGAACGAGTACGACGGCCCGTACTCCTCCGTACGCGGAGGTGCGCAGGTCGACGTCGAGGCCGTTCTCGCGGGCCAGCCTGCTGACGACGGGCAGGCCGAGCTGCGTCGCCTCGCCCAGGTCGGCCAGATCGATGCCGGATGATGCCTGATCCATGATGCGCTCGATGCGCTGCCGGACCTCTTCGGTGAGCCCGACCCCCCGGTCCTCGATCTCGATCGCGATACCGGAAGGCACCTCGCTCGCGGTCACCTCGACCGGGGTGTGCGGCGGCGAAAAGGTCGTGGCGTTGTCGAGCAGCTCGGCGAGCAGGTGGATCAGCGGCTCGGCTCCCTGGCCGACCACGGCCACCTCCGTCACCGACTGCAGCTTGACGCGGGGATAGTCCACGATGCGTGACATCGCCCCCCGCACGACGTCGTAGAGCGGTATCGCCTTCGCCCACTGACGCCCGGGCCGGGCGTCACCCAGTACCGCGATGCTGGCCGCAAGGCGCCCGATCAGGGCATTGCGATGGTCGATGTCCTGCAGGCCGTGGGAGACCACGACATCCGTGCCGTGGAGGATCTGCATGTCGCGGAGGTCCTTGGCGAGTTGATGCACGATCGCCTGGACCCTTCGCGCGATCGCCACCAGCGCCCGCTGAGAGGAGTCCCGCGTGCGCTCCTCGGCCTCCACGGCTTCCAGGAGCGTCCGCAGAGCTGCCCGGAGCGCTTCGGCGAACTCGCCGTCCAGATGTTCCCCGAACGTGACGGACTGCAGGATCTCCGAAGCGGGGTCACCCTTCTGCAGACGGGCGACAGCTGCGGGGAGGAGCTCTTCGGCGAGCCATACGGTGGTGGCCCGCTGATCGGACAAGCGCCCGAACAGCGCGGTTTCGCGTTGCGCGTAGTGCTGCTGTACCTCGGCACTCGCCCGCGCGTAGCGGGCCGCCTCTGCCGAGCGCGCCCGGCGTGCCGTCTCAGCGGAAGTGATGGCCGTCAGGACGACCGCGACGAGGCCGGACCATGCAACCGGCGTGCGTATCTGCGCGGGGACGAAGATCAGCGCTATACCGCAGGCCCCAGCCACAACACCAGGGGGGATTAGCCATGCTGGAGCCACTGCACGTGGCAGGGCTCTAGGGGTTGAACCTGCACGAACCATCGAGGGGTCCCTAAACAGTCTGGAATGAGTGGACTGGGGGTGATGCGGTGCGCCGACAAGAACGGTCGGGACTTCGCTCGGCCGAGCACAAGTGTTCCGATGGGTGACCCCGACGGGTCGGTTCGATATCGCATCGGTGGTCACGTCTCCCTGCGGCCAGGCTCCGTCCGCGCGCAACACAGCGTTTCGGTAACTCGCTGTGAGTGCAGCGCAACGCGCGAGGGGAGCATAGTCAGTTCGGGTTCGCCATGTGACTTTGCCGGAACAGGGCCCTCCATTGATCGACATGGCCACATAGCTGATCGATCACTGCCAGGACACGCACTACGAATGCATGGAATCGACCACGTCCAGCCGCCCGTTGGTCATGGCTCCCAGCTCCCGCGCCGGCCGCCTGTCTCCGCGGGACGTACGCTCCCGCGAGTGACCGCCGGCTCCGGGACCGTCCGGCTGAGCCTGGCCCTACCGCAACGATCACTACCTGACAGCCCATCAGGGAAACACGCCTACAAGCTCAATAGCGCTCGCCTGGGCCTGGGCTCTCATCGGGCCGAGCGCCGCCTATAGGCCCGCGCGCCATGGAGCAAGGGCGCCTCCGCAAGCACGGCGTTGGCGTCGTCGTACGTCACGTTTCTGCTTTGGCGGGAATCCGTGCACTTCTGGCACTCATCCCGGGGGTGCGCGATCTGCGACCCGTCATCGCCCTCTGGTGCCCCGCAGGTGGCCCCTCGGGCCACCGACCGCCTCCGCCACACAGGCACCAGCCAGAACCGGGCGCAAACTGCCGGGCACAGGTGGCACCCGTACACCAATTCCACGTATACGCAAACCCAGGTCAACGCACTCGTCCGCGCGGTTTGAGCGGCACCGGCGGCAGTTCGGGAGCGGCCAGCCGGTCGCCGTCGTAGCCCTTCACCTCGCCGCAGCGGGACCCGGTCATCCACTCCGAACGGGCCTGGGCAATCTCCTCGTTCGTGCGCCCGATGAAGTTCAACCACATCTCCGCAGGGACTGTTCCCACACGTCAGACGCCTAGCCACACGTTCGGGAGTCAGAAGAGGTCAGCATCGGCACCTCAAGGGTCGGCAGGGCCACGTGTCCCAGGAAGCAGTTCGCGAGACCTGGAGAATCCCTCGCTCGCCGGCGCGGGCCAGCGCCTCCACCCGGTTGCGCGCGCCCGGCTTCTCCAGTGTTCGCTGGATGCAGGTCTTGACCGTGTTCCTCGTCAGCCCCAGGCCGCCCGGCTGCCGAGACTCGTTGGCGTGGTCCGGACGACCGGCCGGGAGACCCGGCCGGTCGGTACCGGTGAAGCCGTGACCGGAAGGTTCACGGCTCGCGCCCCCAGATCTGCGCCTGGCGGCCCCATCCGTCCGAGGGGCGAATCCCCCACAGCCTCCGGCCGGAGCGCCCCACCGCCGTACGACGCTCCCCCGCCGCCGGCGGGAGGTGCCCCGCCGGTGCACGAAATGCGCCGGTGCATCGAGCACGACCACCGCGAGACCGAACCGGCCTGGGGCCGGACACTTCGACCGGGCCGGTACGTGCACCACCTGTGCGAACGCCCCCCACCCAGCCCCGGAAGCAGACGACAGCCACCGAGCTGATGAAGCACTACTGCACCGCGGCGGCCGCTGACGCACGGATCAGGTCCGCCGCCCGCTCCGCGATCATGATCGTCGGCGCGTTCGTGTTCCCTCGGACGACGGTCGGCATCACCGAGGCGTCGGCCACCCGCAGCCCCGCCACGCCGTGCACGCGCAGCTCGTGGTCGACCACGGGGCCGATCGCGCAGGTGCTCGTGGGGTGGTACAGGGTCTGGAGTTCTCGCTGCGCGTACGCGAGGAGGTCGGCGTCGCTGTCGGACTCGGGTACCAGGAAGTCCGCCCGGTGGTGGGCCCGCAGGGCAGGCCGTCCGACGATGTCGAGCACCAGCCGCAGCGCGCGTACCGCCGTCGCCCGGTCCTCCTCGGTGGTCAGGTAGTTGTGCAGGATCCGCGGCTTGGCGCTGGGCAGGGCCGAGCGCAGCAGGACCTTGCCACGGCTGGTGGGTGCGAGCAGCACCGCCCCGATGTGGAAGGCGTGGTCGGTGGCGGCTCCCAGGCCCTCCTGGTGGAACATCGCCGGTACCGCGTGGATCTGTACGTCCGGCGCGTCGAGGCCGTGGACGGTGCGGAAGAACCCTCCGCCTTCACCGACGTTCGAGGTGAGGGGGCCTCGGCCCTCGGACTCCAGCAGGCTCACGTTCTCGGGGGTCTCGGCGGTGAGCAGGGATTCGGTGTCGGTGAGGTGGACAACGGCCAGGTGCGCATGGTCCTGGAGGTTCTCGCCCACCGGAAGGTCCACCCGGCATGTGATGCCGTGGGCCGCGAGTTCGTCGGCGACGCCCACACCGGAGAGCATGAGCAGCTGCGGCGAGTTGTAGGCACCCGCCGAGAGGACGACCTCGCGGTCGCACCGCAGCTCCTTTGTGGTGCTGCCGTTGTCCACCTCCACACCGACGGCCCTGTCCCCGTCGAAGAGGACCCTGGTGCACTGGACTCCGGTGAGCACCCGCAGGTTGGGACGGTCCATGGCGGGACGCAGGTAGGCGACGGCGGTACTGCACCGCAGACCGCCCCGCTGGGTGAGTTCGTAGTACCCCACCCCGTCCTGCTCCGGGCCGTTGAAGTCGGGGTTGAACGGGTGTCCCGCTTCCTGGGCCGCCGTCACAAAGGCATCGATCAGGGGGCTACGGGAGCGCCCCGGGCTGACCGGGAGCGGGCCGCCCGCTGCGTGCCGCTCGGAGGCCCCGCCATGGTGGTCCTCGGAACGCAGAAAGTACGGCAGGACTTCGTCCCACCCCCAGCCCTTGGCACCGGCCGCGGCCCAGCCGTCGTAGTCCCGGCGGCTGCCGCGGATGTAGATCATGGCATTCATCGAAGAGCAGCCGCCGAGCATCCGGCCGCGCGGCAGATAGCGGCGCCGGCCATCGAGGCCCGGCTCGGGTTCGGTCAGGTAGTCCCAGTCGTACTTGCTGCGGAACAGCTTCGCAAATGCCGCCGGGACATGGATCTCCTGCGCGTCGTCGGCGGGGCCGGCCTCGACGAGCAGGACGCGCACGCCCGGGTCCTCGCTCAGTCGGGCGGCGAGCACACAGCCGGCGGACCCGGCGCCCACGATGATGTAGTCGTACATGTGCGTCCTCTCTCGGCGGCCGCACGCGGCCGCCGCCTTCCGGGCCCGCCGCATCCGGCCGCCGGGCGGGCGGCCGGGCCGGGCGGGTGCATGCGGTCGGAATGCGGAGTTGCGGCTCAGTGCTGGATGGCCTTGGTCTCGAGGAACTCCTCGAACCCCAGGCGCCCTGCCTCCCTCCCCACACCCGACTGCTTGTAACCCCGCACGGAAGCAAGGGGCTTGAAAGGCACCGCCGTTCACGTTCCACCATCTGGCCCGAATACGGCGGGCGACCGCCTCCGCCCGCTCCCGGTCGCCCGACCAGACGCCACCGGCAAGGCCGTACGGCGTGTCGTTGGCGATGGCAACGGCCTCCTCCTCGGTGTCGAAGGGAATGATCGACAGCACGGGTCCGGAGATCTCCTCCCGGGCGATGGTCATGTCGTTGCCGGCCACCGACTCCTTGCCGTAACGGGATGTTTCCGGGCAGTGTGCGCGAGCCCTCACTACGGGGTCGATGGAGCGGCGAAGCCGGATCGAGCCCCCCGGTACGTGCTGGGCCCCCGCGGGCTGAGGAATGTGGAGCACGAGCGCCGAGACCTCACGCGCCGTAGCCCCGACACCAGGCCGACGCCGGCGGGAGCGCCCGTACGAACCGGTCGAGGAAGGACTTGTGCACGGAGCTCGTCGACGGACTTCAATGGCAAGGGCGGTTCGTCGGGGTGGTCTTCGCCCAGGGCCGGTGTCCGATCCGTGAGGGTCTGTTCGTACAGGACAGCCCGGCCCGGATCCCCCGCCGACCTGAAGACGTAGGCGAGGTTGCTGCGGCAGGTCAGGGTAACCGGGGTGGCCTTCGCCCGGAATCGTCCCCGTCGCGGGGTCCACGGGAGCGGGAGTGATACATGTCTGGAGCCTCACGAAGCCGTGAGGTCCCGCTTGGGCCCGAGGCACAGGAACTGACAGCGGTACCCTCAAGCCCGTGATGGACGACAACCTGGGGACCGGGCACAACAAGTCACCGTCCTGCGCGGGTGGTCAGCGCTCCGTGCGAGACAACAGCATCCAGTACCCCTTGTGGCCGCCCATGACGGCTGGATGTCCCCGCACGAGCACTGAGGACGTCGACTATCCGGTTGAAGTCGACTTTGCTTACGATCGCATTGAGCGCGAGCTCTTCTCGCGAGACGGCAGCGACGGCACCAGGTCCGGACTGGACCGGTGGGCTCCTCTGCTCCCCCCGCTGCATGCTCCCGGTCTGGGCGAAGGTGGCACGCCGCTGCTCGAACTGGAGCCGGACGTCTTCGTCAAGGACGAGTCTCGCAACCCCACTTGGAGCCACAAAGATCGGCTCAATCGTTGCACTACGAGCGCTGCAGTCGCGCTGCGCGCCCCGGGCATTGTCGTGGCATCTTCGGGCAACCACGGGGCTTCAGCCGCAGCGTATGCGGCCCGTGCCGGCCTCCCATGCGTTGTCCTGGCCGGCCCGGACGTCCCGCCTGCCGTTGACTCTTTTCTCAACGCGTATGGTGCGGTGGTCCTGCGCGTGCCGTGGGAGGCGCGGTGGCCCGTCATGCGGCAGATCGTCGATCGGCTTGGCCTGCACCCGGTGAGCAACCTCACCCGAACGCATACCGGTCATCCCTTTGGGCCGGAGGGATACAAGACCATCGCGTACGAGATCTTCATGGACGTTGGTGTCCCTGCGGCGGTGTTTACGCCCACTGGATATGGCGAATTGCTGTTCGGTGTATGGAAGGGCTTCCTCGAGTTGCGCCGTCTCGCGCTGTCTTCCTCTGTCCCACGCATGTACTCATGCGAGTCGGCCGCCGCTGCACCGTTGGCAGCAGCGTTGCGTCAGGGGCGCGACGCAGCGCATGTGAAGGTACAGAAGACCGACGCATACTCGATCGTCGCGCCGGTCAGTGGCTATCGGGGCAAGAGGGCTGTCACCGAGAGCGGCGGGGCCGCCCTGGTCATCAGCGATGACCAACTGCGATCCGCCCAGCGCGAACTGAGTGGCCATGGCCTGTGGGCGGAGCTTTCTGGTGCCGCAGGCCTCGCCGGGCTACGCGAAGCGAGCGGCGTTGACGGCCCAGCGGTCTGCATATCCACCTCGAGCGGATTCAAAGATCGCGGTACATGCAGCGGGACGCCATCAGACGTAGTGAACCCTGAGTGGAAAGATGTGTCGAAGCACCTTCGACACGCGGGACTTTCCATCTGAGGGCGACGCTGTTCTGGGCCAGTGAGCCGTAGCTAAGCGGTGTCCCCTAAATGATCTACGACGTGTTCGTTGACCGGCTTTGTTTCTTCGTCACCCGGCGAGGGTGAGGTTGTGCAGGCGGGCGATGCCGAGCATGGCGTAGTGGACGCCGTCGCCTTTCAGGCGGCAGTCGCGGAGGATCTTGCAGGTCGTCATGCGGGCGAAGGCGTGCACGAGGCCATCCAGCTGAGACATCGTCATGAGTCGGCAGTGGGTCAGCATGGTGTGAGCAGCGCTCGACCACAGATGGCCGAGCGTGGTGACGTCACCCTCCCCGCAGGGGGACGGGAGGGGCTGCACCCGCCCGGCCCCACCTGCTTGGGCCGAAAGGAACAGCCCTCCGGCGAAACCTCGCCCAGGCGATGGAAAGCCAGGTCAGCGGACTCGTCCCCGCGGTTTCAGGGGTACCGCCGGCAGTTCGGGAGCCGACAGTGGAGCACCGTCGTAGCCCTTGACCTCGCCGAAGCGGGCGCCCTCCATCCAGTCCCGGCGGGCCGCCGAGATGTCCTCCTGCGAACGCCCGATGAAGTTCCACCACATCACGATCTCCTCCTCGAACGGCTCCCCGCCCAGCAGCATCAGTCCGGCGTCGGACTCGGCGCGCAGGGACAGTTCGGAACGGCCGCAGCCGAGGTAGAGCATCGAGCCGGGCAGCACCGGGACGCCGTCCACGTGGGCCTCGCCCGACATGGACAGCACGGCGTACTCGAAGTCCGGGTCGAGGGGCAGCATCGTCTCCGCGCCGCGGGCCAGGGCGAGGTCCGCGCCGACGATCGGGGTGTACGTCGCACCCGGCGACGTCGCTCCGTCGAGGGTGCCGAGCACGACCGTCGCGGTCAGGCCGGGGGCCGTGACCTGCGGAAGATCGGTGTGGTGCTGGAAGTGCGGCTCGACCGTCCGGTGGGTGTCCGGCAGCGCCACCCAGAGCTGGGCGCCGTGCAGGAACCGGGCGTGCTTCCTGGGGCTCTCCTCCGAGTGGCTGATCGCCCTGCCCGAGGTCATCAGCCCCAGTTCCTTCGGGCGGATGGTCGCCAGGGAGCCTGTGCTGTCGCGGTGCAGCACCTCCCCCTCGTGGAGCCAGCTGACGGTCTGCAGACCCATGTGCGGGTGCGGCGGGACCTGCATGCCGGGTTCGTCGGCGATGTCATCGGGGCCGTAGTGGTCGACGAAGGCCCACGCGCCCACCATGCGGCGGCCGAGGTTGGGCAGGAGCCGGCGGACCTCGGTGGATTCGCCGAGCTGGACGCGGCGGGGGCTCAGGAGTTCGCGGACGGGCTCGGCAACGACAAAGCCCCGGCCGCCGCACACGGACAGGGCGGCCTGACGGTCGAGATTGCTCATGGGCCCAACTTAGTTCCTGTGCCCCGCCCCGGCCCTTTCGTGGCCGCGACTTCCCGAAGTGGAATGGAGTGGACCGCTCCGTTGTTGACGGGGGCGCCACGCACGTGACCAGGAAAAGGGAAGCACGTGAGCGAGACCTACGACGAGTTCGGGACGGCCTCCGAGCGGTGGAACCGGGCCCAGCTGTTCTTCGACGCCAAGGAGTACGTGACGGCCGTCCGTATCCTGCGCGGTCTGGTCGAGGAGGTGCCCGAGCAGGTGGCGCCCCGACTGCTGCTGGCCCGCGCCTATTACCACTCGGCGCAGCTGCGCAGGGCCGAGACCGAGCTGCGTGCCGTCCTGGAGCGTGATCCGGTCGAGCACTAC
This sequence comes from Streptomyces sp. NPDC018833, assembly GCF_044390825.1. Classification (NCBI taxonomy): domain Bacteria; kingdom Bacillati; phylum Actinomycetota; class Actinomycetes; order Kitasatosporales; family Streptomycetaceae; genus Streptomyces; species Streptomyces sp. NPDC018833. The sequence goes on along the minus strand of NZ_JBIRZM010000022.1, from coordinate 76,566 downwards.
GCGCGGCTGATGCTCGGCCGCACGCTGGAACGGCAGGGACGGCCGGACGAGGCGGCGCCGCACCTGCGGATGGCGGTGGCGATGGGGGGCGAGCAACCGGCCTGAGGCCCGGGCCGTGCCCGTGGGCCGGTCGGAGACGGCGCGGGCGAGGCTGTGGTTCTTGACCATGTTGCGCACGGTCAGGTCCTCGATCACGAGCGTTTGGTTCTCACGCACGAGTCGAGTGGTCAGCTCGTGCAGGCCGACACGGCGGCGGTCGGCGATCCGGGCATGGACCTCGGCGGCCTTACGCCGGGCCTTGGCCCGGTTCGCTCCGTCGCCCTTGGCTTTGCGGGCGAGTACCCGCCCCGCTCCGCAGGCCGTGCTGCGGCCGCCCCGGGGACCGGCGGTCCTCGACAAGCGGCCGCACCGACGGGCGGTGCGGCCGCCTGTCGGCGGGCCGGATCAGTCGAACGGGTCGAGCGTGATGTATGCGTGTTGCGGGTTGCCGTCGTGCACCAGCGATTCATGGGCACCGACGTCGTCGAAGGCGAAGGCGTACGCCTTTCCGTCCGCCATCTGCGCATGGACCTTGCGGGCGTAGTGGTTGGTGACCGTGTCCCGATAGAAGCCGGCGCTGCCGGTGTCGGGCTGGTTGGGGTTGGTCAGCAGCGTGGAGCGGTTGAACCCGGCGCACAGGGTGCGCGAAATGGGGCCGCGCACTTGGTCGTTGGGCGCGTCCAGCTTCTTGTAGCAGCCGAAGATGCTGTCCGCGTCGGGCTTCTGGAACGAGGTGACGACGGCGCCGGAGGTGTTGGTGAAGTTCATGACGCCACCGGAGACGCGGCCGTAGTACTTGGTGCCGGGTCGGTCGGCGAACGGTGTGACGGTGAGCGTCGAGGTGGCGTACTTGCTCCAGACGCGGTTGATGTAGTCGTCCATGACGCCCGCGGGGAGGGCTCCGGCCGCGATGCCGTGGCCGGGGGCGAGGGCGCGCAGGACGCTGCCGTCGGAGCGGGTCTGGATGAGGTTCGCCCAGCCGCCGGGCTGGCCGCGCAGCGCGTTGTAGAAACCCCGGTAGCCGCCGGGCTTCAGCCGGCCGGTGTTCCGCACCGTGCCGTCGGCCGCCTTCACACCGACCGCGTACGGAGCGGAGAACATGTCGACCTGGGTGCTGTTGAGCCAGATGCCGGCGTCGTTGAGCGTGTACTCGGACCAGTTGAACAGGATGGCGCGGTTCGGGTCGGACGAATTCTGCACGGCGGGCTGCACCAGTCCGCCGGTGGTGAGCTTGAAGACCAGCTTCTGGCCGTAGGAGAAGTAGATCCGGCCGGAGAACTTGGGGACCTGGAGCGTGACGGAACGGCCGTTGGCGGGGCCGGGGATCGAGGCGTCGGGGGCGGGCGTCGGCGGATTGCCCCCGGCCGGCCAGGGGTGGAACGTCCCCGCGGCGTCGGCCCAGCCCTGGCGGCCGCTGCTGAGTTCGGTTCCGATGTTGTAGAGGTAAATCGGTTCGCTGCGGCCCGAGTTGTTCGTGAAGGTCAGCGGTACGGTCGCCGGGACCGCGGCGTCGGCCGGCTCCGTGGGCCCGGCGGCCGTGAAGCCCGCGGCACACAGCAGGGCAGCGGCCGCCGCCGCAAGCAACTTTCGTGGAACACGCATGTCCCACCTCCTGGGCAGTCGATGTGGGGGGAGGACGCCCGCGCCCGGGCACGGCATCCATGAGAGCGCTCTCAGCGTGGGGGGCGGCAAGCGCCTCGTCAAGGTCTCCGGCAAGGACCTGTCTCCCAGCCGGCCCATCCTGTCGGCTCGTGTCGAACCGAGTCGGACGTGCCGGGGGCCGGGCGGCGGCAGCATCGGCCGGACGCTTCATCCCGGCCGCCGGGCGGCGTGCAGTCTCGTCTACCTACGTCGCGGCCTCGGTGCCGGGTCGGTTCCGTCGGCCCAGGCGCGGGCGAAGCGGCGAGGTTGGCGGCGGTACCGGCGACCGTCCTGGTGGCAGGTGCCCAGTAGTGGCGGCCGCCGCGAGCACGGCGTCAGCCGGTGCCGTGCCACCTACGACGTCCACCGCACCCACGTCTTCGGCCGCACCGAGCCGCGCACCGGCATCGACCCGTTCATGAACCTGGTCACCCAGTCATGAGCCAGGAGCCGTACGCCAGCGCCAGACGCGTGTTCTGGATCGTCGACAACGGATCCTCCCACCGCGGCCAGAAGGCCGCCGACCGGCTGACCGCCGCCTTCCCGAACGCCGTCATGGTCCACACCCCGGTGCACGCCTCCTGGTTGAACCAGGTGGAGATCTACTTCTCCGTCGCCCAGCGCAAGGTCGTCTCGCCCAACGACTTCACCGACCTCAGCGAGGTCAGGGACCGGCTCCGCGCCTTCGAAGACCGCTACAACGCCACGGCACAGCCGTTCCAGTGGAAGTTCACCACCTCCGACCTGGACGATCTGCTGGCCAGGCTCGACCGGCACACCACCGATCACCAGGCAGAATCCTCCGCCGCCCGAGCAGCGTGATCAACCCCCGAAGGACTTACGGAACGGACCACTTAGCGAACCGTGCCTGATGCGGCATTAGCCGTGGGGGAGGATCACCGTGATGCCGGGTACGGAGCCGATCTCGGCCAGGGCGAGCCCGGCCTCGTCCAGACCGACAGTCCTGGTGACCAGCAGATGCGGCCGCAGAATGCCAGCCGCCGCCATGTCCATCATTGCGGGATACGCATGCGCGGCCATGCCGTGACTGCCCGAGACCACCAGCTCGTACGCCAGCACCCGGTTCATCGACAGCCCTGTGAGCCCGCCGGCGGCCCGCACCTGGACATGCCGTCCGCGCCGTCGGAGGCTTCCTATCCCCAACTCGGTACTGAAGGCGTGGCCCATGGCGTCGATCGACAGATGGGCACCCCCTCCTGTGATGTCCCGGACCGCGGCGGCGACCGCATCAACGGGCTCGGGGACGCCACCGGTGCTGCCGGGTGCCTCACCGCTCGCAGGCATCCGGTGCACCGCGGCGGCGCCCAGTCGCTCGGCGAGGGCCAGTGCCTCGCCACCGCTGTCCACCGCGACTACCCGCGCCCCGGCGGTCGCGGCGATCATGACAGCCGAGAGTCCAATCCCGTCACATCCGTACACCACCACCCACTCACCCGGTCGAACCGCGCCGACCTGGACCATGGCGCGAAAAGCGGTGGCGAATTGGCATCCCAGCCCCGCCGCAGCCGTGAACTCCATCGCCGTCGGCAGTCTGACCAGGTTGACGTCGGCGTGATCGATTGCCACATACTCCGCGAACGAGCCCCAATGATGAAATCCCGGCTGAGTCTGCCGCTCGCACACCTGCTGCTCTCCCGCCGCGCACGCGCCGCAGGTCCCGCATGCACACACGAACGGTACTGTGACCCGGTCCCCGGGCCGCCATCTCGAGACCTGCGGGCCTACCGACTCGACCACCCCTGCCAGCTCATGTCCTGGCACATGCGGGAGGAGGCGAATGTCCTGGTCGTGGCCTTGCCAGCCGTACCAATCGCTCCGGCACAGTCCTGCCGCCTCAACCTTGATCACTGCCCCGGCGAGGGAGGGCGCAGGGTCGGGCACCTCACGGACCGAGAGCTTCTGCCCGAAAGCGTCGAAAACCAAAGCCCTCATACCTGCTGCTCCCCACGGTTGGCTCCGCTCGTGGCCATGCGCCACAGGAAACCCAGTGTCCACATGCAGTACCAGCCACTCAAGCTGCGAGTCCGAGGAGGCCCTGGACTGCGCATGCGGCCTCTAACCTCGCCACCCCGGACATCTGACCAAACCCCATACACGACGCCGACTCCGGAGTCAACCTCCGAAGGACTTCCGGAGCCGACCACTTAGTTTGGGCTGGCATGCGGCCGCATGTCCGGCCTCGGGACTGACCATCGGGTACAGCCGTTGACGCCAATCACTTGATCTTGAACGGCGGAGGACGCTGGGCATCGCGGGGCTCTCTGTCATGGCGGTAGCCGCGCCGATATCAGGGCAGGCCGGGTGGGTCGTCCTTCAGGTAGCGGCGTGCGGCGGCGACGAACTCACGCTCGGCCTCGGTGTACATCTCCCGGACCCGGGTCGGAGACACCTCCTCGCCTCCCGAACCCACGCCGGGCCGTCGCCTTCCCCTGCTCGAGCCACCGCTCGTCCCTGCTGGTGCCGTCGCCGCGCCCAGCCGGTCCTGTCCTGCCCCTGGTCGCCCGGCCGTCCTGGCCGCGCGGGGGGCTCACCGGTCCGCTCTGTCTTCCGGCTGGCTGCGGTGCGCTCAGTGTGCCGGGCGCCGAGCCGTTTGAGCTTGCGGTGCCCCCTCTGCTTGGACTCGTTCTCCAAGGCCACGGAGACGCCGCCGACTTCGTGGGTCACACGGTGGACCGTCGGGACAAGGCGGGCGACTTCTTCGACTGGCTGACGGACTGATGTACTTCTCCGTGGAAGGAGGGCCCTGAATGCCTACGTCACTGCCGGTCCCGATCGAGTTCCGCCTGCCCGAGGGCTGGCTCCCGGCCCGCCCGGAGGGCGGCGACCCGGGCGTCGCGTTCGCTGCCGTGCATCCGGAGCCGGACGCCGGGTTCGCTGCCGTCATCACCGTCGAGGGCGGTTTCCCGCCGGAGGCACGGACGCCGGCCGAGCTCGCAGCCGCGTCCGTGGAGTGCCTGGGCGAGGCCGCCGAGTGGGTGGCGGTCACGGACCGCCGCGAATTCGGCAGCACCGACGCGCCGGGCCTGACTCAACGGCTGGCCATCTCGGCCGTCGCCGACGACGTGCACCGCGACCTCGTCCAGTCCCAGGTGTACCTGTCCCTCGTCGATATCGAGGAGCCGCGCAGGCGTGCGGTGATCCGGCTGGCCCTGACGGCAACGGCCGTCCAGTACGACGGCGTTGTGGGCGACTTGCAGGAGTTCCTGCGAAGCGTGCGTCCGGACACCGGGAAGGCTGCGTAGCTGTGGGCCGTCTGTGGGACAAGTGGATGGGAACCCGTCACGCCGACGGGGGCACCGAGGCGATTCCCACCCAGGAACTGCGAGCCGCACTGCTCGCGCTGAACGGCACAGGGGTGCCCTTCGGCATCCGAGAGGCAGGCACGGGCGGGGCGGAACTGCTGGCGGAGTGGCGGTTCCTGGAGCCGGCCTGGGGCTCCGGTGCGACCCGCAGGCAGGTAGAGCGGACCCTCAAAATCTGGATGCGCCTGTGCCCCGGAGAGCGTGAAGTGCGGGCCATGGACGAGCAGTGGGAGGTGACGCGAGCCGACTCCCCGCCCGGCCGGACCGTGGCGCGCGCGCACGGCCGCGGGCCGATCCGCGGCATCCAGAAGGAATGGGCCCTGGAACCGGGGCCCGACGGCCGCCGGCGCAAGGTCGAGACGTTCAGCTTCGACTCACGGGATCTGAAGGACCCCCTCAGGAACACGGTCCTCGGAGCGGGGTGGACCTGGCGCGGAGTGTACAAGCTGTGACCGAGGGGCGGGCAGGGCGGCGACTCGATGACCGGTCACCCCGTACTGCGCGGTGAAGCACCGGCCCGGGACAGCAGCGGAGTCAGGGCCCCACGTACTCGAACACCCCGCGCGCTGGCCCATGGGGCGGGTAGTGGCCTGCAGCAGCCCTGCGGGTGCCCCAGCACGGCGCGATGGCCGTCCGGTGTGGGGGCCGTGGGCATCACCCCTCGCCTTCGTTCTCACAGCCGGACAGGCTAGCGCCCGCTTTCGCGCACGTGACGGCCCGCCTGCGCGTTCCCCGCCGACGCGGACGGCCCCGCACCAGGCCAGGCGTGGTCCTGGCCGACAAGGCCTACTCATCGCGCGCCATCCTGAGCACTTGCGCAAGCGCGGTATCCGGGCGTTGATCCCCGTTCCGGCGGACCAGCGGGGCCACCGGCTGCGTCGCGGCAGCCGAGGCGGCAGACCACCCGCTTTCGACCGCGAGGCCTACAAGCAGCGCAATACGGTCGAGCGGTGCATCAACCGCTTGAAGCAGTGGCGCGAAATCGCCGCCCGCTACGAGAAGACAGCGACCGTCTACCTGACAGGGCTGCACGTCCCGGGCATCTTCCTCTGGTCCGCCAGATGATCCAAACGAAACGGCCTAGGCGACGCGGACCATCAAGGTCCCGTTGGCCGAGGCGCTGACGGCGGCCAAGGCGCTGACGCTGGCGGAGGCCCCAGGCACGATGGTGATGCTGGCGCTGCCGCCGCTGGAGAAGACCAGGGTGGCGTTGGTGTTGTTGGTCACCGCGGCGACTGCCGAGACTTGGACGCCGGTATCGAGAGTGGCACCGGCGGAGAGGCTGGCGCCGGGAATGTCGAGGGTGCCACCGGCCGAGAGGCCGATGCTGATTGTGCCTGTCACGGCCGCGGTGGACTGGGTGTGCGCGACCGTAGCGGCGTGCGCGGGTACCGCTGCAGAGGCGCTCGGCTGAAGTGTGATCAGGCTGCCCGCGGCCACGAGTGTGGCAGCGGCGATCTTGGCTGTGAGGCAATGGATCGTACGCATGGGGAGACCTCCAGGCAGAAGAGAGAGCACTATCTCCAGGACCGCGGGTGCGCCTGGCTGTGCCAGCCATTAGGCAAGCCTGTGCAGCCACTTCAATGCAACGTGACTAATGGTCCGTCTGGGGGGCGCATAGGAGCGTTCGGTGAGCCACAGGGGGGCCTGCAACACAGGTTGGTCACGCCGAGAGTCAATCCGCGCGGTCCGGATCGAACGGCTCCTGGAACGCGCCATCACCCACCTGCCCGTCCTGGTCGCGGACACCATCGACAAAGTGAGCCCTGATTCACACGCAGCACAGCACATGATCGGTTACCTGTACCAGCGGCACGGCCACCGGGATTCCCTGCGCTGTTCGAGCTTCTCCGCCTCCCGCCGCCGCTCCAATAACGGCGCCTCAAAGCACGAGCGTTCAGCGGCCAGTCTGCAGGCCTGCTCGGTTAACCGCCTTGCCCACGTTGCTGATGCCGTTCCGGCCGCATAACCGACTGGAGCTGCGGCGCTTTCGCGGGCCGCTGGCGCCCGGGGCGATGAGCCCGTCGGAGAGTGCCGGTGGCGCGAAGGCTCGGCCCACTCACGCGCGAGCGCTCCACCCCGGCCCAGTGGCTGTACAGCGAGCCCCACTGTGCGGCGCGCCAAAGGCCGTCCGCAGGGTTCCGGGGCGGCGACGGCTCCGTGAACGGCGCAACGGCCCAGCGCTCCCTCGGCAACACGGCGTTCGCGCCGATCGCTCCGCTCGCCTCCGAGCCGCCCCCTTCCAGCCGGGTGCCCGCACTGTCAGCGCAGCAGCATGGGCACCCTCAGGGGCGCCCGCTCATGACGCTGCGCAGCAGGTCGACGATCGGCTGCACCGGGACGGTCGGGTCGAAGGCGCGCTGGACGCCGAGCCCAATGCCGAGGCTGAGCAGGGTCAGGGCGGCGGTGTCGGCAGGCAGGGCGGGTGTGATGCCGAGTTCGTCCGCCTGCGCCCGGATCAGGTCCGCGAGCGCGTCGGTGACGGTGCGCCGACGCCGGGCGAGCTGCTCGCACATCTGCTTGTCGCGGCGGTTGGCGGTGGCGAACTCGACTTCCAGAGAGGTCCACGAGCTGTCGCCGATGGTCTCGTCGGCCCAGCGGGCGAATCCCGCGATCCGGTCCTCGAAGAGGGGCGCGTCGCCCATCGCGGCGGCCAGCTGTGTCACCTGTTCCGCGGCGATGCGGTCGAGCACGGCCAGGCACAGGTCGTTCTTGGTGGCGAAGTTGGAGTACACCGCCCCCTTCGAGTAGCCCGCCGCCTCGGCGACACGCTCCATTGACGTCGCCGTGAAGCCTTCGCTCAGGAAGAGCGCGTACGCGGTGTCGAGGACGTGTTCGCGGGTGCGGGCCTGGCTCTCGGCCCGGGTCAGTCTTGCCACCCCCGGAGGATACCGCTAGCTTTCGGATTCCCTTGGAATTCAAATCCCGGGAGAATCTATGGCGCGTTGTCAACGACGCGGGCTGGTCGTCGGGTGCGGCGGCACCCTCGGCTTCGCATGGGCGGTTGCGGCGCTGGCCGCGGTCCAGGAGCAGCTCGACTGGGATGCCCGCACGGCAGAGGTGCTGGTGGGGACGTCGGCGGGGGCGGAGGTCGTGTCCGCGCTCGGGTCCGGCCGGTCGGTCTCCGACCTGCTCGCGGCACTGCAGGGCCGGTCCGACGCGGACCCGCTGCTCCTGCGGCACGTCGGCGCGCACCCGGGCACCCTGCCACCTGTTCCGTGGCCGGGGCTGCCGGGCGCCGGGCTGACGGCGGCGGCAACCCGGGGTCGCGTCCCGCTCGGGTCGGGGCTGCTCGGCCTCCTGCCGCGCGGCCGCGGGGATGCGGGGTGGCTGCGGGGCTTCGGCGCCGCGCTGGCGGACGGCCACACGTGGCTCGCCTCGTCACGTACATGGCTGGTGGCGACCGAGACGCGCTCCGGCAGACGAGTAGCGTTCGGTTCGCCCGACGCCCCGGTCGCCGACATCGGCAGCGCGATAGCCGCGTCGTGGGCGATCCCGGGCTGGTTCCCTCCCGTACGGATCGACGGGCGCGCCTACCTCGACGGCGGGGTGGTGTCGCCGACGTCGGCCGACCTCGTTGCCCCGCTCGGCCTGGACGAGGTGGTGATCGTCGCCCCGATGGCGACGTCCGGGGGCGCGCCCGCCACCGGGCTGAGCCGCCTCGAACGCGTCGTCAGGCGCTGGATGACCCGGACCCTCGACGCGGAGGAACATCTGCTTCGGGCAGCGGGGACCCGCGTCGTCCGGATCGAGCCCGGCGCCGAGGAACTGGCCGTCATGGGCTTCAACTTCATGGACGTCGCCCGCCGCCCGGCCACCCTCGACGTCTCCCTGCGTACCGCACCCGACCGTGTCAAGCGAGCCATCGACAGGAGCACCACGACATGAGCGCCCATTTCGAGGTCATCGTCATCGGCGCCGGTGTCTCCGGGGTCGGCGCGGGGGTCCGCTTGCGCGATGCCGGGATCCGGGACTTCCTGATCGTCGAGGCCGCCGACGACTTCGGCGGCACGTGGCGGGCCAACACCTATCCGGGCTGCCAGTGCGATGTGCCGTCCCGGCTCTACAGCTACTCGTTCGCGCCGAACCCGGACTGGACGAGGGTGTACGCGCATCAGCCGGAGATCCTCGCCTACGTGAAAGGGGTCGCCGACCGGCACCGGCTGCGCGAGCACACCCGGTTCGGCGTGCGCATGACGGAGGCGCACTGGCACCCCGAGGCGGCACGGTGGCGGATCAGCACCAATGCCGGCGAGTTCACCGCCCGGTTCCTGATCGCCGGTGCCGGGCCGTGGAACGAGCCTCTCCTCCCCGATATCCCGGGCCTTGCGGAGTTTCCCGGCGAGGTTTTCCACTCCGCGCGCTGGAACCACGACTACGACCTGCGCGGCAAGCGGGTCGCGGTACTCGGCACCGGGGCATCGGCCGTGCAGTTCGTCCCGGCCATCGCCCCCCAGGTCGACCGGCTCCACCTGTTCCAGCGCACTGCCCAGTGGGTGCTGCCCAAGCCGGACCATCGCATACCGAAGGCCGAACGGTGGGTGATGCGGCACGTGCCCGGCGCCCGGGCCGCGGTGGCCGCGGTGGAGTACCGGGCCATGGAGATGCTGGGCCGCGGATTTCGCAGGCCCTCGCTGCTGCGCGGCGTACAGGCCGTGGCACGCGCACACCTGCGCACCACCGTGCGGGGCCGTGAACTGCGCCGCAAGCTGACCCCCGACTACACCATCGGCTGCAAGCGCATCCTGTTCTCCAACAACTACTACCCGGCCCTGACCCGCGCGAATGTGGACGTGCACGCCTGCGCCGTCCGCACGGTCGACGGCACCACCGTGCTCGGCGCCGACGGCAGCAGCGCCGAAGTGGACGCGATCATCCTCGGCACGGGCTTTCACATCCTCGACATGCCCCTGTCATACCTCATCCACGACGGCGCCGGACGTTCCCTCGCCGACCACTGGCAGGGCTCCCCCGAGGCGTACCTCGGCACCGTCACCGCCGGTTTCCCCAACGCGTTTCTGCTTCTCGGTCCCGGCCTGGGCACCGGACACAGCTCCGCGTTCACCATCCTCGAAGCACAGCTCGATCTCGCCTTCGGCGCGATCCGCTCAGCACGCGCCGAGGGGTGGGCGTCGGTCGAGGTACGCCGCGACGTGCAGACCGCCTACAACACCCAACTGCAGGCCGCCCTCGCGGGCACCGTCTACAACACCGGCGGATGCCGGAGCTACTACCTCGACGCCAACGGCCGCAACAGCTTCAGCTGGCCCTGGTCCACCGACCGGCTCCGCAAACAGGTGGCACGCTTCGACGCCCGCGACTTCACCGTCATCCACCCCACCGACCGGCAGGAGTTCAGCGCATGAGATTCCCCTCCATCGACATGCGCGGCGCCGACATCGCCGTCACCGGCGCCGCACACGGCATCGGACTCGCCACCGCGACGGCGTACGCCCCCAGGGTGCCCACGTCACGCTCGGCGACCTCGACGGCGACCTGGCCCGGCAGGCCGCCTACAGCAGAGACGCTCTCGTGATCTCGACCCGGCCAGACCAAGAACGCGAACCCTCCAACTGGGGGCGTTCGTTCATCCGTACGCCAGTGGGGAGCCGGGGCCGTGCACCGACAGCACGTACAAGGACGGCCCCGCTCCCCCACCATTCGGTGGAGCAGCGGGGCCGCTGAGACGCCGGCGCCCGGCGCCAGCTACAGGGTCTGCTTCAGGTGCTCGATCGGCTCGCGCCGGTACTCGGGGCTGGACGCCGCCGCCAGGTCCGCGGCCATCTTGTCCGGGCCCCCGCGGAGCTCGAGGAGCTTCGCGGCGCCGCGTGCCGCTGGATCAGTTGTTCCAGTCGCTTTCCGGACCCGGACACGGCGGTGGGCGGGGCGCCCCCCCCCCCCCCCCCCCCCCCCGGGGGGGGGCCCCCCGGGGGTTATTGACACGAGGGCGCACCAAAAAAATGAATGTGGGGGAGCGCGGCCGAGCGAGGCCCCCGCCCGC
>NZ_JBIRZM010000022.1:63340-65552 GCF_044390825.1 Streptomyces sp. NPDC018833 | reverse complement strand
GGCGCCCTTCTGGGCGGGGCCCCCGCGGGGGGGGCGGCGGGACGCGCGGCCGCGGGCCGCTGCATATGTTGTACCAGCCGCTTCCCGCCCCCGCCCCGGGGGGGGCCCGGCCCCCCCCCCCCGCCCCGGCCACCGCTCGGTGGGATCAGCCCCGGTATGTCTCCAGCAGTCGCAGCCAGATCTCACTGATCGTCGGGAACGCCGGAACTGCGTGCCACAGGCGCTCGATCGGCACCTCGCCCGCGACCGCGACGGTCGCCGAGTGCAGCAGCTCGCCCACGCCCGGACCGACGAACGTGACGCCGAGCAGCACTTCACGGTCCAGATCGACGACCATGCGGGCCTGGCCGCGGTAGCCCTCCGCGTACAGTGCTGCCCCCGACACCGAACCGATGTCGTAGTCGACGGCGCGTACGCGGTGGCCGGCCTTCTCCGCGTCGGCGAGCGAGAGGCCCACCGCCGCCGCCTCGGGGTCGCTGAAGACGACTTGGGGCACCGCCAGGCGATCGGCCGAAGCGCTGTGCGCACCCCAGCGGTCGCTCTCCAGCAGGGGCACGTGCTGGGCCCTGGCCGCGATGGCCGCTCCCGCGATCCGCGCCTGGTACTTGCCCTGATGGGTCAGCAGGGCGCGGCGGTTGACGTCCCCGACCGCGTAGAGCCACTCGGTCCCCTCGACGCGGCAGCTGTCGTCGACGGACAGCCAGGAGCCGTCCGCCAGGCCGACCGACTCGAGTCCGATGCCGTCGGTGCGCGGCGTCCTTCCGGTGGCGAACAGGACCTCGTCCGCCTCGACACGGCTGCCGTCCTCCAGGACCAGCGTCACGGGGCCGTTGCCGCCGCCCGGACGGTCGACGGCCGCGACGGAGGCGCCGAGCCGCACGTCCGCGCCCGCCTCCTTGAGCGCCGCAGCAACGTGTTCGCCGACGAACGGCTCCATGCGCGGCAGCAGTCCGTCGCCCCGTGCGAGCAGCGTCACCTGCGAACCCAAGGCCTGCCAGGCCGTCGCCATCTCGACGCCGACGACTCCGCCGCCCACGATCGCGAGCCGCCCGGGCGCCTCCCGTGCGCTGGTGGCCTCGCGGCTGGTCCACGCGTGCGCGCCTACCAGGCCGGGCAGTTCGGGCAGGACGGCCCGGCTGCCGGTGCAGACCACGACGGCGTGCCGGGCGGTCAGCAGATGGTGTTCGCCCTCCGGGCCGTCGACAACGACGGACCGGGGGCCGTGCAGTTTGCCGCGGCCGCGGTAGACGCGGGCGCCGATCGAGTCGAGCCAGCCGACCTGGCCGTCGTCCTTCCAGTGGGAGACCTGCTCGTCACGGCGTGCCAGTACGGCCGGGGTGTCGAGAGGCCCCTGGACCACGCCGCTCAGTCCGGGAATCCGTCGGGCGTCGGCACGGGCGAGCGCGGGCCTCAGCAGCGCCTTGCTCGGGATACAGGCCCAGTACGAGCAGTCGCCGCCGAGCAGCTCGCTCTCCACCACCGCGGTGCTCAGGCCCGCCGCTCTCGTCCGGTCGGCCACGTTCTCCCCCACGGGGCCCGCACCGAGCACTACGACGTCGTACTCCACAGCTTGGGTCATACGGTCAAGTCTGCTGCCGGGTGTGCGACCTGGCCACATGGGCAGGGGCAGGAATAGCACGGCCCCGGGCGCCGTTGTGCGGGGCGAGTCCACCAGACATCAGGAAGAGGTAGACAGGCGATGAGCACACTCGAGCTCACCAAGGAAAACTTCGATCAGGTCGTGACCGACAACGACTTCATCCTGATCGATTTCTGGGCTTCCTGGTGTGGACCCTGCCGTCAGTTCGCGCCGGTCTTCGAGGGTGCCTCGGAGCGGCATCCCGACCTGGTCTTCGCCAAGGTCGACACGGAGGCGCAGCAGGAGCTGGCCGCCGCCTTCGAGATCAGGTCCATCCCGACCCTGATGATCGTCCGGGACAACGTGGCCGTGTTCGCGCAGCCCGGTGCGCTGCCGGAGGCCGCGCTGGAGGACGTGATCGGCCAGGCGCGTGCGCTGGACATGGACGAGGTGCGCAAGTCGATCGAGGCGGCGCAGCAGAGCGGCGTGCCGGAAGCGGGCGGCCCGGCGCCGTCCTGACACCGGCGGTCGGCGCTCCGCACGCCCGGGAACGGCCGGGGGGGGGGGGGGGGGGTGGAGCGCCCCCCCCCCCCCCGCGCGTGGGGCGCCCCCCCCCCCCCCCCCCCCCGGCCC
>NZ_JBIRZM010000022.1:0-63330 GCF_044390825.1 Streptomyces sp. NPDC018833 | reverse complement strand
GGCGGCCGGGGCGCCGCGCGCCCGCGGGCCGCGCCGCGCCGCGGGGGGGTCCGCCCGCCCCCCGGGCGCGGGGGGGGGGGGGGGGGCCCGCCCCCCCCCCCCCCCCCCGGCCGTATGTGTGTCCCGCACGCCCCCGGCTCGGCCTCGGCCGCGGCAGGCGCTCCGTCAGCGTTCGAGCACGAGGGCCAGGCCCTGCCCGACACCGATGCACAGCGCCGCGACGCCCGTGCCCGAGCCGGCCGTCGCGAGCTGGTGCGCGACCGCACCGGCCAGCCGGGCCCCCGAAGCGCCCAGCGGATGTCCGATGGCGATGGCCCCGCCCCGCGGGTTGACCACCGACGGGTCCAGTTCCGGCCATTCGGCGAGGCAGCCGAGCGACTGGGCGGCGAAGGCCTCGTTGAGCTCGAAGGTCGTCAGGTCGCCGAACGACCGGCCCGCCTTGGCCAGCGCCCGCTGCACCGCCTCCACCGGGCCGAGGCCGAACAACTGCGGCTCGATGCCCGTGACCGCGGACGCACGGATACGGGCGAGCGGCTCCCGGCCGGTCGCCCGCAGGCCTTCGTCGTCGACCAGGAGCAGCGCGGCGGCGCCATCGTTGAGCGGTGAGGCGTTGCCCGCGGTCACGGTGCCGTCGGGGCGGAAGGAGGGCTTCAGCTTGGCGAGCGCCTCCATGGAGGTGGCGTCGCGGATGCATTCGTCGCGCGGGAGGTCCACGCCGTCGTAGGCGACGACCTCGCCGTCGTAGAGTCCCTTGGCCCAGGCCTCGGCCGCCTTGCGATGGCTGGCGAGTGCGAAGGCGTCCTGCTCCTCGCGCCCGATGCCGTGCTTGTCGGCGACGAGCTCGGCCCCCTCGCCGAGCTGCACCGTCCACTCGGCGGGCATGCGCGGGTTGGTCATGCGCCAGCCGAGCGTGGTCGAGTGGAGCTGCTGGTGCCCGGCCGGAAAGGCGCGTTCCGGCTTCTGCAGCACCCAGGGCGCCCGGGACATGGATTCGACGCCGCCGGCGACGGCGATCGAGGCGTCACCGAGTGCGACGGCACGGGCGGCATGGATGACGGCTTCGAGCCCCGAGCCGCACAGCCGGTTGACGGTCACACCGGGCACGGAGACCGGCAGACCCGCGAGCAGTACCGCCATCCGGGCGACATCGCGGTTGTCCTCGCCCGCGCCGTTGGCGTCGCCGAAGACGACGTCGTCGATACGGGCCGGGTCGAGCTCGGGGGTGCGGTCCACGAGCGCTCTGACGACATGGGCGGCGAGGTCGTCGGGACGCACGGAGGAGAGGGCGCCCCCGAACTTTCCGATCGGCGTACGGACGGCGTCGACGATGTAGACGTCGCGGATGCTCATCGAATCTCTCCCGGGCCAGGACCGAGGTTCCCCTGAGGAACCATGGTCCACAATCGAGTCGCCCGAGTTTGTGACGGTTGACGCGCCGTGTCAACGGGCCACCGATCGAGGGGCCGGCCGCCGGGTCGGGGCCTGACCGCCCGGGGCCTGCCCTCAGGTGTCCGCGGCATCCACCACGCGTACCGTCAGCCCGTACGCGAGCTCGGCCCCATCGACCAGCAACGCCTCCACCGTGCGGGTCTCCGGGTCGATGTCCGCCTCCACCCCGTCACCGACGTAGCGCGGATAGCCGGAGGATCCCATCTCCCCGGTGGCGTCGACGACAGCCGAGCGGATGGCGCTGTCGGCGGCGGTGACCGGGTCGTCGCCCTCGACGTGCTCGGGCAGGACCAGGATCCCGAAGCGCTTCGGTTGAGTGCTCATGCAGGCGACGCTAGACACCCCCCGCCGTACCCGCACGTCGTCGGCCCCGTGTGTCGTCGGCATACGCACTCGCGGTGCACCGCTCCGGCCGGCGGCTGCGGGCGGCGGACTCACGACGGTGCCGGACGCCGCGACCGTCGTGCAGGTGCATTCGCGGTCCAGGACTCCAGACGGCGGCTGGGGACAGCGGCGGGCGGACTCACTGCGGTGTGGGCTCCGCGGCCGTCATCAGGCCGACTCGCGACGCACGCTCCAGCCGGCGGCCGCGGGCCGGAGTGGACCGCCGGCCCGCGTAGAGGACCTGTTCCGCAGCACGCCCTACCCGGACCGGCCCAGCGCCCCCCAGCCGATCTCTGGGGACCAGCACCATGACGGCGCCGGCCTCCGTCATCACCTCTTGCTCCGGTAGCCGTTGCGCATATTTCCGCCCGAGCGCGATCCACGCCCGCCTGCCCGGCCGGACTCGGCGGCCAGGTGAGCTCCGAGAGGACGACTCGGGCGCTCCCTGCAGCCCCCAGTGACAGCGGGGATCCGTACTTGCAACTGCCCTTCGAGTTCTGGGACCACGGCCTGCATCGAGGCCCTCAGCCTGCCGGGGAAGGCCAGGCTACTGATCACCCTGAGCCTGCGGAAGGAGAGGTTCGCCCTCCCACAGGACCTGGTACGGGATCTCCGCACACACCGCTGGCAGGGGCCGCAGGGAACTCCAGGACAAGGGCGCCCTCGCCCATGTCGACGATGAGCGGTTCGAGACTCAAAGTACCGGGACAGACCGGGCATCAAGGCCGTCTACCAGCTGATGGATCCCTTCACGCCGCGCGGTCCGGGCGCTGCCGCGTCGGACTCGGCCGTCAGCGCCCTCCCCGCCTCCCTTCAGCGCTTTGAGGGCGCGAAGGTTCCACATGCCGCACCGCTCCACCTCAGGCTGGCGCCCACGCAAGGAGCAGTGCGGCACTACCGCCAGCGGCGAACTGACAGATTGGGGGTCCCGGATGGGCCACCCCACAGGGCAGAGCCACCAGCGGAATTTCCCCCTTCATGCCGCACCGCAGCCGAAGTCCGCGCAGCACCTCGTCCGGCCGAACAACCGCACGACCGACACAGCGGCGACACCGTCCGCGAACCCCACCAACCTGATCACCACGGGCCCCAAGTCTCGCGCCAGCGTCACTTCGGCCGTTGCTCCCGACGCCGCCCCATATCGAACGGTTGCTTCAAGCCGACTCTGCGCGATCAACTCACTCTCGCGGTTTGATCACCATATGCTCGGCCGTCGCAGCCAGGAGCAATCCCCGGCAGTTGCCTCAAGCCGAAGGAAGTTAACTGACCATGTTCAAGCGCGCCGCGACAACACTCGCCCTTGCGAGCGCCCTCGTACTCACAGGCAGCAGCGCCTTCGCCAAAAGCGTCAGCACCCAGCTCAGTAATGGAGTTCTGACCTTGACAGCGGAGGACGGTTGCACGGTCAGTGGGAACTGTAGCCTCTTCTACTCCAGCACCTCTTACAAAAAGACCGGAGGGCCGACCGTGTCCATCATCCTGTCACTGGCCACGGGCAAGGGCTACCACTACGACACTCAACAGAACATATCTGCCGGCCAGACCAAGACCAAGAACTGGGGCGGCATGCTCAAGTCGAACACCGACTGCAGCCCCCAGGGTTACATGAAGACCAGCACCGGAAACTACTACACCCCCTACATCATCATCTGCTGACCATTCCGCTCATCAAGCCCCTCGAAGCCGGGACGCAGCCGCCACGCGCGTCCCGGCTTCCGCATCCACAGAAGGCGTTTCCTTGATCAAAGCATCCATCGCAGCCGTACCCGGCCTGCTGTTCTCCTTCCTGGTGGTATTTATCCTTCTCGCGGTTCCGGTGACCGCGATCGCCAAAACACGAAATCAACCCGTCATCGTCTGGACACTGTTGGCTGCGGCCCTCTCAGGAGTCCTCTCGGTGACGCTGCTGCCGGGCAACTCCGGAGTGGCGTCCGGGAACTGCGACACGGGAACGCCGGCGGACCTGTTCGCCTCCCCGAGCGCGCTGCTCAACGTCGCATTGTTCGTTCCCCTCTCCCTGCTGGGGGTGCTGCTGTTCCGGCGTCCCCTCACCGTGGCGGTCTCCTCGATGCTGTTCAGCGGGACGATCGAGTTCGTCCAGGCCGTCCTTCCTCTGGAGCGTTCATGCAGCGTCACCGACGTGGCGGCGAACGCAGCTGGAAGTTTGATCGGCGCTGCGGCGGGCGTCTTCTGGCTGCGTCTTCGGCGACGGGAGCATATCCGTGCGGGCCGTGACGCTTTGTGGGGAGCGGTCCTGGCCGTTGTGGGGGCGGCGCTTCTGGCCGGCCTGTTCCGCTGGCAGGTACCCGGCGAGGACATCGTCGCCCGGGAGGATCGGCGACGGGAATTCGCCCTGGAAACCGAAGGGGCGGTCGGCTGGATCACCCTGGCCGCGAAGGACATTTTCGGCCAGGACACGAACGTGACGCAGTCATCCGTCGTGCAGGAGGGGTCCCGGACGAGGGTTTCCGCAGTCACCGACCGAGGCGCTGTCAGCGGCTGGTGGCCTGAAAAGACGCTGGAGCAAGCATGGGCCACCGACAACAAGGGCGATGAGGGGAATCTCAGCCAGAATCAGGTGCAGAAGATCGGAGGGGATTTCGCCCGGCGGTGGTTCGCCAAGGACATCGCCGCCGCCCAGGAGACCGTCCGGGCCGTCGGCGACGGCCCGACCAAGGTCTACTCGATCAGCTACCGGCGCTACGTGAACGGTGTGATGATGCCGCTGCGCCTACAGGTGACGGTGACCACCACCGGCCGCGTCATGGGCTTCGGCTCGAAGATCGTCCCGGACCCCAAACTTCCGGAACCGACGGTAAGCGAAGACCAGGCGAGGAACCTGGGCAGGAAAGCGACTGGGGACGACCCGAAGGACTTGACGCTGCTGGCACAGCGCATCGACGGCCGATGGCGTCCCGTCTGGATGATGAGCGCCGCATCGCAAGACGTGTTCATTGACGCCGTCACCGGGCAAAGAGTCGTTCCTGACCATGCCTCGGAGTCGTCAGCTTCTCGGGGCTGAAGCCCCGAGAAGCTGACACCAGATGGGTCCGGGTTCGGTGCGGCGGATTCGGCCCAGACGGCGATCTGCCGCATGCGGAGATCGAGCCGACGGTGAGGGTGATCAGGGAATTGAGGGCGCGGCTGGCGGCTTGGGATGGCAGCACCAGGGCAGCACTTAAAAGAGCGTCTTGTCCTGGTGCTGGGCGGGGAGGACTGCCTCCGCTCGCTGCCGCGGTTCCTGGACTTCGGGCATGTGCCCGTACGGGTCCAGCCGGACGTGCATGTCGTTCGTGGCTTCCGCGATCGTCACGGACCGGATGCTCTCCGCGCAGCGCGCACATCTCTCGCGAGGACATAGCGGACGTCAGGTGCCGGTGAGAAAGTCTCGAGCCCGTTCGTCGAGTTCGGCCGCACACCGCAGGCCGCGGGCACGGAATCGGGCCAGGTCGGATCGCATCCGCGTGACGGCCTTGCGGGTGCGTACGGACCGTACGCCGTCCATGTGGTCCATGGCCCGGTGCCAGGTGGCACACGCCTGCTCGATGCCGCCGCGTTTGAGGTGCATCTCGACTCCGGCCACCAGGTCGAGCGCGACGATCCGGGCATAGGTTCCGGTGGGGCGGGTGGAGGCGGCGAGGGCGTACTGCTCGGCGGCCGCGCGGTAATCGCCAAGGGTTTCGTGGACCTTTGCGGTGCGCGAGTAGACCGAGGCCGCCGGAGGTCCCCAGGCCAGAGCCCAGAACGGGACTTCGTCACCGGGTGCCGCGGTCAGCAGGACGCGGGCGTGTTCTGCCTCGGCCAGTGCCGCACGTCGCATGCCGGACAAGCAGGCCGCTCGCACCCAGGCGCAGCAGTTCTTCGACCGGCCGGACGCGCCGTGCACCCTGGGCATCCGCATGAACGCCCCGACCACCCTGGAGGGAGCCAAGGACCTCGTCGCCATGGCCGCGTACACGGCCCGGCCCGACCTCGTCCTCGTCCCGAAGACCGAGTCCGCCCGGGACATCGAGCTCCTCGCCAGCGACCTGGACACCGAGGGCTACACCCCGGACATCTGGGGCCTGGTCGAGACGCCACGCGCCTTCGACAGGCTCCCCTCGATCATGGCCGCGCCCCGGCTCGGCGGCGCCGTCTTCGGGTCGGCCGACTACGCCGCGACCGTCCGCTGCGGCTTGAGCTGGGAGGCCCTGCTCTACGCCCGCTGCGCCCTGGTCAACAGCGCGACGGCCGCCGGTATCCCCGCCATCGACGCGCCGGTCTTCGACCTGAACGACCTCGACGGGCTGCGGCGCGAAGCCGAGAAAGCCAAGGAGCTCGGCTTCTACGGCAAGGGTGCTGTCCATCCCCGCCAAGCGGCCGTCATCAACGACACGTTCTCGCCCTCCGACGAGGAGATCGCCCGTGCGCGGGCGATCGTCGCCGCCGGCCAACAAAGCGGAAGCAGCATCACATCCGTGGACGGCCAGATGGTGGGCACTCCCTTCTTCAGCGCCGCCCAAGCCCTGGCCCGCGAGGTGGACGGATGAGCGACTCCGCCCGACAGCCACCGGACACCATGAACAGCGGTCTGCCGAAGAGCTTTCGGCACATCGCCGAGGGTCGCATCCGCGAGAATGCCGGCCTCGGATACGACGAGCTCGCCGTCGGCCTCGTCATCGAGCACCGGCCGGGGCGGACGGTCACCGAGACGGACAACCTCTTGGGGACCGCGCTGACCGGCAACGTCGCGCCCATCCACACCGATGCCCAGTTCACCAGCAGCACCGAGTGGGGCCGCATCCTCGTATGCGGCGGCGTCACGTTGAACCTCCTCGCGGGCATGACAGTGCGCAGCACCAGCGGCCTGACATCCGCGAACCTCGGGCTGACCGACGTCCGCTTCGAAGCCCCCGTCTTCATCGGCGACACGCTCTACGCGTAGACGGAAATCCTCAGCCGCCGGCACTCCAGGAGCCTCTCCGACACCGGGATCGTCACGTGCCGTACCTCCGGCCACAACCAGGCTGGCACGCGCGTGCTGACGTTCACGCGGACCTTCCCCACCCGACCCGACGCCGTCCGGGGGTGTGTCAATTTAACGGCCGATGACGGCCTGTGGCAGCAGTACGACGAGCTGGCCACCCGCGCCTACGGCCACCGCGTCGGCGACATCACCGACCTGCGCGAGCACGCCGACCTCCAAGTGGCTGTCCGCGGTGGCCGGGTCGTCGCCGGTGGCCTCGGCCTGCTGGTCAATTAGTTCTTCGGCGGCTCCCCAGTGCCCAGCGCATGCCTCGGCGCCGGCTGCGTCGCCCCAGAGGAACGCGGCGAGCACCTGGCCACCCGCATGACCACCGAACGGCTGCGCCCCCTCCAGGAGCAAGGCGCGGTGATCTCCGCGATCTCGACGGCCGACACCGTCGCCATCGGTGTGTACGGAGGCTTCCACGCAGGCGTCCTCAAAGTCGCCGCTGTAACTGCTCTAATGCCATCCGGTCGACGGGAGCGACATGGCTCCTCCGGCTGTGTCGAATCGAGTCCTGCGAGATGAGCGTGCCCGCGGGTGGACTCACGGCGGTGCGGGGTTCAGCGTCCGTGGTCGGTGCACTCGCAACGCTCGGCCCCCGCCGCCGTCAGGACGACTCGCGGTGCACCGCTCCCGCCGCCATCAGCTCGTGCCGTTCGGGCCTCGTGCCGGGTTCGCGCACCACGCGGTCCACGAGCTCGGCGAGCCTGCGCCCGCTGACCATGTCGATGCCCACCGTGCTCAGCCGGGGCCGCAGCAGTCTGCCGAGCAACAGATCGCCGGCGCCGATCACGGCTGTCTCGCCGGGAATGTCCACGCCCTCGTCCTGAAGGGCGCGCATCAGCAGCATCGCGTACTCGTCGTCGTAGGCGTAGACGGCGTCCAGGGCGAGCGAGCGCCAGCGGGCGGCGAGCCCTGCCGCCGACTCCTCCTGGTACGCCATGGGCAGCGGCACGACGCGCGTGCGGGTGCCCTCGGCGGCGGCGCGTGCGCCCTCCAGACGCGGCTCGGCGAACGGGCGGAGCGCCGCTTCCTCGGGCACGACCACCCCAACGGCCCGCCGCCCGCGCCGGATCAGATGCCCGACGGCGCAGCCGCCGACCCTGCGCTGGTCCATGAGGAGCGCGTGCGCGCCCGCCACGGCGCGCGGCCCGAGGGTGACGACGGCGCGCGCACCGGATCGCTTGAGCACCTCCACGCCGCGCGCCGTCGGTTCCGCGTCCCCGAGGCACACGACGGCGACGGGACGCAACTCGGCCCAGGCGCGGGCGGCTTCGTCACCCTCCAGGCCGAGGCTGCCGTACTGGACGACGGTGTAGTCCAGGCGGCGCAGCGCCCACTGGAACTCGTCGGAGAACGGCCGGGACAACTCGCCGAGCGGCAGATGGGCCGTCGGGAGCAGCACGGTGCGGGTGTGTCCGGCGCGCAGGCTGCGGGCCGCGGCGTGCGGCACGTACCCCAGTTGCTCGGCGGCGGTGCGGACCCGGAGCCGGGTGGCTTCGCTGATCCGGACCGACGCGGTGTTGTTGAGGACGTACGAGACGGTGGCCCGGGAGACTCCGGCCAGCCGGGCGACGTCGGCACTGGTCGGGACGGAGCGTTGGACGGGCAGTTCGGGTGTCTGGCTCATCGCCCGCGTCATACTTCCAGACCGGTGGCACACCGGTCGGGGCAGATGGCCGGAATTGTTTGTGCGCGGAACTCCCCTTGCCGGGGCGGGCGTTGGGAGGTCGATCCGGTCCTACGGGCTGGGCGGGACTCCACGGGTCCGCGGGTCGCGGCCGCGTGGCACCGTGCGGGCCGGGGCCCCGGAACAGCGGATGGCCGGATCTCACGCCGGCCCGCCGTGGCGCGGCGGTGCTACGTCTACGGCTGGGCCACGGTCCCGTCCGTGAGGACCCGGCGGAAGGCCCCGAGGGTCCCCTTGTCCGCCGTACGGTCCAGGATCGCGAAGACGACCTCGTCGAAGTGGCCCGCGAACCGGCCACCCGGGCCCAGCAGCGCGTGGAAGGCGCCGGCGACGACGGAGGGGTCGTTGCGGAACACGCCGCAGCCCCAGGCACCGAGCACGAGGCGCCGGTATCCGGTCACGGCGGCGACCTCCAGGACCCGTTCCGCACGGGTGGCGAGCGCGGCGGGGATGCGGTGCACATCCTCGGGCGTACGGCGGGTGATCACACCCGCGTTCGGCGCGGGGGAGGTGAGGAATCCGGCCGGGTACGGGCTGTCGAGGAGCCGGCCGCGGTCGTCGCGGAAGACCGGGACCGCGGGCGAGTGGATGACACGATCGGAGTAGAACACGCTGCGGTCCGTGCGGTGGTGCTCGTAGTACGCGGGCGCGCGCAGGAGTGTGGTGTCCAGCGCGGAGGCCCGGCACAGGGCCTCTTCCTGGGCCTGGGCACCGCCCAGGTAACCGCCGCCGGGGTTGCGCGCGGAGGCGAAGTTCAGCACCGCGACGGGGCCCGGGGCCGCCGCGGTCATCCTCCGGGCGGCCTCGGTGCTGCTCTCGGCGGTGACCTCGACGACGGTGGCGCGGTCGGTGTCCGGTGTGACCTCGATGGGCTCGGGACCGTACAGCCGGGTGCCGTCCGCGGCAGCGGCGATGTCGTCCCCCAGCGGGATCTCACGGCCGTTCGGCAGCCGGTACACCCCCGCCGCGACGATCTCCTCGTTCTGCTTCGCGATCCCCCGCAGTCGTGCGCTCATGGCTGCAATGCTCGCCGGTGGGCGCGGACCGGGCAACCGGATTTCCGCTCCTCAAGCGCACCCTTGTGCGAACCGGCGGACGTGGCTTTAGGTTGACATCAGGCCCTTCCGCGGGGCCCTCGACAGGAGGAGTCGATCTATGCATCCACCAGATACCGGCGGCTTCGGGCACTCGATATCCGAGGACGAGGCCGAGGACCTGCTCCGATGTATCTGCTTCAAGACCGGCCCGCCCCGCCGTGTGGGGGTGGAGGTGGAGTGGCTGGTCCATGACCTCGACCGGCCCCGGACCCGTGTACCGTCCGAGCGCCTCGCGGCGGCGTTCGACCAGGTACGTGCCCTCCCGCTGGACTCGGCCCTGACGTTCGAACCGGGCGGCCAGCTGGAGCTCAGCTCACGACCCGCCGCGACCCTGATGGAGTGCATCGACTCCACCGCCGCCGACCTGCGTGCCGTACGGGCCGTGCTGCGCACCGCGGGCCTGGCCACGACGGGATCCGGTCTCGATCCCTGGCACCCGCCCCGCCGGCTTCTCGACGATCCGCGGTACGACGCGATGGAACGGCATCTGGACCGTTCCGGTCCGGCCGGGCGCACGATGATGTGCAGCTCGGCATCCGTCCAGGTCTGCCTGGACGCGGGCGAGGAGGAACCCGGCCCGCTGGGACACGCACGACGCTGGGTTCTCGCGCATCTGCTGGGCGCGGTCCTCGTCGCCGCCTTCGCCAACTCCCCGCTCCGCACCGGTCGTCGCACCGGCTGGCGCTCGGCCAGGCAGGCCGTGTGGGACGCCCTCGACCCCGTGCGCCCCCTGGCGCCGGACCCGTTACGGGATCCACGGTCGGCATGGGCCGCGCACGCGCTGGACGCGCCGGTGATGTGCCTGCGCCGCGCCGAGGGGGCCTGGGACTGCCCGGACGGGCTCACGTTCCGGCAGTGGCTGCGCTCGGGGGCGCCCCGGCCGCCGACGAGAGACGACCTCGACTACCACCTGACCACGCTCTTCCCGCCGGTCAGGCCGCGCGGTCACCTCGAACTGCGCATGATCGACGCCCAGCCGGGCGAGGACGGCTGGATGGTGCCGCTCGCCGTCACCACCGCGCTGTTCGACGATCCGGAAGCGGCCGAGACGGTGTACCGGGCGGTCAAACCGCTTGCGGAGTACGCCGGTTCGCGGCCCGCGCCGCGCAACCCGCTGTGGGTCGCCGCCGCGAGGCGGGGGCTGACCGACCCGGAGCTGCACGCCGCGGCCGTCACCTGCTTCGCCGCCGCGCTGGAGGCTCTGGAGCGCATCGGCGCGTCCGAGGCCGTGCGCGCGAGCGTGGCCGCATTCAACGAGCGCCATGTCCTGCCGGGCCTCTGCCCCGCCGACGACCGGCGCGTTCCCTCCGTGGCCTGGGAGCCTGTCACATGACCGACGAACTGCGGAAACACGCGCTCGACGCGCTCACCCGCGCCCGTTCCCGTACCGCCCACCTCACCTCGTGCGTCGACGACGGTGAACTGACCGCCCAGCACTCACCGTTGATGTCCCCCCTGGTGTGGGACCTGGCGCACATCGGCAACCAGGAGGAGCAGTGGCTGCTGCGCGCGGTCGGCGGCCGTGAGGCGCTGCGGCCGGAGATCGACTCCCTCTACGACGCCTTCGAGCATCCCCGGGCCGCGCGGCCGTCGCTGCCGCTGCTGGCTCCGGCCGAGGCACGGGTGTACGCCGCCGACGTACGCGGCCGGGTGCTGGACGTCCTGGAGCGGACCCCGCTGGAGGGAGCGCCGCTCGTCGACGCCGCCTTCGCGTTCGGCATGATCGCGCAGCACGAGCAGCAGCACGACGAGACGATGCTGATCACCCATCAGCTGCGCAAGGGGCCCGCGGTGCTCGCCGCTCCGGAGCCGCCACACCATCCGGTGGAGCCGCTGCCCGCCGAGGTCCTCGTGCCCGGTGGCCCCTTCACCATGGGCACCTCGACGGAGCCCTGGGCGCTGGACAACGAGCGGCCCGCGCACCGCCGGGACGTGCCCGCCTTCTGGATCGACACCGTCCCGGTGACGTGCGGCGCGTATCAGGCGTTCATCGACGACGGCGGGTACACCGAGCGGCGCTGGTGGGCCGAGGAGGGCTGGAGCCAGATCCGGGCCCACGGCATCGGCGCGCCGCTGTTCTGGCGGCGTGCGGACGGGGTGTGGCTGCGGCGCCGCTTCGGGATCACCGAGGAGGTCCCCGCGGACGAACCGGTGCTGCATGTGAGCTGGTACGAGGCCGACGCGTACGCCCGGTGGGCGGGCCGCCGGCTGCCGACCGAGGCCGAGTGGGAGAAGGCGGCCCGGCACGATCCCGAGGCGGGTCGCTCGCGGCGCTACCCGTGGGGCGACGGCGATCCGGAGCCGTTCCACGCCAATCTGGGGCAGCGCCATCTGCGGCCCGCCCGGGCCGGCGGCTACCCGCAGGGCGCATCACCGCTGGGCGTGCGTCAGCTCATCGGCGACGTGTGGGAGTGGACGTCCAGCGACTTCCTTCCCTACCCCGGCTTCGCCGCGTTTCCGTACCGCGAGTACTCGGAGGTGTTCTTCGGCAGCGCGCACAAGGTGCTGCGCGGCGGCTCGTTCGCCGTGGACGCGGTGGCCTGCCGGGGCACGTTCCGCAACTGGGACCTGCCGGTGCGCCGGCAGATCTTCTCCGGCTTCCGCACCGCGCGGGACGCCGAGGTACGCACGGGAGGTGCCGCCTGATGTGCCGTCACCTCGCCTATCTCGGGCCGCCGGAGCCGCTCGGCGCGCTGCTCACCGAGCCGGACCACGCCCTGATGCGCCAGTCCTGGGCGCCGCGCCGGCAGCGCTACGGCACGGTGAACGCGGACGGTTTCGGTGTCGGCTGGTACGCGAAGGGCGATCCGCTGCCCGCCCGCTACCGTCGCGCCGGGCCGATCTGGGCCGACCTGTCCTTCACCGATCTCGCCCGGGTGGTGAGCAGCGAGGCGCTGCTCGCTGCGGTGCGCGACGCCACCGAGCCCGGGGCGGACAACGAGGCGGCGGCCGCGCCGTTCGCCTCCGGGCGCTGGCTGTTCAGTCACAACGGCGCGGTGAGGGGCTGGCCGGGCTCCCTGGCCGGCCTGGCCGCGTCACTGCCGGCGACCGAGCTGCTGTCGCTGGAGGCACGCAACGACTCCGCACTGATCTGGGCACTGGTGCTCCACCGCCTGCGGGCGGGCGACAACCTCGGTCAGGCCCTTGCCGACACCGTGCGCGACACGGCGGCGGCGGCCGGCGACTGCCGGCTGAACCTGCTCCTCACCGACGGTCACGCGATCGCGGCGACCGCGTGGGGCGACACCCTCTGGTACCTCGCCGGCTCCGGCGGCCGCCTGGTCGTGGCCTCGGAGCCGTACGACGACGATCCCCGCTGGCAGGAGGTGCCGGACCGGACCCTGCTGACCGCGACGCGCGCCGATCTCCTGCTGACCGAGCTCAAGGAGCCGACCGAGTGAGCCCGTTCCTGCTGACCCGTACCCTGCCCGAGGACGCGACGGACGCCGACCTGCGTGCCGACGTGCTGCACGGCCTGACCCGCACGCCGAAGGTGCTGCCGCCCAAGTGGTTCTACGACGCCCGGGGCAGCGAGCTGTTCGAGGAGATCACCCGGCTGCCCGAGTACTACCCGACCCGTGCCGAGCGGGAGATCCTCGCCGCGCGCGCCGGGGAGATCGCGGCCGCAACCGGGGCCCGCACCCTGGTGGAGCTGGGGTCGGGGTCGTCGGAGAAGACGCGTTTCCTGCTGGACGCGCTGACGGATCTGCACACCTATGTGCCCGTGGACGTGAGCGAGAGCGCGCTGACGGGCGCGGCGCAGGTGCTGCTCGCGGAGCGCCCGGGGCTCGATGTGCACGCGCTGATCGCCGACTTCACCCGGGGTCTGGCGCTGCCCGGCACACCGGGACCACGGCTGGTCGCCTTCCTCGGAGGCACGATCGGCAATCTGCTGCCCGCCGAACGCGCGGTGTTCCTCAGGTCGGTGCGGGATCTGCTGACGCCGGGTGACTCGCTGCTGCTCGGCACCGACCTGGTGAAGGACGAGGCCGTGCTGGTGCGCGCGTACGACGACGCGGCCGGGGTGACGGCACAGTTCAACAAGAACGTGCTCGCCGTCATCGCCCGGGAGCTGGGCGCGGACGTGGACCCGGCAGATTTCGATCATGTGGCGGTCTGGGACCGGGAGCACGAGTGGATCGAGATGCGGCTGCGGGCCCGTTCCGCGCTGAGCGTGAAGATCCGTGAGCTGGATCTGGTGGTGCCTTTCGAGGCGGGTGAAGAGCTGCGCACCGAGGTGTCGGCGAAGTTCCGTCAGGAGGGCGTGCGCGCGGAACTGGCCGGTGCGGGCATGGCGTTGACGCACTGGTGGACGGACGAGGCGGGCCGGTTCGCGCTGAGCCTGTCCACCGCGAGCTGAGCCGAGCGGGCGAGTGAGCGGCGGTCGGTGCGAGAGCCGGGGAGTATCGGCGGCAGCAGCCGTATCTCCGCGGTGAGGGCACCGGCCGCCGCGACGCGCCACAGGGACGCGGGCAGCGGGTCGTCCCCCACGAACGCCGCCGCGCCGGTGGGCCCGTAGCCGATGCGCACGGGCTGGACGGCGGCGCCCGCGTCCAGCGCGGCCTGGAAGGCCGCGGGACGGAACCGGCCCTGCCCGCGCCCGCACCAGGTGGAGCCCTCGGGGAAGACGATCACACGGGCACCGCCGCGGAGTGCGTCGGCCATCGCGGCGACGGCGGCGGGCAGGGCGCGCAGCCGGTCGCGTTCGAGGAACAGCGTGCCGCCGCGGGCCGCCAGCGGGCCGAGAACGGGCCAGCGGCGCACCTCCGTCTTGGCGACCATCCGGCCCGGCATCACGGCGGCGATCAGGGGGATGTCCAGCCAGGAGATGTGGTTGGCGACGACGAGCGAGGCGCGTTCGCCGTGCGGGACGCCGGTGACGCGCATGCGTACGCCGAAGGCACGCAGCACCGCGCGCGCCCAGTACCGGGTCAGCGCGTGCCGCACCCGCGCGCCGAACAGCAGGCCGAGCAGCGCGGCGAACGGGGAGAGCACCACCCCGGCGAGGACGGCCGACACGCCGGCGACCAGGCGGAGCAGGGCGAGCGGCGCGGCGGCCGTCCTGTCCGAGTGGGTGGCGCAGGCCTCGGGTGTGCAGGGCGCCGTGGGCAGCCAGACGCTCATCGCACCGGGGCGAGGGAGAGGAAGTGGCGCAGGTAGCGGGGGTTGGTGCGGCGCAGGGAGAGCAGGACGTACAGGTCGGCGACGTTGAAGTCGGGGTCGTGGGCCGGGGCGCCGCAGACCCAGGCGCCGAGCCGCAGATAGCCGCGCAGCAGCGGCGGGAGTTCGACGCGTCCAGCGGGGCGGGCGACACCGTCCGCCTTCCAGAGCTTGTGAGGGGTGACCCAGTACTCCTCGGGGGCGAGGTTCTTGGCGCGCACGGTGTCCCAGGTCGCGGCGGCGAGCGTGCCGCCGTCGGCGAGCGGGAGGGAGCAGCAGCCCGCCAGCCAGTTGTGCCCGGTGCGGGTCATGTAGCGGGCGAGGCCGGCCCAGATCAGCGCGATGACGGCGCCGTTGCGGTGCAGGGGGTGCACGCAGGAGCGGCCGACCTCGACGAGGTCGTCACGGATGGGCACGAGGCGGGCGAGGTCGAACTCGCCCTCCGAGTACAGACGACCGGCGATGCGGGCGCGCTCGGGGGGCAGCAGCCGGTAGGTGCCGACGACATCGCCGGTCGCCGCCTCGCGGACGAGGAGGTGGTCGCAGTACGCGTCGAAGGCGTCGGAGTCGAGCCCCGGCTCCGGGCCGTCGAGGCGCGCGCCCATCTCGCCGGCGAACACCTGGTGGCGCAGGCGCTGGGCTGCGCGTACGTCCTCCTGGTCCCGGGCGAGGGAGACGATGTAGCGGAGCTCGTCGTTCCCGGGGCTCTCGGCGGGTACGGGGGCGGGGGCCGGGATCAGGGCGGGCGCCGGGGCGGTGGCGACGAGGGGCGATGCTGGCATGGCGGTCTCCTGTGCCGGACGAAGGGACGGACCGCGGGTACGGCGGCCCGGCTCCTTACTTCTTCCGTGGCCGGCTGGATTCGACATGACTGCCCGGCGGAGAGTGGATGTGCGGACGCTGAATGCCGGGCATTTGGTGTACGGATCCGTTCACCCTCCGGTGCCGTCGGGTGCGCTCAGGTGCTGTCCGGTGCCGCCGGTGCCGTGCCGTCCGTGACCGCCCGTGCACATGTGCCGAGCCGTGCCGTCGGTGACGACCCATGCTCCGCCGCCGCACCCGCGCCGAGCCTTGCGTACCGTCCTTCCCTCCCGGTGCCGACCCGTACCGCCCGTGGCCCCGGTGCTGCCGGTGCCGACCGTGTCCGCGCTGCCGCCCGTGCCGTCCCATGCCCGCCGTCGCACTCACGAGCCGTGCCGTCGGTGCCGCTCGTTCCGACCCGCACCGTCCGTCCCCCGGCCGCCGGGGCCTACCCGTACCGCCTGTGCCCCGGTACCGCCGGTGCCCCGGTGCCGCCGGTGCCGCCGGTGCCGCCCGTGCCTAGCCGTACCGCCTGTGCCCCGGTGCTGCCGGTGCCGCCGGTGCCGCCCGTGTCCCCGCTGGCGCCGGTCAGGGCAGCAGGGCGGCGGTGATGCGGTCGGAGGCGGCCCGTGCGGCGCGCCGCGGGTCCTGGCCCGTCAGAACGGCCGTCATGTACGGCTTGATCGGGTTGTCGGCCTCGAGGTTCGCCCACTGCGGGGAGTTGGGGGTCGCCCTGCCCCTGACCGCGCCCGCGGCCATGGCCGAGGTGCCCTCCTGGCCCGCCAGTTCATCGGCGAGCGTGGTTTTGTTGGGCACGTAGTTCATCGTCCGGGCGAGGTCGATCTGCCATGGGTCGCTTGCCAGCGCGGAGACCACCTCGACGGCGGCTGCCCGTTCTTCCGAGTTCTTCGGCACGATGAGGTCGGAGCCGCCGATGAAGACGGCGCCCGGCTCCCTGGCGCTCTTGCCGGGCACCGGGAAGAATCCGAGCTTGCCCTTGAGCGCGGGACTGGCCTGTTCGATGACCGTGGCCGCGCTGGGGACCGCGATCATCTGGGCGACCGTGCCCTTGGCGAACACCTCGGCCTGGGGCGGGGTCTCCTCGTCGCCGTCCTTCGGACCAGAGCCGTGCGACTGGAGTTGTCGGTAGAACTCCATGCCGCGCAGGGCTGCGGGGGTGTGCAGTGCGCCTTCCCATTCGCCGGCCCTGTCCACGGCGAGCTCTCCGCCCTCGTCCCAGATGAAGCCGGCCAGTGTGTACCAGTCCTGGCCGGAGAGGTAGATCCCGTCGGTGCCCGCGGTGTTGAGCCGCTCGGAGATCTCCAGCCACTGCGCACGGGTCTTCGGGGGCTCCTTGATGCCGGCTCTTGCGAAGAGGCCCTTGTGGTAGATGACGACCCGGTTGGCCGCGTACCACGGGATGCCGTACTGGGAGCCGTTGATGCTGCCCGGTTCGGCGAGGCCGGGCAGCCAGTCCTCGTTGCCGAGGTCGCGGACGGACTCGAGCGTGAGGTCGCGCAGTCCGCCGCTCTCGGCGTACTGGGCGACCTGGGTGTTGCCGACCTCGATGATCTCGGGGGCGTCGTCGCCCTCCAGTGCCTCGGTGACCTTCTTCCCGATGCCGGTCCACTCCTGGAAGGTGACGTCGAGCTCGATGTCGGGGTGCTTGTCCTCGAACGCTGCGGTGAAGCGGTCGAGGAAGTCCTGCGAGACGCTGTCCTTCATCAGCCACACGTGCACGGTCCTGATGGCGGAGCCTCCCGGCATCAGCCCGCAGCCGCCGAGGGCGACAGCGCACACGAGTGCGGTGGACAGAGTGAGCGAGCGGTTCTTCACGGAGGTCACCTTCAGTGTGAGGGCACGGAGGATGGACCCGACATGGGGGGAAGCGCTCCGCGCTCGCACGGGTGTGGCTGGATTTTGGTATGGACCAAAGGGTGGGTCAACCCCGCGTACGGCGGCCCGCGCCGAGACCGGCCGGATACAGGGCGACTACAAGCGGCCGTGGCCGACCTGCACGAGCAACTCCTGCGGCAGGCGCGGGCACACGGCGAGTCGCGGCACATGGTGTGGGCGATGTCCGGCATCGCCCAGATGCGCCGGAACACCGGCGACCACGCCACGGCGCTGGAGCTGTTCACGGAGTGCGTACGGATCGCGTCCGAGGCCGACGACGCCCGCGGGCGCGCCTGGTCGCTGCGCGGCATGGCCGACGTGCTGTCGCTGCGGGGCGCGACGGACCGGGCCCTCGGGCTGCTGACGCGGGCCGAGGCCGTCTGCCGGGAGATGGAGCTGGCGGGAGCGCTGGCGTACAACCACAAGATGCGCGGCAACGTCCTGTTCCGGGCCGGGCGTTACGAGGAGGCCTGCGCGGTCTACGGGTCGGCGCTGCGCGAGTTCGAGGAGATGGACGAGGCCCGGGGCGCGACGCTGGCCCGCCTGGGCCTTGCCCGGTCACGCTTCCGCAGCGGCCGCCCGCAGGACGAGCCCCTGGCCGAACTCGTCGAGCTGGAGGGAGAGTTCGTCCGCATCGGCTTGCGCGAGGCCCGCCGGACGGCTGCCGCGTTCCGCGCGGAGCTCCTGGCGGCGTGACGTGGGGCGGGGCGGGGCGGGCCCGGCGGCGCACGTACGGACAGTGCTCCGGCTGCGCCGGCACGTCGGGCCTCGCCCGCGCATTCGGGGCGGAGCCCCGACGAGCGCGCTTCGGTGCGCACCGCCCGCTTCGCGCGCCGCGGCCGCCGGGCCTCCAGGCGCGGGAGCGGCACCGGCTACCGCCGCTCCGCCGGCGTGCGGGCACGCAAACCGGGCTTGACCCGGGCATCGCAGGCAGCGGCTCCGCCGCGGGCAGCCCGGGCGGCGCCTCGCGCCCCTCGGCGTCGGCGCGCCGGCTCCCGTTCGAGGGAGCGGCCTCGGTGGTCGCACGGGACCTCGCCTGGATGCGACGTCTCGCGGGACGCCCTCCCGTGGGGCACCGTGGAGTCAATGCACCGAGAGGAGTGCGACGCACATGTCGAACCACACCTACCGCGTCACCGAGATCGTGGGCAGCTCCCCCGACGGCGTCGACCAGGCCATTCGCAACGGCATCGAGCGGGCGTCCCAGACGCTGCGCAGCCTCGACTGGTTCGAGGTCACGCAGATCAGGGGGCATATCGTCGAGGGTCGGATCGAGCATTACCAGGTCGGGTTGAAGGTCGGCTTCCGCCTGGAGGACGGCGGCTGACGCTCCCGCCCGGGCGGGCGGGGAGTATCAGGTGCGTCCCTCGCGCTCCTGCGCGTCCTTCATGGCCTCGCTCGTGCTCCGCGCACCCCATCGTGCCCGTACGACCCGGAAACCGGCGCGCTCGGCGTCGTCGCACACCAGCTCGTCGTCGTCGACGAGCAGCCGGACCTCCCGGTCGCGGCCGAGCCGACGGAGGATGTCCAGCTTGGTCCTGCGGGCGGGCCGGCGGTCGTCGTTGCGCCGCATGAAGAGGCGCCCCTCGGGCAGTGCCTGAGCGGCTATCCAGTCCAGGGTGTCGGCACGGCACCGCTCGGGCCGGCCCGTGAGGTACAGGACCTCGCACTCCACGGCCGCCTCCAGACACATCCGGACGCCCTCGGGCAGCGGCGGGTCCTGGGGTGCGGCGGCGAAGAAGGCGTCCCAGTCGCGCGGCCTGCGTTCCAGCAGGTACTGGCGGTGCCCGGCGTCCGAGAGCGTCCCGTCGAGGTCGAATACGGCCAGCGGCCTGCTGTTGCTCGTCACGCGATGAGACTAGACGGCGCCCGACGGGGCGCCGCGGCGAGGCGCCGGACGCGGCCGAGCGCGAGGGGTGCGGGAATCTGCACGGCGCACGGGCGTTGAACAAGGCGTGAGCTCAGTGATCGCCGCCACCCGTCTGTCCGTACTGGACCGTTCCCGTACCCGCGAGGGGCACGACGGGCCGGCCGCGCTGCGCGACACCGTCCGCCTCGCCCAGGAGCTGGAGGCACTGGGCTATCACCGGTTCTGGGTGTCCGAGCACCACAGCGTGCCCGGTGTCGCCGGTTCGGCGCCCACCGTGCTCGCCGCGGCGGTGGCCGCGGCCACCTCCACCATCCGGGTCGGCACGGGCGGCGTGATGCTGCCCAACCACCAACCTCTCGTGGTGGCCGAGCAGTTCGGGGTGCTGGAGTCGCTGTTCCCGGGCCGGATCGACATGGGCCTCGGGCGCTCGGTCGGCTTCACGGACGGCATCCGCAGGGCGCTCGGCCGGAACAAGAAGGACGCCGACGACTTCGCGGCGCGGCTCGACGAGCTGCTGGGCTGGTTCACGGGCGGGCAGCGTGCGCATCCGCAGGTGCACGCCCGGCCCGCCGAGGGCCTCAGCGTCCCTGCGTACGTGCTCGCCACGGGCGAGGGGGCCGCGATCGCCGCCCGGGCCGGGCTTCCGCTGGTCATCGGTGACCTGCGGGGCAGAAAGAAGCTGCTGGACGCGGTCGAGGGCTACCGCAGCGGCTTCGAGCCGTCCGAGTGGTCGAAGCGGCCGTATGTGGTCGTCGCCGGCACGGTCGCGGTCGCCGCGACCGAGCAGGACGCTCGCCGGCTGCTCGTGCCGGAGGCGTGGTCGATGGCGTACTCGCGTACGCACGGCGTCTTCCCGCCCCTGCTGCCGCCGGAGCGGATCGAGGCGCTGACCATGACCGACAAGGAGCGCGGCTTCTACCGCGCGGGGCTCGATGGCCACATCGCCGGCACGGAGGAGCAGGTGGCGGACGCCCTGGAGACGGTGATCGAGGACACCGGCGCGGACGAGGTGCTGGTGACGACGAGCACGTACGACCGCGACGCGCTGCTCGGTTCCTTCCGGCGCCTCGCCCGCGTCGCGGATCTGCCCGGGGCCGTCCCGGCCGGGTCCACTGCGGCCTGACCGGCGCTGACGCCTGGACTCGTGCAGACGGCCCCGCCGGCGGGCATGGCCGCTCCCTGGAGGGGTCAGCTCGGGTGCGGGGCTTGGCCAACGACGCAAGAATCACGCCGTCGGCACCCTGGACGGTGGTGGTGATGTCGGACCCGTCGTTCGGTCCGGGGTGAGGATCCTCTGCCTGGAAATTGAACCAGTCGACCCGTTCCGCGGTGCCGAGTTCGCCGCGGCCGAGGCAGTGCCAGGGCGTGCGGGGCTCGATCAGCTCTGCTACGCGACGAGTAGCACTCCGAGACACTCATCACGTGCGCCGCCGTCACTCTCATGACCCGACGCCTGGCCCGCAAGACCACCTCGCACCAGCACCTGGTCGAGGAAACCCGGGCAGCAACCGAGCCAGGGTTCCGTTTGTTCATCGGCGTCGGTGAACCATGATGATCAAAGCTGCGGGCACGTCATCTGTCTCCGCACCGGCTACCGGATGGGCGTCGTTGACTGTGAAGCCTTCGGACTCATAGAGGCTTCGTGCACGCAGATTTCCGACCTTGACATCCAGCCAAACGCAGCTGGCCTCGTGATACTTGTAGGCTCGCGTGAGCAAACCCCTGAGCAGTTCTCGACCGAACCCTGCGCCACGCAGTGCAGGGCTCACCACCACTCTCCGAATCTCGACAACCCTGTCGGCGCGGCGGACACCCGCCAGCACAGCGAACCCGGACAGAACTCCGTCGCGATCACTCACGAGATGGTCTTGATCGGAATCTGTCAGGGCGCTCCCGTGCCAGGCCTGGCCAGTCTTACCCAGCCAGCCCTGGGTGTCCGTATCGCGCTCCCAGGCGACCAACTCCGGGAGATCCTCAAAAGTGGTTGGCCGGATCAGCATGTCGACATGTTAGTGCCCTCCGCGGACTGGCCGTCCGGGCCACCGCCGAGAGCGTTTCCGACAACGCCGGCGGCATTCACCTGCTCTCGAACAGCGTGAAAACCCATCCCCGCGTCAGCAAGGCATGGGCCGACACCGGTTACCGCGCCAAGGCAATCGACCACGGCGCCAGGCTTGAGGCAGTACGGCGCGACCCCGCCCAGAGCTGGCCTCCACCACATGCAGGGATCTTGGTGACAACACGACTGCTTGCCAGGCCCTGGCTTGCGGTGGGTACGAACACCGGCCCCCGCGTGCGGCCACTTCGGCTCGGGACCAGGACAGTCCGGTGAGTGCGCCCGTAGGTCCAGTCCGGATGCCCGAGGGCCTCACTCCCGTCTCAGTGCGTCGGGCAGCTCGCGGCGGGTGGTGATGCCCAGTTTGGTGAAGACCCGGCGCAGATGGTTGTCCACCGTGCGCACGGAGAGCGTCAGCCGATTGGCCATCTCCTTGCTGGACAACCCGGACGCGGCGAGAAGCGCGATCTCGGATTCCCTCCTTGTCAGGGGCGTGGGCGCGGAGGTGAGCGCCAGCAGCGGGGTGACGGCACCCTGGCAGTGCCGGGTGAGCCGGCTCGCCCGTGCCTCCGCCGCCGTGGCCGCCCGCGCCGAGCCGCTGCCGCGAAGAATTCCGGCCGCGTCGGCCGCTGCCTCGGCCGCCGGCAGGTGGGCCCCGATGGCGTGCAGCCGTTCGGCTGCCGCGAGCAGCGCTTCGGCGTCTCGGGCGGCCATGGCGGAGACCAGGCCGGCCCGCGCACCGGCAAAGGCCCCGTCGCAGCAGGCGGCCAGCTCGGCGAGGCGTTCACGGACCTGCCGGGCGCCGCCGAGCCGTGCCGCCTCGGTCAGCAGGAGCATCTCGGAGCTGCTGTATTCGGCATCTCGGGCCCGGGCTGCGGCCTGGAACAGGATCTCACGGCCGGCCACCAGGTCACCCTTGGCGGCCAGCAGCCAGGCGCGTCCCAGGGCGTCCTCCCCGGCCATGAACGGAAACTCCGGATAGCTGTCGAAATCCGTGTGGACGCACTCCGCGGTCTCCGTGTCGCCGGTGAGGGCGGCCGCGGCCGCCAGTCCGGACGCGGCGAGCCGCAGCAGGATCAAGACGTTCTGCTGACGGGCGACGGCGAGCGCCTCGGTGTACCAGCGCCGGGAGTCCGCCGCCCGGCCGGCCAGCCAGTGGATGCGCCCGAGACCCCACGCGAGCCAGGCGGCAGGCTGGGTCGCGCCCGCCTCGACCGCGCTCGCGTGGCCGCTCTCCGCGGTGCGGCGGGCGTTCTCGAGATCGCCGGCTGCCGCATACGCCAGGGACAGGGCGGACAGCGACGCCGAAGGGTGCTGGATGACGACGCGTGTGCTGGCGCGCACGTGCTCCTCGTAGGCGACGTGCCCCAGCTCGATGGCCTCGGCGGTGCGGCCGGTGGACCCGAGCCCGAGCACCTTCATCCCGAGGCCGTAGGTGCGCGCCCGGTCGTCCGGTATGGCCTCCCCTCCCCGCAGGAGGCGCAGCCCGGCCTGCGGCTGTCCGCCGAGCACGTGGATCGCTCCCTGGTCGATGTCCAGGGCGGCGAGCAGGCGAGGGTCGCTGATGCCGGCGCGCCCTTCGGCATGGGCCTTGAGTGCCTCCTCGGCACTTCCCGCGCCCCACAGTAGATTCTGTGTGCGCTCCAGGGTGATGATCAGCCGCTCCTCGTCGGTGCGGGCCAGGGCGTAGGTGTGCGAGAGCATCTGCTCGGCCTCGCTCAGGCGGCCCAACTGGTAGAGGGCCTCTCCTTCGAGGATCCGCGTGCTGACCGACCGGTGTGTGTCGGGCAGCGCTTGCAGAAGGGTCA
The DNA here is from genome assembly GCF_044390825.1 of Streptomyces sp. NPDC018833. Classification (NCBI taxonomy): domain Bacteria; kingdom Bacillati; phylum Actinomycetota; class Actinomycetes; order Kitasatosporales; family Streptomycetaceae; genus Streptomyces; species Streptomyces sp. NPDC018833. Next base: position 40,111 of record NZ_JBIRZM010000022.1, on the reverse strand, counting down.
GTACCTGCTCGTAGTCGTGTCCGTGGCGGGCGAGCCCGGCCGCCAGGATGATCAGCTCCGGGTCCGCGGACCCGGTCGCCGCGAGTTGCCAGGAGGCCATGCGCAGGGCGTCCTCTCGTCGGCGCGTCCCCCGGGACTCCAGCTTCTCCAGCAGACCGCGCAGCAGGCTGCGACGCGAGACGACGGGAAGCTGTGCGCCGATGACCTCGCCGTACAGGGGGTGCGCGAGCGTCACGCTGGTGCGCCGGCCGTCCGCCTGGACGTGGATCAGGTCGGCTGCTTCCAGCTCGGCCACCGTGGCGGGGGACACCTGGGCGGTGAGGTCGCTCACACTGAGCGGCTCGGCGAGCGCGAGCAGTTGGAGAGCGCGGCGGCCGGCCGCGTCGACGGTCGCGAGCCTGTCCTCGATCCGCTCCGCGAGCCATCGGGTGCCGGTCGGCGGACCCGACAGCCGCCACAGCTCTCCATGACGGGCCAGGTCGCCCCGTTCCAGCGCGCCGAGCACCAGTTCCCTCAGGAAGAGCAGATTGCCGTTGCTCGCCCGGTGCAGCTCAAGGCTCGACCGGCGCTCGACACTTCCGCCGAGGACGGAGGAGAGCACGGCCTCGCTCTCGGTGGGCTGAAGCACCGTCAGGTCTATCCTTCGCATCCGGTCGCACTGGTCCAGGGCCCGTACCGCGTCGACGGCCGCATGTCCCGATCGGACAGTGGCCACGAGGAACATCACCCCCGCGGTCAGCAGTTGCGTCACCAACGCAACCGAGGCCGCGTCCAGATGGTGGAGGTCGTCGACGAGCATGACGAAGCGGCCGCGCCCCCCGGTCTCGAAGGCCTTGACCGCTGTCCGGAAGGCAGCGGGAGGATCCGACAGGTCAAGACCCGGGGGCAGCAGGTGCGCGACCGCGCCCAGGGGAATCGTGGCCGCCGCCGCGGTGGCCACCGTCCTGCCGCCCCGGAAGCCGCCTGCCACCAGTTCCTCCCAGAACCGTTCGGCCAGACGGCTCTTCCCCACGCCCGCGTCCCCATAGATGATCACTCCGTGGCAGCCGGGATCGTGCCACGCGTCGCGGAGCAGGACCGTCTGGGCCTCACGCCCCACGAAGGGCCACCGCCCATGCGACACGTCGGGGCAGGGGGTGCGAGCAGACATGGAATCCTCCGGGATGTGCGCCCTGACGGCCGGCACACCGCCGGGTCACGGCGGCCCGCTCCCACCATGGGCAGCACCTGGCTGTCACGCCAGCCGGCGGGCGGCTTCCGCAGAGCGGGGACCGACCGTGAAAGCAAGCCGTCGGACAGACCCTACAGACCAGGACCTGTCAGCCGAAACCGCATTGCGCTCCGCGTCTCACGGCCCGCGGTTCGCAACCGCCTTCCGGAGCCCCTGCCCAGCTCCCATGTGGGGGGGTGCCCTTCCTCAATTCCATCCGGTGGTCATCCGGGATCCGGTGGTCTTCAGACATCGGCGACCCGGTGGCGGTGTCCGTGTAGCGGGATCCCAGAGGCGCGGCCAGGCCGGTGTTGGGACCGGCACGACCGGACGGCCAGGACGCTGGCAGTGGTCGCCCTCAGTCAGCGGTTGTCGGGGCTCAGCAGCGTGGCGGCCGCGGCGATGAAGGCGACGGATGCTTCCTTGGCCGCATGCCGCCGGGCGTCCAGCTCGGCCCGGTCGATGGCCTTGCGCAGCGCGTACGTGGCATCTGCGGCCTGCTGGGCGGGGCCGGCCAGCTCGGGGACCAGGACCTGAAGGCGGATGTGGGGCGCGGTGATTGCCGCCCGGGTGTCGTGGGACCTCGTCTGGGCCTCCAGCTGGTGCTCGGTGCCTGCCTCGCTCAGGGCCAGACGCTCCCGATGGAACATCGCCGAGCGGTGCGCGTCCAGGGCGGCCGCGAAGTCGGTGACGGCGCCGAGCTGGTCCTGGCGGTGGCTGTCGACGCGCTCCTCGGCGCGTGCGGTGCGTGCCGAACGGTGCTGGAGGAGTCCGGCGGTCAGGGCGCCGGCGAGGGTACCGAGTACGGCAACGATCGAAGGCCATATGGACATCAGGTGTTGGGTCCTCTCGGGTAGTCACGGTGGTGAGGTCGGCGGACAGCGAGGTACGCGGCGGCACCTTCGGCAGCGGGGTTACGCCTGCGGCGCTCCGGACCTGCCCTGGCGGTCTCTTCACGGCTGGGGTCAGAGATCAGGAGTCCGGCCATGATCACTCACTCCGAGCCGACCAGCACACGAGACGGCCGGAAGCAAGTACCGGCGCGCTCCCAGAACTAACAATGCTTTTCCCGCCGCTGACGGAGCGTTCCCAGCGGTGCCCAGCAAACGTTGCCGGCTCCCGGCGGTAAAGCCCGAACGTCCGCACCCGCGCACGGGTGCAGGGCGGTGTCCGCTCCGTCCGCACCCGAAGGGCGTCTCTCGCATGCGAAGCGACCTCGCACGCTTCCGGGCCCGTGGCCTGCGGTGCGTGGCCGAGCTCGACGAGCGGGGACGTGACTTCCTCGCCGGCACCTGAGCTCAGCGGCCCCCGGGGAAGCGGCGGACGATCGGCTCCAAGTAGTCCGCGTGCGGACCGGCCAGACCGGCCAGTTCGTCCGGTGAGCGCACCAGGGCGATGTCGTCGAGTTCAGGCTCGCGGCCCAGGACGCGCTCGGCTGCCGCAGCAGCGGTGAAGTCTGCGCGCAGCGTTACCTCTGGTTGCTCACGGCTCCACCACGGTCGTCACACGCTCGTACCCGTGGCCGCAGCCCACCCTGCGCCCTCTGCACGGCCCTGAGCGGCTCGGGCAGACACCTTTCCCCGGCAAGCACTGCACCGCGAGGGCGGTAGGCGGGTCAGCGTCGCATCCGGTGGCGGGCATGAGACCGCCCTCCCGTGGGGGGGGCCGGGAGGGACTGGCCCCCGCCTGGCGCACCAGGCGGGGTCCGCACAGCATGCACGGGAATCAGCCACCAGGGAAGAGGGTGGCTGATAATCCATGACTGGCAGACTCGGCCTGTTCGCACTCGTGCCGCCAGACCTTCCTGTAGCGGCAGGCGGCATCCGGGGGTACCCAGCCGAACGGGACCTTCTTCGCGATCGCGCGGCGGACCATCGCCTTCGCCATTTCATGGCGCTGAAGGGCTCGACCTGGCGCGTTGGAGAGCGGCTGGGTGTCTCACAGCGGACCGTGGAGCGCTACCTGAAGGGCCGGTTCAAACGCGCCCGCCGCGACCTCGCCGACAGGCTCGCCGCCGAAGTACGCGGGATTGGCAACCCCCGTCCAGCAGCGCATGACTCCGGGAAGCCATGCGGTGGTGAGCTCTGTGGGGGGATGTGCCCAGAAGGTTCGCTGTCTACCGTCGGTGCGGCACTGCCACACACTGACCTCGGAGGATGCCCGTTGTGCCCGAAAATATCCGAATAAAGGAAAGCGTTGGCGTATTGGTGCCGGACAGGTCGGGGATTCGGGCGGATCTGCTGACCGCGAGGGCCCGGCCGTTGCCGCCGCTGTCCTGGCCCCGCCCCTTGAGCCGGCTGCCGCAGGTCTCGGTGTTTCTGCTCGCTGTGGCCTTGGGCGGGACCGGCGCGGATCTCACCGCACATGTGCTGGCTGCGGTGCACGCCGCCACCGTGGTGGTGGCGTTGCGGTGGCCGACGCCGGCGTGGTGGCTCGCGATGGCCATGACGGTCGTTGTCGTGGTGGGGCATCCGCCCACCCACGACAACTGGCTGTGGGTGTGGGCAGTGCAGGCCATGGTGCTGTTCCTGCTGTCGCTTCGGGTGCCTCCTCTCTCGACGGCTGTGGCGATCGCTGTCACCGCTTTGCTCATGCTGGTTCTGAAGCTGTCCGGGGCGGCGGTCGGGGACTGGCCCGTGACCGCCTTTGGCACCGTGTTGCTCGTTGTGGGGCCGGTCTCGGGGTCGATCAGGCGGGGGCGGCGTGAGGATCGTGCCCGGCTGGCTGAGCAGTTCGTTGCGACCGCCCACGAGCGGGCCGCGCGGACCGTGCTGGAGGAACGAGCCCGAATCGCCCGTGAGCTGCACGATGTGGTCGCCCATCACATGTCCCTGATCTCCGTTCAGGCCGACGCTGCCCGCTACCGTGTGCCGGATCCGCCCGCGGAACTCGTCAACGAGTTCGCGTCGATCCGGGCGAGCGCACTGGAGGCTCTGACGGAGCTGCGCCGCCTGTTGGGCGTGCTGCGCTTCGAGCTTCCCGGCGATGGCGCAGCCGGCACCGCACCGCAGCCCTCCCTGGTTCGACTCGACGACCTGCTGGACTCGGTCCGCGCCGCGGGGCTGACCGTCACCTCGCAGGTCCGGGGGACGGCGCGGGCCCTGCCGCCAGGGGTGGAGTTGTCCGCGTACCGGATCGTTCAGGAAGCACTGAGCAACTCCCTGCGGCACGCCTACGGCGCCGAGGTCGTCGTGCGGATCGGATACGGTCGCGACACGCTGACGTTGAGCGTCACCAACACTGCCGTGCCTGTGGCGTCCGGACCGTCACCCGGCGCAGGGCACGGCCTGACCGGCATGCGCGAGCGTGCCGCGATGCTGGGCGGGGAGCTGAGCGTCGGCCCCGCGTCCGACGGCGGCTGGGAGGTCCATGCTGTGCTCCCTGTCCCCGCCCCACCCACCGGCAAGGAGTCGACCCCGTGACAATCCGCGTGCTGATCGCCGACGACCAGGCCATGGTCCGTGACGCGTTCTCGGTCATGCTCGGCGCCCAGTCGGACCTCGAGGTCATCGCGTGTGCCGAGGACGGCGAACAGGCCGTCGCGCTCGCCGAGAAGCTCGGGCCGGACGTGGTCGTCATGGACATCCGGATGCCGAACCTGGACGGCATCGAGGCCACCCGCCGCATCACCGCACACCCCGAGACGGCTACCAGGATCCTGATCCTGACCACGTTCAACCTGGACGAGTACGTGTACGAGGCGCTGCGTGCCGGCGCCGGGGGTTTCCTGCTCAAGGACGCCTCCGGTGACCAGCTCGCGGAGGCGGTGCGGATCGTCGCGCGCGGTGACGCCCTGCTCGCCCCGGACATGACCATGCGGCTGATCAACGAGTTCGCCCGCGCCACATCCGGTCCCCGGCCCACACCCGGGGCGCGGATCGAACGGCTCACGCCGCGGGAGACCGAGATCCTGGTTCAGGTCGCATTCGGCCTGTCCAACGCGGAGATCGCGCGGAAACTCGTGGTCGCCGAGGAGACGGTCAAGACCCACATCGGCCGCATCTTGAGCAAGATGCAGCTTCGGGACCGCACCCAGGCAGCCATCCTCGCCTACGAAAACGGTCTGGTGGTGCCCGGCTCCAAACCGCGGTGATCACGCGTACCCCCCGGGAGCCAGGCGGCGGTTTGGCTCTGCAGGGGGACGCCGGCCAGGGGTCCGGCCGGGACGCTGGTGCCATGTCCGGCAGAGCCTGATGCATCCGCCGGTGATCCCACCTCACGGAGCGCCAACATGTCCACGCCTCAGCCCGCTGCCCCGACCCGGTCGGCCCGCCGCCAGGCACGCCCCGGGCCCGTCCGCAGGATCCTCCGCGTCGTCCTGGCGCTGATCGCCTCGCTGATCGCCTTCCTCGACGGAGCGATCGTGCTGGGCGCCTGGATACCAGCGATCCCGAAAGTCGGCGTCATCGGGCCGGTGCTGGGGGGCCAGTATCCGTTCCACATCGCGCTGCTCGCTCTCGTCGGCCTCGGCCTCGGTGTGCTGGCATGGCGTAGCGGTCTTGTCCACTGGGGTCGGACACTAACCGCGCTCACCGCTGTGTCGGCCGCTTTCGCCCTGGTGATCGGCGCGGTCCAGTACGCCACCGCCAGCAAGGAGCACACCCGAATCTCCTTCGGCGAGGTCATCACCCAGCTCGCCTATCCGGACGCCGTCCCCGACGACTCCCCCACCTATGCCAAGCGCGACGGGGAGAAGCTGAAGGCCGACCTCTACCTGCCCAAGGCCGCACAGACCCGCTCGGGCAAGGTCCCGGCGATCGTGCTCGCGCACGCCGGTGGCTTCCACACCTTCGACAAGAGCGATTTGCGCGGCACCGCCCGGTGGCTGGCCGACCACGGCGTCGCTGCGATCGCCGTCGACTACCGCCTCGCCCGCCCCGACCGGCCCACCTGGGACAAAGCCCCCCAGGACCTCGTCACCGCACTTCGCTGGACCGAGGACCACGCCGGCCACTACGGCATCGACCCCAACCGAATCTCCCTGGGCGGCATGTCCGCCGGCGGAACCCTCGCCCTGGACGCCGCCTGGCGCCTGAAGAACGGCACCATCAAGGCCGGCGACGGCCGCGCTCCCGAGCCCCCGCACTCCGTCGTCGGGTTCTACCCCGGCACCGACGTCACCGGCATGTGGCAACGCGACGTCGCCGGCACGCGCCGGGCCGCCGAACTGTTCACCGGCGGCACCCCCGAACAGCACCCGGACCGCTACCACGCCGTCTCGCCCACCACTCATGTCACCGCAGGGCTCCAGCCCACCCTCCTCGTTGTCGGCGACCGCGACCGCAGCGCATCCCCCACCACCATCGACGACCTCGCCGACGCCCTACGCGCCGAGGGCGTCGACACCACGGTCAAGAAACTGCCGTTCGCCGAACACGCCTTCGACGACGCCTATGGCAGCCTTACCTCCCAGACCAGCCGACAGATCCTCCTCGACTTCCTCACACGATAACTCTGCGCCGACCTGCCCTTGATGGGGTCCCAGCAGTACTCGCAGAGGGATGGCGGATGGCCCGGCCCCAGAACCGAGCCATCCGCCATCACGGGCATCAGCGCCGAATCAGTGGGAGTGACCTCCGGCCCGCGTGCCCGGACCGAGAGCCGCACAGAGTTCCGGGGCCGGCGCGCGGCTGCCGCGCGCCGGCCCCGGACCAAGCGGGGACCTCGCGACGCCTGCAAGGCGAGCGGCGACCGGTTTCGGAGGGGGAATCGTCGCCGTCTTCCTCACCGATTCGGGCATGGATGATTCCGTTGGCCATAAGAGAAGTGATGCTCCATCAGCTCGCTCCCGTTCCACGAAGGAAGCGGGATGTCATGGCGATCCACAGCATCCCCGCCAGGATGAGGATGCGTTCCGTGAGTCCTGGCAAGACCTGCAGGAGCATGAGCGGAAAGCTTGCGCTCATGACGACTGCGCAGATGAGGCTCGGCAGGGCAAGACGATTCCATCGCGGGAGGGTCCGGAAGCGCATTGCGAGAGTGAATATCGCCGCCATGAGCGCTGCCATGGAAACCAGTGCAGCGGCCACGTGAATCTTTCCGTGCATTGAGGAGGGGGGCGATTCTGGATCCGTGAGGAAGAAAGGAAGCGCGGCGGAGCCGAGACCCGTGACGGTGAGTCCAGCAATTCCCGTGACGGTCGCACGCTCCGATGGAAGGACGCCGCGCAGACATGCGGCCAGTGCAAGGGCGGCAGCGGCAACCAGCAGGAAGCAGGCGTCCGCCAACAGCGGGAACCGACCGAGCGCGTATTCGCTGACCATGTCGGTCAGCGGGTTGAGACCTGTCGGCAGGAGGTGAAGCAGTGACACCGACACGGCGGACAGCCAGATGGCGGCCTCTGCCAGCGCTGCGCGCGCCGCGGACGGGGATCTCTTCATCACGGCCTTCTTCGAAGATGGGGAGCGGCGGCGAGCCGGGCGAGTGCCGTTCGCGCCAGTGTCAGCGTCGGGTGTGTTTCGCGAACCTTGTGCGTCAGGAGAGCGGCCACCCGCTCGTACAGTTCTTGCTCCTTCTCGGTGTCGCCGAGGGTCCCGTGGAGCGCCGCCAGGTTGGCGAGCGTCGTCGAAAGGTCCGGGTGACCTGAGCCGAGCAAGCGCTCCTTGAGCTGCAGGGCAGTGAGACAGTTCGACGCGGCCTGGTCCAGATCGCCGCGTCGGTGCTGCAGTGCCGCGAGGTTGTGCAAGGTGACCGCGATCTCGTAGTGCTCGGTGCCGTAGGTGTCGTGAAAGACGGCAAGCGCATGTCGCAGGCAACGTTCGGCGTCATCCGCACGACCGCAGCCGTCCAGGAGCGCCGCCCACGCGGCGGTGTCGAGTGCGGTCAGGATGTGGTTGGGGCCGTGGAGCCGGGTGCGGATCCGTACGGCGCGGGCGGCCCATGGCTCTCTTTCAAGAAAATCACCGCGCGCATGGGAAAGACCCCCCAGGTTGTGGCAGACAGTGGCTACTGTGTCGTGATCGGAGCCGAATGTTCCCTCATAGATGTCCAGCGCTCTGCGGTAACGGGTTTCGGCGTTGTCGAAGTCCCCGACATATTTTGTGAATCAGTCGCCGTGGGACCACGTGGCGGTGTTGCGCGCGGTGGCCGTCAAGACGGTTCCCGTCGTCGATCCGATGGTGTGGGTGATCGACGATGTGTCGTTCCCCAAGGACGGGAAGATGTCGGTGGCCGTGGCTCGGCAGTGGTGCGGGTGCCTTGGGCAAGCAGTCCAACTGCCAGGTCGCAGTGAGCCTGCATGCCGCGTCCGACACCACGCCCCGAGTGCCGTTTTCCTGTGGACGTATCTGCTACGCCGCCGAGCAAGGGCGCCGCGCCGCCGGCACACGTGAGGGGCGTGCCCGCCCTCGTCAGGCGATGGGCTGCGGGAGGACGATCTCGTTGTGGTTGAGCGCACCGATTTCGTTGCGATTGCAGCCGATCGGCCCCGCGCTGAGTGTGACCGCCTCCTGGGCATCTGACGCGGCCTTCTGGTCGGGAAGCGATGACCCCTCGGGGACTTCGAGGACGATTTCGTTGTGATTGTGCGATCCGGATTCCATGAGTTTTCCTTCCGTGTGTCGTTCCGCGGACCCCTGGAAGCTACGGCGTTCGCTCGCCCGCCGGTATGAGCAGTCGGTACTCAAGGGGCCATGGCTCGGCAACACAGACCGGCAACTGCGGGCCGAGATGAGTACCGACTACCCAGGTCATTCCCTCACGGCCGTGTCGTGATGGGGGGCGTTCCGCTCGAGCACGGCAACCCCTGAACCTCAGGCCAATACCTGCACAGACTCACAGGGAGGCGTCCCCGGATTCATGAACGAACTCTTCACGCCTCTCCGGCTTGCCGGTGGAGTGCTCCCTCCGAACCGGCTCGCCGGGGCGGCCGTGGAAGAGAATCCGGCAGGTCCTGGCCAGTTGCCGGGTCCGCGGATTCACCGGCCCCATCGCCGGTGGAGCGAAGGCGGAGCAGGGCTGATCATCACGGGAAACGTCGTGATCGACGCGCGGGCCTTGACTGGTCCGGCCGGCGTCGTGAGGGAGTCGAGAACGCCGTTGGAGCCCTTTCGGCTGTGGGCCGAGGCGGCGAAGTCGGGCGGCGCACGAGCGTGGATACAGATCAACCACCCCGGTCGGCAGGTTCAGTCCGACGTGCCGGGCGTGGCCTGGTCTCCTTCGGCCGTTCCCATGGAGCTGGGCAGGCGTTCAAAGCGGTTTGCGGAACCCGAGCCAATGGCCCAGGCACGGAATGACAAGACGCTGGCCGCCGCAGGACGACAGACATTCGTCAGGCACCAGTTGAGGCGCCTCGCGGACGGCCGGGCCGGTACGCCGTCGGCTTCACCAGCGGCCGCGTTCATTCTCGACCTCCTTTGCCGCAAGCGCGCCCTGCGACGGTACCGATCACGGCTTCCCGTACACACAAGCCGGAACGTCGGCGGGAACCGGCCGAGCGGCACCCGTGTCGATTGAACCCCCCTGCGAGACCACGCAGAACACCAACCGAAAGGACGATCCCATGCCTGCCCTCCAGCAGATGGACGACAACACCTACCTCATGGACCTCGGCGACGACGAGAACCGGTTCGACCTGGACTGGATCGCAGCGTGCAACCAGGCGCTCGACCGGCTCGAGGCAACGAACTCACCCCGGGCACTCATCACTGTGGCCAGTGGCAAGTGCTGGTCCACAGGGCTCAACCTGGACTGGATCGGGGCCAACCCCGCGCTGCTCAACGATCTGATGATCGCCACGCACCGGCTGTTCGCGCGCGTGCTGTCGCTTCCTGTCCTCACCATCGCCGCCATCCAAGGCCACGCCTTCGCGGCCGGCGCCATGCTCGCCCTCGCTCACGACTTCCGCGTCATGCGCGGCGATCGTGGCTATTTCTGTCTGCCGGAAGTGGACCTGCACCTCCCCTTCAGTCCGGGAATGACGGCGCTCATCACCGCACGTCTCCCCCGGCCCGTCGTGCACGAGGCCATGACCACCGGACGACGTTACGGAGGAGACCACGCGGCGACGGCAGGTCTGGTCCATATGGCCACCACCGAGGACGGACTGCTGCCTGCCGCGACCGACCTTGCGCGCAGCATGGGAGGGAAGGACGCCAAGACACTGGGCACGATCAAGGCCCGGCTGTTCGCAGACGCGTTGGACGTGCTGACCGACGACGCTGCGAACACCCTTTGACGTGCGACGAAGCGCATCGCGTCGGCTCTTTGACCTCACTCCGGGGAAACGGACGGCGAGCCATGGCCAACGGCGAGCGCCGGCCAGGTCCCCTCAAGATCAACCGGACCGAGCACGAGACGGCTTGGAGCGGCATCCAGACGTGCCTGAAGCTCCGGGTCTGCCTGAGTCCGGAAGGCCTCAGGGCCGGCGGTGTGGATGTCGCGATCGGCGGGGCTTTCCGGGACGGCACCGCCACCGGCTTCACGGGCACCCACCCGGGTCCGAGCGCCTCAGCGCATGTCACGGCGTGCCGGTGGTTTGCCGCGCCTTCAGAGCGGGCGCCGACGACAGCACCTGAGCCAGTTCGCGACGGCTTGTCACTCCCAGCTTGCTGTAAACCTGCCCCAGGTGATTGTCCACCGTCCGTATGGACAACACCAGCTGGTCCGCGATCTCCTGACTGGTAGCCCCGGCAGCAGCCAGCCATGCGATCTCCGTTTGCCTACGGGTCAGCGGCACTGTCATGTCAGCCGTGGCCAGTATGGGAGTGCGCGCGCCTTCACAGGGCTCCGCGAGAGCGCTCGACCGCACGGCGGCCGCGGTGGCGTTCCGTGAACTCCCTGTCCTGCGATATACGGAGGCTGCCGTTCCGGCAGCCTCCGCGGCCAGAAGGTCGCAGCCGAGGTCCTCGAGTTCGTCCGAGATCCGCATCAGAGCCTCGGCGTTGTTCCCTGCCAGGCCGGCAGCGAAGGCCGCATGAGCCCGGGCTAGTCGGCCGTCGGACTGGGAGGCGATGGCCGCGAGTCGGCCGACAACATCCGCCGCCCCTCCGAGCCGTGCCACGTCCATGAGCAGCAGACCTTCTGAAGAGAGGTTTCCGCTGTTCTTGAGGCTGCTCGCAGCGTGGAGCAAGGTCTTGCGGGCCCCCGCCAAGTGTCCGGCGGCCGCCAGCGTCCATGCCTCACCGAGGGCTCTGCCCGGGGAAGCGATCGCGCTGACGTACTCGCGCTCGACCATCGAGGCATCGGCCTCGTCAAGGCCGGCCAGTGTTGCGACGGCCGCATCAGCGTCGCCGAGGAGGGCGATGGAGGCGGCGAGTCCGCCCAGCGCCTCTCGCATCGGCCGAGTCTTGTGGTGCGAGCGGGCGAGCGCGATGCACTCGGCGTACCAGCGTCGCGTGGATGTGGCGTGCCCGGCCAGCCATTCGGTGCGGGCCAGGAAGAAGGCGACCCACATGCGGGCCAGCCTGGCTTCCGAATTGACGAGTTCGCTGAAAAGCTGCCTGCCCAGCGTTCGGGCGTCACGAATCCGACCGTCTTCGGCGAGCGCAAGGACCACTGGTGCCTGCTGTATCGCCGGATGTGGTGCTGCGAGCGCTCTTCTGTCTACACGTTGATGTGTGGCGTAGGCGTGTTCGGCCCACGACAGGGACTGCGTGATCTGGCCGGTCATCTGCAGCGCTCTGGTCTTGACGGCTGCTGCGATCAGCCAGACATTGATGTCCGGCGCCGCGTCGGCCCCCTGCTCCAGGGCGTCCAGCAGTTTGAGGCCTTCGGCGGGCCGGCCGCATGCGGCGTGGATGCAGCCTTCGTTGACGGTGAGGATCCTGGCCGCTTCCGGTGACGTCAGGTATGCGCGGCTCGAGGTACTCACAGACAGCGCTCGTGACGCATGTGCCATGCCCCACAGAGCGTTTACCGAATGGGCCACGACCACGGCAAGTTTGTCCTTCTCCGTGGTTGCCAGCGCGTTCGCCTGGTCGAGTACGTGTTCCGCCTGACCTGGGCTTCCCCGCTCGAACAGTGCATCGGCGAGCAGCAGGCGGTTGTGTACGGTGTGTTCGCTCAGGGGCAGTGCCTGGAGCAGCCGGATCACTTGCGGGTAGTCGTGACTGTGACGGGCGAGGGTGGCGGCGAGGTTCAGTTGTTCAGGGTCGGCGGTTCCCGTTGCGGCGAGTCGCCATGAGGCGATGTGCAGCGGGTCGTCCTGTCGGCGTGCGCCACGTGCTTCGGCTCGTTGGGCTTGGCCGAGCAGGATGGTGCGGCGGCGCAGCTGGGGGATTGCGTCGCGCACGACTTCGCCGTAGAGGGGGTGGGCAAGCAGTGCCACGTGGCGCCGGCCCTCTGTGACCACTCTCAGGTAACCGAGCCGTTCCAGCTTGATGAGCTCCGCCAGTCCGGCAACGGCCTGCGCGTCGGCCAGGGCAACCGGTTCGCACAAGGCGAGCAGTTCAAGTGCTCCGGTACCAGCCTCTGAAGCCTGAGCCAGTCTGGCCTCGATCAGCTCTCTCAGTCGGGGGGTTGCCAGCCGCCGGCCGGTCGTCAGTTGCCAGACCTCACCGTCGCTCTGCAGTGACCGGCTCCTGAGCGCACCCAGGACCAACTCCCGCAGGTAAAGGGCGTTTCCCCCGCTGGCCGTGTACAGCTCGTGGACGCTGTGTCCGCTCACCGGTCCGCCGAGCGCGGCGCGGAGTACATCGGCGACCTGGTCTTCCGTGAATGCCTCGATGTCCACCCTGTGGATCGCGTCTGCGCTGCCGAAGGCTGATGCCATGTCGAAGGGCTCGCCGGTCCGCACAGTGCCGATGAGAAGCACGGTGCCCGAATCCATCAGCTGTCGCAGTAGCATCACGGAGGTCGCGTCCAGCAGGTGGAGGTCGTCGATCAGCATGACCACCCTGCCTTGGCCGCCTTGACCGAGGGCGGCGTCCACTGCAGCGAATGCGGAGACTGGATCCGACAGGTCGACGCCGACGGGGATCACGTGCGCCATGGCGCCCAGCGGTACGGCAGCCGCCGCCGCGGTGGCGACCACCCAGGCAGTGCGGAATCCGGCTTGTTCGGCACGGCCGAGGCATTCCTCCGCGAGCCGGGACTTTCCCACGCCTGCGGGCCCGTGGATCAGGACTCCCTGTACGCGGCGATGGCGCAGTGCCCGGGTGAAGACATCGAGCGTCCCGTCGCGTCCGATGAGGGGCCAAGGTCGCTCCCAGCCGGCGAAGTCGGACGGTGACGCATGGCATGCAGGGAGTCTGTCGTCGTTCAACGAGCTGTCTTTCGAGCCGCTGCGGGCACCTTCACGGCGGGGCCTTCTCTGAGGAAGTCTTCGAAGGAGCGGCTACCGGGTTGGGGCGCTGCGGCCAAGTGCAGACCCTGCCGGTATGCCCTGGGGACACTGCCGGGCGCGACCAGCGGCAGGATCGGTCGCCGACGCCCGGTGAGCCGGAGGTAGGTCCGGGCCATGTCGGTCATCGTCAGGGTGTGCGGCCCTGGGAGATCCGCGACGCGTCCGCACGGGTCTCCAGTGCTGAGTTCCACTGTGCGGGAGGCGACGTGTGCCGTGTCAACGCTTTGGAAGCTCGTGCGGGCCAGTACGGGCATGACCGGCAGACGGGATGCCTGGTGAAGGGCGTAGTGAAGCATGTCGTGAAACTGGGCGGCGCGCAGGATCGTGTAGGGCAGCCCCGAGGCTTCGATAAGCAGTTCGGTGTCGTATTTGGCTTGGTAATAACCCAGCGGATGACGGTCGACACCGATGATGGATACGAACACAATGTGAGGACCGTCGGCACGAGCGGCGGCTTCCACCAGGTTCTGCGCGGCCACGACGTCGCCGCGGCGTGTGCGACCGTCCGTGGCGCAGTGCACGATGGTGTCCACGCCTTCCAGTGCGCGCTCCAGCCCTTCTCCTGCAGCCAGGTCACCTTGGCACCACTCAACGCCGGGAGCCTCTCCCGCGGCCGGCGGGCGTCGAGAGAGAGCTCGTACCGGCCGGCCCTGGCCCACCATCTGTGTGACGACATGGCCGCCCAGGTTTCCCGTGCCGCCCGTAACCAAAGTGATCTTGTGCATCTGGTTGTCCTTCTTCTTCTCGAGCTCGTAGCGTCGTGTGTTCAAACGCAGCCGAACAGCGCGGCGCGGTCGGCGATCAGTCCTCGACGGTCCATTTCCAACTTGCGGTAGACGGCCGCAAGGTGTCCCTCCACCGTCTTGGGGGTCACAAACAATTGGTCGGCGATTTCGCGGTTGCTCATCCCTCGCGATGCCAGCTCGGCAGCGCGTCGTTCGGCCGGCGTCAGAGACGCGATTCCTCGCGCTCCGATCGGAGCCGGCCTGCCGCCGGCGGCCCGAAGTTCCCGCCTGGCTTCTTCCGCCAGGGCCGAGGCCTCACTTCGCACGGCCTGAGCGAGGGCCTGGGCCAGCAATCGCCGGGCATCGCCTCGTTGTCCGGCCCGGCGTAGTGAGGCCCCCCAGGCAAGCTGGGTCTTCGCCCGCTCAAGGGCCGCCGGAGAGCGGCTCAGCACAGCGTCCGACTCTGCCAGGCAGGCAAGGTTCCGCTTCCCGCTCCGCGTCTGTCCAAGCACGCGGAGCGCCCTTCCGAGGGCTCCTGGACCGCGCCACGTTCGGGCGTCCTCCACCTCGCTCAGCGCCAGCCGTTCGGCCTCCGCCATGCGTCCCATCGTGATCAGGCACTCGGCGGCCGCGGACCGCCAGGGCAGAAAAGCGGGATTGCGCCCGCGGATGGCTTCGTTCTGGTAGGTGGCTCCGAGCCGCTGCCATGCCTCAGCTGCCTGTTCGAAGGCACCTTGAGTGGACAGCAGCCGACAGTAGGTTCCCTTGAGCGGAGCCGTGAAGATGTTCAGCGGTACCTCGTTCACCTGCATGGCCGCCGATCCGGCGAGCAGTTGCGCAGCCTGCTGCGTCCTGCCGCTTTCCAGGTCGGCTTCCGCCTGCACGTGCAGGCCCAGCATGTGCAGCAGACGGTGACGACAGGCAAGCGCAGCGCCCACCGCCTCCTGCGCGTCGCTCCGTGCCCCCGCAAGTCGTCCCATTCGCAGCCGTGCCAATGCGCGTGAGCACAGCACTGCTGCCAGGCCACGGGACGCTCCGCGGCGGCGAGTGTCCTGCAGCACCTCTTCCATGCTGGCCAGGGCGGACTCGTCGTCCGCAAGGATGAGCGCGAACCAAGCCGAGGCCAATGACCCCTCAAGAACGTCATTCCCTGTGAGAACCCGATGCGCCAGGTCCACGGCGCGGGGGGAGCATGAATGCAGCTCAACGCCTGCCCATACCCCGTCCACGACGGCACCGGCCCAGCCCTCGTGCGGAGGATCCTGTCTCCAGGAAGCGAGGATCTCCTGCACTCTTCGAGATTGCCCTTGACCCAGCAATGACGATGCGACAATGCAGGCGTCCATGTACTGCCTCATGGGCGCAGCCTCATCAGTGTTGGGCAATTCATTGATTGCCTTTGCGGCCATGGCCGTGAGTTCATCCGCGCGCCCAAGACCGTGCAGAGCGTTGCCCGCCCTCACCATCAGCGCAGTCCGCTCCATGGGATCCCGCGTTGTCCTCAGCAACTCATCGACGTATGTGACGGTCGTGTCACCGTCTACGAGTTCGGCTGCGGTCACCAGGGCCATCAGCAATTCCCGCTCGTCCTGGTCAGGCACGGCCTCCATGCGGCATCGACGCAGGTAGTCCAAGGCCGCTGCGGGCGCCCCGCGCCGCATTGCCTCATCGGCCGCGCGCCTCAGGACGAACGCATGGTGGGAAGAATGCTGCGGTGGGGTGCGCATCAGATGCGACGCGGCGTGTTCGGTGGGAGCACCAGCTGCCAGGAGCAGTGCGGCCGCCGTACGGTGCCCGTTGATCCGGGCCACCATCCCCATGTCCTCGTAGATGGCCTCGCGAACCAAGGGATGTACGAATTCGAGCCGTAGTTGGTCGACGGGACTGGAAGAGGCAGAGGACGTGACAACCAAGTCGGCTTCCCTCAGCACGTCGACTGCCTCTGCAACCGAATCCAGGCTCAGGCCGGCGAGAGCGCCGACATGGCGCAGTGTGGCGTCGCTGCCCAGTACCGCAATGGCGCGTGCGACGCTCACCGCCGCCATGGTGAGGCGGCCGAACCACAGGGAGACTCGGTGCCGCACCGCCTCGGCACCCAGGCCGGCGATCCGGCGGGCGTTGACGGCCGTTGGTGCGAGGCGGTCGGCTGCTGCAACACGGGCGAGTTCTGACAACAAGAGCGGATTGCCTTCGGATGCGGTGTGACATGCCTCCACAAAGGCCGCCTCGGGGTGGAGTCCGAGATCCGTGGCGAGCAGCCTCCCGGCCGCCGGCAGGGTCAGGGGGGCAGGCCTCAGCACACGGCAGGCTGGGTCTTCGAGCAGCTGAGCAAGTGCGGCATCAGCACTCCCGGTGGCCGGGCGTGTGCTCCAGATACCCACGATGGGGGCGCCACGAAGCCGCGGCAGGAGGTAGGCCAGGAACCGCAGCGATTCGCTGTCCACCCAGTGCAGGTCATCGACGACAAGGGCGAGCGGCGCGGATTGCGCGAGTAGGGCGGTGAGACGGTAGAGGCCGTGCAGGACTGCGAAATCGCCAGGCCCCGCTCCCTTTGTCTCTGTGTGGACAGCGGCAAGCCCCGGGGCAATCGCGCGTTCTTCCAGGAGGCCGGGACGGTCGGCAAGAGCTTTCTCAAACAGCTGACGCACGGCGCCGAATGCGTAGCTGCTTTCCATCTCCGTACCGCGTGCGCTCAGGACCTGCAGCCCGGATTCTTTCGCGAGTTCCTCGGCCTGGTGCAGGAGCACCGTCTTGCCCAGACCGGGGCCGCCCCGGACCAGCACCGCCTCCCCCAGGTTGTTGATGGCGGCCCTGAGGGTCTGCAGTTCGTCGTCACGCTCGAGGAGCACGCGCCGTCTCCCAATCGGTCGGTCAGACCTTCCGAGGCGGCGTCGTCCCAGCTCGGTATCCGTACGGTCGCGAACCACTCGGGCAGGTCCACTCACCCCCACGGTACGAGCAGGGTCGACACATGTCTTGCCTGTCGGCATCATGCGACTGCTCCCGCGCTGTCATCGCGGCTGCAGTCGCGGACGCATGCCCACACGTGATGCCCATCCGGCCTGTGCTCGCTTCCCCACTGGTCGGCGAGCATGTCGACCAGGGGAAGTCCCCGGCCGTGGCATGCGGCGTCATCCGGGAAGCTGCCCCATCTCGTGCGTGCGGGGAGTCGCCGGCCGCCGTCGACCACATCGATACGCAGCACGGGCCGCCCCGACGACCACCGCGTCACACACATGTCCACCGGCACCGGGCCCCCCACCCTGATGGCGTTACTGACGAGCTCGGAGACAATCACCATTGCGTCGTCCTGTACGGAGGAAAGACTCCATGCCCGCAGCCTCCCGTCGCCCCGGCGTCGAGCCATCGCCGGTGCGCAGTTGCCGCCTGCCAAGGTTTCGCGAGGCGAACGGCTTGAAGAGGTGACGGACAACTGCTGCGCTGCTTCGGTGGTACATGGCGAGGCATCCTGGACATCTTCTGGGAGGGCCGGTATCCGGCTTCCGTCGTCTCATCCCTTGTACGGCCACGGACGCACCGTCGGCACCCGGGCCACCCCTGGCATCCCCCCTTGACATCGCCATCCGGTTTCGCCGACAGGCGGCAGGGTGAAGCAGAGCACTCATGACTCGTTCCTGTCCTGTGCCGTCTGGCGATCTTCTGGTCCCACGCCTTTCGGCCATGGCAGAGAGGCTGGCCGCTGTGGTGGCATCGTCGGTCCGCAGGACGATCATCGACAGTGCCAGTCCCAGCGCTCCCCCTGCCCCACCCACCCCGAGTCAGCCAGCCCACAACCACGCGCCGCCGATGGGATCGGCAAGGAGGCCCACGAATCCAGCCACAGGGAGAAACACAACGCAGACACCAACGGACCTTGATCGCGCGCCGGTGACGGCACCAGCGCGAGACCTGCCGGACCGGCCGTAGCAGCGCGACGGCTTCCCGGACTGCGGCACGCGGCTTCAGCGACAGCGGTAGGTGAAGGCAGCCTTGGCCGTGTGCGGGGTCGGGGAGAGGATGTCGACGACGGCGCCGGCCCGCTGCGTGCCCCGGCCGTTGAAGGTCCAGCGCAGGACGAGCCGCGCCTCCTTCTGGTGGGCCGAGACGGACTGGTTCAGCTCCCCGGAGACGGTGCCGTCGCTGCGGAGCCAGCGGTAGCGGATCATGCCGGGGGCACCGTTGGTCCTCGCCGTGGCGACCACCTCGGCGGTGCCGTTGCAGCCCACCTCGGTTGGCTCGGCGCGAACGGTGACCTCGGTGACCTGGGTGACCTGGGTGGCAGCCTGCTCCGGGAGAACCCGCAGCGCAAGGAAGACCGCGGTCACGGCCGCGACGAGCAGGACCGGCAGAACCCATCTCCGTATCCGCGCGCCCTTTCGGCGCCGGCGTGGCGGGATGACCTGCGGGCCACCCCGCCACACGGCGGTGACGGCGGTTCCGCCGGCCTGCTCCCGGTCGGCCAGTCGCACCGTCGGCGCCTGACCGCCCGCCCCGGGAGGGCTCAGGGAGTACAGACCCGTCTTCCACAACGTCGGGGCTGTGGGAAGGACGTCGCTCCGGGAGGCGGAGGAGTCGCCGGAGCTGACACTCCAGCCTGTCGTCAGGTACTCAGGGTCGTCGTCGGCCGGGGCCTGGGGCGCGGGCGGCCGCCCCACGGGGCCGCCCCGACGCTGTGCGGGCCAGTCGGGGGAATCCGGCATGGTAGCTCCAGACACAGCGCTCAGCCCAGTTCGGGGAATTCGATGATGCATGCCAGGGCGCCCGTGTCCCGGTACGGCTCACCTGACCCGGCTCCCGGCGTCGTGGATATCCGCAGGCCCCAGTACCGCGGGCATCTGTCGCTGCGGAAGGTGTGCGTGTAGCGGAGGTCGTACGAGGTGCGTCCCTTGAGCACATAGGTCTCCGTGGCGCCGTCCTGCTCTCCCGGAGTGTCACTTTCGTCGCTGTTGTACCAGGTCAGGGTGAGGGTGACTGGTTCGGGGCTTGTCGTGGTCACCGCGATCGTGGCATCGGCTGCGCGCCCCGACGACGCCGGACCGAGCCGGGTGATCTCCGCACCGCTGACCGCCACGGAGCCCGCCGCGGGCGTCTGCAGCCCGCCACCGGTGGGAGTGGCCGCTGCCGGCTCTCCCGGACCGACGGGTTCGAGGGAGGGCGCGCCGGACTTCCCCTCCCCAGCCGCACCGCCTGCGGTGCCTCCTCCGGAGGGGGTCGCATCGGCTCCGCCCGAGGGTGGGCCAGGTGAAGTGGAGACGGAAGGGGACACCGAGGAGGAGGCGGACGCCGAAACCTCCGCCGGCCCTGGGGCGGACGGCGAAGTCGTCCTGCCGGGCACCGGACGGGTCCTGGACCCTGGTGACGACGAGGACGCCTCATGCGAGGAGGGACCCCCGCTCACCACGACGGCAGTCAGCACCGCCACACCCATCAGCACGCCTGCGCCGACGAGTACAGGGACGCGCAGGCGACGTGCCGCCCCGGCGGACCGGCCGGCAGGCACGGCGCCGCCCCCGGACCGGGGCCGACCGGGCCGCCGTACGGCCTGGGCGCCATCCGGCCCGTCAAGGTCCGTGGTGGCAAGTGACGTCGTCGCCTCCTCGCCCCCACCGGCGAAAGGCTCCGACAAGCCCACCATCAGTCCCGCAGCGCAGAGCGCCAGTGCGTGGAGGCCCCGCTCCTCCCACTCGTCCCCATAGCCCGCGACAGCCACCGCCTCAAGTTCAGCGAGGAAGTCGGCTGCCGATGCCGGCCGGTCCAGTGGGCGCTTGGCCATACCGCGCTCAATCAGGGGCCGAACCGGCTCCGGCACGGACCGGACGGGTACCTCCGCCGACAGGTGCTGCACGGCAATCTCCGCCAGGTGCTCACCGTGGAACGGCCGCACCCCGGTGAGGCACTCGAAAAACGTGGCGGTGGCGGCATACACGTCCGTGGCCGGGGAGGCTGCCTCTCCCTGCCACTGCTCAGGTGCCATGTACATGGGGGTTCCTGCCCCGCTGGGGGTGCTCCCGTCGCGGGCCGCGATCCCGAAATCGACGAGCTTTGACAGGCCTTCGCCCGTGACCAGCACATTCTCCGGCTTGTAGTCGCGGTGCACGATGCCGGCCCCGTGCGCGGCACAGAGGCCGAGCAGCGAGCCCTTGAGGACCGTCAGAGCTGCCTCCGGGGTGGTGGCTCCCTCCTGCCGGAGCAGCGTCCTCAGGGAAGGGCCGTCGATCAGTTCCATCACCAGCGCGGCGCCCTCCTCGCTCTCCACATACCGATGGAAGCGGGCCACATGCGGAGAGCGCAGGTCCCTCAGAAGCCCCGCCTCGGTGCGGAAGGCATGGAGAAATCGGGAGTCCCCTGCGAGCCGGGCATCCAGGTACTTGATCGCCACCGGGTCACCCGTGGACTGCTCCACAGCCATCACCACACGTCCGCTGCTGCCGGCCCCCAGTTCACGAGTCTCCACGAAGCCGGAAATCGACCAATTCTTCACGTGACCCGTCTGCCTTTCTTCACTGTGAGCCCGTGCCGGGCGGTGATGCTCCGTGCCCCACGCTCCGCCGCGGAGGGGAGGCCAGGAACAGGCAGCACGGTTCAGCGTGACCGTACGGGAGCCGGTGCGCATGAGTGATCGCTACTCACTTCTGCCGCACCGGTCGTGGGACATCGGTACAGCGGTCGCCGCGGATTGATCTTGGCCACCAGCCCATCGGCTGGCCCGTGGGATTCGGCGGAAGATCCTCGATCGTCGAGGACGCGCTCACCGTCCGCCTGTGACGGCGAAATTCAGCGGTGGCGCTATGCAACCAGCCAGTGGGCCGACGGCGGTGCCAACCCACGTGATGACGGGATCCTCGCTGACATACAGCACGTCTGACTCGCGACCCTCCCGCGGGGCGGCGGTTCTGAGGGGGCTGGACGCATAGTCGTTGAACTGGCGGCCGGCGATCGAGAAGACTGCCGCCGTGAGCTCTCGGCCACGGCACGGAACTGCATGAGCCGCGTGCAGCACCGTTCGACGAGTCCCCGGTACGCGGTCTCGTCGAAGGTCGGCGGTCGACCGCTTTTGCCTGCACGAAGGGCTCGGTTGGCGATCTGATCCCGACGCCCGGGGATGGCACTGGTTGTCAGAGCACTGCTCTACAGCTGGGCGCCAACTGTTTCGGGCACCGACTTACCGATTTCAGCTGCGGCCGCTGCCCGCCGTCCGGCTATCCGGCTATCCGGCAGCCAACGCAGTTGGGTTGCCCACGACGAGCAGTGAGGTCCTTTACGCGCCAGTCCCACTGGTCAGCCGGACGAGGGCCGCTCGGCTTGCCCCAACCGGCCAGGTGGAGGACCCAGGTGACGATCACGGACAGGGCGATGGCCGCGACGCCCGCGACGATCACAGGACCGGAGACAACGACGATGCCAAGGCCAGCGACGCCAAAGCCCAAGGTTGCGAAGGAGGTTCCGGTCCACTCAGCCACCGTGTGACCCATGTCTACATCACCATGTGCGCTCATGACTCGAAGCCCCGCCAGGCGCCAGATGAGTGGGTGAAGTCTTTGACTGGAGCGTCCGCACGCCGCTGCTGGTGGAGTTGAGACAAACCTCCGTGACCCTTATGGGGCGGTAGGGGTTGTAGGGCGGTTCAGCCCTTGCCGGACTTGGCCAGCGACGCCAGGATCGCGCCGTCG
Source organism: Streptomyces sp. NPDC018833 (assembly GCF_044390825.1). Taxonomy (NCBI): domain Bacteria; kingdom Bacillati; phylum Actinomycetota; class Actinomycetes; order Kitasatosporales; family Streptomycetaceae; genus Streptomyces; species Streptomyces sp. NPDC018833. The sequence continues at coordinate 18,223 of NZ_JBIRZM010000022.1, read as the reverse complement.
GCACCCTGGACGGTGATGGTGATGTCGTTCGTTCCGGCACCGCGATCCCCTCACCCGGCGCAACCACCTGCACGGCACCGGCCGCGGAGGCCATCCGGACGGAGGCGCCTGCGGGCGCTGCCGACACCGGCGATGCGCTTACGGACGATGCGACCGCCATTCCCGCCCCCGTCGCGAGCACCGCAGCGCCTGCAACCACAGCCCCCCACCCGCGCTTCCGCTTGTGCGAACCGATGGAAGTCATCAGCACTCCTGTAGATCAAACAGCCCCAGCCTCCAGCCACCGGGACCGGAGCAGACAGGCTCTCTCGTCCCATCCACCCCCAGACAGCACCCGTGCTGCAAAACGCTGCTTCACCGGCACGCCCCTGCATGTGGCACTCGTCACGCGCGAAATCACCGACTGCGGGCCCGCGAGCCGGACGCCAGCAGAAGCAGAAACGGATCCTCCCAGCTCATACACCTCACCCTGCCGAACTCCCAGCCCTGATCAGCCGGCTCACCCGACCCCGCCCGGGCATCCAGCACGCCCTGCACTGGTCCACCTGGCGCCGCCGCAGACAACACCAAGCCGGCACCAGCCACTGCAAACGACGAGGCCACACACCACCACGAACTAACCACTGTCACGCAAAAGACCGTTTGCAGTACCGAAAAGCTCGCCGCCATACCGCCCTCACCATCGCTGCTTCCGCGACGCCAGCAGCTGAAGCCGGTGGTCCGGCGCCACGTGCGCGGGAAGCCGTGCGGCGTTCAGCGTTCGGGCGGGGGCCACTCGGAGACGCCTTGGCGGAGCTCGTCCAATGAATCCTGGAACAGGGCTTTGGCGCGAGTGAACCAATCCGCCAGTACGGCGATTTCGTCCGGGCTGTAGTCGGCGAAGAGCATGCCCAGGCGCTCGTAGAAGGGGCCGTAGACCTCGAGGATGCGTTCAAGTGCGGACTCCTCCATGACCACTTGGACCCGTCGGCGATCCCGCGGGTCCGCCTGGCGACGGATGTAGCCGGCCTTCTCAAGGCGGTTGAGGACACCAGTCACCGCTCCGGTGGTCAGCCGGGCCCGGTCGGCGAGGTCGCCCGCCACGAGGGACTCGCCGGCCGTGGCGGCCTCGATGAGGAAGCCGAGACAGGTGAGATCCGTGACATTGAGGCCGAGCCGCCGCGCGATGTCCTGCTGTCCGAACTGCGCGGTCGCGATCATTCGGTCCATCGCGTACAGCGCCTGATCAGCGGTCGCCGCCGGACGCGCCTTGCCCTGCACCAAACATCCCCTTAGCATCTAAGTAAATTATCTCGCGAGATAAGCCATCCCTGAGCGGGTGAGCCCCGGCCAGCCGCTCCAGCATCCCATTTTCCGAGGAGACGGCCATGAGCATGCACGGAGACCACGACATGGGCCACACGGTCGCCGGCTGGGCAGGCACCGCCATAGCCACTGTCGGCAGCACGGAGATGGCGGTGGCGTTCGTCGCCGGCTCGACCACGGGACTGGTGCTGGGTGGCGCCGTCGTCGCTCTCGCCGCGCTCAGCAGCTGGCTTCTTCACCTGGCAGGGTGGGGCAAGGCCACTGGACCACGGCCGGTCGCCCAGCAGCCCTGGCGCGTCCGCGACACGGCGGCACGCCGGGGCCACCCCGACTGCCTCGGCTGCCGCCTGGCGGGACGCAGCCCCGCCGCTGCCCCGGTCGCCGCCCCTACCGTCGCGGTCGAGCCCGCACCCGCGGGACAACCGTCGTAGCCAACTCGCCACCGAGCACCGTCCAGTGCTCGACCAACCGACCCATGCCGACCGGCTGCCGCTCCACGGCCCGCTTCATGCCGGACAAGCCCGGGCCAGAAGGGCCGAACGGTCGAAGACCACCCGCATTCGGGGCACGAGCGCTAACCCTGGGGTTGCGCTTTATAAAAGTTAGTGCTTCTCTGGGGTTCAACGCCGAGCACATCCCTTTCGAGGAGCCTTCTACTGTGACCACCCCTGTTGTCGCGATCGCCTACCACTCCGGCTACGGCCACACCGCCGTCATCGCCGAGGCCGTCCGCGACGGAGCGGCCGCCGCCGGTGCCACCGTCCACCTGATCAAGGTCGACGAGATCGACGAGGCCCAGTGGGAGCTGCTCGATCGCTCCGACGCCATCGTCTTCGGGTCGCCCACCTACATGGGGACCGCCTCGGGTGCGTTCCACAAGTTCGCCGAGGACTCCTCCAAGCGCTGGTTCACTGACGCCTGGAAGAACAAGCTGGCGGCCGGCTTCTCCAACTCCGGCTCCAAGAGCGGCGACAAGCTGCACACCCTGCAGTACTTCGCGACGCTTGCCGCTCAGCACGGCATGCATTGGGTGAACCTCGGTCTGAAGCCCGGATGGAACTCCACAGAGGGCTCCGAGGACGACCTCAACCGCCTCGGCTTCTTCTTCGGCGCCGCCGCCCAGACGAACTCCGACGAGGGTCCGGAGGGCGTGCACAAGGCCGACATCGCGACCGCACAGCACCTCGGCGGCCGGGTGGCGGAGACCGCTCGCACGTTCATCGCAGGCCGGGCGGCCGTCGCCGTCTGAGCCGTACACGGCCGCACAGAGCGGAAGGGCCCGTCACCGAGGGACGGGCCCTTTCGCTCTGGATGACCGGCGCCTGCTGTGGCCGCGCGGGGACCTGCACGGCGACGCCGGTGTCGCCCTGCCGCTCGACCCGGCGAAGCCGCTGTCGGTGGCCGACACCGACGAGCACGGCAACGTCCGCGAGGGCACGGCCTCGGCCCGCTACAACTGGCTGGCTGCCCACCAGCGGGACGCGGACACGCCGTCCGGCGTCATCCTGATGGGCGTCCGTCAGTACGACCCGTCGACAGGCCACGCGGACCGCCTGTCCGAGGCGGAGGAGAAGGCCGCGACGGCCCTGGTCGGCCGGCCCCTCCCCGCCTCGTGGCGGGGAGCTGACCCGGCACTGCGGCGGCGGTTCGTCGCCGCGTGCCGGCCCGTCCCAACCGCGGGCCTGTGGCACGTCGCGGACGACCGGCCGGACACTGACGAGGCCCGGGCCCGGCGGGACTGCCTGCGGGCGCTCGCCGACGAGTGGCCCGAGGCGGAGCCGTTGCCTGCCGATCAGGGCGACCGCCTGCCGGGCCTCACCGCCCTGCTCCGACTGACGGCCCTGGTCTGCCGGATGCCGCCGACCTCTGGCTGAACGCCGAGGAGGACCTCCTCGACATCTACGACACCTTCACGGTCGGCGGCCTCCCCGGCGCCCCGCCGTAGACCCGGCGCTTGGCCGCAGACCCGGCGCTTGGCCGCAGACCCCGACCCGACCGCCCCGACCGGAACCTCCGGCCGGGGGCGGTCCCCGTTCCAGGCCGGCGCACCCCGCCGGCTGACGGCACGCCAGTCCCGGCCCGAATGGCGGGCCGGTCGACCTGGCCTCGCTCCAAGAGTCTGTCGCCCGTGCAGGGCCGGGGGCGTGCGAAGGTCAGGGCGCGTGCCGGCGGCAGAGGCCCTCGGCAGGGCCGGGCCCCGCTCAGCCGAAGACCACGGACCACGGGCGGGGTGCCTCCCCCGCGTCGCCCGTCGGCACCGCCGTCGTGTGGTCGCGCGCCAGCACGTCGGCCGCGACCGCGGCGAACTCCCGCGCGCCAGGGTGCGGTGACCGCCGCGGCCAGGCCGCGCGGATCCGCTGGGTGAGCGGCCGCCCGGCCAGTGGCCGCCACGCCACCCTGGGCTCCTTGCGGGCCACCGGCCCCTGGTCGAAGGCGACTCCGTGGCCCGCCGTGACGAGCCCGATCAGGAACTCGGGGTTACGGGCGTGGCGTACGCGGCCGGGCACGAACCCCGCCGCGCGGCAGATGCCGAGCGTCCTGTCGTACCAGCCGGGGGCTGTGGAGCGCGGGAAGAGGACCAGGTCGTGGCCCGCCAGTTCGGCGAGAGCCACCTCGGGCAGCCGGACGAGGGGCGAGGTCCTCGGCAGCACGACTCCGAGGTCGACGCCGGTCTCGGGACCGAGGACGATGTCGGTGGCGTCGACGGGGGCGTGCACCAGGCCGACGTCCAGCCCGCCGGACGCCAGCAGGCGTACCTGCTCGTCCGTCGTCACCTCCTGGAGGTCGACCCGCAGCGCGGGCGCCCGGTCGGCGCACTCCGCGAGGAGGGCGCCGAGGACCGCCGCCGAGGTGTCGGGCGGCACTCCGGCGCGCAGGGTGCCGAGATCGCCGTCGCGGGCACGCCGTATCAGGACCCGGGTGCGTTCCTCGCGCGCCAGCAGGTCCCGCGTCTCGTCCAGGAGGACCGTGCCGGCCGGGGTGAGCCGGATCTGTCGCCGTGAGCGGTCGAAGAGTTCGGCGCCGAATTCGTCCTCCAGTCTGCGGACGGCGCGGCTGAGCGGCGGCTGGGCCATGCCGAGTCGCTCGGCGGCCCGCCCGAAGTTCATCTCGTCGGCGACGGCGAGGAAGATACGCAGGTGGCGCAGGAGATCCACGGGACGAGAGTAGGCGAGGGGAACGGGGGCTCGGGGTGCGGATCGAGGAGCGGCTGGGCGCGGTGTTCGCGGCGGCGGGTGCGGAGGGCAGGATGCACGCGCTCGACATCGACCACGGCGGGGACGTGGGGTGCGGCGCCGACCAACCGGTCGTGGTCGCCTCGGTGTTCAAGGTGCTGCTGGTGCTGGAGTTCGCCCGGCAGGCGGCGGCCGGTCAGCTCGATCCGCGGGAGCGGGTGCTGGTCACGGCCGGGCACCGGCTCGGCGGTTGGGGCACGGCGGGGTGCCTGGACGACGTGGAGGTCTCCCTGCGGGACCTCGCGCACTTCGCGATGTCGGTCAGCGACAACACGGCCGCGGATCTCCTGCTGGAGCGGGTGGGCGTGGACACCCTGAACCTGCTGGCGAAGGAGCTCGGGCTCGTGCGCACCCGGATCGTGGGCGGCCCCCGGCAGCTGCTGGAGTCGATGCTCGCTGAGGTGGGTGCGCGGAACGAGCGGGAGTTCGCCGCCCTGTTCCCGGCGTTGTCCCCCGCCGAGGTCGGCGCCCTCGGCGTCTTCGACCCGGCGCGTACGAACGCGAGCACACCCCGGGACATGACCCGGCTGCTGCGGATGATCTGGCGCGACGAGGCCGGTCCCGCGCAGGCGTGCGCCCACGTACGGGACCTGATGACAGGTCAGGTATTCCGGCACCGCCTCGCGGCGGGGTTCGGGGACGGCGTGCGGATCGCGGCGAAGACGGGAACGCTGCCGGGACTGCACAACGAGGTCGGTGTGGCCGCGTACCCGGACGGCGGGCGGTACGCGGTCGCGGTCTTCGCCCGTACGCCCGATCCGGTGGCGAACCGCACGCGAACGGACGTGGCGATCGGCACGGCCGCGTGGACGGCGGTGGATTTCCTGCGCGCCCCGTCCGGTGGACGGAGCAGGTGACCAGGTGTCATACACCTGACGGTATGGGTCGTGGGCGGCTCCGGTCTTGGACGCGCAGGGCCCGGGGCTGATCTTCTGCGTGCCATGAGCGAATTCGAGAACACCACGGAGGAAGGCGGCCGACGGTCGTTCGTCCGCAGGACGCTGCTGCGCGGCGCCGCGCTCGGAGCGACGGCGCCCCTGCTGCCCGCCGCAGCAAAGGCGGCAGTGGCGGCGGAACGGAGCGGCGGCGCGGCCGAGCGGATCCGGGCGGACAGCGCGACCCTGCGCTGGCTCGGCACCTCGGGCTGGCGTGTCGACATCGGCGGCCGCGGCGTCCTCTTCGACCCGTACATCACCCGCTTCGAGACCGGCCTGTTCGGCCCGAAGGGCAGCTTCGACCCGGCGACGGAGCTGACCTGTGACGAGGACCTGGTGGCCCGGCACGCGGGCAGGCCGGAGACCGTCCTGGTCAGCCACACCCACTGGGACCACGTCAACGATGTCCCGTACATCGCGAAGTCCACGGGCGCACGGGTCTTCGGCACGGAGACGACGTACCACGTGCTGCGGTCCCTCGGGGTCGACGCTGCGCGGATCAGCGTCGTCAAGGGCGGCGAGGTGCTGGACTTCGGCGACTACACGGTCGAGGTGGTCTCCGGTCGGCACAGCCGCAACGCGAACTGGTCGTACTTCGCCCCGGGCACGCTGAACGCGCCGCCGCCGCGCGCCCCGCGCACCGTCACGGACCTGCCGGAGGGCGACACGCTGGCGTTCCAGCTGTCGGTGGCGGGCGGTCCTTCGGTGTTCTTCATGGGCGCGAGCGACGTCGACGAGCGCGCGGTGGCCGGGCTGCGCCCGGACGTCCTGATGGCGGCGGTGCCCTCCAGCCGGGCGACGCACCGCTATGTCCCGCGGCTGCTGGGTGCGCTCGGCGGCCCCGCGACCGTCGTCCCGGTGCACTGGGACCATTTCGAGAGGCCGCTGAGCGAGCCGCCGCTGCGGGATCCGGTGATGGACCTCGACGGTTTCGTCGCCGAGGTCCGCCGGTGCAGCCCCGCTTCCCGGGTGGTCGTCCCGGACTACGCGACGGTCTTCGGGGCGGACCTGACGCCTACCTCCTGACCTTGCGGTTCGCCCGCAGCCACTCCTTGTTCATCGCCGCGATCGACGGCAGGGGGATGCCCTTGGGGCAGGCGGTCGCGCACTCGCCGGTCAGCGTGCAGCCGCCGAAGCCCTCCGCGTCCATGGCGGCGACCATGTCGAGCACGCGGGTCTCGCGCTCCGGGGCGCCCTGCGGGAGCACGTTGAGGTGGTTGATCTTCGCCGAGGTGAAGAGCATGGCCGAGCCGTTGGGGCAGGCCGCCACGCAGGCGCCGCAGCCGATGCACTCGGCGTGCTCGAAGGCGAGGTCGGCGTCGGGCTTCGGCACCGGCGTCGCGTGGGCCTCGGGTGCCGATCCGGTGGGGGCGCTGATGTAGCCGCCGGCCTGGATGATCCGGTCGAAGGCGGTGCGGTCGACGACCAGGTCCCTGAGGACCGGGAAGGCGGCCGCCCGCCACGGCTCGACGTCGATGGTGTCGCCGTCCTGGAAGGAGCGCATGTGGAGCTGGCACGTGGTGGTGCGCTCGGGGCCGTGGGCGTCGCCGTTGATGACGAGCGAGCAGGCGCCGCAGATGCCCTCGCGGCAGTCGTGGTCGAAGGCGACCGGCTCCTCGCCGCGCAGGATGAGGTCCTCGTTGAGGGTGTCGAGCATTTCCAGGAAGGACATGTCCGGGGAGATCCCGTCCACCTCGTAGGTGGCCATGGCGCCGGGGGCGTCGGCGTTCTTCTGCCGCCAGACGCGCAGGTTGAGCTTCATGCGTAGCTCCGCTGGGTGGGGTGGACGTACTCGAAGACGAGGCCTTCCTTGTGGAGGACGGGGGCTCGGCCCGTGTCGGTGCTGTGCTCTCCCGGGGGACGACCCCCGGACCCCCGGTATTCCCAGGCCGCGGCGTAGGAGAACTCCTCGTCCTTGCGGGCCGCCTCGCCGTCCGGCGTCTGGGACTCCTCGCGGAAGTGGCCGCCGCAGGACTCGGTGCGGTGCAGTGCGTCGAGGCACATCAGCTCGGCGAGTTCCAGGTAGTCGACGATGCGGTTGGCCTTCTCGAGCGACTGGTTGAACTCCTCGCCGCTGCCGGGGACCTTGATGCGGCACCAGAACTCCTCACGGATCTGCGGGATCCGTTCCAGCGCCTTGCGCAGACCGGTGTCGGTGCGGGCCATGCCGCAGTACTCCCACATGAGTTCACCGATCTCGCGGTGGAAGGAGTCAGGGGTGCGGTCGCCGTCGACGGAGAGCAGCAGGCTGATCCGGTCCTCGGTCTCGGCCACGACCTCCCGCACGACCGGGTGTTCGACGGTGACCGGCTCCTTGTGCGGGTTGCGGGCCAGGTAGTCGTTGATGGTGGAGGGGAGCACGAAGTAACCGTCGGCGAGGCCCTGCATGAGGGCGGAGGCGCCGAGCCGGTTGGCTCCGTGGTCGGAGAAGTTGGCCTCGCCGATGGCGAAGAGGCCCGGGACGGTGGTCTGGAGGTCGTAGTCGACCCACAGTCCGCCCATCGTGTAGTGCACGGCGGGGTAGATCCGCATCGGCACCTCGTACGGGTTCTCCGCGGTGATCCGCTCGTACATGTCGAAGAGGTTGCCGTACTTCTCCTCGACCTTCGCCCGGCCCATGCGGGCGACGGCGTCGGCGAAGTCGAGGTACACGCCCTCCCGTCGCCCACCACCGCCCTCAACCGAGGAGCCTTCGGCTCCGCCCCCCTGATTCTGGCCGCCGGGGCCGACGCCGCGTCCTTCGTCGCAGACGTTCTTCGCCGCGCGCGAGGCGATGTCGCGCGGCACGAGGTTGCCGAAGGAGGGATAGATCCGCTCCAGGTAGTAGTCCCGCTCGTCCTCGGGGATCTCGTGCGGCGGGCGGGTCTCGCCGCGCGCCTTGGGCACCCAGATGCGGCCGTCGTTGCGCAGCGACTCGCTCATCAGCGTCAGCTTGGACTGATGGTCGCCGGTGCGGGGGATGCAGGTGGGGTGGATCTGGGTGAAGCAGGGGTTGGCGAAGTACGCGCCGCGCCGGTGGGCGCGCCAGATCGCGGTCGCGTTGGAGTTCATGGCGTTCGTCGACAGGTAGAAGACGTTGCCGTAGCCGCCGGTCGCCAGCACGACGGCGTCGGCGAAGTACGTGGAGATCTCGCCGGTGACGAGGTCGCGGGCGACGATGCCGCGGGCGCGGCCCTCGACCACGATCAGGTCGAGCATCTCGGTGCGGGCGTGCAGGGTGACGTTGCCGGCGGCGATCTGCCGGGAGAGTGCCTGGTAGGCGCCGAGGAGGAGCTGCTGGCCCGTCTGCCCGCAGGCGTAGAAGGTGCGCGAGACCTGGACGCCGCCGAAGGAGCGGGTGTCGAGCAGTCCGCCGTACTCGCGGGCGAACGGGACGCCCTGCGCGACGCACTGGTCGATGATCTCGACGGAGATCTGGGCGAGCCGGTGGACGTTGGACTCGCGGGCGCGGAAGTCGCCGCCCTTGACGGTGTCGTAGAAGAGGCGGTGGATCGAGTCGCCGTCGTTGCGGTAGTTCTTGGCCGCGTTGATGCCGCCCTGGGCGGCGATGGAGTGCGCGCGCCGCGGGGAGTCCTGGTAGCAGAACTGCTCGACGTGGTAGCCCTGTTCGGCGAGTGTCGCGCCCGCGGCCCCGCCGGCGAGCCCGGTGCCGACGACGATGACAGTGTGGCCGCGGCGGTTGGCGGGGTTGACGAGCCTTGCCTCGAAGCGCCGCGTGTCCCAGCGTTCGGCGACGGGCCCGCCGGGCGCCTTGGTGTCGGCCAGCGGAGTGCCGGTCCGGTAGTCGAGGAAGCTCATCTCAGCTCACCACTTCGGTCATGACGGCGACGGGTACGGAGAGGAATCCGGCGGTCAGCGCGAGCGCCAGCACGTTGGCGGCGGTCTTGAGGACGCGGTCGCGGGCGGCGCTGCCGACGCCGAGTGTCTGGGCGGCGCTCCAGAAGCCGTGGCGGATGTGGAGTCCGACGGCGAGCATGGCGACGATGTAGACGGCGTTGCCGTACCAGGTGGAGAAGGTGTCCACGACGTTCTGGTACGGGTGCCCCTCCTGGAAGCCGCCCGTGTGCACGCTGCCGGTCGTCAGGTCCAGGATGTGCCAGACGATGAACAGGGCGAGGATGATGCCGCCCCAGCGCATGGTGCGCGTGGCGTAGCTCGCGCGGGGCCGCTTGTGGACGTAGCGGCTGGGGCGCGCCTTGATGTCGCGCCTGCTGAGCTGGTACGCGGATACGGCGTGCCCGATCACCGCGGCGAGGAGCACGACGCGGACGAGCCACAGGGCCCACGACTCGTGCAGGACGGGAGCGCCCATGGTGCGCTGCCAGTGGCCGTACTCGTTGAACTCCCCCGGGCCGAAGAAGATCTTGAGGTTGCCGAACATATGGGCGACGAGATAGCCGAGCATGATCAGACCGCTGACGGCCATGACGGTCTTCTTGCCGATGGTCGATGCCCAGAAGGTGCGCGTCCTGGACGGTTGCGGTTCCGTCCGCGTTGCCAGAGCCATGCCGTCGACGCTAGGGCCGGACACCATGAGAGGTCCAAGACATGATCCGGCTCATATCGATAGTCATCCCCTATCAACCCTCTACTGTGGTGGCATGCAGCTCCAGCAGCTCCGCTACTTCGTCGCGGTCGCGGAAGCCCGCCACTTCACGCGCGCCGCCGAGCGCGTCCATGTCTCCCAGCCGTCCCTGTCCCAGCAGATCCGGGCCCTTGAGCAGGAGCTCGGTGCCGATCTCTTCGGCCGAGCCCGGGGCAACATCGCCCTGACCGACGCCGGTGAGGCGCTGCTCCCGCTGGCCCGCCGCATCCTCGCCGACACGGAGACGGCCCGCCGCGAGGTGCAGGAGCTGGCCCAGCTGCGCCGGGGGCGGGTCCGCCTCGGCGCCACACCCAGCCTGTGCACCGGGCTGCTGCCCCAGGTACTGCGGACCTTCCACGATCTGCACCCGGGCATCGAGATCCTGATCGAGGAGTCCGGCTCGCACGATCTCGTACGGGAACTGGCCCGCGGTTCCCTCGATCTGGCGCTCGTCGTGCTGCCCCTCCCCTCCCCCTCGCCGGCGCTCACCACCGTGGAACTGCTGCGGGAGGACCTCGTGGTGATCTCCGCGCCCGCGGCCGCTGCCCCGGCGGCGCCGGTGCGGATCGCGGACCTCGCGGGCGAACCGCTGGTGATGTTCCGGCACGGCTACGACCTGCGGGAGCTGACCGTCGCCGCGTGCCGGGCAGAGGGTTTCGAGCCGACGTTCACGGTGGAGGGCGGCGAGATGGACGCCGTGCTGGGATTCGTACGGGCCGGCCTCGGCGTCGCCGTCGTGCCGAGCATGGTCGCCGAGGGTGCCCGAGGCGGCTTGCGGGTGACCCCGCTCGCCCCTCCCGGCCTGCGGCGCACGATCGCACTCGCCCACCGCAGTGACGTGGCGCCGCCGCGGTCGGCCCGCGAGCTGCAGCGGGTGCTGCTCGACTCGCGGGCCTGAGCGCGTGCGGCCGGAGGGCGGCCGGTGATCCGAGCGCCAGAGCGGCCGCGCCCGGGACGGCCCCGGCGGAGCGCCGGGGGGCCTCCGGCGCCCGGAACAGTCCCGGACCGGGGCCGGCAGGTCCGGACCGCGGCCGGCGGGCCACCGGGCGGCTTCCCCACCCCGCCCTCCCCCTACGGCCTGCGGCCGTGGGCGGTACCCCCATCCTGAAACCGGGGCAAGCCCCGGACCCCGTACCGCGCTTCGCGCGGTGTCCTCAAACGCCGGACGGGCTGACTTGTCAGCCCCGCTGGGGGCACCTCCCACAGCCGCTAGGCTGTAGGGGGAGATTGAGGCGCCGGGCTTGGGGCGGAGCCCCAACGAGCGCGTCGCACACAACAAGCCCCGCTGGGGCAGCGCCCCGGGGTCAGACCGCGTCCGACAGGACCAGCGCGTGGATGCGGTCCGGCGCGCCGGGCCGGGCGTAGTACCAGCCCTGAGCCGTGTCGCAGCCGATCTCGCGCAGCTGCTCGGCCTGGGCGCCGGTCTCCACGCCCTCCACGGTCACGGCGAGTTCGAGACTGTGCGCCAGCGACACGATGCCCTCGACGATCTTCAGATCGACGGGGTCGGCGGGGTGCTGCTGCATGCCCTGTGTAAAGGAACGATCCAGCTTGAGCACGCTCACCGGCAACCGGCGCAGATTGGCCAGGTTCGAGTAGCCGGTGCCGAAGTCGTCCAGCGCGATGTCCACACCCATCTCGGCCAGTTGCCGCAGCGGCTTGAGCAGGTCCTCGTCGGCTCCGATGAGCGCGGACTCGGTGACCTCCAGGCACAAGGCGCCGGGCTCCAGGCCGGAGCGCTCCAGTACGTCGACCGTGTCCGCGACGAGCCCCGGGTGCTGGAGCTGGGCGGGCGAGAGGTTGACGTTGATGCGCAGCGGGCCGCCGTCGGTGTGCCGTCTGCTCCAGTACCGGGCCTGTCGTACGGCCTCCTGGAGCACCCAGCGGCCGAGCGGCACGATCAGCCCGGTCCGTTCGGCGAGCGGGATGAACCGGTCCGGGCCGAGCACCCCGTGCTGCGGGTGGCACCAGCGCACGAGTGCCTCGGCGCCGTGCACGCTGCCGTCGCCGAGATGGACCAGCGGCTGGTACTCGATGAAGAACTCGCCGCGCTCCAGCGCGGCGGGCAGCGCGTTGGTCAGCCCGTGCCGGGTGATGGCGCGGGCATCGGCCTCCGGGTCGGCCAGCTCGGAGCGGTTGCCGCCCGCCGACTTGGCCCGGTACATGGTGATGTCGGCGCTGCGCAGCACCTCCGCGCTCGTCCGCTCGCCCGCCGGTCCCTCGACGATGCCGATGCTGCCGCGCACGGTGAACTCACGGCCGTCGATGGCGACCGGGGTGGCGAGGGCGCCGAGGATACGGGAGGCCAGCTCATCCACCTCGCGCTCGGTGTCGGGGCCGGTGGTGAGCGCGACGAACTCGTCCCCGCCGAGCCGCGCGACCATCTCGCCCGGCGCGGTGGCACAGCTCTGCAACCGGTCCGCCACCTCCACGAGCAACCGGTCGCCGGTCGCGTGCCCGAGGCTGTCGTTGATGGCCTTGAAGCCGTCGAGGTCGAGATAACACAGCCCGAACCGGGTGCCGTTGCCCGCCGAGACGGCCTTGTCCAGCCGCTCGAAGAACAGGCTGCGATTGGGCAGCCCGGTCAGCGCGTCGTGTGTGGCCTCGTAGCGCAGCCGCAGGTTGAGCAGCCGGCGTTCCGTGGTGTCCTCCAGCAGGACCAGCTGGTACTGCGGGGCTCCTTCGGCGTCGCGCAGCAGTGAGACGGTGAGGTTGGTCCACAGAACCGTTCCGTCGTTGCGGTAGAACGGCTTCTCCGTCCGGTAGTGCTCACGCTCGCCCCGCACCAGTTCCCCGTACAGCTCCCACACCTGGGGCCGGTCCTCGGGATGCACCCACTCGGTGACCTTCCGGCCGCGCACATGGTGCTCCAGGCCGCCGAACATCTGCATGAGGGTGTCGTTGACCTCCAGCAGATTGCCGTCGAGGTCGGCGATCCCGATGCCGATCGCGGCCCCGTCGAACACCGCACGGAAGCGGACCTCGGTGGCGTGCATCGCATCCAGGGCGTCGTTGCGCGCCAGCAGCGAGGAACGGGCGATGGCCTCCTGCTCGGCGAGGGTACGTTCGCGCAGGGCATGGGCGAATCCGGCGGCGACCGCGTGCTGGAGCCGGGCGCAGCGCGCCCTGTTCTCCTCGGCGGCCTGCTCCGAGTCGCCGCAGTACAGGACCAGGTAGGAGTCGACCACGCCGAGCGTGCGGCTGAGTGCGTCGGGGTTCGTGCAGTGCGCGTCGACGAGCGCCCTGCCGATCAGCTGGGCCGCCTGCGTGTCGAACGGGCGCTCGCGCAGCGCGCGGCACAGGTCCCGCGCGACGGGCAGCAGGTGCTGTTCGAACTCGGGTCGTGTCATCGACGTGGCCGTCACCGGGAAGATGGCCCGGCTCCAGATCGTCGCGAACCGCCTGAGTCTGTCCTCAAGAGCGTCCGGCTCCGCCTCGGTACCGGTCGCCTGCGACGACGGCTTCACGCCTTGCGCCCCACCCCGGAGAAGCCCGAGAAGGCGTACGGGTCCTCCTGGTCGACGGGTGCGTCGGGCCGCCAGTGCGGCATGGCGACCAGGCCGGGCTCGACCATTTCGAATCCTTCGAAGAAGGCCGCGATCTGCTCGCGGGTGCGCATGATCAGGGGGTTGCGGATGTCCTCGTAGACGCCGACGGCGCCGCCTGCCACATCCTCGGGGACCGGTATCCCCTCGTACGAGGCGTGGGTGAGGATCAGCAGGCTGCCGGGGGCGAGCGCGTCCCGTAGCTCGGCCACCGCCGCGTACGGGTCGTCCTCGTCGGGGAGGAAGTGCAGGACGGCCACGAGCAGCAGGGCCACCGGCTGCTCCGGGTCGAGCAGGTCCGTGACCTCGTGACTGTCGAGGATCTGCCGCGGCTTGCGCAGGTCGGCGCAGACCACGGCCGACCGCTCGTCACCGTCGAGGAGGTTGCGGCTGTGGGCGACGGCCACGGCGTCGTGGTCGACGTAGACGACGCGGGCCCCGGGGTTCGCCGCGCGGGCCACTTCGTGCACATTGCCGAAGGTGGGAATGCCGGAGCCGATGTCGAGGAACTGGGTGACGCCCCGGCCCGCCGCGTAATTCACGGCCCTGCGCATGAACGCCCGGTTCGCCTGCATGATCTTGGGAAGGCCCGGCAGGAACCGCATCGCCTTGCGCGCCGCTTCCCGGTCCGCCTCGAAATTGTGCGAGCCGCCCAGGTAGAAGTCGTAAATGCGGGACACGCTCGGCACCGATATGTCGATGCTCTGCGGGGCCCAGGCGGGACGCTCCATCGATGTCTCCAACAAGTCGCCACGGCGGTCGGCCATGTCCATGGCCAGCGTTCGAGCCGAGGCTACTGATCGCCCGCCAAGAGGGCGACCCCAAACGGAAATTAGCGGTCCGTTCTTGGTCACACGTATGGGTCATGTACGCGGGTCATGACCGATCGTCACCGGCCCCCGGTAAGGGCCCCCAGCACATGCGGCCGGCCCGCCGTCACACCCGGGAGGTGAACGGCGGGCCGGCGGGGCCGGAGGCGCGATGTGGGGACTACTTGGGCGCTCCGACCGGCTTGCCCTCCGGCGACACGGCGTACCATGTGCCGCCGACGCCCTGGCCATTGGTGTCGCCGGGCTTGGCGTCGCCGGAGAAGGTGTAGATGGGCCAGCAGTCGATGGTCTGCTGCTCGATTCCGTCGGGCCGGTCGAAGGTGACGAAGCCCTTCTTGAGGATGCCCACGGTGTCGTTCTTGTCGACGGGCTCGACGACGGGCCACTTCTCGAGGCAGTCGCCGGTGCAGGCCGTCTTCATGGGCCAGGCGGAGTCCTTCATGAAGCGGTAGACGGTCATGCCGTTCTTGTCGACCACGATCTCGCCGAGCTTGGGGTCCTTGCGCACGGAGAGGCCCGCGAGATCCGCGGCCTCGCCGCCTGCCTCCTCGCCGCCTGCCTCCTCGCCACCGCCCGCGCCTCCGCCGGGGGCCGCCTTCTTGCCGTCCGGGGCGGATGCGTACCAAGTGCCGCCCACGCCCTGGCCGTTGACGTCACCGGCCTTGGTGTCCTTGGCGTAGCGGTACATGGGCCAGCCGTCGATGGTGAGCTGCTTGGAGCCGTCCGCCCGGGTCACTTCGCCGATCAGGGACGGGTCGACACCGGGGGCTGCCGTCGCGCCGCCTGCGGCCACGACGGGCCATGCCTTCGCGCAGTCGCCCTCGCAGTTGGACTTCGGCGGCTTGGCGGTGTCCTTGTCGAACCGGTAGAGGGTGAAGCCCTCGCTGTCCGTGACGACCTTGCCGAGGTCCTTGCTCTCCCAGACGGCGAGCTGGCCCGCGGGCTTCGCCGCGGCGGCCTCGCCGCCGGCGCCGGAGCCGTACCCGGCGTCCGAGTCGTAGCCTCCGCTTCCGGGCGCCGCTGGGTTCGCGGCGCCGACCGCCTGGCCGTTGGGGGTCTGGGTGCCCTGGTCCTGACCGCACGCCGTCGTCAGCGCGAGTACGGCCGCCGCGGTCACCGCGAGCGAGGCGTTCCGCCAGGTGTTCATGTCCACTCCCGTAGTTCTTCCATCCGGTGCGGCGCCCGGAGGCGCCGTTCATGGCCCTAGGTACGGACGGAAGACGTGCCCGTGTTCAATGCGCGGGAGAAAAACTTCGAAGCCGTGGACACGAATGGTGGAAATCCCGTTGGCACCAGGCGAATTCGCCCCCTGAGCCACCGCACGGGAAATGGCTTGAACTCAACTCAACGATGCGGCGTGTCGCTCCCGAGCCGCCGCGTCAGCGGAAGCGGTCGAGTGCGGCCCGCACCCGCGAGCGCAGTTCGTCGCTCCCCTTGTGCCCCGAATCCGCCATGACGACCAGCTCGCAGGCGTTCCACTGCCGCGCCAGCTCCCAGGCGGTGTCCAGCGGTGAACTCAGGTCCAGACGGCCGTGGAAGAGCACGCCCTCGATTCCGTCCAGCCGATGGGCGTCCCGCAGTAGTGCGCCTTCCTCCAGCCATGCGCCGTGCGCGAAGTAATGGGAGGCGATCCGCACCATCGCCAGCCGCGCCTTCGTGGGCCGTCCGCTGTACGGGTCCGGTCCGCCGTGCGGTTCCAGCGACAGTACGGCGTCCTCCCACCGGCACCAGTCGGCGGCCGCCTTCTCCCGTACGGCGGGATCCGGGTCGTCCATCCGGCGTGCATACGCGGTCACGACGTCCTCGGGCCGCGCGGCTTCGGGCACGCCCGCGCAAAACCGGTCCCACTGCTCCGGGAAGAAGCGCCCGACTCCCCGGTAGAGCCAGTCGATCTCGGAACGCCGGGTCGTGGTGACGGAGTTGATGACAATGCCGGCGATCCGCTCCGGATACCGCTCGGCGTAGGCGAGCAGCAGCGTCGAGCCCCACGACCCGCCGTGCAGCACCCAGCGCTCGACCCCGAGGTGGACCCGCAGCAGTTCCATGTCGGCGAGCAGGTGCGCGGTGGTGTTGTGCCGCATGCTGGTGCCGGGCTCCGCCGCGTGCGGAGTGCTGCGCCCGCAGCCGCGCTGGTCGAACAGGACGACCCGATAGGCGTCGGGGTCGAAGTACCGCCGCATCCCCGGCGTGCAGCCCGACCCCGGCCCGCCGTGCACGACGAGCGCGGGCGTGCCGTGGGGATTGCCGCACACCTCCCAGTGCACGAGGTTGCCGTCGCCGACGTCCAGCATGCCCTCGTCGTAGGGCTCGACGGGCGGATACAGCTCAGCCATGACCAGGCGTCCTCTCCCCTGATGCGGTCCGCCGCGGCGGCCCCCAAAATACAACAGCGCTGTTACATTATGGGCATGACCCGCTCCGCACCGGACGATCCCGGCCCCGAACTGCTCGGAACCCGGCTGCGTCTGCTGCTCGGCCGCCTGGAGGCCGATGTCGCGGCGGTCCACGCCGACCTGGGCCTCGCGGGCATGCGCCCGCGCTACGTACCGTTCCTGCGCACCCTCGCAGCCGACGGCCCCTCCTCGATCCAGGACCTGGCCACCACGGTCGGCGTGACGCACTCGGCCGCGAGCCAGACGGTCGCGCAGCTGGCCCGCGAGGGGCTCGTGCGGGTCGGTCCCGGCCAGGACGCACGCCGCCGCCTCACGTCGCTCACCCCCGCGGCCCGGGAGCTGCTGCCCGCCCTGGAGACCGAGTGGGAGGCGACCTCGGCCGCCGCGGCAGCGTTCGAGGCCGAGCTGTCCCACCCGCTGAGCGAGCTGATCACCGAGGCGCTCGAAGCGCTCGACCGGCGTCCGATGCGCGAACGGATCGCGGCCGCGCTCCCCCATCCCATCCGCGGCCGGGACTGACACCCCGACATGCTGCCTTTCGCCCGCCTGGCGCAGCATCATGCCCCATTTGCCCTACACCGATCGCGTGCGTGCCCCGCCGCTCTTAGCGTTTCGGTGATCGAGGAGCACTCCCCGACCTCTGCGGAACGGTTCCGCTACTGCTCCTCGGGGACCCGGAGGTCCGACCATGCGCGCGATACGTGCCGCGTCCGCCGCTCTGCTCGGAGCGGCCGCACTCGCCCTGACCGTTCCCACCGCAGCCTTGGCCGTCAACAACACTCCGTACGACTTCGCCGTGACGCCCTCGACCGTCGCCGCGGGCGGCCGTGTCACCCTCACCGCGGGTGGCTGCCCCAGCACGACCACCGTGACGTCCGGAATCTTCGACACCGTCACGATTCCCCAAAACGGCGCAGCCACGGCCGTGGTCGACTGGGACGCCAGGCCGGGCGCCGTGTACTCGGTCCAGTTCAACTGCATCGGGCGGATCGGCACGCTCGATCTCACCATCTCCGGCGGCACCGCCACGCCGACCGCGAGCTCCACCCGGTCCGTCACGACCGTCGCCCCCTCCGGCGTCCGCGGTGGCACCGGCGGCAGCTTCGAGGGCATGAACGGCGCCGAGATCGCGGCGGGCGGCGCTCTGGTCGCGGCTGCGGCCACGGCGACCGTCTTCGTCGTCCGCAGGCGCTCGTCGGATCGCCGTCACTGATGAGCGGCCACCGCCGTGCTGTTTCCCTGCCGTACCCGCCGTACCGGCTCCGCAACCAGTCGGAGCCAACCGCCCGTCGCCCCCCGGGGGGGGCAGAACCGCGGCCGGCGCGCCGGGGGCGGCGGGCGGGTGGGGGGTAGGGGACCAGCGCTGACGGGGACGCCCGCGGGGGCGAGCACGGGAC
>NZ_JBIRZM010000021.1:15173-127396 GCF_044390825.1 Streptomyces sp. NPDC018833 | reverse complement strand
CCTGCCCAGTTCGTCCAGGACCAGACGGTGCAGCTTGGCCCACACCCGCGCCTTGCTCCACTCGGTGAACCGACGGTGGGCTGTCGGCCCCGACGCACCGAACGACGGAGGCAACTGCCGCCACGTGCAGCCTGACGTGGCCACGAAGATGATCGCAGCCAAGACCTCGCGGTCCCCGTACCGACGCCGGCCACCGCCCTGCGGCCGAGACGGAGCCGACGGCACCACCCGCTCGAACAGCTCCCACAACTCATCCGGCACCAAACGCTCAACGATCCCCACGACGCCAGACTACCGAACAGACCCCAAATGAGATGACGTCTAAGTGTCACAGCTGGTGACATCGAGAGCTTGGAGACCTTCTTGCCATTGAGAGAGAAGAGGATCCGCTTTTTGGATTTCAGTATTGGCCGCGCCGAGGAGCTCAAGCGATCGCGCGGGCTCTGAAAGACTGACCTGGCTTAGATTTACAGCAACGCGAGACATCACATTACTAAGCTCCACTCCTTTGTCGATGACCTCATCTACTTCGTTCTCGATTTCGCCTGGGCGCTTAATACGTCTGAGCTCCCCGTTGATTTTTCTTAGTGCTCCCGCCGCTGAATCGAAATACCATGCAGCATCTTTGACTTGTTGATCAGTAAGAGTGCCGGCCTGGATGTTGGTCTGAACGGTAAGTAATGCAGTCTGCGCGTTCAGGGTTGCGCTGGTAAGTGCGCCAATCTCCCGCTCACAGGCTGCGTTGGCTTCAGAAGCCCAGTCTTCGGCCTTCAAGGGCTCGGGACGATCCATAACCGTAATTACGAGACCGATAATTCCGGCAAGCGCCGCCAGGATCCCGATGAGGCCACCAATCCGCTTGGCAAATCTGTGTCGATGTCCTGCAGATCCATCCTCGGCGGCCACATGGTGTTCTTCTTCGTCCTTACCTGCTGGCATACGCCGATTTATCTCCTGAAACAGATATGGGCACATCGGTTTCAGCCACCTTTCGCCCGTTCAGCGTATTGTGGTGCGGTACGTTCGAGTGAAGCAGGCATCGCGTGGGACCTGATGGGGATCCTTTTCGGGTCAAGGACCGGCGGAGGTACGGAGCCGGCGTGCGAAGCCCTTGACGCGCAGGGAAGCCGCGCCATCCTCTCGTCAAGGAGGTAGGGCCTGTAGCTGGGAACCTCTCGTAGGCGCCATGTCGCACAATAAATGTCTGGCGACGGGGTTTTGAGGGCTGTGTGATGGTGCAGTCACTGTTTTTTGTCTCGTAGTAATGTTGGTTAGCTTTGAGGATTACGGTAGTCTGGGTGGAATCGGCTTTTCCTTGCTCCATGCTTTTGTGGCTCATAGTTGCCTTGATTGCATTTGATATAATGATCTTTGGAGGGCGACGCGGCGTTGGATCGCCGCCGCATTGGAGGTTTGCTACTGATGCATGAAAGCTTGCGGGTAATCGGCTGAAAGCTCGGGTAAGTTCAGAACATTCGTTAAAACGAGCCGCAAGACGTTAAGCATGGTGCGTTCAAGTCTCACCCGCCCTACAAAGCGACCGGGGCGACTTACCTCGATGAGGAAGCCGCCCGGTCCATCTTGGCTGTTGGTCTACTTATCAGCTTCTGGATATCCCAAGTCTTCAGGCGGAATTATTAGGTCGCTTCTTTGGCGCAGCATGTCGTGAAGCGTTCCGTGTACGCCCTTGATCTCGTCCTTGCGGCGATCATAGGAAACGTGAGCACCTGGACCAATGACGCTTATGTGTTGCCACCCGTCGGCATCGAAGCGCGTGACTGCTTTCATCGCTCCCTCTGGGAGCAAGTTTCCATCCCAGGGAGATGCCTCTTTTTGGGGTTCTTCGGCTGGAGGTGTCGGGGGCGTGATACTGCCACCAGTTGATGGTGTGTCGTCCACCTCCGGCGGATAGAAGCGAGACATGTCGGGTTCAGGCTGCTGGTAGATCGGGATGCCGTGTCGGCCTTCCCCTATTGGTCCACCGCTTGATCCTGGTCGGGGCATTGAGGCTGCTCTTTTCCTTGGTTGAGGTTCCGCTCTTGTGCGGCTCCTCGGTCCATCCACCAGAGCACGGCTCACGTCCAACTTCAGCCCATTCGCCCTTCCGTGTTGGCCATGTAAGCACTGATGGGATCAGTTGGTCCTGAGGTTTTACCCACCTACCCCGCGTCGGGGCCCGACGCGGGGAGACCTGACCGGGCACTTGAGGGCAGGCGGAGCTACCCGATCCGCTGGCGAGCGTACGGTCTTCCCGCTCCCAACACGATGTAGGACACCGGCCAAACCCTCAGGCCCAGGAGCCTGCCGGGCTACGGCTTGCGATTGTAGGTGTGGCACGGACACATACAGCGACGTATGAGCAAGATTCCGGTGGTACCGGGAAGCGGAACGTCCTCAGTGCGACGACAGTCGGTGTGCAGAGTTTGGTAGTCCGGCCGGGCAGCGAGCGCGCACTCAGCAGACCGTGTTTCAAGATCGGCAGCGGATGTACTCATGTGAATCGCTCCGCCCGATTGAGCTCGGTGACGCGGGCGCGTAGCGCTTCCGTGTCGGTCGCCGGCCTGACCTTCTCGGGGTCGGCATCCCACTCCACTCCCCCACCCGGTGGCCGGAGTTGACGTAGCCGCCGATGTGTCCCATCACCTGACCGATTTTGTCGCCTCGTGCTGTGTCCACCGCCAAGGCGTGTAGAGGCAGTCTGGGAATCATCACTCAGGACTCCCTCGCCGGAGCGCGCTCGCCAGTCGGGCAGCCACGTCAGCACGGACGCGTCCCAACTCGACGAGCTTGAGCTCCGGGGACGCAGGGTCGACCCGCAGGGACGGCAGGATGATTCCTGCGGCAGCGTCGAGGGCCTCTCTCAAGGTCTCCACCACTGCGTACGGGTCGATGTCCTGCTCTATGTTTGTGTCCTTCGTGGCCATGAACGGGACAGTAGAAAGGGAGAGTTGCCCGGCGATAGTGGAGTTTCTCGAAGTTTCTTGACGACCCGTCGAAGTTAAGCGATGTTATCCATGAAGCCCAACCGAACGTCCTCCACGGGGCGTTGGCCTCGGTAATGCTTGACAGATCAGTCCCCGATGAAAGGAACTGGTCATGGCGCGACGACTGCGCTTCAACGGCACCGGCTCAGGCGGCGGATCCTGTCCCGCCGTACACGAAGACCTCGACACGGGTGAGGTGATCGTGCATGGGCCGCGACTCACAAACCCCGACGACATCGCCCAGCTTCAACACCTGGACGAGGACGAGGTGCCGATCGTGGTCCCGCGTAATACGCTGATCGACTTCAGCCCCAAAGACCGAGACACTGAGCCACGCATCCTCGATCCGGACACATTCGCTGGCATGTTTGAGAACTTCCAACACAGCGCCTGGCACCTGGAGATGCGCAAGGGCTACGCCGTGGACCGGGCCACCGACACCTATGCCCAGTTCGTCCGGGGCGAGACCCCCACGTGGGATATGGACTCACCGTGGGCCCGTACCATCAGCGCCAAGACACGAGACGGCGTGTACGTCGGCCGGGTCCGCATCGTCGACAACCCTCCGACCGAGGGGCAGCAGTACCTACTCGCGCATGCCGAGCACAACGACGATCTTGGCGAAGACGTCCGGAACATGTGGAGGGACGACGCAAAGCGCATCAACCTCCCTGACGAAGACTTCTGGATCTTCGACTCACACATCGTCACCCTGTGTCTCTGGGACGACGATGACAACCTCACGGGCGTCGAACTGATCACCGAACCCGCACGGGTCAACCAGTACAACCGGCTGCGTGATGTTGCCATGCATTACGCGACCCCGTACAAGGACTTCGTGGCGCAGCTGGCCGCGAAGGAGTAAAGCAGGTGAGCACGTACCAGTGAGCACGGACTATCAGAAGGCACGCGAGGATCTCGGGATCCGGCTCCGGGAGCTTCGACTCACGGCGCCTGGAGGCCGACTCACCGGTACACAGCTAGCGGAGCGGCTTGGCTCCGGATGGACCAAGGTCAAGATCAGCAAGCTCGAAAACGGTAAGCAGACGGCGACAGCTGAAGACTTGCGCGCGTGGGCAGACGGAACAGGTCAACCCGAGACGTATGACGAGCTGCTCGCCCGCCTACGCGGGTTCGAGTCACACATCCGCTCCTGGCGTCGCCAGCTGGCTGCAGGGCATCGAGCCGTTCAGGACGCAGTCACGCCTGAGCACAACCGGGCACGAGTCCTCACCATCTGGGAGAACTGCCTGATTCCCGGCATGGTGCAGATCCCGGACTACGCCCGACACGTCTTCGTCCGGCACGCTGATCTCATGCGATCACCGAGGGACACCGAGGATGCCGTGCGCGCTCGGATCCAGCGGCAAGAAGGGCTGTACCGACCAAGCAGGAAGTACCGGATCATGATGTGGGAGGGCGCATTGCGCTCCCTGGTCTGCCCGCCATCCGTTCTCGCAGCGCAGCTTCACCATCTCGCCGGCGTCATTGGTCTGGACACCGTCGAGCTTGGCATCATCCCCTTCAGCGCCTCCTTGAAGATCTGGCCGGGCAACAGCTTCTGGGTCTATGACGAACGTCTTGTGGTCGTCGAGGACTGGCATGCAGAGCTGTGGATCGACGACGCCGACAGCATCGCCACCTATCTTCGGGTCTGGAAGACCCTTCAGGAGTCCGCGGTGCACGGCACAGATGCACAGAATTTGATCACCGCTGCACGACGGTCACTTAATTCCCATTAAATCTAGACATCTAGACATTGTTTTACCCTTCCCTCCTTAATTGATAGGTCCTCTGCGGCGCTCCCTCTCGGGTCAAGGGCCTGGCGGTAGCAGGCTTGCGAAGTCCTTGACGCGCAGAGAAGCCGCGCCATCCTCTCGTCGGAAGGAGGGGAAGCTCTACAGGCTAGGCCATTATTCCTTATTGACATAGATGTCCAATTTTCGCTATCCTGGATACATCTTGAAGAAATTCCGCCGGAATGAACCTTAACTTACCTATGGTTATTGCAGTTGCCTCACAGAAAGGAGGCGTTGGAAAACATCTTCTACGATCTCACTTGCCGCCGACCTTGCCCGTAAGGGAAAGCGTGTGAGGTTTTGAGTAGGGGCAGGATCAACTCGAAACGCTAAAGAAGCTCTCACTGCGCGAACAGATGGATGGAACCGGTGATGGCAGTATGAGTCGGATAGTTCGCGAAGCCCTCGATGACTACTTCAAGAAGCGTGGCCTTTAGGTTTGTCTTCATTCAAAGATCCCCTGTATATCCGACCGGGCGACGAAGCGACCGCACAAGATCTTTCATATTTGCTTAGCTCTTAAATAGAGCAGACAAGGCAGCCGCCGTCTTCCTCTTTGAGGTTTGCGAATAAAGACGGACTAGCCTGCCGTAATCGAGTGACCGAGTAACCGACGCAACGAGATCTATCCATTATGCAATGGATCAATCTAGGACGCTGGAGATCACCAGCCAATCCGAATTACCTCATCGACTCACGTCTGACGCATGGCTTCTTTGAAAAGCGACGCGTCAGCGTCGATAGGAAGGCGAAGCGAAACGAGGGAGTGAAGAGAGCGGAGAATAGGGAGCCTCCAAGGGGGATCTAAGGGGGTTTCTTTGTCGTGGTACAAACGCCGTCGAGGCTACGTTATGGATGTCGATGGGCGCGGCATGAGCACAGAAGTTGATCGGAAAGGGTGATCGAGTAGCTTCTGTACTCATGCCGGTTGGTGGTCGGGTGGCGTACCGTTTCAGGCCGGTACATCAGCCGGTACACCAAGAGGGCAGTAGGGAAGCGCCCTTCGGACGTTCTAGCTGGAAGGAACGGCCCACTGGCCAGCGGGTTCGGGGGGTGTATGACGGGGGGAGTCAGCCCCACCTCGGAGGAGAGACATGGTCTCGCGCGGGCCTCGGCGCGGCTGACTTGACCGAAGAACACATGGATGAGCTGGTCCTCTGGATGATGACCACAGGTCGTAGCGGCAACGGTGTTGGCGCGTACTCGGTCGAACTGGCGCTAAGCAGGATCCGATCAGCGCTAAATGAGGCAGTCCGTCGTAAACTCGTGGTTCGAAATGTTGCTCAGTTCACCCGAGTGCCGAGGCAGCTTCGGAGAGAGCAAGCCCAGCGGAAGGCCGCTCGCAAACCGTGGACCGAGGAAGAGGTCAAGGAGTTTCTGCACGGGGTCAAGGCCGACCGCTTGTTTGCGCCGATGCTTCTTTCCCTTCTTGGGCTTCGCCCAGCCGAAGTATGCGGCCTCAAGTGGAGTGCCGTTGACCTTGAGGCGGGGGTGTTGAAGGTCGAGATGACTCGCACACTTGTCGGCACGGTGGTCGAGGAGAAGCAGACCAAGACGCAGGCTGGCCAGCGCGCACTGCCGCTTCCTGCTCCGGTGCTTGTGGCGCTCAAAACATTTCACACGAGGCACGCTGCCGAACGGCTGAAGGCAGGCGAGGCCTACCAGGATGGTGGTTACCTCCTGGTGGACAAGTGGGGACGACTCTTCACCTTAGAGCGGCTGCGCTACCACGCCTATCGCATGATGGATCTGGTTGGCGTGCGCAAGGTGCGTCTGTACGATGCCCCGCCACAGCGCTCTCACGTTCCTGGCGACCACTGGCGTGCCCGACACAGTGCTTGCGGCATGGGCCGGTCACGCCAACGCCGCGTTCACTAAGCGGGTGTACGTCACCATCGATCCCGAGCATCTGCGGGTGGCGGCTGCGGCCTTCGACCGGTTGCTCGGATAGGTGTTTGTGAGAAATTGTGAGACGGTCGCCCGCATAACCGGGAACCGACCACCTCTCACGTGTCCTTGACCTGCGGCTTTGTTTCCCGCTGGGCGGTTTCCCGGTTGAGGTAGTTGTAGACGGTGAAGCGGCTGACACCCAGCGCGCCGGCCACCGTCTCCACCCCGTGGCGTACGGAGAACGCGCCCCGTGCCTCCAGTGTCCTGACGACCGACTGCTTTGTCTTCCGGTCGAGTTCGGCGAGCGGCCTGCCGTGCTGCCGCTCCAGCGCCGCGAGGATGTGGTCGAGGGAGTCCGCGAGCTGCGGCAGGCGTACGGCGACGACCTCCTCGCCCTCCCAGCTCAGCACGACATCGTCCTCACGGGCCTCGCCAGGCGTTATCAGCACGCCACCCATGGCGTCGACGAGCGGCTTGACCGCCTGCGCGAGCGCGTGCTCCCCAGGGCCGGTCATCCCTCCCCCTCCACCACGTTGACCTGAAGCGACACCCGGGTCGCACCGGTCTCGAGCGCCTTGCGCAGCAACGCGTCGACGGCACCGAGCACCTGGTCGGCACCACCCTCGGCGGTGTTGCCGAAGGGCCCGACGTCCACCTTGTCCAGCCCCGCGTCCTGAACGACCTCGCGGACGGCCAGCGCGTGGGCGGGCGGTTCGTCGAGGTCGAACGGCTCGGTCGTGAACTCCACTCTCAGTCGCACCATGCCCCCACGGTAGCGGCGGGCATTTCCGGCGGGGAGGCGGGCGGGGCGGCGGGCTTTCCCAGCGGGGAGGCGGGCCGGGCGGGCCCCGGGGCTGTGCCCGGGTGGTCCGCGCGTGGCCGCTCCGCGTGGCCGGTCCGCGTCTGACCGGTCCGCGTGGGCCGGGGCCGGTCCGCCGGGGCCGGTCCGCCGGGGCGGCGCCGATCCGGCCGGGGCGGCGTACGGTAGCGGCCCGTCCAGTCCGGGCCGGCGCCATCCCCGATCGCGGACGGCAGGCACCGGCGCACGGGCGCGGGCTCCCGGTCACCGCACGGGACACGGCAGCGTGCCCGCGGTCGCCGAGACGGCGCGCGGCATCGGCCCGTCCAGTCCGGCCCGACGCCATCCCCAATCGCGGACGGCGTGCACCGACGCACGGACGCGGGCTCCCGGTCACCGCGATACGGCGCCGGGCCAGCGCGCGGCAGCGGCCCCACGGAATCCGACGCCCCAGCCGCCCGGCGAGGCGCGGCAGTGTACAGACGGTCGCCGAGACGGTGCGTGGCAGCGGCCCGTCCAGTCCGGCCGCCGCCATCCCCGATCGCGGACGGCAGGCACCGGCGCACGGGCCCCCGGGGCCACCGCGCGGGACAGGGCCGCGTGCAGGCCGTCGCAGACGGGACGGACACGGCAGCAGCCCATGCCCATGCCGTCCGGTCACGGGACAGATCGCGGGCGCGGCACCTTCGCCACCCGGTCCGTCGGCACCTAGGCGGCGGCGCGGGAGAAAACGGCGGTTCGCGGGCGACGGACCCGGCTGCTTCGGGCGTAGAGCAGATGACGGAACCGCAGGGAGGGGTCGGGAAATGACAGGGCGTGCAGGCAAAGGCGTCAGGGCGACGATGGTCGCGACCGCGGCGATGGCCGTGCTGACCGCTTCGCAGGGGCCGGGGACGTTCGCGTCCGCAGGGCGGTCGCAGGAGCCGAGCGTGTCCGGGGACAGTGCGTACCGCACGGAGCTCCCTCCGCTGCGGGTGCCGGGCCCAGCGCGGCAACGGCCGGCCGGAACGGCGGTCACCGCGACGGTCGGCGCACTGCCCGCCACCGTGCTCGCGGCCTACCGGGCCGCCGAAGAGGAACTGGCGCGTACGACTCCCGGCTGCGGGCTGCGCTGGCAGCTGCTCGCCGCCATCGGCCAGGTCGAGTCGGGGCAGGCCCGCGGCGGCCGCGTGAGCGCCGACGGGACCACCCTCACGCCGATCCTCGGCCCGCGTCTGGACGGCAACGGCTTCGCGCTCATCCGGGACAGCGACGGAGGCCGGTACGACGGGGACACCGCGTACGACCGGGCCGTGGGGCCCCTGCAGTTCATTCCCTCGACGTGGGCGTACTGGGGCGTCGACGGCAACGGCGACGGGCGCCGGGACCCCGGCAACGTCTTCGACGCGGCACTCGCCGCGGGCCGCTACCTGTGCGCGGGCGGACGGGACCTGGCGGACGCCGGAGACCTGGACCGCGCGCTTCTCGGCTACAACCACTCCACCGCGTACCTGCTCACCGTGCGGTCGTGGTTCAGCTACTACCTCGACGGGCACACGGTCGTGCCCGACGGCGCCGAGGCGCGCCCCGCACCGGAACGGACACGGCCGGCCGCTTCGGCGCCGTCCTCGTCGAAGCCGCCGTCCCCCTCGTCCTCGTCCAGCCCCCCACCCGCCACCGAGGCACGGTCCGCCGCCCCCTCGTCGTCCCGCTCACCGTCCGCGTCACCGTCGCCGTCCGCGTCCCCCACGCAGCCGGTCGGCGCGACCGAGCCCCCTGTCCCCCTCCCCGTCCCCGTCCCCGTTCCTACAATGCCCGGCACCGGGAAGAGCCTGCCCACCACCTCGCTGACCAGCGCGGACTGACCGGCACGCCCCTTCCGACAACGGAACGGACTCGATGAGGTCCTCCCCCTCCAAATTCCGGATACCGGGCGGTAATGTCGCCATCCGCCGGACAGCACGCGGCCGGTGGTGAGAGCAAGGGGGCCCTCATGGCGACAGACACACAGCCTGAGCACTTCGGTGAACCGGGCGCCGACAGGGCGCGCGAGCGCTGGGAGCGCGCCTGGAGCCACCGGGAGCAGTTGCTGAGGGTGGCCCGGCGCCGGTCCGTCAGCATGGAGGACGCCGAGGACGCCGTGCACGAGGCGATGCTCCGCGCCGCGGAGCATCCGCACCTGGACGACGAGCGGCTGGGCGCCTGGCTGACGACCGTGACGATGCGGCTGTGCATCGACCGACACCGCCAGGTCAACCGCGAGGCCGAGGTCCGCACCAGCCCGACGCTGCATCCGCCACGGCCGGTGCCCGTCGACGAGGCGGTCTGCGACCGGGCGGAGGCGCGCTGGCTTGCCGTACGCAGCGGTGAGCTGCCCGTCCGGCAGGCGGAGGCGCTGTGGCTGAAGTCGGAGGATCTCGACGTCGGCCAGGTTGCCATGAAGATGGGCCTGAGCTACCGGACGGTCGAGTCGCTGCTCGCCAGGGCCCGCCGGACGCTGCGCAACTCCCTGGCCGCGACCCTGGGGGTGGTCCTGTGGCTGTGCGGCCGCGGCCGCCCGCGCGGGGGTCATGCCCAGGCCGTCGCCATCGCGTCGACGGCGGCGACGCTGGCGGTCGCGGGACTCGTCCTGCCGTACCGGTCCGGGGACGAACCCACCCTGCCCCGCCCGGCGACGCCGGCGGTCGCCTCCGAGCCGACCGCCCCGACCGTGCCGGGGCCCGGGCCGACGGGTTCGCCGTCTCTTTTCGGCTCGCGGCAGGGGCCGGTGCCGTCGGACGGTGCGGAATGGAGCTCGAAGCTGCTGCCGGAGGTGTCACTGCCCGAGGTGTCCCTGCCGCCGCTGCCGCTGGAGACGTCGGCGGTGCCGCGGCTGCCGGTGCTGCCGGAGGGCGTCGAGGTTCCTGAGGTGCCGGTCCCGGGTGTCACATCGATGAGCGTGCAGCTGCCGGAGGTGTCACCGCCGCCGGTGCCGTCCGCGTCGGTACCGGTGCCGTCGGCGCCGCTGCCGCTGCCGTCAGGCCCGTAAGCTGCCGTCAGGCCCGTAACGGGAAGGGCCGCTCGGCTTGAGGCCGTGCGTGGGGGTCCGCCGGCGTCGCCAGGCGAAGTGCCCCATGCAGTAACCGGGGGCTACGCCCCCGGAGCTGCCCCTACGGCCTGGTGGCCGTGGCAGGCACCCCATCCACGCCCTGTGGCGCGGCCGCAGCCTCCACGTGCGCCCTGCGAAGGATGGAGCGCCGACACCTACGGCCCACGCATGGGATGCACCACACGGCACGGCGGCCATGGGGAAGACCCCGCAACCACGCTCTGCGGCCATGGGAGACACCCACCTACGCACAGCGGCCAGGCAGGGAGGCGCCCCCCATTCCCTGCGGCCGTGGGAAAGGCTGCCCACCACGCCCGGTGGCGTGAAACACCCACACCTACCACCCGCGGCACATTGGGGTACCCAACACCGCGCGGCCGCAGGAAACCCACCCACACACCGCAGGCACGGGAAACACGCCCTGCCCCCGCGGTATGGGCACCCTGCCGCGCATCCCGGCCGTGGGACGCACTCCTCCCACCTACACCCACGCGGGCATCGAGAGACCCGCAACCACGCCCCGCGGCCATGGGCGCACTCCACCTACGCCCCGCGGGCATCGGAGGCGTCGCCCCCTGCGCACAGGGGCCATGAGCCGCGCGCACTACACCCCGCGGCCATGGGACGCACCCCAACCACACCCTGCGGACATGAGACGCACCCGTACACCCCGCGACCATAGGACGCACCCCAACCACGCCCCGCGATCCTGGGACGCACCCCAACCACGCCCCGCGATCCTGGGACGCACCCCAACCACGCCCCGCGATCCTGGGACGCACCCCACGCACCGCTGCCATGGGCGACACCCCACCCGCGCCCGCAAGGCATCCAGGGTCCCACCGCCTCGAACGCCCACGAGGCTGAAGCTGCCCCCGCGGGCAACTTCCACCCGCCGGCGTTGCACCACACCGCCCGGAGGGCGGTACGGCGAAAGCCCCGGAGCAAATCGGCCGCAAAGCGCCCCCGCTCACCCTCCCGTAACCCGCCCGAAAAAAATTCCGAGTCATCGCGACGGACGCGGCGCCCCTCCCCGTAGAGCAGGTGTCGGACCGCTCCACAGCTGAAGGGTGTACCGGATGGGTGTCGAGATCTGTGTGGAAGGGCTCACGAAGTCCTTCGGGCACCAGGTCATCTGGCAGGACGTCTCTCTGACCCTGCCCGCCGGTGAGGTCTCGGTCATGCTCGGGCCCTCCGGCACCGGCAAGTCGGTCTTCCTGAAGACCCTGGTCGGACTGCTCCGGCCCGAACGCGGCTCGATCAAGATCGCGGGCACGGACATCACCACGCTGCGCGAACACGACCTGTACGAGGTCCGCAAGCTCTTCGGTGTGCTCTTCCAGGACGGCGCGCTGTTCGGATCGATGAACCTCTACGACAACATCGCCTTCCCGCTGCGTGAGCACACCCGCAAGCCGGAGAGCGAGATCCGCCGCATCGTCCTCGAGAAGATGGACATGGTCGGCCTGATCGGCGCCGAGGACAAACTGCCCGGCGAGATTTCCGGCGGCATGCGCAAACGCGCCGGACTCGCCCGCGCCCTCGTGCTCGACCCGGAGATCATCCTGTTCGACGAGCCGGACTCGGGGCTCGACCCGGTGCGCGTGGCCTATCTCAACCAGCTCATCGTCGACCTGAACGCCCAGATCGACGCCACGTTCCTCATCGTCACCCATGACATCGCCTCCGCCCGGCAGGTGCCGGACAACATCGGGCTGCTGTTCCGGCGGGAGCTGGTGATGTTCGGCCCGCGGGAGCAGCTGCTCACCAGCGAGGAGCCGGTGGTGCGCCAGTTCCTCAACGGACGGATGCAGGGGCCGATCGGGATGGCGGAGGAGAAGGACGCCGCCCAGGTCGAGCAGGAGCTCGCCCAGCTGGGGGCCACGGGCGACGACGGTCCGCCGCCGGGCCTGCCCGAGCTGACGCCGCGGCTGCTGCCCACCAAGGGAATCGACCGGCCTCCTCGCTGGGAGGCGATCGCCGAGCGCGAGGCGCTGCGACAGGTGCGGGCCGCCGTGCGCGGCAACGGGAAGGCGGGCGCATGAGTCTGTCCCCCATCGGCGCCCTGCGGCATTCGGGCAGCCTGTTCGCGATGGGCCTGGACGTCCTGCGGACGATCCCCAAACGCCCTTTCCAGGTGCGGGAGTTCATCCAGCAGGCCTGGTTCGTCGCGAGTGTGACGATCCTGCCGACCGCCCTGGTGTCCATTCCGTTCGGCGCGGTGATCGCCCTGCAGATCGGGAGCCTGACCCGGCAGCTGGGCGCCCAGTCCTTCTCGGGCGCGGCCTCGGTGCTGGCCGTGCTGCGGGAGGCGTCGCCGATCGTCACGGCGCTGCTGATCGCGGGGGCGGGCGGCACGGCGATCTGCGCGGACCTCGGTGCGCGCAAGATCCGCGAGGAGATCGACGCGATGCAGGTACTCGGCATCGATCCGATCCACCGCCTGGTGGTGCCGCGGGTGCTGGCCACGATGCTGGTGGCGGTGCTGCTCAACGGCCTGGTGTCGGTGGTCGGCGTGGCCGGCGGCTACTTCTTCAACGTGGTGCTGCAAAACGGCACTCCGGGTGCCTATCTCGCCTCGTTCACCACACTCGCCCAGCTCTCCGACCTGTGGGCGGCGGAGCTCAAGGCACTCGTGTTCGGGGCGATCGCCGCGATCGTCGCCTCGTACAAGGGGCTGACCGCGAAGGGTGGTCCGAAGGGCGTCGGTGACGCGGTGAACCAGTCGGTGGTCATCACCTTCATGTTGCTGTTCGTGACGAACTTCGTGATGACCGCCGTGTACTTCCAAATCGTTCCGCAGAGGGGCTGAGCGATGCCGCTGTTGAATCGTGTGCTGCCGCCGCAGCTCGAGGAGTTGGGCAGGCAGCTGTCCTTCTACGGCCGTTCGCTGGCCTGGACCGGGCGCACCCTGCGCCGCTACAAGAAGGAGATCCTGCGACTGCTCGCGGAGGTGAGCTTCGGCCGTGGCGCGCTCGCCGTCGTCGGCGGCACCGTCGGTGTGATCGCGTTCCTGTCGTTCTTCACCGGCACCGAGGTCGGCCTGCAGGGATACGCGGCGCTCAACCAGCTCGGCACGTCGAACTTCGTGGCGTTCCTGTCCGCGTACTTCAACACCCGTGAGATCGCCCCGCTGGTAGCGGGCCTGGCCCTCTCCGCGACGGTCGGGGCCGGGTTCACCGCGCAGCTGGGCGCGATGCGGATCAGCGAGGAGACCGACGCGCTCGAGGTGATGGGCGTCCCGTCGCTGCCGTTCCTGGTGACGACGCGGATGATCGCCGGGTTCGTCGCGGTGATCCCGCTGTATGTGATCGGGCTCCTGTCCTCGTACTTCGCCGCCCGCACCATCACCACCGGCTACTACGGGCAGTCCACCGGCACCTACGACCACTACTTCCAGCAGTATCTGCCGCCGGTCGACGTGCTGTGGTCCTTCGGCAAGGTGATCGTCTTCGCCGTCGTGATCATCCTGGTGCACTGCTACTACGGCTACTACGCGAGCGGTGGCCCGGCCGGTGTCGGCGTCGCGGTCGGGCGTGCGGTGCGGACCTCGATCGTGGCGATCAACATTCTCGACTTCTTCCTCAGCCTGGCGATCTGGGGCGCCAACACGACCGTACGGATAGCGGGGTAGGGGCCGATGAGCATCGAAGGAGGCGCCGCGGCGCGCAGTGGCAGGCTGCGGCTGTACGGCATCGTGTTCCTCGCCGTCATCGCCCTGCTGCTGTCGCTTTCCGTGGCCGCGTACCAGCAGGTGTTCACCTCGGTGGTGCGCATCACGCTCGAGGCCGACACGCTCGGCAACCAGCTCGACCCGCGGGCCGACGTCAAACTGCGCGGACTGCTCGTCGGCGAGGTCCGCGAGGTGCGGGCCGACGGGGAGAAGGCGACGCTCGACATCGCGCTGAAGCCGGAACACGTCGAACGGATCCCGGCCGATGTGCAGGCACGGCTGCTGCCGAAGACGCTCTTCGGTGAGAAGTTCGTCGATCTCGTGGCGCCGTCCGGCTCGTCCGGCAGGCACATCCGGGCCGGTGACGTGATCACCCAGGACCGCACCAGGGCCGGCATCGAGGTGCAGCACCTGATGAACGACCTGCTCCCCCTGCTGCGCACCGTGCGGCCCGCGGATCTCAACGCCACGCTGCACGCGTTCTCCACCGCGCTGGAAGGGCGCGGGGACCGCATCGGCGACAACCTGGTCCGGCTGGAGCGCTATCTGCGCGAGCTCAACCCCCATATGCCGTCCATGCAGGAGGACATCTCCCGCTTCGCCGATGTCGCCGAGGTCTACGGGGACGCGGCACCGGACCTGATGAACATCCTGCGCAACTCCGTCACCACGAGCCGCACGATCGTGGCGAAGCGCGAGCAGCTGGCCGCCGCCCTGACGGGAACGGCGAAGGTCGCCGGCACGGCGGAGAAGTTCTTCGACGACAACGGGGAGCGGTTGATCACCCTGGGCCGCGTCTCCCGCCCGACCCTCGACCTCTTCGCCCGCTACTCGCCCGAGTACCCGTGCCTCCTGGACGGCCTGGAGCGCCAGAACAGGGAGTCGGATAAGGCCTTCAGGGGCGGCGAAATGCGCATCACCCTCGAATTCGTCCATCCGCGACCCGCGTACCAACCCGGTGAGGAACCGCGCTATGCCGAGCGCTCCGGCCCCAACTGCAGAGACCTCCCCAACCCGCCTGTGCCGGCGAATCACCCCAAGCTCGACGACGGTACGAAGAACGTCGCTGCCGGCGGCCCGGCCGGAGCCGGCCCGGTCTCGGCGACGGCGGCCGAACAGCGGGCCATCGGCTCGCTGGTCGCGCCGGTCCTCGGGGTGTCCGCCGACCAGGTGCCCGCGGTGGCGACGCTGCTCTTCGGCCCCATGGCGCGCGGGACGGCGGTGAGTGTGGCATGAAGTCATCAGGAGCCACCGCGACCGCGGCACCGCTGGTCAAGTTCATTCTCTTCGCCGTGGTGACGATCCTGGCGACGACGCTGCTCGCGGCGACGATCGTCAACCTCTCCTTCACCCAGGAGCACACCTACCGTGCGGTGTTCAGCGATGTCACCAGCCTGGAGGAGGGCGACGACATCCGCGTCGCGGGGGTGCGGGTCGGCGAGGTCGAGGCCATAAGGATCAAGGGGGGCCGCATCAAGGACCGCACCCTGGCGGAGGTGACGTTCACCGTCTCCCACGACCGGCCGCTGCTGACCAGCACCGGTGCTGTCATCCGCTACCGGAGCCTGGTCGGCCAGCGCTATATCGCGCTCACCGAGGGTGCGGGCGACGGGACGAGGCTGGAGCCGGGCGGGACGATCCCGCTGGCGCGGACGCAGCCGGCGCTCGACCTCAACGCGCTGCTGGGCGGCTTCAAGCCGCTGTTCGCCGCGCTCAGCCCGAAGGACGTCAACCAGCTCGCGACCGAGATCGTCAAGACGCTGCAGGGCGAGGGCGGAACGGTCAACAGCCTGCTCGCGCACACCGCGTCCCTCACCACGACCCTCGCCGACCGGGACGAGCTCATCGGATCGGTGATCGACAACCTCAACACCACGCTGCAGACCCTCGACAAGCGCGGCGCGCGGTTCTCCGGGCTGCTCAAGCAGTTGCAGCGACTGATCTCCGGACTGTCCGCCGACCGCAAGCCGATCGGGTCCTCGCTGGAGAACATCGGCGCGCTGACCGAGGCGACCTCCGGTCTGCTCCAGGACGCAAGGCCGCCGCTGAAGGGCGACATCGCCGAGCTGAGGGACCTCACCAAGACGCTGAACGACAACGAGAAGACCGTGGAGGGCGTGCTGAAGCGGCTGCCGAACAAGCTCAACAAGCTGACGGGGACCGCCTCGTACGGTTCCTGGTTCAACTTCTACCTCTGTGACTTCGACGGCCGGATCGTGCTGCCGAAGAGCAGAGAGGTGATCACTCCGGAGCTGCACGTGGCACGGGCGAGGTGCGGCGGATGACGAAACGGCACCTGCCCAGGCTCGGCCCGTTCCGCGACAGGAACCCGGTGGTGATCGGCGCGGTCGGCCTCACCACGCTGGCCCTGCTGGCGACGGCCGCGTTCAACGCCGACGACCTGCCGGTCATCGGCAGCGGCGACACCTACAGCGCAGCCTTCTCGGAGGCCGGCGGGCTCAAGCCCGGTGACGAGGTGCGGATCGCCGGCGTGAAGGTCGGCAAGGTCGACGAGGTCGATCTCGACGGCGACCATGTGAAGGTCGTCTTCCGCGTCAAGGGGGACCCGAAGTTCGGCACGAGGACCGGCGCGGCCATCCGGATCAAGACGATCCTGGGCTCGAAGTACCTGGCCCTGCAGCCGAAGGGGTCCGGACAGCTGCGGCCCGGCAGCGAGATCCCGCTGGAGCGCACAACCCCGGCGTACGACGTCGTCCAGGCGTTCAGTGATCTGACGACCACCAGCGAAAAGGTCGACACCGAGCAGCTGGCGAAGGCCATGGACACCATCTCGACGACCTTCGAGGACTCGCCGGAGGAGGTACGCGCCTCGATCAAGGGACTGTCGAAGATCTCGAAGACGGTGGCCTCGCGTGACGAGGACCTGCGCGAGCTGCTGAAGCATGCCAACTCGGTCACCAAGGTGCTCGCGGAACGCTCCGGTGAGTTCACCACCCTGGTGAAGGACGGCGACGCACTCTTCAAGGAGATATCCCGTCGCCGGGCGGCCATCCATGCGCTGCTCAAGAGCTCGGCTGCGCTCGGCATCCAGCTGTCAGGCCTCGTCAAGGACAACGAGAAGGAGATAGGCCCGGCGCTCAAAGGGCTGAACCAGGTGGTGCGGATGCTGGAGCGCAACCAGGCCAGTCTTGACCGCAGCGTCGCTCTGCTCGCCCCGTACGTGCGGGTCTTCACCAACACCCTCGGCAACGGCCGCTGGTTCGACAGCTACATCCAGAACATGGTCGCCGCACCGGTGGTCCCCCGGACAGGAGGGTCGCGATGAAGGGCCGCATCCGCTTCAACCCGAAGGGCCGTACGGCCCGGCTGACGGCCGCCGCCGTCGCCACGGCGCTGCTGGTCTGCGCCGGGGTCGTACTGTGGCCGCGCGAGGAACCGATGCGCGTCACGGCGTACTTCCCGCGCACCGTGGGCATCTACCCGGGCTCCGACGTGCGGGTGCTCGGCGTACGCGTCGGTGAGGTCACCGAGATCGTCCCCGAGGGCGGCCGGGTGCGCGTGGAGCTCGCGTACGAGCCCGGGCGCAAGATCCCCGCCGATGCCCAGGCCGCCATCATCAACTCCTCGGTCGTCAGCGACCGTTACGTACAGATGCTGCCGGTGTACCAGGGCGGGCCCGTGATGCGCGACGGCGCGGTGATCCCTCAGAGCCGCACGGCGGTGCCGGTGGAGCTGGACCGGGTCTTCGACAGCCTGCACACGACGGCCGAGGCGCTCGGTCCGAAGGGTGCCAACAAGGACGGCTCGCTCTCGCGTCTGCTGGGAGTGAGCGCCGACAACCTCGACGGCCAGGGCGAACAGATGCACCAGACGGTGGAGGACCTGTCCCTCGCGGTCACCACGCTGTCCGACGGCCGGCAGGACCTGTTCGGCACCGTACGCAATCTGCAGGTGTTCACCGCGGCGCTCGCCGCCGACGACAAGAGCGTGCGGTCGTTCAACGACAGTCTCGCCGCGGTCGCCGATCAGCTCGCCGGGGAGCGCAAGGATCTCGCGGCGGCGCTCAAGCACCTGGGGGTGGCGCTCGGGGACGTGTCGAGGTTCGTGAAGAACAACAAGACGGCGCTGACCGAGGACGTGAAGGGACTCAGCAAGGTCACCAAGGTGCTGGTCACCCAGCGGGCGGCGCTGGCGGAGCTGCTGGAGGTCGCGCCCACCGGCCTGTCGAACCTCCAGAACGCGTACAACCCCTCGTCCGGAACCCTCGACACCCGCAACAACCCCGACCATCCGCAGGATCCGGCGGCGCTGCTGTGCTCGCTGCTGAAGACCACAGGCGACGCAGGGGGAAAGAACCCCGACTGCGCTGAGCTGGACAAGCTGTTCGACTCGCTGCCCAAGGTGCCGGCCTCCGGGCCCGTGTCGGGCACCGGCCAGGTCGACCGGACGCTCGGCGGAATCCTGGAGGCACGCGCATGAGTGCACCCCGCAGGCGCAGGGCCGTGGCCCTGGTGACGGCCATGGGCTCCGTGCTGCTCACCGGCTGCGACTTCAACGGCCTGTACGACGTGAACCTGCCCGGCGGCGCGGCCGCCGACGGCAACGCCTACCACGTGACGGCCGACTTCAGGGACGTCCTCGACCTGGTCCCGCAGTCGGCGGTGAAGGTCAACAACGTCACCGTGGGCGCGGTCGAGAAGGTGGAACTGGTGGGCTGGCACGCCCGGGTGCGGCTGCGTATCGCCGACGATGTGAAGCTGCCCGGCAACGCGATCGCCGAGCTGCGGCAGACCAGCATGCTCGGGGAGAAGTACGTGGCCCTGTCCCCGCCGGTGGGCATCGAACCCAGCGGGCGGCTCACCGACGGTGCGCGCATCCCGCTGTCGCGCACCGGGCGCAACCCGGAGATCGAGGAGGTGCTCTCCGCTCTCTCCGCGCTGCTGAACGGCGGCGGTGTGGCGCAGCTCAAGACGATCACCGTGGAGCTGAACAAGGCGCTGGAGGGCCGGGAGAACCGGGTCAAGGACCTGCTCGGCGAGCTGGACACGTTCATCGGCGGGCTCGACGAGCAGCGCAAGGAGATCGTGCGGGCGCTCAAGGGCATCGACCGCCTGGCGAAGCGGCTGGCCGCGGAGAAGAAGACGATCGCGCAGGCCGTGGACACGATGCCCGGCGCGCTGAAGGTCCTGGCCGACCAGCGCCGCAATCTGACGGCGATGCTGACCTCGCTCTCGGAGCTGGGGAAGACGGGCACCAAGGTGATCAACACCTCCCGCGCGGACACGGTGGCCAACCTCAAGAGCCTGCAGCCCATCCTGCAGGAGCTGAACAAGGCCGGCAGCGATCTCCCCAACTCGCTGGAGATCCTGACGACCTATCCGTTCCCACGGAACGCGACCGGCGCCATCAAGGGCGACTACGTCAACCTCAAGATCACCGCGGACCTGGACCTCGCGAGCATCTACGGCAACCTCGCGGAGGATCCGAAGAAGCCCGGCAGCCCGCGAGAGCCGGGGCTGCCGGAGGTTCCCGGCACGCCCGAGGTGCCCGGTCTGCCACAAGCGCCTCTGCCGTCCGGGCCCCCCTCGGTTCCCGGCGCACCGACGCCGGGCGCTCCTCCGCCCCCCGGCGGCGACGGACCGCTGTGTCCGCCGGTGTGCACCGGCAGCCACGCCTCCTACGAGGAGGCGTCCGGCGACGGACGCCGGCTGCCCGCGGGGATCGATCTGGCACTGGCCGAGCTGATGCTGAAGGGGATGCAGCCGTGATCACACCTACGGTCAGGGCCCAGTTGATCGCCTTCGCCGCGGTCACCGCCGTCGGGTGCTCCTACGTCGGCGCCCAGTACACCGGCCTGGTGGACAGCCTGCTGGACCGCGGATACACCGTGCGGGCCGACTTCGCCGACTCCGGCGGCATCTTCCAGGGCGCCGAGGTCACCTACCGGGGCGTTCCGGTGGGCCGGGTCGGTGACCTGCGGCTCGGCGGCGCGGACGGTGTCTCGGTGGCGCTGGACATCGAGGACGGGACCCGGATACCGGCGGACACGCTGGCCGTGGTGGCGAACCGTTCCGCGGTCGGCGAGCAGTACGTCGACCTCCAGCCCCGCCGGTCCGGCGGCCCGTATCTGCATCAGGGCAGCCGGATCCCGCGCGCCGACACCAGGGTCCCGCTGCCCACGACGGCGCCCGTCCTCAGCCTGGACCGGCTGGTGAAATCGGTCGGCAAGGACGATCTGCGGGTCACGGTCGACGAACTCGGCAAGGCCTTCGCCGGCACCGGGCCGCATCTGAGCAAGCTGGTGGACTCCGGAAACCTGCTGGTCGAGTCGGCCTCGGAGAACCTGCCGGAGACGACCTCACTCATCGAGGACTCGCGGGTGGTGCTGAAGACCCAGAGCGACAAGGGATCGGCGATCACGTCGTTCTCCCGCGACCTGGCCGCGCTGACCGCTGAGCTGAAGGCGCGTGACGGCGATCTGAGGCGGCTGGTCGGCAACAGCGCCCCGGCGGCGCAGGAGGTCGACTCGCTGCTGAAGTCCAACGAGACGCATCTGCCGGTGCTGCTCTCCAATCTGATCAGCGGCGGCCAGGTCACCGTGGCCCGCCTGCCCGGGGTGGAGCAGGCGATGGTGACGTTCCCGGTGATCGTCGCCGGCAGCTACACCGTGATCCCCGGCGACGGCACCACCCACTTCGGCATGGTCGTGAACGCCGACGAACCGCCGGCTTGCCGTCAGGGTTATGGCACCCAGCGGCGCGACCCGGCGGACACCTCGGGGCGGCCCGCCAACACCAAGGCGCGCTGCACCGAGCCGCGCGGCAGCGTTACCTCGGTGCGCGGCGCCCAGAACGCGCCCGGCGCTTCGGGGTTCGGCGGCGCGCGGCAGGCGGCGCACGTCACTCCGTACGATCCGGAGACCGGCACCCTCGCCGGGCCGGGCGGCACGCTCGTCGAGATCGGCTCGACGGGCGGCGAACAGAGCACGTTCGGAAAGGACTCGTGGCAATGGCTGCTCGTGGGACCGATGGCATGACCGACAACGCCACGGCGGCGCGCGACCGCCGCGAGGCGGCGCCGGAGGCGCCGGATGCACAGGCGGCCGGGGTCGCGACGCAGGCCCGCTCCGACGCGAGCCCCGAGAGCTCGGGCGCTCAGGCGGCGCGGGAATCGTCGACCGCGGACGCGCAGGACGAGCCGGAGGCCCCGGAGGCCGTCGGTGGGCAGGACGACTCGGACGTTCCGGGGGCGCGAGACGCTGACGAGGGCGAGGTGGCGGGCGCTCGCGGGGCCCGCCTGCGGGGGCTGCAGCGAGCCGCCGACCGGGTGGCGCACGGCCGGTTGACGGCCGCGGCGCTCGCCGTGGGGACCGTCGTCGTCACCGCGCTGAGTGGGTGGCTGTGCGTCGAGGTGTACGAGCAGCGTGCCGAGACGCAGCGGCACCAGGACATCCTGGCCGCCGCCCGTCAGTCCGCACTGAACTTCACCTCGCTGGACTACCGGCACTACGAGCGCGACAGCGCCAACGTCCTCAAGGGGGCGACCGGCGACTTCAAGGAGCAGTTCGCCGCCCAGACGGCCGAGCTGACGAAGCTCGTCGCCGCGAACAGGTCGGTGTCGCAGGGCCAGGTGCTGGAGGCGGGCATCGCGCGGGCGGACCAGCGGTCGGCCCGCGTGCTCGTGGTCGCCGACAGCAAGGTGACCAACACCGCGGCTCCCGAGGGACAGGCACGCACCTACCGGCTGCAGCTGGACCTGGTGCTCGAGGGCGGCCGCTGGCTGACCTCCAATGTCGAGTTCGTCGGCTGACCGCACCGACGCCCCACCCGTACCACCAGCAGTGAGGAGCAGGACCATGGCGAATCCGACCACCCGGGGGCGTGGTGCCGCGTCGGCGGGGCATCGCACGATGGCGGCCGCCGCGCGGGCGGCGGCCAAGAGGACCGAGCGGGTCAGGACCGGTGCGGGCGGCTCCTCGGACGGTCCTGACGGTTCGGGCCTGGCGGCGGCCTCCCGTGCGGTGCCTCTCACCGAGGTCCCGGCGGAGGCCCCGGACGACGTCTCGCAGGCGCGCAGGCCCGAGGAGCAGCACGTCGGGCGGGTGCTGGTGGCCGCGGAGGTCACGCGGGGCCGCCGGCTCACACGCGGCCGGGTGTGCGCCGCGCTGGCACTGCTGCTGGTGGCGGCCCTGGTCGCGTCCGGGGTGCTGGGACTGGAGTACGCCCGGGGCAGCGGTGCCGACGCCGCGCGGACCGAGGCGCTGGCGGCGGCCCGCAAGGCGGCACCGGCGGTGCTGTCGTACGACCACCGGCGGCTCGACAAGGACTTCGCGGAGGCGCGCACCTGGCTGACCGGCTCCTTCCGTGACGAGTACGGCAGGACCACGAAGACGGTGGTCGCGCCGACGGCGAAGAAGTACCGCGGCACGGTGAAGGCGTCGGTGGTACGCCCGCCGGACGGCGGCGCCCCGGCCGCGTCGGTGGTGTCGGCGTCGCCGGACAAGGTCGTCGTCCTGCTGTTCGTCAACCAGGTCACCACCAGCACCCAGGTCACGGGCTCGCGTGTCGACCTGAACCGGGTGCGGATGACGATGACGCGTACGGACACCGGCTGGAAGGTGAGTGCCGTCGACGCTCTGTAGGGGCGTCGGGCCCTGATCCGTGCGACACGGGCCCTCCCTTCCCCGGCCCGTGTCCGACGGACCTTCCCCTCCCCGTCTCCCCCACCCTCTTTCGCACCCCGTCCCCTTCTCTGTACTAACGCGGTTGCTGGGGGTGCCCGATGACGAGCATCGAGCAGGTCGCGACGCTGGCGACGTTCGGGGCGGTGTGCACAGTCCTCGCGGTCGGGCACAACTTGGCAGATCACGTGATCGGTCAGACCGACCGGCAGGCCGCGGGCAAGGCCGCGCCGTCGGCGACGGATGTCGCCGACGGCGTGAACCCTCGCAAGGGCTGGGGTGCGTGCCTGGCTCACGTCGCTTCTGTTGGGCTGGTGACCTAGGAGACCTCCCCTCGGTAGGCATCTGTGCTGGTCAAAGCCTCAAGAACCGGTGCAACGGTGGTCGACAGATGTCGTGTATGGCATACGAGATCATGGGCGTGGACCGATCGGGGAAGACACAGGGGGTAGAGGAATCATGGTGGCGTTTCACGCATCCGCGCTGGACGGAGTGGCCCGAAATCCGGCGCTGCCGGAGTCGCTGCTGCTGCGCCTGCTCGCCTTCGGGGCAGACGGTGACCGTCCGCCCCGTGACGTTCTTCACCGGCCCGGACTCCCCGAGTCGGCCGTCGCGCTGATCATGGCCCACCCGAACCCGGGGGCCCGGATCGATTTCGCCATGAGTGCCATGGCGGAGCCTGCACAGCGGGCTCGGCTCGCGGACGATCCTTCTCCCAAGGTGCGGGCAGCTCTCGCATATGGACCCGAGGTGTACGATCCGCGCGCAAAGGTCGCGCCGCTCCCGGATGCCGTGGGCGCCCGCCTGCTCGACGACCCCGATCATTCCGTACGCGCGGCCCTGCTGGAGTCGCCTCATCTGGCGCCATCGTTCGTGGCATCGATGGCCACTCATCACCGTGCGGCAGCGCGCCGGGAAGCCGTGCGTGCATGGGAGGCCCTGTCGGCGGGCGAGCGGTCGGCACTGCTGGCCGACCCCGACCCCGAGGTGCGGCGGGCCGCCGAGCTGCAGGAGTGCCGACGGGACGCCCGCGTGACCGCCGAACTCCTCCGCGACCCGAAGTCCGCCGCCGAGGCGCTGCGCCGCGGACTCCTTGACCGTGCCGGCGCCGAGCGGTGCGTCGCCGAGCGGACGCACCTGACCTCCCTCGCCGAGAACCCGTCGCTGCCCGCCGACCTCGTAGAGCGGCTCGCCGTAGACCCCGAGGAGGCCGTACGGCTCGCCGTCTCCCTTCGGCCCGAGCTGGACGAGACGCGGCGCATGGCCATCGACTTCACGGCCGGGGACCTCGACAGGGGCGACGGCGTGCGGTGGGTACGGGATGGGCTCGCCGACCCCGAGGTAATGCGCCGGGCCGCGACCTCCGCTCACCCGCTGCTCCAGCGCGCCGCCGCCCGAAGCCCCCATCTGCCGCCTGACCTGCTGCGCCTGCTTGCACGCGTCGAGGACCCGGTGGTGGAGAACCTCCTGGGCATTCACCACCCCGACACTCCGGAGGAGGTCCTGATGCGGGTGTTTGCGCGGTTGGGTGGGACGTTCTCCGCCTGGATGGCGGAGACGCACCCTCGGTTCCCCCGCGAGGGCCTAGCCACCCGCTACGCGAACCACCCCGACGGGAACTACCGCCGACTGGCCGTACGGGATCCGGCCGCCACGCCGGAACTGATCGAACGGCTCAGCCACGACCCCGTTGTCTGGACGCGTCAGGCGGCGGCCCGCGACCCGCGCCTCCCGTTCCACCGGCTCCGCGAGGCCCTCCTCGTCCCCGAACTGGCATCCAGCGCGGGTGCCAACCCGGCGCTCCCCGAGGACGAGATGGCCGCCGTCCTGGACCGGGCTGGCGTTTCCGCCTGACCGCCGGGCGGAACCTCTCAGCGGTCACGCACGCGTTCTTCGATCGCCGGTGGCCAGCCAGGTGGCTCCTGGAGCACTGCGGGTCGAAGGGCTTCGCGGAGCTCAAGGCGGCCGGGATGAACGGCATGTATTTGACCGATCAGGCCCTGCATCAGACCGCTCTGCTGGTGTCTGCGTTGCTCATCACTGTGTTGTGAGAGGGGGCCGGGGATGAGGAAGTCCCAGGTCAACGGTCCCGACTCGCTGGAAGCGGCTGGTCTGCTCGCGTTTGCTGCGCAGGAAGTTGAGCGTCAATTCGATTCCTTCGATCTCGCCCTGCCAGTCCTCGGCGAGGGCCCGCTTGCGGCGGGCCAGGAGGTCCTCCTCGATCTCGTTGAGGCGGGGCAGCATCTTGGGGTTGATGCTGAGCATCGGGCAGCGGATGCAGGCGTGCTCGTGTGCGCAGGGGGTTCCGTAGGGCCGGCCGCAGGAGCCGAGCTCGATGCGGCGCTTGTCGAAGTGCTCCTGGAAGTCGGTCCACTCCTCCGGGGTGGGGTCCCGGTACTCCTCCTTCGGCCGTTCGGCCCGGCGCCGGGCGAGGAACTGGTGGTAGTTGCTGATCACGTCCTCGTCGAAGACCGCGACGTAGCCGCGGGTGGTTCGGATATCCAGGTGGCCGAGCAGAGCGGCGCCGATGTGGATCGGCAGGCCGTTGTTGACCAGCTCGGTGGCGAAGAGCCTTCGGAAGTCGTGGGGTGCGAACCTGATGTCCTTGAACTGCGGGTGTGTCAGTGCGAGTTCGTCGCATGCTCTGCCGATCAGGCGCCAGACGGTGATGCTGGCCATGCCGCGCTGAGTGCCGCCGTGGAAGTTCTGGAACAGGTAGGGCAGCGGTTCGCTCCAGGTCCTCTCGTGGTTGTCGTAGCGGACGCAGACCGGGACGGTGCCGTGCTCGTTGCGGTGGCGCCGGATGATCTGAGCGACCACGTGGAAGAGCTCGGCGGACATGGGAATGATCCGTTCGCGGTCGCTCTTCGAGGGTGTGACGACGAGCAGAGCCACGACCTCGCCGTTGGGCCGCTGGTACTGCCGGACGCTGAGATGCGTCAGCTCGATCAGTTCCTCGGCCCGCAGGCCCGCCAGCCGCAGGGTCTCCACAATGGCCCACTGCCAAAAGGCATAACCCTCGTCCCGCGAGACGTGGACCAGTTCGCCGGTGGCGCGGTTCACCGCGCGGACCGGCGGGCGGTTGTGCCGCTGGTCCATGGTCGAGACGCGCAGCCAGGTGACGCCCTCGGCAGCGAACTCCTCGCCGATCTCGACCGTGAGGGCGGCGTCCAGCAGGGTCCGCAGGCGGTGCCACCTGTCATTGACGTACTTGGAGAGAATCGGCAGGAGGGGCTGGCGGTCGCGGGTGCGGTTGGCCATGCGTTCTTGCAGGCGGCGTCGGCGGACCTGGAACCATCGCAGGTCGGCGTCGCGGATCGGGCAGGGGGCGACCCACTTCGCCCAGCGTTCCGGCTCGGCGGCGGCCCAGCTTTGCAGGTCGAGGTACGGCCATCAGTGGCCCGTCGACGTCAAGCCGTGGCTTGCCGTCGGGCAGGACCATCAGCCATTCCTTCCACTGCGTGAACGTCTCCTCCGTCAGCTTCAGGTCCTTCTGGTCGGGGTTGATCTTCTCGATCTGTTTCCAGAAGGTCCTGATCAGGAGGTTCGTCAGTCCTCGCAGGGTGGAGTAGTCCAGGTTCGCCGAGCGGCGGCGGATGTACTCGACCAGCAGGTCTCTCATCTCGCGGTTGTGGAGCTGGTGGCGGTCGACGGCTTCCTCGACGGAGACCTGCCCGCGGGTGACGGCGCCGCGCAGGCTGCGGGGAGCCGACGCGGGGAAGTGGCCCATCTCGTGCAGGATCGGCCAGGCCAGGG
This sequence comes from Streptomyces sp. NPDC018833, assembly GCF_044390825.1. Lineage (NCBI taxonomy): Bacteria > Bacillati > Actinomycetota > Actinomycetes > Kitasatosporales > Streptomycetaceae > Streptomyces > Streptomyces sp. NPDC018833. Next base: position 100,787 of record NZ_JBIRZM010000021.1, on the reverse strand, counting down.
TGCCGGCGAAGCTGGTCGTATCCCCGGCCAACTCGTGCTTGCGGGACTCGACGGCGTAGTGCAGCAGGGCCTCGGGGGTCAAGTCCTTCAGGTCGATGCCGAAGACGGTCAACGCGCAGCAGACGTCGAACTTGGTCCGCGTTCGGCGGGCCTGGCTCATGGGCAGCTGGTCGGCCCGTCGGCAGAACTCCTCCAGCAAGGGGTCCTGGGCGACTCCGCGGAACCAGGGCGAGTAGTGGGAGAAGCGGTTGCTGCGGAAGCCCAGCAGGGTGGGACGCACCAGTCGCAGGGCGAACGCCTGGCCGGCCGCGCAGTTCAGCTTCATGCGCAGGGGCCTGTTGTCGCCGGCGGCGTCCCCGACGGGTCGTCCCTCGTCGTGGCCGGAGGCTTCCCATCGCTCCTGCCACGTGTCTCCGGGGAAGGCAGCGAGGTGGCCGAGGAAGGCCCGCATGGGGCCTCGCTGCTTCCATTTCAGGGCCTCGGACTGGGAGAAGTGATCAGCCGCGATGTTGGCGATGTCCTCCGCCGGCGCTGTGCTGAAGTCGCCCAACGAGCGGGGCGGCCGGGACGGCGGCGGAGGCGGGGCCGGGAGGATCGCGGTCGGCTTGTAAATGCCGTCCAGAACAGGCGCCTCGGCGTCGTGGCGGCGGACCCGGTTCGTCGTCGGGCCCTTCAGTCGCATGCTGTTTCCGACCTCACTGCCCGGCACCGAACACCGCCTCAATGTCGTCTGCGGCGTACTGGGTCGGCCACGACACCGGCTGAACCGGCCGTGCGTAGTAGGCCCCGAGCTTGTCCAGCAGGTCGTCCAGGCCGACGGCCGTGTAGAGCTCGGTGGTGCTGATATGCGCATGGCGCAAGATCGTCTGTACTTCGTGCAGCTTCAGCTCCGGATCGCGGGCCATTCGCTTCGCGGCCGTGTGCCGAAGGTCGTGCAGGGTCCAGTTCGCCCCGAGAACCTCGCAGGCCCGCTGGAAAACGCGGCGGGCCGCCCAGTAGGTCAGCGGCCGGGGCTCGCCCCGGCGGGTCCGCCAGACCGGCACCCCTTCCGGCGGCAGCCCATCCTCCTCCAGGTAAGCGGCCAGGTAGGCCAACCCCTCCGGGGAGGTCGGGACCGGCTGCCGGGCCCGAGTGCCCTTGGAGATCACCCAGAGCTGGCCCTTGGTCCACTCGATGTCTCCGAGGCCGACTCCCAGCAGCTCGGACGCCCGCGAGGCGGAGGCGAGGTAGTTCGACAACAGTGCCTTGTCCCGGACGCACTTCATCTGTGCGAACAACCCGTCCCATTGGTCATCGGGGATAGACCGCGGATGCCGGACCGGCACCTTCGGCCGCAGCCGGGCCCGCCGGTGCTGCTTGCGGACCTCCAACGGCGAACGGTGGGCCAGCGCGGCCCGGCGGGCCGCGCTCTCCGGGACTGGGTTGACCACCGGCCCGCGACCGAAGGGCTGGTGGAAGGCGTAGAAGCCGTGGACCACCGTCAGGTTGTGGGCGATCGTCGACGGCGCGTATCCGGCCCGCAGGGTGGGCTTGCCCGTCTTCGGGTTCACGGACCCGGCCGGGTGGCTGCCGGGGTGCCGTCGTTCGCGCTGAGGGTTGCGGGCATGCCGCAGCCAGCCCACCAGGGCGGCGGTCTCGGCCTCGGTGACCTGTCCCCATCCCACGTCCAGGGCCCAAAGCACCCGGTGCCACCGCAGCAGGTCGTAGCCGTAGCTCCGGCAGGTCGCCGTACTGGCGTCGCCGAGCATCCGGTCCCGCAGGTAGGCGCTGACCGGCTCGATCTCACGGCCTGCGGCGTCGACCACCAGCCACGGCAGCGACGGTGTCGTACCCGCGACCACAGCCCCGACCCGTGGCAGCCGTACCCGCCCGTCAATCAGATCTCGATGAAGCGAAGGAGTCTCGTGCATCCCAGCATGCTCACCAAACACGCCCCCCGAGGCGACCAGTTCAACCAGATAGTGCAGTTAACAGACCACCTCTCGCACCCTCCCCACCCGCGCCTCCGGGCCGGGACGGCACAGGCTCACCGGCCATGCCGTCCCCGCTCGGGGGCGCTTTTTTGCGTGTGCGTCTTGACAGCTCAGACCCTCACTGGCCAGAATTCCATTAAGCAGAAAGAAACTTCCGCAATACGGAAGGAGCGCACAGCCCTCATGGGATACGCGGACCAGCGCTTCGATGTGAACCTCTCGATCCTCTTCACGGAGCTCCCGCTTCTGGAGCGCCCTGCGGCAGCCGCCGCAGCGGGCTTCACGGCGGTCGAGCTGTGGTGGCCCTGGATCGAGACCCCCACCCCGGCGCAGGCGCAGCTCGACGCCCTCAAGAAGGCGCTCGACGACGCCGGCACCCAGCTGGTGGGCCTCAACTTCTACGCCGGGCAGCTGCCGGGCCCCGACCGCGGCGCGCTCTCCGTGCCGGGTGAGGAGTCCGACCGCTTCCGGGCCAACATCGAGGTGGCCGCCGACTTCGCCGCCTCGGTGGGCTGCAAGGCGCTCAACGCGCTCTACGGCAACCGCGTCGAGGGCGTGGACCCACAGGTCCAGGACGCACTCGCGCTGGAGAACCTGGTCCTCGCGGCCCGCGCGGCCGACCGCATCGGCGCGATCCTGCTCGTCGAGACCCTGAACAAGCCGGAGTCGCCGCTCTACCCGCTGGTGAGCGCGCCCGCCGCGATCGAGGTCGTCAACAAGGTGAACGCGGCGACGGGCCTCGGCAACGCCAAGTTCCTCCTGGACATCTACCACCTGTCCATGAACGGCGAGGACGTCTCGCGGGTCATCGCCGCCTACGCCGACAAGACCGGCCACGTCCAGATCGCCGACAACCCGGGCCGCGGCGCGCCGGGCACCGGCTCACTCCCGCTGGAGCAGCTCCTCGACGAGTTGCAGAAGGCCGGGTACGAGGGCTGGGTCGGCCTGGAGTACAAGGCCGGCGACCGCCCGAGCGCCGAGTCGTTCGACTGGCTGCCGGCGGCGGCCCGAGCGGCCAACTGACCCACCTGCAAGCGTTTTGAGAGAGGTACCCTCATGAGCACTCTTGCTGATTCCTCCCGCCCCACCCGCCCGGCGGTTGCCTGGATCGGACTCGGCATCATGGGCTCCCCCATGTCCGAGAACCTGCTGAAGGCCGGTTACCAGGTCACCGGCTTCACGCTGGAGCAGGACAAGCTGGAACGCCTGGCCGCTGCCGGCGGCACCGCGGCCTCCTCGATCGCCGACGCGGTCCGTGACGCGGACGTCGTGATCACCATGGTGCCGGCGTCGCCCCAGGTCGAGGCGATCTCCTACGGCCCCGAGGGCATCCTGGAGAACGCGAAGCCGGGCGCGCTGTTGATCGACATGTCCTCGATCACCCCGCAGACCTCGATCGACCTGGCAAAGGCCGCCGCCGACAAGGGCATCCGCGTCCTCGACGCCCCGGTCTCCGGCGGCGAGGCGGGGGCCATCGAGGCGGTGCTGTCCATCATGGTCGGTGGCGACAAGGCGGACTTCGAGACCGCCAAGCCGATCCTGGAGGCTCTCGGCAGGACCATCGTGCTGTGCGGCCCGCACGGCTCCGGCCAGACGGTGAAGGCCGCCAACCAGCTGATCGTCGCGGTCAACATCCAGGCGTGCGCCGAGGCCGTGGTCTTCCTGGAGAAGTCCGGCGTGGACCTTGCCGCGGCCCTGGACGTCCTCAACGGCGGTCTGGCCGGCTCGACCGTGCTGACCCGCAAGAAGGACAACTTCCTGAACCGGGACTTCAGGCCGGGCTTCCGGATCGACCTCCATCACAAGGACATGGGCATCGTCACCGACGCCGCCCGGAACGTGGGCGCCGCCCTGCCCGTCGGCGCGGTCGTGGCCCAACTGGTCGCCTCCCTGCGCGCCCAGGGCGACGGCGGCCTGGACCACTCGGCCCTGCTGCGCGCCGTCGAGCGCCTCTCGGGTCGCGAGGTCTGACGAGCGACCCACCCCGGAACACAGGCCACGAGCCGCCACCCCGTGATCAGCCACCCAACGGGCAGCACCCACCGGAGCCCCCGCCCAGGCCGACCACGGCCCGGGTCGCCGGCCCAGGCTGCTCACGGCCCCGCAAACCCCGGGCCCACCCCCTGATCAGCCACCCACCGGGCAGCAACCACCGAAGCCCCCGGCCCAGGCCGACCACGGCCCCGCAAACCCCGGGCCCACCCCCTGATCAGCCACCCACCGGGCAGCAACCACCGAAGCCCCCGGCCCAGGCCGGCCACGGCCCCGCAAACTTCCGGTCGGCACCGGCGCTGACACCTGTCCTGTCGCGCCCAGGCGTCGGCGCCGACCGGAACACCACCCATCCACCACTTTCAACAAACTGTTGACGCTTCCTCCGCCGCGTACCTACGCTCCTCGGACCGTCAGCCAGTGCAGCTCCCGTACGGAAGGTCACGATGTCGAAGCGCGTGCTTACGACCGAGTCCGGCGCCCCCGTCGCCGACAACCAGAACTCCGCCACCGCCGGCGTCGGTGGCCCGCTGCTCCTGCAGGACCAGCACCTGCTGGAGAAGCTCGCCCGCTTCAACCGTGAGCGCATCCCGGAGCGCGTGGTCCACGCGCGTGGCAGCGGCGCGTACGGCTACTTCGAGGTGACCGACGACGTCACCGGCTGGACGAAGGCCGACTTCCTGTCCGAGGTGGGCAAGCGCACCGAGACCTTCCTGCGCTTCTCGACCGTGGCCGACTCGCTGGGCGGCGCCGACGCGGTCCGCGACCCGCGCGGCTTCGCGGTGAAGTTCTACACCGAAGAGGGCAACTACGACCTCGTCGGCAACAACACCCCCGTGTTCTTCATCAAGGACCCGATCAAGTTCCCCGACTTCATCCACTCGCAGAAGCGCGACCCCTTCACGGGTCGTCAGGAGCCGGACAGTGTCTGGGACTTCTGGGCGCACGCCCCGGAGGCGACGCACCAGGTGACGTGGCTGATGGGCGACCGCGGCATCCCCGCCTCGTACCGTCACATGAACGGCTACGGCTCCCACACCTACCAGTGGACCAACGAGGCGGGCGAAGCCTTCTTCGTGAAGTACCACTTCAAGACCAACCAGGGCATCCGCTGCCTGTCCTCCGAGCAGGCTACCGAGCTGGTCGGCCAGGACGCCAACTCCCACCAGACGGACCTGTTGCAGGCCATCGAGCGCGGTGTGAACCCGTCGTGGACGCTCTACGTCCAGGTCATGCCGGCGGCGGAGGCGGCCGAGTACCGCTTCAACCCGTTCGACCTGACCAAGGTCTGGCCGCACAGCGACTACCCGCTGCGGCGCGTGGGCCGTCTCGTCCTCGACCGCAACCCGGACAACGTCTTCGCCGAGGTCGAGCAGGCCGCGTTCTCCCCGAACAACTTCGTGCCCGGCATCGGCCCGTCCCCGGACAAGATGCTCCAGGGCCGCCTCTTCGCCTACGCGGACGCCCACCGCTACCGTCTCGGCGTCAACCACACCCAGCTGCCGGTGAACGCCCCCAAGGCGACCGTGGCGGAGAACTACGGCCGTGACGGCCTGATGGCCACGCGCAACGGCTCGCGCCACGACAAGAACTACGAGCCCAATTCGTACGCGGGCCCCGCCCAGACGGACGCGGCGCTGTCCGCACCGCTGGCCGTCACCGGCTGGATCGGCACCCACGCGGCGCCCGCGCACGTCAAGGACGACGACTTCTTCCAGGCGGGCGAGCTCTACCGCCTGATGTCGGAGGAGGAGAAGCAGCGCCTGGTCGCGAACATCGCCGGCGGCCTGTCCCAGGTCACCCGCGACGACGTGATCGAGAAGAACCTAGCCCACTTCCACGCCGCCGACGCCGACTACGGCAAGCGCGTGGAGGAGGCGGTCCGCGCCCTGCGCGAGGACTAGTCGAGGACTGGTCACAGACGGCGTACCGCGGTCGACCTCATGTCGGCGGCGGTACGCGGTCCGGACCGGTGGCCCGGATGAGGGGTGGTCACCGGTGCGGACAGCTTGAGGACCGCGGCGGCCTTGCGATGCCAGTGCGGTGGTGAAGGCACCGGTCTCCCTCTCCGACCTGACGTGAGGAGGGCCGGCGGCCAATCGCCCCACCGCGGTCCCCGGCCAACCCCAAGGACCCGCCCGGCGGCGCGAACGACCGTCCCCGACGCCGCGCTCGCACCCTGATGCTCAGGCTTCGGGCTGCGACCCCACCCGGACTCCGCCCGGCGGCGCGAACGTCCTGTCGCGCCGACCTCGCACCGTCGGGCGGCATCAACTGCACAGACGGAGCGCCTGATCCGGTACGGTCCCGGACCACGCGCTGGGGGACCAGGGTCCGGCCTTCGCACAGAGGCCGGACCCTGTTCCGCATGCGGGCACGCCCGGCGCTCAGCTCGCCCTCTCACCCGGCGCTCAGCCCGCCCTCGCGCCCGCCGCGAGCGCTCCGACCGTCCGCTCCAGGCGGGCCCTGCGAGTGTGGTCCGTCCTCGCCTTCAGCAGACCGAGGACCACCTGATACCTGTCCGACCTGCCGAGGCTCTCGAAGGCCTCGCGGGCCCGCGGGTTCTCCCGCAGTGCGGCGGCCAGGTCGGGTGGCACCTCGGCCTCGCGCTGCGACGCGTACGCGGCCTCCCAGCGGCCGTCCGCCTCGGCCGCGGCGACCTCCGCGAGCCCCGGCTCCCGCATCCGGCCGGCGGCCGTCAGCTCGGCCACCCGCTTGACGTTCACCCGGGACCAGCTGCTCCGCGGCCGTCGCGGGGTGATCTTCTGCAGATAGCGGACCTCGTCGCACGAGCGCCGCAGCCCGGTGATCCAACCGAAGCAGAGCGCCGCGTCCTTGACGTCGCCCGCGCTCGGGGAGGGCACCCCGGACCCCTTCTTCGCGAGCGCGACCCAGAGGCCGGGCGCCGTCCCGTGGTTCTCCTCCAGCCACGCCTCCAGCTCCGGCAGCCCGGCGAACGCGAGCAGCGGCAGTCCGTCCATCATGTCCATCCGGTCACGCTAGCGCCCGGGTACGACAAGGCCCGGTCCGCGCGGTGCGGACCGGGCCCTGCGGTACTGCGGATACTGGGCGAAGGTCAGACCTTCAGGGGCTTGATCGCGGTCGGGGCGTGGCCGGGCTCGGTGGCGAGCTCCTCGAACTCGGTCACGTCGCTCATGTCGACGGTCTTGCTCATCGAGATGTTGGTGACGCGCTCCAGGATGGCCTCGACGACCACCGGGACGCTGTATTCGGCGGCGAGCTTCTTGGCCTCCTCGAAGGCGGCGCCCAGCTCGTTCGGGTCGGTGACGCGGATCGCCTTGCACCCGAGGCCCTCGACGACCTTGACGTGGTCGACGCCGTAGACGCCGATCTCGGGGGTGTTGATGTTCTCGAACTCCAGGTTGACCTGGAAGTTGATGTCCAGGCCGATCTGCGCCTGACGGATCAGGCCCAGGTAGGCGTTGTTCACCAGGACGTGGACGTACGGGATCTTGTGCTGCGCACCGACCGCCAGCTCCTCCAGCATGAACTGGAAGTCGTAGTCGCCGGAGAGCGCGACGATCGGGGTCTCCGGGTCGGCGGTGGCGGCGCCCAGAGCGGCCGGGATGGTCCAGCCGAGCGGGCCGGCCTGGCCGCAGTTGATCCAGTGGCGCGGCTTGTAGACGTGCAGCATCTGCGCGCCGGCGATCTGGGAGAGGCCGATGGTGGTGACGTAGCGGGTCTCCGGACCGAACGCCTTGTTCATCTCCTCGTAGACGCGCTGCGGCTTCATGGGGATGTTGTCGAAGTGCGTACGGCGCAGCAGCGTGGCCTTGCGCTCCTGCGCGGAGGCGGCCCACTCGCTGAAGTCGGGCAGCCTGCCCTCGGCCTCGAGGTCCTTCGCCACCTCGATGAAGAGCTCCAGGGCGGCCTTGGCGTCGGAGGCGAAGCCGTAGTCCGGGGCGAAGATCTTGCCGATCTGGGTGGGCTCGATGTCGACGTGGACGAACTTCCGGCCCTTGGTGTAGGCGTCGAGGTTGTAACCGGTGTGACGGTTGGCCCAGCGGTTGCCGATGCCGAGGACGAAGTCCGACTCGAGGAAGGTCGCGTTGCCGTAGCGGTGCGAGGTCTGCACACCGACCATGCCGGCGCTCAGCTCGTGGTCGTCCGGGATGATGCCCCAGCCCATGAGGGTGGAGATGACCGGGACGCCGGTCAGCTCGGCGAACTCGACCAGCAGGTCGGAGGCGTCGGCGTTGATGATGCCGCCGCCGGCGACGATCAGCGGGCGCTCGGACTCCAGCAGGAACCGGATGGCCTTCTCGGCCTGGGCGCGGGTGGCCTGCGGCTTGTAGACCGGCAGCGGCTCGTACGTCTCCGGGTCGAAGTCGATCTCGGTCTGCTGGACGTCGATCGGCAGGTCGACGAGGACCGGGCCGGGACGGCCGGAGCGCATCAGGTGGAAGGCCTCCTGGAAAACGCCGGGGACCTGGGCGGCCTCCAGGACGGTGGTGGCCTTCTTGGTGACCGGCCCCGCGATCGCGGCGATGTCGACGGCCTGGAAGTCCTCCTTGTGGAGCTTCGAGACCGGCGCCTGGCCGGTGATGCACAGGATCGGGATCGAGTCGGCGATCGCGGAGTACAGGCCCGTGATCATGTCGGTGCCGGCCGGGCCGGAGGTACCGACGCAGACACCGATGTTGCCCGCGTCGGCACGGGTGTAGCCCTCGGCCATGTGCGAGGCGCCCTCGACGTGACGCGCGAGCGTGTGGTCGATGCCACCGCCCTCTTTGAGCGCCCTGTAGAACGGGTTGATCGCGGCGCCCGGCACTCCGAACGCGTGGGTGACGCCTTCACGCTTGAGGATCTCAACGGCCGCTCGGGCGGCGGTCATACGAGGCATGGGGTGCTCCTGCTCCGGCCTTGGGGATCCGCTCCGTCGCGCCACCTGAGAGCGTCGTCCCGCGTCGGTGTATTCTATTCCGCAATACGGAAATCTAGTTCTGCTATACGGAAGCAATGTAAAACGCCTCCGGTCCGGCGTCAAGGGCGGACCGGTACGGGGCGGGCACCAGGGGCGGACGCCGGGGTGGCGCCGGAGCAGCCGCGGAACACAGGGGGCGCAGTCCGCGAAGTGCTCGCCAACTCCCGGCCATTGATGGACGATGGACGGCAGCCGCGAGGGGAAGGTGCCGTGATGATCGAGAGCGTGCCGGTGCGCTGCCCGGCCTGCCAGCGCGAGCATCTGTACGCACCGCCCGTGTACCCGTGCGCATGCGGCGCGCCGCTCGTGCCGCCGCTGATGCGGGACGCAACCCCGGAGCCGATCACCCGCCGCACCTGGAACGACGACTGGGTGAGCGTCCGCTGCCTCTCCTGCGAGCGCCGGGACCAGTGGCCGCAGCCCGAGCTGGGCTGCCCCTGCGGGGCCGTGCTGCGCATGCTGGTGCACCCCGTGGACGGCGCCGCCCCGACGGCCGAGGGCGGGCCGGTCGCCGGCGGAGGTCCGGACGGGTCCCGCCCCGCACACATACCCCTGCCCCGCACCGCGACGGCCGCCCGGCCCTCCTTCCGGCCGGTCACCATCCGCACGGCACGCGACGCGGTGACGGCCGCCGCGATGTATCTGCGGTGGCTCGGCTTCCACGACGTCGTCCAGCCGGAGGCCAGACCGGTGTCCGGCATCGACCTGCGTGGGGCGGGCGTGGTGGCCCAGGTCGACTCGTCCACCCGGGCGACCGGCCTCCGCGCCGTCGAGTGCCTGTGGCTGAACGGCCTCAGCGCGTCCGCCCAGAGCGTCTTCTTCTCCCTGGCGGGCTACGCGGACGATGCGCGGGCCCGCGCGGACAGGCTGGGCATCCCGCTGTTCGTCATGGACCTCACGGGCTGCCCGCAGCCTGTCAACGCACCCGCGGACGAACTGATCACGATCGGTACGTAGGTGCCGGAACCGGTCCGAATCTCAAGTAAAGCTCAAAATCGGCCCTTTCGGGCTTCGAAGCCCCGCGCACCTGGGCAGATATCCCCTACGGCCTCTCGGGGGAGGTGGGCGGGATGCCCCTCGACATGTGGTGGTTCACGGGCGTGGCGTGCTCGTTGCTCACGGCGGCGGCGGTGCTCCTGCGCGCCGGTAAGCCCGGGCCGGGCGCAGCCGCCGCTCCCCCGCCCCAATGCGTCGCACTGCTGCGCGGCGGCCGCCGGGCGGCCGTGACCGTGGCGCTGGTCGCCCTCCAGCAGCGCGGTGTCGTCACCAACGGGCGCAAGGGGACGGTAAGGATCGACGGCTGGGGGACGGCGGTCCGCGACCCCCTGCAACTCGCCGTCCGCACCTCCCTGCGCCGCCCGGCCGGCATACGGGTGCTCCTCACCGTGCCCCGGGTGCAGCGCGCGCTGGAGGCCCTGCGCGAAGAGTGCGCGGCGGAAGGACTGCTACTGCCGGCCCGGCGCTGGCGCACGGCCCGTGCGCTGCTGTGCGCGGTGCCGCTGACGGTCGCCACAGGCCTGGTGGTCACGCCAGGCTCCCTGCCGCAGACGATGGCCTCGGCGGTGCCGGTGGCCGGGGCGGTCGCGCTGTGGTTCGTCCCCCGGCAGACACCGGCGGCACGCCGCCTGCTGGCCTCACTGCACGAGGCCCACCCCCTGCCCGACCGCCCGCTGCGCGGCAGCGCGAGCGTGCCACGGGTCCAGATGTCGGTGGCACTGCACGGCGACAGGGCGCTGGAACTCCACCTCCCCCACTTCGCCCGCGGCGGCGGCCTGCTGGGCCGCCGCCGCGACGGGGGCATCGCGCCGCCCGAGCCGTCCTCGGGCGGCGTGAGCTGCGGAGGCCCTTGAGGGCACGGGCAGCAGGAGACGACGTGGCTGTCCAAGGGGGTGGGGGCTGTGCTCCCAGCCCCGGCGCGACGCCCGTCACCGCCCGAAGCGCCGCCGCAGCTCCACCTTGCGGACCTTCCCGCTCACGGTCATCGGGAAGTCCCGCACGATCTCCACCCGGCGCGGGATCTTGTAGTGCGCCAGCCGTTCGCGGCAGAAGTCCGTGATCTCCTCCGGCGTCGGCGCGTCATCGGCGTCGCGCGGGATCACGCACGCCAGGATCTCCTCCCCGTACCGTTCGTCCGGCACACCCACCACCTGTACGTCGGCGATCTTCGGGTGCGTGTACAGGAACTCCTCGATCTCACGCGGGTACACGTTCTCGCCGCCCCGGATGATCATGTCCTTGATGCGGCCCACGATCTGGACGTAGCCGTCCTCGCGCATCACCGCCAGGTCGCCCGTGTGCATCCAGCGGCCCGCGTCGATGGCCTCCGCCGTCTTCTCGGGCTCCTCCCAGTAGCCCAGCATCACGCTGTAGCCGCGCGTGCAGAGCTCACCCGCCTCTCCGCGCGGCAGTGTCACGCCGGTGACCGGGTCGACGACCTTGACCTCGACGTGGGGCATGACGCGGCCGACCGTGCCGGTGCGGCGTTCGAGGTCGTCGTCGCGGCGCGTCTGCGTGGAGACGGGGGACGTCTCCGTCATGCCGTAGCAGATCGACACCTCCGCCATGTTCATCTCGGCGACGACCCGCTTCATCACCTCCACCGGGCACGGGGAGCCGGCCATGATGCCGGTGCGCAGCGAACCGAGGTCGTAGGAGGCGAAGTCGGGGAGGTTCAGCTCCGCTATGAACATGGTCGGCACCCCGTACAGCGACGTGCACCGCTCCGCCGCGACGGCCCGCAGCGTCGTGGCCGGTTCGAAGGAGGGCGCGGGGATGACCATGCAGGCCCCGTGCGAGGTGGCCGCGAGGTTGCCCATCACCATGCCGAAGCAGTGGTAGAACGGCACGGGGATGCAGATGCGGTCCTGCTCGGAGTAGGCGATCATCTCGCCCACGAAGTACCCGTTGTTGAGGATGTTGTGGTGGGAGAGGGTCGCCCCCTTGGGAAACCCGGTAGTCCCCGACGTGTACTGGACGTTGACCGGGTCGTCGCAGGACAGCTCCGCCTCGCGGGCAGCGAGCCGCTCCTCGGTGACGGACGCCCCTGCGGCGAGCAGCGCGTCCCAGGAGGCGTCCGCGATGTAGTGCACGGACCGCAGCCCGGGACACGAGGAGCGTACGGTGTCCACCATGGCCCGGTAGTCGCTGGTCTTGTGCGTCTGCGAGGCGACGAGGACCGAGATCCCGGCCTGGTTCAGCACGTACTCCAGCTCGTGGGCGCGGTAGGCCGGATTGATGTTCACCATGATCGCGCCGATGCGGGCGGTGGCGTACTGGACCAGCACCCACTCCGCGCAGTTGACGGCCCAGATGCCGACCCGGTCGCCCTTGGCGACCCCGGAGCCGAGCAGGCCGCGCGCCAGCAGGCGTACGGCGGCGTCGAGTTCGGCGTACGTCCAGCGGCGGCCCGACGGCACGTCGACCAGCGCCTCCCGGTCGGGCCAGGCCGCGACGGCGCGGTCCAGGTTCGCGCCGATCGTGTCGCCCAGCAGTGGGGTGCCGCTCGTACCGTGTGCATAGGACCGATTCATCGCAGGTCCCCCTCGACGTTCTCGGCGGCCGACCCCTCCGCGGTGAGCCGGCGCAGCTCCACCCGGCGGATCTTCCCCGACACCGTCTTGGGCAGGTCGGCGAATTCGAGCCGGCGGATGCGCTTGTACGGGGCGAGGACCGTGCGCGAGTGCGCGAAGAGCACCTTGGCGGTGTCGGGCCCGGCCTCCCAGCCGTCGGCGAGGACGACGTACGCCTTCGGCACGGCGAGCCGCACCGGGTCGGGGGCGGGCACGACCGCCGCCTCCGCTACCGCCTCGTGCTCCAGCAGCGCGCTCTCAAGCTCGAACGGCGAGATCTTGTAGTCGGACGCCTTGAAGTCCCGGGCAGCCCGGAACCTCTCCGTCGCGCCGCCAGACGTCATGCTTCCTCCTCATTGCGGGACCGGCCACGGACATCGTGTAATCGGTGACCTGGGTCTCACTACCCCCGAACGGGGGTGTCGTCCCCGCGGGACACCGCCGAGGAGCCGCGGGACACCGGAAGGAGAGGCCGGCATGCCGGTAACCGACGAAGCCGTGGAGATGCGCGCGGCGCTGCTGCGGCTGCGGCGCACCACCGGGCTACCGGTGGCCTTCGGCGGTCTGCTGCACGACACGCGGCAGCTGCGCATCGCCGAGCTGAACGGCGCGGCGACTAGTGCGCTGCGTGGCCTGGCCATCTGCCGTGGCAACGGCCTCGGCGGCAGGTCCATGGCCTTGTCGCGGCCATGCGCGGTGGCCGACTATCCGGCTGCCCGGCACATCAGCCACGAGTACGACGCGGCGGTGGCGGCGGAGGGCCTGCACTCGATGGTCGCGGTGCCCGTGGTCGTACGGCGCAAGGTGCGGGGCGTGCTGTATGGGGCGCTGCGCCATCCGCTGGTGCTGGGCGACCGCGTCCTCGACGCGGCGGTGGCGGCCGCGCGGGACGTGGAGCAGGCACTGGCCGTACGGGACGAGGTGCAGCGGCTGCTGGCCGAGGCCCGCCCGCCGGTCGGGGAGCACCGGCCCGGGGCATGGGAGTCGGTACGCGAGGCACACGGCGCGCTGCGGGCCCTGGCGCCGCGGATCGCGGACCCGGCGCTGCGGGGCGAACTGCTGGACGCCTGCGGCCGGCTCGCCACCGCCGCGGGGCCGGACGCGTCGCGCGTCGTCGGCGGGGTGTCGCTCGCGCCCCGGGAGGTGGACGTGCTCAGCTGCGTGGCTGCGGGGGCGACGAACGCGGCGGCGGCGGAGCGGCTGGGGCTCAGACCGGAGACGGTGAAGGCGTATCTGCGCTCGGCGATGCGGAAGCTGGGCGCGCACAGCAGGGGCGAGGCGGTGGCGGCGGCCCGCCGGAACGGCCTGCTGCCGTGACGCCCGGCTGAGGCCCGCGGGGCTCTGGACGCGTGGTCACCGTGAGTGTCCTGGGACGGCGGGGGCCGGGCAGGTGTGCGCCGTGAGCACCGAGGGGTGCGGGCGCCGTCACCGGTCCTGGCGCGGACAACGTGAGCGCCGGGGAGTGCGCCACCCTGCCCCGCTCTCAACCGGCCTCACCCACCACCTCCCCGAGCCGGACGTCGTGCGCGGCCGCCGGGAACATGACCGTGAGCAACGCGGCTGCCTCCTCGGCCACTTCGGTGCGCTGCGCCCGAGTCAGCGGGGCGAACGGCTGGACGGTCAGCGTCGTGGTGTCCTTGGTCTCCTCCAGCCGCCAGACGCCGGCCAGGAAGCCGTCCACGAGGACGGTGCGGTGGGCCTGGTTCCCCTTCCAGGTGCGCGTCCGGTACTCCACGGGCACGACCCGGCTCCGGTCCGCGTGGGACAGCAGCAGGTTGTCGAACTCCGGCAGGAAGCGGGGCGGCGCCGGGGTGTCCGCGTCGGGCCGGGGCGCTTCCGGCAGGTCGAACAGCTCGGTGCCGTGCTCGTCCTGGAAGACGAGGAGCCCGGGTCGCAGCCGGTCGAACACCTCGCGTGTGCGGGTCAGCCCGGACCAGGTCTGGAAGTCCTTGACCGAGGCGGGCCCGAAGGCCGCGAGGTAGCGCAGCACGGTGTCGTCGGGTGCCGGTCCAGGCTCCGGCTCCCTGCCGAACCAGTGCTCCGCGGTGGTCAGCACGACCTGGCCGCTCCTTCCCCACAGGCCGCGCGGGGTGACCTGCACCAGGGGCAGGGTGCAGCGGGCGGCGACCGCGAGAGCGAAGGCGTCGGCGTCCGGCCAGTGCGCGATCAGCGCCTCCCTCAGGTCCTTCATCGTCCGCGGCCGCTCCTCCACGAGCTCGCGCGCCACGGCCGCGAGCCGCCCGAGGTCCACGCCCGCGAGCCCGGTCCTGAACTGCCCCAGCTCACGGTCCCGCGCGGCCTGCACCAGAGGCCGCAACGTCATGCAGTCGTCCGCGGTGTGCGTGTGGATGGTGGACCGCATCGTCACCATGCGGGCGACCCGGCGGTCGGCCATGGCCGCCGACAGCTCCTCGGGGTCGAAGTCCGCGAGCCGCGCGGCGAGCGCGTAGTAGGGCGGCTTCACGTTCTGCGCCTGGAGTCCTACGAGATGCCGTACGGCGTCTCCGGCCGTCATTGCGGAACGTGGTGCGCGTCGCAGCAGCAGCTGGCGCTCCAGCGTGGCGCGGTTCAGCGCGCGGGTGCCGAGCCGGGGATACGTCGTCTTCGTCGCCATGCCCGTACGCTAACGAGCCTTGCGGACAGTTTCTGTCCTCGATGGTCCTGGATGGTCCTCGTCGGGCGTCACCCGGTCGGGCCATCCGGTGCGGATACCCTGCACCGGGGCAGGCGCGCAGCAGCGCGGCCGTACGACGAGGCGGGAGGCGAGATCCTCGATGACACGTTCCCCCAGGCGGCACCACTGGCGCCGCCGTCCCGCGCCACCCGCCGAGACGCGCCCCGCGGATGCCGCACCGGGATCCGGGCCGCCCGCGGCCCCTCCCGTCCGCGACGAGCACGGCAGCGTGGTGCAGGCCGTGCTGTACCGCGACGGACGCCGGGTGGCGGCCCCCGAGTCGCTGGCGGAGACGTTCCGCCAGCTGCGCCGGTACCCGGGCGGCATGGCGTGGATCGGCCTGCACCGCCCGAGCGAGGCGGAACTGCATTCGCTGGCGGGCGAGTTCGACCTCCACGAACTCGCTGTCGAGGACGCACTCGAAGCCCATCAGCGACCCAAACTGGAGCGCTACGGTGACACGCTCTTCGTCGTGCTGCGCGCGGCCCGCTATCTCGACGCCCAGGAGGAGGTCGACTTCGGCGAACTGCACGTCTTCGTCGGCAAGGACTTCCTGATCACGGTCCGCCACGGCGCCGCGCCCGACCTGTCAGCGGTGCGCCACCGTATGGAGAAGACACCGGAACTCCTCGCCCTGGGCCCCGAGGCCGTGCTCTACGCGATCCTGGACGCGGTGGTCGACGGCTACGCCCCGGTCATCGCCGGAGTCCAGAACGACATCGACGAGATCGAGACCGAGGTCTTCGGCGGCGACCCGGCGGTCTCGCGCCGCATCTACGAACTGGCCCGCGAGATGGTCGAGTTCCAGCGCGCCACCCGCCCCCTGGTCGCGATGCTGCACGCGCTGATGGCCGGCTTCGCGAAGTACGGCACGCAGGAGGAACTCCAGCGCCATCTGCGCGACGTCGCCGACCACGTCACGCACACCAGCGAACGCGTGGACGGCTTCCGCCAGGCGCTCGCCGACATCCTCACGGTGAACGCGACGCTTGTGACCCAGCAACAGAACGCGGAGATGCGGGCGCTGGCGGAGGCGGGCTTCGAACAGAACGAGGAGATCAAGAAGATCTCGTCGTGGGCGGCGATTCTGTTCGCACCCACACTGGTGGGAACGATCTACGGCATGAACTTCGACGCGATGCCGGAGCTGAACTGGACGTTCGGGTATCCGTTCGCGATCGGCCTGATGGCGTTGGTGTGCACGAGCCTGTACTTCGTCTTCAAGCGGCGCGACTGGCTGTAGACAGCAGTGTCGGATGGGTTGATCGATTTCAGCACTCGCGAACACTCCCGGAGGGTTGTTTCCAGGCCCTGGGGAGAATCTTTCCACCTCGCGGGCGCCGCCTCGCCCACAGCGCGGTGAGCGCGGCTGCGACCTCGGTGT
Organism: Streptomyces sp. NPDC018833; assembly: GCF_044390825.1. NCBI lineage: Bacteria > Bacillati > Actinomycetota > Actinomycetes > Kitasatosporales > Streptomycetaceae > Streptomyces > Streptomyces sp. NPDC018833. The sequence continues at coordinate 84,250 of NZ_JBIRZM010000021.1, read as the reverse complement.
CGGTGACCTCGGGCAGCGGGCGCTGCGGGACGAGTTGCTCGGCGGTGCGGTCGAGGGCGTCGGCGTAGGCGCGCTTCGTGTTCGGGTTGCCCTTGGTCTTCGCCGAGTCCAGGAAAGTGTCCACGGACGCGCGCACCGTCGGACCAGTGGCTGGCCTACCGCCCGCACGGGCCGACCGGGCGGCGGTGCGGCCGGGCGCGCGCCGGTTCGCCGGCTTCGTCACGGTCGCCGCCACGCTGCCGCCCTCCTGGATCGACCGACCGGATGACGTGCACAAGGGGCGTCCCGGTCGCCGTCGGGTTGGCCGCTGGTCGCCACCTGCGGGTCGTCACCTGGTCGCTGGCGGGCCGTATCGTGCCCGGCGTGGCGAGAAGAGACGGTCGGGGTCAGTGGCCGCGCGGGGTGTACATGATCACCGCCATTCCGGCGAGGCAGATCAGGGCGCCGGCGACGTCGAAGCGGTCGGGCCGGTAGCCGTCGGCCACCATCCCCCAGGCGATCGATCCGGCGACGAAAATGCCGCCGTACGCGGCGAGGACCCGCCCGAAGTGTGCGTCGGGCTGGAGCGTGGCGAAGAATCCGTACAGGCCGAGCGCGATCACACCCGCTCCGGCCCAGAGCCACCCCCGGTGTTCTCGCACGCCCTGCCACACCAGCCAGGCACCGCCGATCTCGAGGATTGCCGCGACGGCGAACAGGGCGATGGAGCGGGCGACGAGCACGGGAGTACGTCCTTGGGTCGTGGGGCGGCCCGATGATCTGCACGGGCGCGGAGGCCGCCATGGGCGTTCGGCCGAAATCGTAGCCACATGGCGCCGAGGCGACCGGCTCCCGACCCACTCCTCCGACGCCCGACAGCGGAATGGTGAAGGCGGTGAGCGCGCTCCGTTCCGGCTTGCGTCGCGGGAAGTCAGCCCGCCGTCACCAGCCGGTCGACGAGCCCGTGCCAGCCTGCCTCCAGGCGGTCGAGCGGCAGGCCCCGCTCCACCAGAAGGTGGTGGACCAGGGCGGTGTCGAGGTAGCCGAGCAGGGTGTGCGCGATCAGCTCGACATCGCCCGGCGTGCCGGCCTGGCGCAGCAGCACCGAGACATGCGTGAGGCGCAGCCGCGCCGCCGGCACGCTGTACGGGCGGACCGGGTCCGTCCGGGCGGCCAGGATGATGCCGTGGTGGTCGCGTTCGTGGCGCAGCACGGCCGGCCCGAAGGCGTGCAGCCGCTCCTCGGCGGGGGCACCGGGGCCGAGCGGCGGGGGGCCGGAGAGGAAGGCGGCCTGGAGCTGCTGCTCACGGTGGTCGAGCAGGGCCAGGAACAGACCGGCCCGGTCGCCGAACCGCCGGAAGACGGTTCCCTTGCCGACGCCGGCCGCGGACGCCAGCGCCTCCATGGTCAGGTTCGCGGCCCCGCACTCGGCGACCAGCCCTGAGGCGGCCTCCAGGAGCCGGGTGCGGTTGCGCGCCGCGTCGGCCCGCAGCGCCGGCCGTTCGCCGGGCCCAGCGAGGGCCGGATCCGCCGCGCCGGGCACACGGTCGGGCTCGGGGTTCAGCAGGGGCAGGGGCGGGAGGGGGCCGGTCATGGATCCAGCGTAGCCCGGGAATCAAAGAAACTGGACCGTGGTCCGGATAGGTGGTACAACTTTAACCGGACCTCGGTCCGGTTTCATCTCCCCATCTGTCTGCCCAGGAGCTCTCCATGTCCGTTCGCATCCTCTCCCTCGTCGGCAGCCTCCGTTCCGGCTCGCACAACAGGCAGCTCGCGGAGGCCGCCGTCAAGCACGCTCCCGAGGGCGTCGACGTCGAGCTCTTCGAGGGGCTCGCGGACGTGCCCTTCTACAACGAGGACATCGACGTCGAGGGCGCCGTACCGGCCGCCGCCGCGGCGCTGCGCGAGGCCGCCGGCCGCGCCGACGCTCTCCTGCTGTTCTCGCCCGAGTACAACGGCACCATGCCGGCCGTGCTGAAGAACGCGATCGACTGGCTGTCCCGTCCCTACGGCGCCGGGGCGATCTCAGGCAAGACCGTCGCCGTCGTCGGCACTGCCTTCGGCCAGTACGGCGGTGTCTGGGCGCAGGACGAGGCGCGCAAGGCGGCCGGCATCGCCGGCGGCGCAGTGCTGGAGGACGTCAAGCTGTCCATCCCCGGCTCCGTGACGCGCTTCGCCTCGACGCACCCGGCGGACGACGCCGAGGTGGTGGCCTCCCTGACCGAGGTCATCGAGCAGGTGAGCGCTCAGGCGGCTCCCGCGGCTGCCTGATTCACCGGGCCCGGCCCGGCGCGGTGTGGCACGATCGCCGCGCCGGGCCGGGCCGTCGCCGTATCCGCCGCGTGAGGCGATGTCCCCGTCCGCCCGCCCGGGACGAGGTCCGGCGCCGACGCGCCCGGTCCGGCCCCACACGGGCACCCCCGGCCCCAAGGGCCGCGCGAGCGCGCACCGGTGCACGCCGGCCGGTGCACGGCAGACCCCGTCAACCAACGCCCGCCGATGCGCGGCCGCCGCTTTCACCGGACGGCGGCGGCGTGGCTCCGACGAGGGGCGGGATCGAGACGGCAGAAGGTCCGGGCCCTGGAGACGACCCACCGCATGGGCGTCATCGTGGCGATCAACCCCATCGTCGACCCCGCCTGGGACGCGGACGGCTCCGGGCTCACCGTGAATTCGCCCTCTCCGTACCGGAGATCGTGCACCTCACCGTGATGACGCCGTATCCGGGCACGGCGAGCCGGCACACCGCGGCCCGCCCCCCTCCGATACGAGCTGCCGATGCCCGAGGCCGCGCCGCGCCGCCGGTGCGGCAGGACCTGTTCATCCATCCCAAGGCGCTGTCACACCTGCATTTGCTCACCGATCCCGAGCCGGAAACCCCCTGAGGCGGCTTGCGGTGAACAACTCCAGGCCGGCGGCGTACCGGGTGGACGGGCGGCTCGCCCGGGGCCTGACCGGCGTCCGCCGGAAACCTGATGAAGTCCCCTGGCACAGATTCTCGGCCAAGTGGCCTCCCCCTTAACGTCATTCGCATACTCGGCGGTCAAACAATTGATCGTTTCGGTGTGCCAGCTGGGGGAAATGACATGGCTCCGCCATCCGAACTCCTGGACCTCAACAAAGACACCGGGGTCTGCGCGCGAATTCTGGAACTCCTCGAAAGCGAGGGAGCACGTTTCCGGCTGCTGCACCACGCACCGGAAGGCCGTACGGATGTCGCCAGCCGGCTGCGCGGTCATCCGCTGAACCAGGCGGCCAAGTGCATCGTCGTCCGCGTCAAGATCACCAAGCGGAGCAGCCGGTACGTCCTCGCCGTCGTCCCCGGCGACCGCCTGGTGGACCTGAAGGGAATACGGCTGCTCTACGGCGGCAAGGACGCCTCCTTCGCCCAGCGTGACACCGCCGAAGAGCTGGCGGGCGCCGTGTGCGGCTCGATCACGCCGTTCTCGTTCCACCCCGACCTGGAAGCGGTGGTGGATCCGGAACTGCTGCGGCAGAAGGAGATCTTCTTCAATGCCGCACGCCTCGACCTTTCTGTCGCACTTTATTCCGAGGACTTCGTGTCCATCACCCGGCCGCACATCGCCGCAATCGCCATGAGCGCCGCCGACGCACTTCGCTGATCCGTTCCGATCTTCATTGAACTGGAGTGGGAAGAATGACAATTCTGGACACGACGACGACTGCCTCCGTCAAGCCCGCTGCCGTACGGCCGCCGCATGCGTGGGGGAATGAACCGGGCGCATTTCTTAAAGCGCTCGAATCGCCGTGGTACAAGCTCATAGCCGACCTTCAGGACCTCATCCATTCCACCACCGCCGAGTATGCGGCGTCGCGCGGGCTCAAGGCGCTCTACCTGCCGCTGACGGTCCGCACGATCACGTGCCCGACGGGCCTCGGCAGCGACTCCGAGCCCGTGCCGGTCACGGTGAACGGGGTAGACACCTACCTGCCGGACTCCAACCAGTTCATGCTCGAGTACGGCATGCGTCTCGCCCCCGGCGGCTGCTACAACATCATGCCGTCGTTCCGCGGCGAGGAGCCCGACACGACGCACCTGAACCAGTACAGCCACAGCGAGGCGGAGATCCCGGGTGGTATCGACGACCTGATCGACTACGTCGAGGGTTACGTCAAGGCGCTCGCCGGGGCGGCCCTGGAGACGTACGGGGACCGCATCGAGCAGGCGGCCGGCGACACTTCGCACCTCAGCCGCATGGTCGACCACAAGGGGCACTTCCCGCGGATCACCTTCGAGGAGGCCGTGTCGCTCCTCGAGGGCGATGACGGCTGCGTCCGTGACGAGGGCAGCTGGCGCACCCTGACCCGCCGGGGTGAGCACAAGCTGATGGAGATGGTCAACGAGTTCATGTGGGTCACCCACTTCGACCACCTCTCGGTGCCCTTCTACCAGGCGTTCGGCGACGAGGAGCAGCGCACCGCGGCCAACGCGGACCTCTTCTTCGGCATGGGCGAGGTCGTCGGCTCCGGCGAGCGCCACGCCGATGCGGAGCAGATCCGCAAGGCGCTGGCGATGCACCAGGTGCCCGAGCGCGACTACGCCTGGTACGCCGAGATGAAGCAGGCACTCCCCATGCGGACTTCCGGCTTCGGCATGGGCCTGGAGCGGTTCCTGATGTGGGTCCTCAACCACGACGACATCCGCGACGTCCCCCTGGTGTCGCGGGTGGACGAGGACAAGAAGTGGCCCGAGAGCGTGCACCGCCCGTGATCGCCGCTTCCACCGTGTGAACAGCGGGGCCCGCAGCGCGCCGACGGCCGCGGGCCCCGTCCGCACGCATACCGAGGACCATGCCATGGGCGTCTATCTGAACCGCAACTTCCTTCTGTCCTACGTCGCGTCGTTCATCTCGCTGTTCGGCTCGAAGCTGCTGATGATCTCGTACGTGGCGTTCGTCTACGGCGAGACCGGCAGTGCCACCCTCGCGTCGGCCGTCTTCGCCGCCGACTGGATCGCGAACCTGTTCGTCGGTCTGCTCGCCACCCGGTACATCGACCGTGCCGACGCCCGCAGACTCCTCGTGGCGCTCAACGTGGTGGCCGCCGCCATCACGCTGCTGTTCCTGGCCGCGCTGTCGCCCCGGATGTTCCCGCTCGCCGTCGGTGTGGTCTTCGCCCGTGCTCTGCTCAACAGCGCGGTGAACGCGGCCCGGGTCAAGGCGCTGGTGCAGTTCTTCGACGAGGAGCAGACCGACACGTACTCGACGGTCTTCAACTCCAGCCTGTTTCTGGCCATCGCCGCGGCCGGAGCGGTGGGGAGCTTCGTCCTCGGCCTCGTCGACCTGCGCACGGTCGTACTCCTGGACGTGGCGACGTTCCTGTTGTCGGCGGCTCTGTTCGCCCTGGTGCGGCCCGACCGGCAGCGCATCGAGGCCACCCGGCGGGAGAGCGAGGGGGTGAGGGAGAACGTGGTCGCCAACCTGCGCTCGGCTGCCGTCGTCATCGCCCGCAGCCCGGTCATCTCGTCCGCCTTCTTCTACATCGTCCTCGCGGTCACCGCGCTCCAGGCGACGTACGAGGTGCTGATCACGGCGGTGCCGGAACTCTGGTTCGGCATGGGCAGTTCGGGCATGGCGGTGTTCTTCACCGCCGAGTGGCTCGCCGTGTTCGCGGGTGTCTTCGTCTACCAGTATCTGAGCCGGCGGGGAAAGGTGCCGGAGCGCCTGCAGGGGCGTCTCACGGTGGCGCTGATCGGCTTCGCGACCCTCATGTACGCGGTGCTTCCGCTGGCGCAGGGCGGCCTCGGGCCCGCGCTCGCGGTGTTCGTGCTGCTGGTGTTCGCCGGTGAGGTCGTCTGGGCCCACCAGTACAAGAGGCTGATCTCCCACTCCCCCGACTCCCGGGTGTCCTCGGTCGTCGGGCTGCTGACGGCGGTGTACTACAGCCTGATGGCGGTGTCCGGCTTCGCCTTCTCGCGCGGCATGGACACCATCGGCGTCGAATGGTCCATCGGCATCGACGTGTCCGTGATCGCGGTCCTCGTCGTGTGCTGGGAGTACGCCGCCCGGCGCCGCAGGCGGCGCCCCGCCCCCGGCTCTTCGGAGCCGCTCATCTCCCGTCCGGCGACCGCGGTACCCGCGCGTCCGCTCGTATCCGCGTCCCCTGCCGAGGGGCGCCCCATGAAGGAGGAAACGGCATGACCGCCGCCGATCCGGCCCCCGCGCACGCCGCGCCGCACACCGCCGTGTTCATCGGCACCCGAGGGCTCGAGGCGTTCGACCCCGCGCTGTTCGAGGACCGGGCGGCCGTACGGCTCGTCGGGGTCTTCACCGCGCTCGACGCCGCCCACCTCACCGACGTCTGGCGCGGCTGGTTCGACGAGGTGCATGTCGTACCGACGCTGGAGCCGGACCCGTCGCCTCTCAACATCGCGCAGATCGACGTGGACGCGGGCACGGAGGTCGTCGCCGCCCTGCTGCGGGGCACGAGCCGGGACCGGCTGACCGTGCACACGTATCTGGAGCAGAACGTGCTGGGTGCTGCGGAGATCCGGCAGCGCCTGGGACTCGCGGGGCCCTGTCCGGCCGATGTGATTCCCTTCCTCGACAAGCTGGAGATGAAGCAGCGGGTCGCGGCCGCCGGTGTGCGTGCCCCGGTGTTCGGCGCCTGGGACCCGGAGCGCCACCGGGCAGGCGTGCGCGCCCACTTCGAGCACATCACCGGCCGGGTGGGGCTGCCGTTCGTCCTCAAGCCGACCGACTCCGCGGGATCCATCGGCGTGGTGACCGTCGAGAGCTACGACGCCTTCGCCGCGCTTCCCGCGGACGGCGATCTGGGACGGGCGTACGAGTACGAGGAGTTCATCGACGGCCGCATCTACAGCGTCAACATCATCTCGGCGGCGGGCACGACGGTCTTCGGCGGTGTCACGGAGTATCTGGTGAACTCGGCGGACGTCGCGGGTGGCCGGGTCAACGCCGACATCAACCTCCTCGACGACGACCCGCGCGTGGCACGCATGGTCGCCTTCGCCGGCGAGGCGCTGGACGCGCTGGGCAGGCCGGACGGCGCCTCGCACCTGGAGCTGTTCCTCACCGGGGACGACGAGCTGGTGTTCCTCGAGGTCGGTGCGCGTTTCAAGGGCCTGTCCGGCCTGGCCGCGATGCAGCGCCACTACGGCCAGGCCCTGGTGAACGTCGCGTTCGGCATCGAGAGCGGCGTCCCGAGCCGTCCGTGGCAGGGCGAGCAGGTGTACTGCTTCGACGCCTGCATGCCGCTGCGCGCGGGAGTGGTCGCCGACCGGCTGGAGCCGAAGATCGACAGCTCGTACGAGATGCGGTGGACGGTGCGGCCCGGCGACCGGGTCGAGGGGACGTCGGACCTGGTGACGGTGGGCGGCACGTTCCTGGTGTGGAACCGGGACTTCGACGCGCTGTACCGGGACTTCCGTCTGCTGGCGGAATACCAGCCGTTCACCTACGCGTAGGCGGACCCACAGGTCCGTGGGTGACCTCCGGGCGGGGGCCTCCGGGCCCATGGCGCGCCTCCGGCCCCGTGGCCCGTGGCGCGCCTCCGGGCCCGTGGCGGAACCCCGGGCCCGCGGGGATCACGCCTGTGCGATCAGCCGGTCGACGATGGCGGCGCCCGAGGTGTACCCGGCGTCCATGGCCCGGGGCGCCGGGAGGCCGGTGCGGCCTCTGCCGTCGGCCGCGGCGAGGCCGTGGGCGGCGACGGGCTGCTGCGCGAGGGCGAGCGGAGCGGCCTGCGCGAGCATCGGCTGCACCGGCTCCGGCGGGGGCGCGGGCGCCTGGACCGGCGTCTGCCGCCCGTACAGCACCTGCTCCATCGCCGACACGAGCCGCTGCACATCGGGCTCGGGGCGCACCACCAGGCGCACGAACCGGCTGGAACTGCCGATCTTGTTGCCGCATTCGCGGATCAGGACACCGTGTTCGGCGAGCAGCCGGTCGCGCAGGACCGAACCGTCCGCGCCTTCCGGCAGGCGCACGTAGACGAAGTTGCCCTGGGAGGGGTAGACGGTCATCCCGGGCACCTGGGAGAGCCGCCAGATCATCTCCTCGCGGTCGCGGCCCACCTGGCGCAGGCTCTGCGCGTACTCGTGACGGTGTTCGGCCATCATGAAGACGACGGTCTCCGCGAAGGAGTTGAGGTTCCACTTCGGCAGCGCGTCGCGTATCCGCCCGGCGAGACCGGGATGGGCGACCAGGTAGCCGAAGCGCACGCCGTGCAGGCCGAAGTTCTTTCCGAGGCTGCGCAGCACGATGACGTTGGTCCGCAGAACGGCCTCGGCAGCGACGCTCGTCTCCTGGCCCCCGTCGGCGAATTCGAGGAAGGACTCGTCGACCACGACCAGGTCGAGATCCTGCAACTCGTCCAGCAGGGACAGCACCTGCTGCTTCGTCAGCAGTCCGCCGTCGGGGTTGTTCGGGTTGCAGATGACGGCGGCGCGCGAGCCCCTGGTCCGGATGAACTGCACGAAGGAGGAGGGATCGAGGGCGAATCCGCGGGCCTCGGGCAGGAGCAGCATGTCGACGCGTTTGCCGGTCTCCATGGGCTGGTCGGTCCAGCGTCCGAAGGTCGGTACGGGCACGGCGAGGGACTCGCGCACCAGCAGGTGGTCGATCCAGGTGATCAGTTCGGTGGAGCCGTTGCCCATGGCGACGGTCTGCGGGTTGAGACCGAGCAGCCGGCAGAGCTCGGCGGTGATGGTGTCGGCGCTGCTCGGGTAGTAGGTGAGGATCTCCCGCAGGCGTCCGCCGAGTTCGTCGAACATGGCGGGCGTGGGGAAGTACGGGTTGCAGGGGATGCAGAAGTCGGTGATCTCCCCGGTGCCACCGCCCGCCCGGTCCAGGGAGAAGTACGAAGGGCTGTGCGCGGTGGACGCGCGGAACAGCGCGGTGACGTTGCCGGCGGCCAAGACGTGCCTCCCCTGCCTGTGGGCGGCCGGGCGGATCCGCCCGGCCGTCCACAGGTACGCAAGGGATCCGCCCGGTGTTCAACCAACCGCCGTCGCGCCCCGCCGGAGGCGTACCGCGGTCAGCAGGCGGCTCTCTGCTGGTCCGCGCGGCCGGCGGGCCGGGGCGCAGGGCCGCGCCTGCCGGGCGTCCGGCGTCCGTGCAGCAGCAGGTAGAAGCGCTCGACGGACTCCGAGGCGCCGTGCTCGAAACGCTTGACCACCTTGCCCAGCGGGTTCCAGACCCGGCCGTCGGGCATACGGATGCCGACGGGCTGGCCGAACAGCTCGCGCTGGCCCGCGTCGAGGTCGACCCAGCGCGCGCCGGCGCGGCGGACGATCACCTCGCCGACGTAGGCGCCGAGGCCCTGCAGGAAGCGGTCGACATCTGGGCGGTCCGTTCCGCCGCGTCTGAGTCCGTCGACGACGAAGTCCACGAGTCTGAGGCTCGACACGGTGTAGTCGAGCGGCAGCCTGCTGCGCTCGCTCATATCGGCGACGAAGCCTGCGGCATGCTCCTGCATGCCGTCTGCGTCCGGAAGTTGTTCTGCATGCCCTTCGAACGGCATCCGATTCCTCCCACCCATGGCCATGAACAGCTCGTCTGCCCCAGCGAAATCGGCGGCCAAAGCATCACGGCCGGTGTCGGGTGTCTGTTCTCACAGAACTCCGGGGCCCGGGCGTACAACCATCACCGCCGTTCGGGCGTCGTGGGATCCGCAACACCCGACGAACGGTCGGCGTGTTCAGTCCTTGAGCAGCTGCCGGCGATGCTCGTCCCTCGCTTTGCCGGGGGCCGCGGCGGGGGCGTCGGCGGCGGGTGGGTGGGACGGCTTCGGGGCGTCGGCGGCCGCATTCCCCTCCGCGCCGGACCCGGCCGGCAGCCGTGCGCAGTAGTCCGCGACGGCCTGTGGGCCGCCCAACGCCTCCTCCAGCCGCTTGCGCATCGCGTCGGCCCGGGCGGCGTCGCGCCGCTTCGCGCCGTCGTACGCGCGGCAGTGCGCCGCTTCGTCCTTCGCGGCCGGCGGGCGCTCGCCCGCGGGACCCCCGGTCGCGCCCTTGGCGGGCGGGACGGAGTCCCGGACGGCGTCCGGGTTGTCCTCTCCCGTGCCGGACGAAGCGCCCGGTTCCGGCGACCGGGCCGGCCGGTCGGTGAACGGTGCCGTGCCGGCCGCCATCGCCACTCCACCGAGCAACACCCCGGCCACGGCCGCGCCGATGCCTGCCTTGATCGCGCCTGCGCGGGTCTTCGGCCGGGTGACGGGACGCCAGTCGTCCTCGGGCCGGGTGGCCAGGCCGAGTGCGCCGTCGGCACGCGCGGCGCGGAACGCCGCCAGCGCCCGTTCGGCAGCCGCCGGCTCGACGGGCGCCGGGCGCGCGGCGGCCGCCAGCAGCTCGTCCAGCGCCGCGGTCGTGGGCCGCTGCGGCTCGGCTCCGGAGCCCATGGCGTCTGCAGATCGGTTTTCGGTCATCTCGCACCTCCCAGCGCATGGGGGCCCGAATCTGTCACACGACGCCGGCCCCGGAGCGGGGTGAGGTGCTTCTCCAGGTGTTTCAGACCGCGGTGGGCGGCGGAACGGACCGCGCCGGGCCGCTTGCCGAGCACCCGAGCGGCGGTGACCCCGTCGAGTCCGATGACCGTCCGGAGCAGCACGGCCTCGGCCTGCTGACGCGGCAGTCGGGCGATGAGGGCAAGGGCCTGCTGGGTGGAGACGGCTTCTAACGCCTCCTGCGCGGTGTCCTGACGGGCGGGCATCTCGGCGAGGTCGTGCTCGAGGCAGGTGGCGCGCGGGCGGCTCCCCAGCCGTCGCAGATGGTCGATGGCCCGGTTGCGCGCGATGCTCGCCGTCCAGGCACGGAAGCCGGCGCCGTCACCACGGAAACGCCCTATGTCGCGGGCGATTTCCAGCCATGCGTCGGAGGCGACGTCCTCCGCGTCGTCGCCGACGAGTCCGCGCAGGAAGCCCAGGAGCGGGGGATGGACGATCCGGTAGGCCCTGGAGAAGGCGGCGTCGTCGCCCTGTTGCGCCCTCGCGACCGCGTCACCGAGTTCCATGTCGTGTGCGTGCGCCCGTCGGTCCCCCCGCTCCTTGCCCACGCGTTCCTCTTCTTCGTGCGCCGCCAGTCACGACATGCCCATGACATGACGCGCGAGTGTGCCCCCCGCACACATTTCTGCGCCGTGCTTCGCAGAAACGTCACAGCCGGCGTCGGTGAGGTCGACGGACGAAAAGACGGTTACGCCACCGACCCGATCCGGCCCGCGACGGCGTCGGGGCCGTCGTGGTGGATCGGGGTGTGCGCGCCGGTCAGGGAGACCCCGCTGCCGCCGCGGCGGTTCGCCACGATCTCCGCGCCGATGGACAGGGCCGTCTCCTCCGGCGTGCGCGCACCGAGGTCGAGACCGATCGGGGAACGCAGCCGGGCCAGTTCGAGTTCGGTGACCCCGACGTCCCGCAGGCGCCTGTTGCGGTCCTCGTGGGTGCGGCGCGAGCCCATGGCGCCAACGTACGCGACCGGCATCCGCAGCGCGCGTTCCAGCAGCGGCACGTCGAACTTGGCGTCGTGGGTGAGCACGCACAGCACGGTGCGTCCGTCAACCTCGGTACGCGACAGGTACTCGTGCGGCCACGCGACGACGATCTCGTCCGCGTCCGGAAAGCGGGCGGGCGTCGCGAACACGGGCCGGGCGTCGCAGACGGTGACGTGGTAGCCGAGGAACTTGCCCACCCGTACGAGGGCGGAGGCGAAGTCGATGGCACCGAAGACGATCATTCGGGGGGCGGGCACGCTCGACTCGACCAGGAGGGTCAGGGGCCGGCCGCAGCGCGAGCCGTCCTCGCCGATGACGACGGTCCCCGTGCGGCCGGCTTCCAGCATGGCCGCGGCCTCGCCGGCGGCCGTGCGATCCAGTTCCGGATGGCCGCCGAGGGAGCCGTCGAAGCCGCCGTCGGGGTGCACGAGCAGTGCGCGTCCGGCCAGTTCGGCGGGGCCGTCGGTGATCCGCGCGACCGCCGCCGCCTCCCCACGGGCGGCGGTGGCCAGCGCGGCCACGAACACGTCCCGGCCGGGAGCGTCCGCAGTCAGGGGGGTGATGAGGATGTCGATGACGCCGCCGCAGGTCAGGCCCACGGCGAACGCGTCCTCGTCGCTGTATCCGAAGGTTTCCAGGACGCTTTCGCCGTCCTGGAGCGCCTGTTGGCACAGCTCGTACACCGCGCCCTCCACACAGCCTCCGGAGACCGAGCCGATCGCCGTGCCCTCGCTGTCGACGGCGAGCGCGGCGCCGGGCAGGCGCGGCGCGCTGCCCCCGACGGCGACGACGGTCGCGACGGCGAACGAACGGCCCTGCTCGACCCACCGGTTCAGCTCTTCGGCGATGTCCAGCATGTCGGTCTCCTCTGGATGAAGGTGTGTGGAGGACGGCGGAGGTGCTACTTGACGCCCAGCCAGCCCTCGATCGGGTTGAGGGCGAAATAAGCGAGGAACACGGCGGACAGGACCCACATCAGCCAGCCGACGTCGCGCGCCCGGCCCTGGACCGCCTTGATCAGGACGTGGGCGATGACACCGGCGGCGATACCGGCGGTGATGGAGTACGTGAACGGCATCAGCACCGTGGTCAGGAAGACCGGGATGGCGGTGGCCGAGTCGTTCCAGTCGATGTGCTTGGCGTTGCTCATCATCATCGAGCCGATGACGACCAGCGCGGCCGCGGCGACCTGGGTCGGGATGAGCTGGGCGAGCGGGGTGAAGAACAGGCAGAGCGTGAACGCGAGACCGGTGACGACGCTTGCGAGGCCGGTGCGTGCGCCGTCGCCGACGCCCGCGGTGGACTCGACGAACACGGTCTGTCCGGACGCGCCCGTGAAGCCGCCGATCGCACCGCCGGCCCCGTCGATGGCCAGGGCCTTGTTGAGACCGGGCATCTTGCCCGTGGAGTCGGCGAGGTCGGCCTGCTGACCGATGCCGATGATGGTGCCCATGGCGTCGAAGAAGCCGGCCAGCACGAGGGTGAAGACGATGACGCCGACGGTGATGCCGCCGACGTCGGCCATGCCGTCGAAGGAGACGGAACCGAAGAGGCCGAAGTCAGGGCTGGAAACGAGGGAACCGGTGAGCTCGGGCGCGTTCAGTCCGCCCCAGGCGGCCTTGTCGAGGCCGGCGAACTGGTGGACGACGGCGGCGAAGAGCGTGCCGCCGACGATGCCGATGAGGATCGCGCCGGGCACCTTGCGCACCTGGAGCAGGAAGATCAGCAGCACCGTGACGGAGAAGCAGAGCACGGGCCAGCCCGTGAGCATGTCGTGGGTGCCGAGCTGGATCGGCTTGGCACCGGCGATGCCGCCCTCACCGGGCATGGAGGTGACGAATCCGGCCTGGACCAGGCCGATGAGGCAGACGAACAGACCGATACCCATGGTGATGGCGTGCTTGAGCGCCAGGGGGATCGCGTTCATGATCAGTTCGCGCAGGCCGGTGACGACGAGCAGGACGATCACTGCGCCGTAGATGACGCACATGCCCATCGCGTTTTCCCAGGTCATCTCGGGAGCGACCTGGAATGCCATCACGGCGGACACACTGAGTCCGGCGGCGAGGGCCAGGGGCACATTGCCCATGACGCCCATCACGATGGTGGTTGCGGCTGCGGCGAAGGCGGTGGCGGTGGTCAACTGGTCACCGTCGAGCCGCGCGCCGTTCGCATCGGGCACCGACAGGATCACCGGGTTGAGAAGGATGATGTACGCCATCGCCATGAAGGTGGTGATGCCGCCGCGCACCTCCCGCCCGATGGTCGACCCTCTCTTGGTTATGTGGAAGTACCGGTCGAGCCAGGAACGACCGGCGGGCTGGCGCATACTTGTGCCGGGGTCCTCCGACATCGTCCTCGGCTCAGTGGACTGCTGGGTCATGGGGCCTACTCCCAAGGTTCACAGGGGCACCCGCCGGAAGGATTTCGATGGCGGGATTTGGGAAGGTGCTTCGGCTGCACGACCCGGGGGACGGCCCGAGACGAACGTTCTCTGCGGTTCTGCACGGTGCTGCTGGTGGTGCGGGGACCCGCGGTGACCGCGAGCGGTGCGGTACGGGGTTCTCCGGGCGGCGCCGGCGGTGCGGAAGTGACGTTCCTTGGAGCCATGTCACGCACCGCCCGGAGAGGAGTGGGGGGATGGGGATGGGGGGAACCCACGGCCGCTGGGCCGCAGGGGCAGATCAGGTACCGGTGAGGTGCTCGGGGCGCACCGGCGTCCTGTTCAGTTCGAGTCCGGTCGCGTTCCGGATCGCCGCGAGGACGGCCGGGGTGGACGACAGGGTCGGGGCCTCGCCGAGGCCGCGCAGCCCGTAGGGGGCGTGGTCGTCGGCGAGTTCGAGCACGTCGACCGGGATGGTCGGCGTGTCGAGGATCGTGGGGATGAGGTAGTCCGTGAAGGAGGGGTTGCGCACCTTCGCGGTCTTCGGGTCGACGACGATCTCCTCCATGACCGCGACGCCCAGGCCCTGGGTGGTGCCACCCTGGATCTGGCCGATGACGGACAGCGGGTTGAGTGCCTTGCCGACGTCCTGGGCGCAGGCCAGCTCGATGACCTTCACCAGGCCGAGCTCGGTGTCCACCTCGACGACCGCGCGGTGGGCGGCGAAGGAGTACTGCACGTGGCCGTTGCCCTGGCCCGTGCGCAGGTCGAACGCCTCCGTCGGGCGGTGGCGCCACTCGGCCTCGATCTCGACGGCCTCGTCCTGAAGCACGTCCGTCAGGTCGGCGAGGACCTCGCCGCCGTCGGTGACGACCTTGCCGCCTTCGAGCAGCAGCTCGGCGGTGGCCCAGGCCGGGTGGTAGGTGCCGAACTTGCGGCGGCCGATCTCCAGGACCTTCTCGCGGACCAGCTCGCAGGAGTTCTTCACCGCACCGCCGGTGACATACGTCTGGCGGGAGGCGGAGGTGGAGCCGGCCGAGCCGACCTGGGTGTCCGCCGGGCTGATCGTCACCTGCGCGACGCCGAGTTCCGTGCGGGCGATCTGGGCGTGGACGGTGACACCGCCCTGGCCGACTTCCGCCATCGCGGTGTGGACGGTGGCGACGGCCTCGCCGCCCACGACCTCCATGCGCACCTTGGCAGTGGAGTAGTCGTCGAAGCCCTCGGAGAAGCCGACGTTCTTGATGCCGACCGCGTAGCCCACACCCCGGACGACGCCTTCGCCGTGCGTGGTGTTGGACAGACCGCCGGGCAGCGCGCGGACGTCCGCGCCCTCGGTGGTCTCCCACTGCCGCTCCGGCGGCAGCGGACGGGCCTTGACCCGGCGCAGCAGTTCGGCGACGGGGGCCGGGGAGTCGACCGGCTGCCCGGTCGGCATGAGCGTGCCCTGTTCCATGGCGTTGAGCTGCCGGAACTCGACGGGGTCCATGCCCAGCTTCGCCGCCAGCTTGTCCATCTGCGCCTCGTACGCGAAGCACGCCTGGACCGCGCCGAAGCCGCGCATGGCGCCGCAGGGCGGGTTGTTGGTGTAGAGCGCGATGGCCTCGATGTCGACGTCGTCGATGACGTACGGGCCGACGGAGAGCGAGGAGGCGTTGCCGACGACGGCCGGGGAGGCGGAGGCGTAGGCGCCGCCGTCCAGCACGATCCGGCACTTCATGTGCGTGATCTTGCCGTCCCTGGTGGCCCCGTGCTCGTACCAGAGCTTCGCCGGGTGGCGGTGGACGTGGCCGAAGAAGGACTCGAACCGGTTGTAGACGATCTTGACCGGCTTGCCCGTGCGCAGCGCCAGCAGGCAGGCGTGGATCTGCATCGACAGGTCTTCGCGGCCGCCGAAGGCGCCGCCGACGCCCGAGAGCGTCATGCGGACCTTCTCCTCGGGCAGGCCGAGGACCGGGGCGATCTGCCGGAGGTCGGAGTGCAGCCACTGGGTGGCGACGTACAGGTCGACACCGCCGTCCTCGGCGGGCACGGCGAGACCGGACTCGGGGCCGAGGAATGCCTGGTCCTGCATGCCGAAGGTGTACTCGCCGGAGACGATGACGTCGGCACGCTTCGCGGCCTCGTCGGCGTCACCGCGGACGATCGGCTGGCGGTGCACGATGTTGGGGTGCGGGACATGACCGGCGTGGTGGTCGTCGCGGCCCGGGTGCAGCAGTGGTGCGTCGGGGGCGGTCGCGGAGGCCTCGTCGGTGACGACGGGCAGTTCCTTGTACTCGACCTTGATCTTCGCGGCGGCGCGTCGCGCGGTCTCGGGGTGGTCGGCGGCGACCAGGGCCACGGGCTCGCCGTGGTGGCGTACGCGGCCGTTGGCGAGGACCGGCGTGTCCTGGATCTCCAGGCCGTAGTTCTTCACCTCGGTGGGCAGGTCGTCGTAGGTGAGGACGGCGTAGACGCCGGCCTGGGCGAGGGCCTCGGAGGTGTCGATCGAGACGATCTCGGCGTGCGCGACGGTGGAGCGCAGGATCTGGCCCCACAGCATGTCCTCGTGCCACATGTCCGAGGAGTAGGCGAACTCGCCGGTGACCTTCAGGGTGCCGTCGGGGCGGAGCGTGGACTCGCCGATGCCGCCCTTGGTCTTCTGGGTGAGGTTGGTGGGTGTACCGGTGGTCGCCATGGTCAGACCGCCTCTTCCTTGCGCTCCTGACGGGCGGCCGCCAGGCGGACGGCGTCCAGGATCTTCTCGTAACCGGTGCAGCGGCAGAGGTTGCCGGACAGGGCCTCGCGGATGTCCTCGTCCGAGGGGGACGGGGTGCGCTCCAGCATCTCGTCGGCGGCGACCAGCAGGCCGGGGGTGCAGAAACCGCACTGCACGGCGCCCGCGTCGATGAACGCCTGCTGGATCGGGGCGAGCTCGGTGCCCTCGCCGGTCTGCGAGTCAGTGGCCCTGTCACGAGGCACAGCACTCCTCCCCCGGACTTCCTCCGGGGGTGCCCCCAGCTGGGTGTCCTGGAGGCTGGTGCCGCAGGCACCGCCGGCGCAGGATCCTTGCTCGCGCTGCTTGGCGTAGTCCGCCAGGCCCTCGACGGTGACGACCTCGCGGCCCTCGACCTGGCCGGCGGCGACGAGACAGGAGCAGACGGGCACGCCGTCCAGGCGGACCGTGCAGGAACCGCACTCGCCCTGCTCACAGGCGTTCTTGGAGCCGGGCAGGCCCAGGCGCTCGCGCAGGACGTACAGCAGGCTCTCGCCCTCCCAGACGTCGTCCGCTTCCTGCCGGCGTCCGTTGACGGTGAAATTCACGCGCATGGTCATGCAGCTCCTTCAAGCGTGCGGGCGGTGCCGCGGTACTGCTCCCAGGTCCAGCCGAGCGTGCGGCGGGCCATGATGCCGACCGCGTGACGGCGGTACCTGGCGGTGCCGCGCACGTCGTCGATGGGGTTGCAGGCGCCGGAGGCGAGCTCCGCGAACTGCTTGGCGATCGAGGGGGTGATTATGTCCCCGCTCTCCCAGAATCCGCCTTCTTCGAGCGCGGCGTTCAGGAAGTCCTCCGCGGCCGCGGCGCGGACGGGGGTGGGCGCGGCGGAGCCGATGCCGGTGCGCACGGTGCGGGTCTCGGGGTGCAGGGCGAGGCCGAAGGCGCACACCGCGATCACCATCGCGTTGCGCGTGCCGACCTTGGAGTACTGCTGGGGCCCGTCGGCCTTCTTGATGTGCACGGCGCGGATGAGCTCGTCCGGCGCGAGCGCGTTGCGCTTGACGCCCGTGTAGAACTCGTCGATCGGGATCAGGCGGGAGCCGCGGACCGACTCCACCTCGACCTCGGCGCCTGCCGCCAGCAGCGCCGGGTGCGCGTCGCCGGCCGGGGACGCGGTGCCGAGGTTGCCGCCGACGCCGCCGCGGTTGCGGATCTGCGGGGATGCCACGGTGTGCGAGGCGAGCGCGAGGCCCGGAAGCTCGGACCGCAGGTTCTCCATGATGGCGGTGTAGGGGACGGAGGCACCCAGCCGGACGCTCTCCCCGCCGACCTCCCACTCGGTCAGCTCACCGATACGGTTCAGATCCAGGAGGTACTCCGGCCGACGGTGGTCGAAGTTGATCTCGACCATCACATCGGTGCCACCCGCGATGGGGACAGCGGTGGGGTGCTCGGCCTTGGCGGCGAGCGCCTCCTCCCAGCTGGCGGGGCGAAGGAAGTCCATGAGTGGCTCTCTTCTTATCTCGGGGTCGTCGTCGCAACGGGCCCGGGACGGCCGGCCCTCGACTGGATGTTCACGTGCTGTTTACGCGGTGTGGTCCAGTACACAAGGCGGGATCCGACCGGTGCAGTCACCGAAACCATGAAGGAGTTGGCTGGCCGCCTCTCTCGTCTTGTAGATTCGAACGAAAGGCGGAGATCAGCAACCTCACCGTTTTCCCCCGGAAACCGTGGCCAAGGATCTCTGGCCGGAACCCGCGACAACGAGACAGATCGGTGGCGACGAGATGCGGCTGCGCGCACTGCTGGAGACCGACGCGCTGGGGCTGCGGCTGCTCGGCGGCGAGGAGGAGCTCGACCGTGGCGTGCGGGGCGTGATGACCACCGACCTCCGGGACCCGAGCCGATACCTCTCGGGCGGCGAACTGGTGCTCACCGGGCTCGCCTGGCGCCGCAGCGCCGAGGACTCGGAACCGTTCGTACACATCCTCGCCGGCGCTCAGGTCGCGGGGCTCGCGGCCGGCGAGGCGGAGCTCGGCGACATTCCCGACGATTTGATCGAGGCGTGTTCCCGCCACCGGCTTCCACTGTTCGCCGTGAACGAGTCCGTTGCGTTCGCAACGATCACGGAGTACGTCGTACGGCAGGTTTCCGGGGAGCGCGCCGGGGACCTCGCGGCAGTCGTCGACAGACACAGGAGACTGATGACCTCGGGTCCGGCCGGCGGCGGCCCGGACGCCGTGCTCGATCTGCTCGGCTCCGATCTGGATCTGCGGGCCTGGGTCCTCTCCCCCACCGGGCGGCAGATCGCGGGCGCGGGTGACGGGCTGTCCGCGCGGACGGGCGCGGCGCTGGCGGGGGAGCACCTGGCCGCGGTACGGGCCGGCCGGCGCCCCCCGCACCGGGCGGTCGTCGAGGGCGTGACCTACTCCCTCTTCCCGATCCGTAACACCGGCCGCGGGGCCGCGCCCGCGTCGCGTGACGTGCGCGAGAGCGTGCTCTCGGACTGGCTGCTGGCCGTCGAGGCCGACGCCGGGGACTGGCCGGCGGCCCGGCTCGACCTGCTCCAGGGCGTCACCCAGCTGATCGCCGTCGAGCGCGACCGGCGCGAGGCGGCCCGCACGGTACGGCGCCGGCTTGCCCAGGAGGTGCTGGAACTGGTCCAGACGGGTGCCGCGCCGGCGGAGATCGCGGCCCGGCTGCGGGTGGCCGCCCCAGTGCTCCTGCCGGGCCTGGGGACCGCCCCGCACTGGCAGGTCGTGGTGGCCCGCGTCGACTGGGGCGCGGATTCCGGCATCGAGGCGGGCCCGGTCGCCCAGTCGCTGCTGGAGGAGATCCTCGTCGACCCGTCGGCCGCGGGGCAGGACTCCGCGGACCGGATCGCGGTGGCCCACACGGGTGACGAGGCGATCGCGCTGGTGCCGCTGCCCGCGCTGGGCGCGGACGGGGCCCCGGACGAGGAGGGCGGCACACCGTCCGCCGACGCCGGGCTGCACGCCGACGCGCTGCTGGAGTCCGTACGCACCCCCCTGTCGGCGGGCCTCGACGGCGACGGCCGCCTCACGCTGGGCGTCAGCGCCGCCGTGCACTCGGCCGACGGCCTGCGCGGCGCCCTGGAGGAGGCGCGCCACGCCCGCCGCGTGGCGGCGGCGCGGCCGGGCCGGGTGTGCGCGGCCGGCCATCACGAGCTGGCCTCGCACGTACTGCTGCTGCCGTTCGTGCCGGACGACGTGCGCCGGGCGTTCACGGCCCGTCTGCTGGACCCGCTGCGGGACTACGACCGGCGCCACCGTGCGGAGCTGATCCCGACGCTGGAGGCGTTCCTCGACTGCGACGGCTCCTGGACCCGCTGCGCCACGCGCCTGCATCTGCATGTCAACACGCTGCGGTACCGGGTCGGCAGGATCGAACAGCTGACGGGACGCGATCTGTCGCGCCTGGAGGACAAGCTGGACTTCTTCCTGGCGCTCCGCATGAGCTGACGCCGGTGTGTCCCCCGGGGCGTGGCGCCCCCGGGGCACCCCGGTGTTTCCCCCGGCGTCGCGGTGCGGCGCCCCGGTGCGCGGGGCCCTCGGGAAGCACCGGGTCAGCGCGCGAGGAACCGGCGAACACGCCGCCCTGGGACGCCAGTTGCTCCCACGTCCCCAGCTGCACGACCCGGCCCGCCTCCAGGACCGCGATCCGGTCCGCCCGGCGGACCGTCGACGGGCGGTGGGCTGTCACCAGCGTCGTACGGGACCCCGAGCCTTCCGTCAGAGCCGTGGCCACGGCCGCGCCGCCCTCCGCATCGAGGTTCGCCGTTGTCTCGTCCAGCGGCCGGCGCCTGTCCAGCCGCGCACGCCCGTGGCCGACCAGCCGCTCCCCGACGACGGGCACGGCACGCCCACGATCCGCTCACCGGACGGCTGTACGCCGCCATGGGCGACGCGGCGCACCGCGCCGCCGCGTGGGTGACGCGCTATGGGCGGAGCAGCCACGGCCCTGGGGTGGCGAGGGCCGCGGCTACTACCTGCGCCTGGACCCCCTCCGCCGCACCTGTGTCCTGTGCGGGGCGGGGCGGCCCGGCCGGCCCCGGCCGCCGGCCCGAGTGGTCGAACGACGCCTGGCGGCACGGGCTCGACTCCGGGACCAACGGCAGGCTGCCGCTCGGGCCCGGCCTCGTCTTCCGACCGGCCGCGGCCGCCACCTCGCCGAGGGCAGCCCCGCCGAGCGCCGTCGCCGCTCGCCATGTCGCCTTCGCGCGCGTCCACTCCGGCGGGGACGAAAGGATCCTGATCGCCACGGACTCCGGCGAGCCCCGGATCGGCGCGCCCACCCCTGTCCGCCATGGACGGTGCGCCCAGGCCCGGCGGCACACCGTGGGACGGGGTGCGGCGCCGGGCGATCGCCGCGTCACCCGGATCCCCGCCCGCGACCGTCACCCGTAGGGGTCATGGCGAGATCCATCCGGTTGACGCCGACGCGGCGTCGGCCGCCTTCGCGCCGGTACGGACCCTCTCGGTCCCGGCACCCTCAACGACGGGGGTCATCTCGCCCCGGCCGTCCCCGAGGACGCCGCTCACGGTGACCCGGTCGGCCGCAGAAAGATTGTGAACTGATTCACTCGACCTCTTGGCCAGGCGAGCCCATCCATGCTGAGATGCGGTGGACTCAACAGCTCAATGGCGTGCTCGGGGAGGGCAAGTGGCGCATACCGCCATGTCTGGTTCCGGAACCACAGCAGGTGACGATCCACTCCAGACCGCGGTATGGCGGCTGCGTTCGCGCGGCTGTTGGACCGACGCGGCGGCTCTCCTCGCGCCGCGTGCCGCGGACCCGGCGGCGGCCCTGGAGCGCGCCGGACTACTCGTCGAACGCTGCCTGTTCACCTGCGACGGCTGGGCCGAGGCCGAGGACGCGCTGCGCACCGCGGAAGCCGTGGCCGGGGACGACGAGGAGCGCGGCGGCGCGGCGAGCGAGCGCGGCAGGCTGGCGTACGCCGCGACCCGCCTCGGGGTACGGGACAGGGCCGACGAGGCGCGTTCGGCCCTCGGCCGGGCGACGGCGCTGCTCGCGCCGACGTCACCGCGGCGTCCGCTGCTGGACTTCCGGCGCGGGCTGGTCGCCGAGCACATCGCCGACTCGCCGCAGGCCGCGCGTGCCGCCTACGAGAGGGCCCATGCGGGAGCCGCCGCGCACGGTGATCCGCTGCTGCTCTCCTTCACCTGGCAGCAGCTGGCCGGGATCGCCCTGCGCGAGGGGGAGTTGACGCAGGCGCGGCACGGCTTCGCGGAGTGCCTGCACATCCGCGAGGAGCTGGGCTACCTGATCGGTACGGCGCCCGCACTCGCCGGACTCGCCGACTGTGAACCGGAGCCGGAGGCGAGCCGTCTTCGCGCGGAGGCGCGCCGGCTGTTCCGGCTGCTGGGCGGCGTACCGGTATGGCTGAACCCGCAGTTGTCGTCCGCGGTGCCGCCGCAGGTCGCCCCCGTCCGCCCCGAACCCGCCGCCCCGTGAGAACACGCCGCAGGGAAGGGGACGTTCCGGAACCCCGGACGCGCTGGGACGAGGTCACGACCGGTCTGTGGATGGGCGGCCATGTCTGGTCGGACGGGGTACGCGGCCATCAGGACGTCGTGGTCGGCCGGGAGTTCGACCTGGTGATCAGCCTGTGGACCCGCGCGGGTCACGGCCCGGCCGCCGGTGTGGCGCACCATGTGGTGCCCATCCCCGACGACTGGCTGACCGCCGGCGAGATCGACAGCGTCCGCCGCATCGCGGTGGTCGCGGCGGACGCCGTACGGGCGGGCCGCAGGGTCCTGGTGCGCTGCTACTCCGGCTACAACCGTTCGGGGCTCGTCGCCGCGCAGACCCTGATCGAACTGGGCCACGACAGCGAGAGCGCCATCGACCGCGTCAGGCTGCGCCGCTCGCCCTGGGCACTGCACAACCTGGCGTTCGAGCAGTACCTGCTGACCGGCCTGGACGTCGCCTCGCTGCTGTCCGGCCTCGAACCGCCCGACTGAACGAGCCGCTCACCGGGGCGAGACCAGCGCGCCGGTCGACGGAACGAGAAGGGCGGCGGTCACCAGAGCCAGGACATCGCCGCGACCGGGTTCAGCAGCACCACGACCGCACCGATCGCGACGGCGATCCACAAGAAGGTCCACACCCGGCCGCGCCGCGGACGCGTCCGCCGGTCGGGCCAGGCGCGCCAGCCGTCCGGCTGAGCCTGCACGGGCCGGCCCTTGCGGACGAGTCGCCGCGCGCGGCCCTGCTGCCGTGCGGCCTCCTCGTCGGCCCGGCGCAGCCGTTCTGTCACCATCCGCGCCCGTGCGGACGGCTCCTTGGGCGCCGCGAGACGCGCGGGCCCCTCGCTCTCGATCTGGAACCGGGCCCATTCCTCGTCGGATATGGACGGCTCCGGTCTCTCCGGCAGCTCCCCGCTCATCGATACCCCCTCGCTGGTGTACAGCACGGCCGAACAGGGTAGTCCAGGCACGCGCGGAGGGCTCACCCGGCGCGGAGACAGATGAGCATCTCGTCGGTGGCGAGGGCCAGTTGGCCGCTCCCGGGGATCACGGCGACGGCGCGGATCGCGGGCCCCGGGCGGAAGGTCGGTACCCCTTTCGTTCCCGGGCGGTGCAGTGCGGCGAGACCGTCCGCCCAGGCGACGGCGACGGCCGGGCCCTCGGGGGTGTCCGCGGCATGCAGGGCGACGACGGGGCAGGGGCGCTCGGTCAGCGGGGCGGGCCGCCGGGTGCCGCCGGGCGACCAGAGCCACACGGCGCCGTCCGCGCCGCCGCTCCAGACGAGGGTGCCCGTCGCGGCGAGGGCGGTGACCCGGCCCGAGTGCGGTGCGGCCTGATCCACCCCGGCCGGGCCGAAGGCGTGCACGGATCCGTGGCGGTCGCCGACCAGCACGGTGTCGCCGGCCGCGGCCAGGGCTGTGCCCGGATGGGCGGCGAGGGTGGCGGTGACGGCTGCGGTCAGCCGGGTGCCCGGCCCACGGGTGTGCAGGCGTCCCCTTTCGTCGAGGAGCAGGACGGTGTCGTCACCCGTGGCCGCCATCGCGGTGACCCGGCCGGACGCGGGCGCCGTGTGGGGTTCGGCGTCCAGGTACCGTACGGCGCCGGTGCGTTCGGCGATCAGGAGCCTGCCCGCCGCGACGGTCAGCGCGGCGACGGGCCCCGGCAGCCGCGGCTCCGCGCCGGCGCGGTCGCGGGCCCAGGAGACGCTCCAGCACGAGCCGGCGGCCAGTTCGGTGAGGGTCGCGCGCAGCTGCGGTGCGGCCGCGGCCGGCAGCGCGGCGAGCAGCGCCGTGGCGCGCCCGGCCGGGTCCTGGTCCCTGATCAGCGCCTGTCCCGCCCGCAGCCATGCTGTCCGCAGCCCGCCGTGTCCGGTGGTGTCTTTCTCGTACGCCGCCGTGATCAGCAGCGGGTCGGCGGCGCACACGGCGGCCGGGTCGGCGAGATCCACGGGTCGGCTCGGCGGCGGCCCGCTGTCCGCGACCTGTTCGACGACCACCCGCACATGGCCGAACTCCCGCAGAATTCGGGCCAGTTCGTCGACGGCCGCGGGGTCCTGGCCCGTCCGTCCGAGCCGAAGTGTGCGCGGTACGCCGGAAAGGAGGGCGGACTGGAGTTCCGCGGGGGTGCCGGCGACCACGCCGAGCTGGTTGGCCGCCGTCCATACCGTGCCGCGCACGCCTGCTCCCGTCAGATGTCGGAACCGGTGAAGTGTTCGCGTACCAGCGACTGCACGACGCCCAGGTCCTGGGCGATCAGCGCCTCCAGCAGGGCCGCGTGTTCGGCGGCGTCCGCCACCAGGTCGGCTCGCCGGATGACGGGAGCGTCGGTGAGGGGCCACTGGGAGCGGCGGTGCAGGTCGTCGGCGACGGCGAGGAGTTGCTGGTTCCCGGCGAGGGCGAGGACCGCGTGGTGGAAGGCTCGGTCCGCTTCGGCGTATCCGGCGCGGTCGCCGGTCGCCGCCGCCACGGCCGTCGCCTCGGCGAGAGGCCGCAGCGCTCTCCATTGCGCGGCCGGGACGGTCCGGGCGAGGCGGAGCATGACGGGCACCTCGATCAGAGCGCGCACCTCGGCGAGCTCGGCCAGTTCGCGCGGGGTGCGCACCAGGACGCGGAAGCCGCGGTTGGGGACGACCTCGACGGCACCCTCGGTCGCGAGCTGCTGCATCGCCTCGCGCACGGGGGTCGCGGAGACGCCGAAACGTTCACCCAGTGCGGGCGCGGAGTAGACCTCGCCGGGGACGAGGTCGCCGTCGACCAGGGCGACGCGCAGCGCCTCCAGGACCTGGGTACGGACGGAGTGCCGCCGGACGGACCGCGGGGCGGGCGCCGGCGGTTCGCCGTGCGTGTGTTCACCGCGGACCTGCTCCAGCGGGCCGGGCATGCCCTGGGCGGGGACGCGTGCGGGCGGGTACGGCCGGTCGGCGGCATCGCGCGCTCGGGCCTGCTCCACTCGGGTCCTCCTCCGGCCAGGTGCTGGGGCCGGCTGGCGTATGCGAGGGCCCCCTTGTGCACGATAGGCGGGCCAGGGCGCAGTTCAAACATCGAAAAGATCGGGTAAGGTAAGCCTAACCTGCTTACGATCGCGATTCGGTGGTCCCCGGCATGACCCTTTCCGCCCTGTCTACCGGCCTCGCCTCCCCCGTCGGCGACGCCTACGCGCGCCTGGCCGAGGTCTTCCCCGGTCTGCGCGTCCAGGAGCTGGGCGAGGGCGAGCCCACGCCCGCCGGCGCGGGCTGGGTCCGCGCGGGCGACCTCGCCGCTGGCGGCCCGGATCTCGACTCCTTCCTCGCCTGGGACAACGCACAGGCTCTGCGGGACTACGGGCAGCAGGCCCGCCCCGATGTCGTCGCCAGCTTCGGCCTGCACCGCTACGCCTGGCCGGCCTGCCTGCTGATCACCGTCCCGTGGTTCCTGCATCGCCGGGTGCCCCGGGTACCCGTGGAGGACGTGGCCTTCCAGCGCGCCCTAGGACGTATGAGGGTCCGTGTGAGCTCCTTCGCCTGCCTGCCGGGCGACCCCGCATCCGCACTGCCCGGCGCCCGTGTGGTGCCGGGCGAGGAGGCGCTGCGCGAGGAGGTCCGCGCCGCGGTCGCCGAGCACATCAGCCCGGTGCTGGAGGGTTTCGGCCCCCGGATGCGGCGCGGCAGGCGCGCCCTGTGGGGCATGGTGACGGACGAGGTCGTCGAGGGCCTGTGGTACATCGCACACCTGCTCGGCGAGGAGCGCCGCGCCGTCACGGAGCTGGAGCGACTGTTGCCGGGTACGGCCAAGCCGTACGTGGGCACCGCGGGGTTCCGCGAGCTGACCGGACCGGACGGCGAACAGCTGCCGACCCGCGACCGGGCGAGCTGCTGCCTGTTCTACACGCTGCGCCCCGAGGACACCTGCGTCACCTGCCCGCGCACCTGCGACGCCGACCGCGTGGAACGGCTTCGGCAGGGCGCGTGAGGATGCTGCCGCCGGGCCCGTGAGGGTGCGGCGCGGGCGCGTGAGGGTGCGCCGCGGGCGCGCGAGGGTCGCGGCGCGGGCGCGCGAGGTTGCGGCGCGGGCGCGTGAGGTTGCGGCGCGGGCGCGTGAGCCGCGTCTCGGCATCAATCCCGTTCCACGGACCCACGCCACTCTTTCGAGCGGATTCAATTCGAACGCAACCCCCTTCACCCGTAGGGCAGTTCGACCAGATCGCACCTATCCGTGCACCGAAGCGCCTCGTTGGCATGCTCTTGTGCCGAAACCCCTTGGACGTGCTGCGCGGTCGGCCAATATGGCCGCCGTTACGCCTACCGCGATGCAAGGGACACCGCATGAGACTGACCGACATATCGCTGAACTGGCTGCTTCCCGGCGGCGTGATGCTGGTGGGGGTCCTGACGGCGATGGCGGTGCTCACGCGCGGCAAGCGCGCAGGAAACACCGGAAGCACAGCCGCGAACGAGGATTCCTGGGAACGCAGCGAGGAACGCCGCAGACGCAAGGAAGCCATCTACGGCATCGCCTCCTACGTCCTGCTCTTCTGCTGCGCCGCGGTCGCCGCCGCGCTCTCCTTCCACGGCCTGGTGGGCTTCGGACGACAGAACCTCGACCTCACCGGCGGCTGGGAGTACCTGGTCCCCTTCGGACTCGACGGCGCGGCCATGTTCTGTTCCGTCCTCGCCGTGCGGGAGGCCAGCCACGGTGACGCCGCACTCGGCTCACGGCTGCTGGTGTGGACCTTCGCGGGCGCCGCGGCCTGGTTCAACTGGGTGCACGCGCCACGCGGCCTCAGCCACGCGGGCGCCCCGCAGTTCTTCGCGGGCATGTCCCTCTCGGCCGCTGTCCTGTTCGACCGGGCACTGAAGCAGACGCGCAGGGCAGCACTGCGCGAGCAGGGCCTGGTGCCCCGCCCGCTGCCGCAGATCCGGATCGTCCGCTGGCTGCGCGCTCCCCGGGAGACGTTCGCCGCCTGGTCACTGATGCTTCTGGAGGGCGTACGCACCCTGGACGAGGCTGTCGACGAGGTACGCGAGGACCGGCGGGAGCAGCAGCGCAACCGGATGCACAGGCGGGACCGGGAGAAGCTGGAGCGCGCGCAGATCAAGGCGTACAACCGGCAGCACCGGGCCTGGGGCCTGGGCCGGGCCACGCGCCCCGCCCAGCTGCCCGCGCTCGGCCCGGCCGGCGGCGCGCAGAGCCAGGCACCG
Source organism: Streptomyces sp. NPDC018833 (assembly GCF_044390825.1). Taxonomy (NCBI): domain Bacteria; kingdom Bacillati; phylum Actinomycetota; class Actinomycetes; order Kitasatosporales; family Streptomycetaceae; genus Streptomyces; species Streptomyces sp. NPDC018833. Next base: position 57,036 of record NZ_JBIRZM010000021.1, on the reverse strand, counting down.
CCGGCCGGATCGGTTTTGGAGCCCTCGGGAGCCGTCGTGGAGCCCGCCATAGCGGAGCAGGGACAGCTGCCCCTGCGCGCCCGGCCCTCCCTCCAGGCCGTCAAGCCGAAAGGCCCTGAACCCATCACGGTGGACCTCACGGCCGAGGACGACACCCAGGCGCTGCCGCGTCTGGACTCGCTGGAGCAGAAACTCAAGGATCTGGAGCGGCAGTTCGGCTGATCGCCCGGACGCCCGGGGCGGCCGGGGCCTTCGGGCTCAGGCCGCCCCGGCGTGCAGCTCGAACCACACCACCTTGCCCACTCCCTGCGCCGTACGCACGCCCCATGCGTCGGCAAGTCTCTCCACCAGGACCAGCCCCCTGCCGGATGTACCGAGATCGGACGTACCGAGGTCCGACGTACCGGCGTCGCACCTGCCGAGGTCGGCGGTCGGTACGTCCGGCACCGGCAGTCCGGCCATGAAGTCGCGGACCTCCACATGGAGCCGTGAGTCCTCGACGGTGGCCGTGACCACCGCGCCCCGGTCGGTGTGGACCAGCGCGTTGGTCACCAGTTCGCTGGCGAGCAGCTCGGCCACGTCCGCGGCGTCGGCGGGACTGTCCGCCGCGGGCCCGGGCCACTTGCCCAGCAGGTCGCGTAACGCGTGCCGCACTTCGGGCACAGCGGTCAGGTCACCGCTGCCGAGTCTGCGGTGCAACCGCCCGCGTACTTCCGTGCCCCCGTGACGTTCTGACATCGATCCCCCACCCACACGTCGGAACAGGTCGTGGTGCGTATGTGCTCACCGGATGCATGCCCCGCGCGCGGAACGCCACTCATGGGATTGCCGACGTGGCTCTTTGCGAGCGTCAGGGCCTGGGGACGTTCCGCAGATTGGAACGGGCCATCTGGAGCATCCCGCCGACCCCGCCGTCCAGCGCGATCTTCGCGGCCGTGGCGCGGGCCGCCGGTGCGTACGGTTACGTGCCCTTTCTCGTGGACGTCGCAGTCCATCAACCATGGCCCGGCCGGACGCCTGTGCGGTTACGCCTCCCAGACGGCGACGGCCGTACGGTCGTCGGCGTACCCCTTCACCCGCAGCTGGACGTCCGCGAGGAACTGCGTCATACCCGGCGGCTCGGGACCGTCCCACCGCTCCGTGAGCGCCGCGGCGAGGGCCGGCTCCCGGCGCAGGGGCGCGGCGAGGCCGTTGCTGCACAGCAGGAGGGTGTCGCCCGGGCGGGCGATCGAGGCCCGGAAGCGGAACGGTTCGGCGGGGAGTGGGGCCGGGGTGATGTTCAGGTCCATGGTGAGCCGGTCGCCGCCGGGCGTCTCGGCCGGCGGGGAGCCGAAGCCCAAGACGGGTGCGCCGGCGGCCTTCTCGGGGACAGGTGGCTCGATGTCCTGCCAGGACCCGTCGCGCAGCCGGAACAGCCCGCCGCCCCCGACGCCGAAGAAGACGCGGGTGCGGCAGTCGGGATCGGCGGACAGCAGAAGGCAGCGGAGGCCGACGGTGTACTGCTCGGGCTTCAGGCCGAGATCGTCGGCGCGGGCGCGGAGTCTGCCGAGGCCGCGGCCGGTGAGGCGGTGCAGTCCCGACTTGAGGTCGCCCCTGCGGCCCGCCCTTATGTCCTCGGCGAGCCGCTCGTGGCTGCGGCCGACGGCCGTGCCGATCCAGCGCGTGGCGTCGGCGGCGGCGAGGTGGGCGTTGTCGGAGTGCCGGCCGCCGCCGGCGAGCGCGACGAGCACGAGGGCGGCGGGCCCGGTCCCGAACCGGGCGGTGAGGAGGGCGTCGTGCCGGGGTTCGCCGCGGAACCGCGCGGAATCGCCCCGGACGGAGGCGGCCCGCAGGGTGTACGTGCCATACCGCGCGCCGTCGAGGACGGTGTCGGGAACGAGCTGCTCCAGCGCGAGCGCCTCTGCGGCGGGCAGGGCGGTGGGCTCGGCCTCATAGGTGGGTGGCCCGCCCCCGACAACCCCGACGCCGGGCCGCCCCGCGTCACCGGGCCCACTCGCCTGCCGGGCAGCGCCGAACGGCCCTTCGGGCCACGAGCGCGGATCACCTTGCGGACCGCCCCCCGCCCGAGCCCCGGGCTCGGTCCCCGCCTCCGGCCCGCCCGCCGGGGCCCGGCCGGCGACATCCGGTGGGGTGTCGGCGGCGACGTCCGGCGGGCCGCCGGGCGACGGCTCACGCCGCGCAGACGACGAGCCGGCACCACCGGGCGGCGGCCCCGCCTGCGGCGCGGCATCCGGCCGACGGCCCGTCACCGTGCCAGGGCACGAATCGCTCGCAGTTGCCCGGTCAGTGGCGCAAGTCGGGGCATCACGTGCTGTCCCCCGCGGGCGGGCATCCGGCGGGGCCGCCTGCGTCATGGGGCCCGGCGGCCCGGCGGTGTCGGGGTGCGCGGAGCGCGGGTCATGCGACGCGCCACTGCTGCCGGGGCGCCTCGGGGCCTCCGGTGAGTCGGCGTCACCAGGCAGCGGGCCCGCGTCCGGCGCGACGTCCGGCCGACGGCCTGGCACCGGCCCCGAGCCCGGATCACCCGACGCGGCCCGGTCAGTGGCGGCAGGAGGGGCGTCAGGTGCTGTGCCCTCCGGGCTGCCGGGCGAGCCGGCACCACCGGGCGGCGGCCCCGCCTGCGGCAAGGTCTCCGTTGGCCCGACAGCGGGCGGGCCACCCGGTGACGGCCCACGCCGTGCAGGCAGCGGGACACCCGGCGGACCGGACTCGGCTACCGAGCCCGGATAACCCGGCGGAGCGCCGGACTCGTCTACCGAACCTGAACCACTCGGCGGAGCACCGGACTCGCGTACCGAGCCCGGATCACCCGGCGCAGACCGGCCGGTCACGGCCCGCGGGGCGTCAGGTGCACCGCCCGGCGGACCGGCATCCGGCGGGCCGCCGGTCGGTGCACCGCCCCCCTGTGGAGCACGCGGGTCCCACCGGGCGCGGGGGCGGGACACCGTGCCCGACGCCGAGGCGAAGCGTGCGTCGAGTGTGTCGTCCGTCCGTGCCGGGCCCGGGCCCGTGTCCGGGGCGGATTCGTCGTAGAGCCGGCTCCACCAGTCGTCCTCGGCGGTCGGCCTGCTCGGCCTCTCCCCCTGCTCGCTCATGCCCTCCATTGTCGACCGCAAGAGGCAGGCGAAACGGGGCATCCCGAAGATTCCCACTCCTGAAGTGGTCCGCCGGGCGGCCCAACCCCCCACGGGAAGGTCGCCCGGCGGACCGTCGTGGTCGGCGCACGGCGTATGCGCCGACCACGAGTTGGGTGACGGAGTTGCCCTTGGCATCCGTCAGTTCGGTCTTCGGCTGACCAGCGGGCCCGAAGCGCCCGCGTGGTCCGCGGTCGCCGTACAGGCATCGCCCCGCTTCCGGGTGACCGCCTGGTTCCATGTGCCGCCGACGGTACGAGTACGACAGCTTCGTGCCGGTCAGTTCACCGGGCTCGTGGCCCGCGTGTCCGGTGGCGCTCAGGGCGACCCGCAGGCCGTCGCTCGCCACGACGGTCTTGAGGCCGCCTCCGGGAGGCCGTATCCCGGGAAGAGCAGCGGGATCCCTTACGAGTACACGCCTTCGTCCAGGCGTGAGCGGAACTTCCAGGTCGTCAGCAGCTGGGTGGAGCGCTTCCGGACCGCGGCCGGCTGTCCCGGCTGCGCTTGGTTCAGCGACAGTTCGTACAGCGCGTCGTCCGCCGGGACCTCGAAGACCCCGAACGGAAATCCAGTCTGCCCTATCCCTCCCCCGTTGCGCAGCAGTCGCATGGTGCCGATGTCACCCGAACGACCCGGCGAGGCGGAGCGTTCGGTGTCGCCCCACATCACGGGGGCCACGCCGATGAGGTGGCCCTGCCGTGCGGCGGCGAGCACGGGCTTCCCCACGGTCTCGCGCGGCGCGGTCCGGCCACCGACGGCGCGAGGGCCGTGATGCCGAGGACGGCGTGGGTGGCCGCCCCCAGTGCCGTACGCAACGTCGCGGCGTATCTCTCTCCACATCCGAATCCGGCCGCGAAAGGGCGCAAGCGCCCTGTCGCCGGGGGTGGTTGCGCCACATTGGCAGAGGAACGGCCCGTCCGGGGATGATGTGCGCGGCGGGTCCGCGCCGTGGCCGTTTTCCGCCACGGCGGCTTAGAAACGCATGTCCGGGGAGGGGCACCGTGCTGGGAGCGATAGGTCTCGACGAGAGACAGGAGACGGCCTACCGCGCGCTCGTCGCGCTCGGAGCCGCGGAGATCACCGATCTCGCGCACCGGCTCGCCCTGCCGGAGCCGGAGACGGAGCGGACGCTGCGCCGGCTGGAGCAGCAGGGGCTCGCGGCTCAGTCCTCCGCGCGCACCGGGCGGTGGGTCGCGGCTCCGCCCGGCGTCGCGCTGGGAGCGCTCCTGACGCAGCAGCGGCAGGAGCTGGAGCAGGCGGAGCTGGCGGCGGCGCTGCTGGCGGAGGAGTACCGCGCGGAGTCGGCGGAGCCCGCCGTGCACGACCTGGTGGAGGTGGTCACGGGAGCGAGCGCCGTCACCCACCGTTTCGTCCAGTTGCAGCTGGGGGCCACCGAGGAGGTATGCGCCCTGGTGACGGGCCGGCCGATGGCTGTCAGGTGCGCGGACGACGAGGCGGAGGAGAAGGCGGCGACGCGCGGGGTGACGTATCGGGTGGTCGTCGAACGCGAGGTGCTGATGATGCCGGGCGGCATCGCGGAGTTGACCGCCGCCCTCGGCCGCGACGAGCAGATCCGGGTGGTCGACCGGATGCCGACCGAGCTCGTCGTCGCGGACCGTTCGCTGGCGATGGTGTCGCTGACCGGCCGCGGCGCGGAGCCGGCGGCGCTCGTCGTCCACGCCAGCGGTCTGCTGGAATCGCTGACGGGCCTGTTCGAGGCGGTGTGGCGCGAGGCCCTGCCCCTGCGGCTGGGCGGCGGGGGCGATGCGGTCACCACGGCCACCGCCGGTCCGGACACGACGGACCTGGAGATCCTCTCGCTGCTGCTCGCCGGGATGACGGACGCGAGCGTGGCCAAGCAGCTGGACCTCGGCCTGCGCACGGTGCAGCGCCGGGTAAAGGGCCTGATGGAGCTCGCGGGTGTGACCACCCGGCTGCAGCTGGGCTGGCATGCGTACGCGAAGGGGTGGGTGGCTCGCGACCTGCGGGAACGGCCCTGATCCTGCACTGTTGATCGCATGGGCGTGTGGCAGCTGCTGATGGTCGGCGGGGTGATGCTGCTGGGCCTGCTGGGCGTGCTGCTGCCGGGGGTCCCCGGCCGGTTGCTGGTGTGGGCCGCGGTCCTGTGGTGGGCGATGCACGAGCTGTCGGGAGCCGCCTGGGCGCTGCTGGTGGGCGCGACCGTGGTCCTGCTGATCATCCAGGTCATCGTGTGGCTGCTGCCGCCACGTCGGCGCGGGGTGGCCGTCACCCGCCGGACGGCCGTGTACGCGGGCGTGGGGGCACTGGTGGGTTTCGTGGTGGTACCCGTGGTCGGAGCGGTGCCGGGGTTCATCGGCGGGATCTACGTCTGCGAACGCCGCCGCCTGGGCGGCCATGGTCAGGCCATGGCGTCGACGCGGTCGGCGATGCGGGCGGCGGGCACCAGCGTCCTGGTGGAGCTGTTCGGCTGTCTGCTGGTGGTGGGGGCATGGGTGGGTGTGGTGCTGGGGACGTGACGCGGCGGCGCCGTGCCCCCAGGGCCTTCCGGGGGCGCGGCGCCGCTCGGTGCCTCAGCGCCGGCTGCCCCGCTTGGCTGACAGGGCCGCCCTGCCCTGCGCGCTCTTCAGCTTCCAGTCGCGCAGCATCTCCACCCGCAGGCGGGCGTCCGTCTTCGCCACGATCCGCAGGTTCTCGCGGATCAGCTTGCGGTAGCTGTCGAGCCGGCGCTCGGGCAGCGTGCCGTCCTCGATCGCGGCGAGCACCGCGCAGCCCGGCTCCGCCCCGTGGGCGCAGTCGTGGAAGCGGCACTGTTCGGCGAGTTCCTCGATCTCGGCGAAGACCTGGCCGACCCCGGACTCGGCGTCCCACAGGCCGACCCCGCGCACGCCGGGGGTGTCGATCAGGACTCCCCCGCCCGGCAGGACGAGAAGGTTGCGGGTCGTCGTGGTGTGCCGGCCCTTGCCGTCGACCTCCCGGGTGGCCTGCACGTCCAGAACGTCCTCGCCGACCAGCGCGTTGGCGAGCGTGGACTTGCCCGCGCCGGAGACACCCAGCAGCACGCTCGTGCCGCCGGAGATGATCGCGCCGAACACGTCGATGCCCTCCCCGGTGGTGGCGCTGACCGGGAGTACCTGCACTCCCGGCGCCGTGGTCTCGACGTCCTGGACGAGGTAGGACAGCGCGGTGACGTCGGGCACCAGGTCCGCCTTGGTGAGGACCACGAGGGGCTGCGCGCCGCTCTCCCAGGAGTCCGCCGACTTACGCAGCAGCGCATCACCACTGGAGCTGGACATCGCGAGTGCGAGGAACCGCTCGATCCGCCCGAGGTCGAGTTCGACCGCGAGGGAGACACAGATGACGATGTGATCGATGTTAGTGGCCAGTACCTGGCCTTCGGACCGCTTGGACGACGTCGACCGCACGAAGGCCGTACGGCGCGGGAGGATCGTGCGCGCGTACCGCGGATCACCGCCCTCGGGATCGACGGCGACCCAGTCCCCCGTGCACACGACCTTCATCGGGTCATGGGGAACAACGAACTCGGTGTCGGCCCCGATGACGCCAGCGGGGGTGGCGACGTCACACTGACCGCGGTCGACCCGCACGACCCGCCCGGGGACCAGACCCTGCGCGGCGTACGGAGCGAACTCCGCTTCCCAGCCCTCATCCCAGCCATAGGCGGCGAGGACGTGCTGAGCATCAGAAGCGGAAGACGTGTTGAGCGAAGCGTTGAACAAGGGGAACCCTTCGAAGGGTGGCCCCGGCGGCGCGCTCTGCGCGCGTAAGTCGAGTGGGTGTCAGCCGGAGACCACAGGGGTGGAAACGATGAACTCCTGAATGCGGGCAGCGCCCGTCACCATGACAGTCATCAATGTCCTCACCTCCTGCTTCTTCTCAACGAGTCAACACCGTGCCCTCGGCAACGACACACAGTCGCGCCTTGGAACGAGCAGAACCATAGCCCCACTCCAGGGCACGGCACCACCGGTTAAATTCGGGGCCTCACCCGCACGACAGCGCCGGCCTGCGGACCATCGTCACGCCGCGAGCCGTACAGCATCCTGGCCCGTGTCCAAGTGGACCGCGGCTTTGGGCAACTTGGCCTCCAGCGCGTCCAGGACGTACCTCATCTGTGCTGTCACCGCGTCGGTGTCGGGCTGTTCGAAGAGGGCAAGTTCTTTGCGCCATCACGCTGATCTTACGAAAGACCAGCTCAGCTTGGAAGACAGGGATTCGCTTCGAACGTCGGCCTGGATGCTGGGCGCTCAGTCAGCACCCGCTCCAGCGCGTCCGCCAGATCGGCCGGCCCGGACACTTGGCGCCGCCCCGTCCACTGGGCGAACGCCCCGGACGGCCAAGTCAGCACGGCATCGTCAGCTGTGCGGACCACCAAGCCCTCGGCACCGTCCCGGTAGCGCAGCACTGTGGTGGTATGCGTGGTCACCCGGGCGGAGGCAGGCAGCAGTCGGCGCTGCAGGAAAGCGTTGAGCAGGGTGCTCTTGCCGCTGGTCGCCTCGCCGAACACGCGATGCGCAGCTCCGGGTCCTCAGCGCGCGCCTGGACAGCGCGGCGACGGGAACGCAACACGTCCCCACGGTCGGCGGGTAGGCGAAGACTGCTGAGCAGGCGATCGATCCACCGCAGATGTCCGTCGACCGCCGAGGCCCAGGCCTCTCCCTCACCGTTCACCACCAGTTGTTTCGTCACGCCGCCAGCGTAGGAACGGCTGCCGGGTCAACTTCTCATCAGACGATGGGATCGGCAGGATATGCCGCCGCACCTGGACCCCGGCCCACGGGGACCCCGGCGCCCGACCGGACTCAGCCGCATACGACGGTCGCAGCCAGGCATTCTCCGCGCCCACGGCTGACGCGCGCTCAGCCGCCGTGGGGGTTCGGCCGCTGTCCGGCCCCCAAAGGCTCAGCCACCGTCCGGCGGCTTGCGCGTACGGGTCCAGCGGATCAGCTCGTCCGCCGTCCAGGTGTTGATCACACGCTCCGCCGGCACGCCGCACTCCTCGGCGCGGGAGCAGCCGATGATCTGCCAGTCCAGCTGGCCGGGTGCGTGGGCGTCGGTGTCGATGGCGAACAGGACGCCGGCGTCGAGAGCGCGGCGCAGCAACCGCAGGGGCGGATCGCGCCGTTCGGGGCGGCTGTTGATCTCGACGGCGGTGCCGTGTTCGGCGCAGGCGGCGAAGACGCGGTCGGCGTCGAACCGCGACTCGGGACGAGTGCCCCGGCCGCCGGTGACGAGGCGTCCGGTGCAGTGGCCGAGCACGTCGGTGAGGGGGTTCTCGATCGCGCGCAGCATCCGCCGGGTCATGGCCGGGGCGTCCATGCGGAGCTTGGAGTGGACGGAGGCGACGACGAGGTCGAGGCGGTCGAGGAGTTCGGGGTCCTGGTCGAGCGTCCCGTCGGGCAGGATGTCGCATTCGATGCCGGTGAGCAGCCGGAAGGGCTTCCACTCCTCGTTGAGGCGCTCGACGAGGTCGAGTTGGGCGAGCAGCCGCTCGGCGCTCAGGCCGCGGGCCACCTTGAGCGTGGGCGAGTGGTCGGTGAGGACGGCCCATTCGTGGCCGAGTTCCGCCACGGCGCGACCCATTTCCTCGATGGGGCTGCCGCCGTCCGACCAGTCCGAGTGCAGATGGCAGTCGCCGCGCAGGGCCGCGCGCAGCCGCGCGCCGCCGTCGGCGAGCGGCGCGGCGGCCTCCTCCTCCAGGCGGCGCAGGTACGCGGGGACACCGCCCGCGAGTGCCTCTTCGGCGACCTTGGCCGTCTTGGGACCGACGCCCTTGATGTCGACCAGCGTTCCGGCCGCCGCGCGCCGGGCGATCTCGTCGCGGTCGAGTTCCGCGAGGGCCGCGGCGGCGGTGCGGAAGGCCCGTACCCGGTAGCTCTCGGCGAGTGTGCGCTCCAGCAGAAAGGCGACGCGGTCCAGTGCTTCGGCCGGTTCCATGACACCTCCCAGGTCCCCTGCTCAGTGAACCCCTGCACGACGGAACAGTCCAACGCGTGGGTGACGAAGGAATGAATTCACCTACACCTTTCAATCAATGCTTCAAGCATCCGTTTCCCTTATCTTTTCTTGATCGACTATCCTCAACAGCTTTCTTCGGCCGTTTCGGTGCGCCACTGAACCGCTGGTCAGCGCGGAAGCGGCAGTCACAACCTGCCCACGACGGGTCACAGCAGGTGACTGATTTCGACGGTAGGGGCGGGCGTTCCGGCGCGAGGTGAGTAAGACTCCGCTCCGACCTCCCCGTCCGATTTCCGACAACATCACCCAAGGAGTGTTCGTTATGCGGTACATCGCCAGAAGCGCCGTCCTCGCCACCATGGCGCTCGGGATCGCCCTCGCGCCCGGCACGGGCAGCGCGGGCGCGGCACAGACCGGCTCGCAGAGCCTCTACGCCCCCTCCGCGCTCGTGCTCACCGTCACCGCCGGCGAGGACGCCCTGAACGGCAGTGTGCTCCGCGCGGTCACCCTCGGCTGCGCGCCCACGGCGAGCGGCACTCACCCCGACCCCGAGGCCGCCTGCGCCGAACTGCGCGCCGCCGAGGCCCGCTTCGAGGCCATCACCACCGCGGACGGCGGCGTCATGTGCACCAGGCAGTGGGATCCGGTGACGGTCACGGCGGACGGCGTATGGGACGGCAAGCGGGTCAGCTTCACGCACACCTTCGGCAACGCCTGTCTCAAGGACGGCTCCGACGGGGTCGTCTTCGGCTTCTGAGCCCCGCGCGGGAATGTGGGCGGCCGCGGCGCGTGTGCGCCGTGGCCGCCCGTCCGTGGTGGCCGCCCGCCTCGACATCCGCCGGAACGCCCGCGGCGGCGGGAGCCGCGGCGTCAGGGGCCGACCTCAGGCGCGGGTACTCATGCCAGCGCCCCAAGCCGGGCGTCGGTCCCTGGCGTCAGTCCCGCTCGGACGCCCGGGGTGAGGGCCCTGGCCTCGGGCCCTACAAGGGAGCGCCGGCTTCGAGAGCCCCGGCCTCAGGTGCCGGCACCAGGACCCTGATGCCGGGCCCACTCTGGGCCCGGCCTCGGAGCGCCGGCTTCGGGAACCCGGGTCTCAGGAGCCCGACGGCCGGCGGCCCTGGCACCAGGACCCGCCACAGGTGACCTTTGGCCGCCATCCCCGACGTCATGCCGCGGCCTCAGGCGCAAGCCTCAGGCCGCGGCTCAAGGCGCGAGACCTCAAGCCCGCGGCTCAAGGCGCGAGACCTCAAGCCCGCGGCTCAAGGCGCCAGCCTCAAGCCCGCGGCTCAAGGCGCAAGACCTCAGGCACCCGGCTTCAAGCCCCCGGCCTCGGGTGCCTGTCGTCGGGTGCCGCGTCTCAGGCGCCCGGAGGCACCCGCGCGGGTCGGCCGGAGCCGCGGGTCAGCGCGTGGCCGCCGATGCCGGCGAGTGCCGCAAGCACCGCTCCCGCTCCGGTCCACAGCCAGCGGTCGGACCACCATCCGGACGACCACGAGAACCCCTCGTCCGAGGCCCCGTCCGTTACCTCCTCCGCATCGCCCGCCTGCCCCGATGCCGCCGAGACGCCCGGCACCAGCGGCTCGGACAGCGTGCCGTCGACCGCGTACGCGCCGCCCATGTCCTTCGCGACCGCCTCCACCTCGGCGCGCACGGGCAGGCCCATGTCCTGCTCGGGCGCCTCGGTCATGGTCAGGCGTACGTAGTAGCTGCCCGGCAGTGGGTCGTTCGCCCACGGCTCAGCCAGGGCCCGCACGGTCCGCAGGGTGCAGGACAGTTCGACCGAGGCCGCGCCGACGGCGGCCGTACGCGACTGCATGCCGTACATGCAGGGCTGGCGGCGGCGCAGCCCGTCGTAGACGTCGATCCGCCAGGTCGAGGCGCCGTGCCGGGCGGCGGCGTCGGGCAGGGCGACCTCGGCCCTGACGGTGGCGCGCTGCCCGGCGTCAGCCGGGAAGACCCAGTACAGGTAGTCGCCGCTCGACGCGCTCGCCGTCGCCTTCTGGCTCTGCGCGATCGCCGTCGCCGTGCGGAAGGTGGTGCCGGCGTCGGTCGGGCTCTTCTCCCCCGCCGTCGGGCTCGGTGACGGTCCGTCCGCGAGCGCCGTGCCCGCGGCGGCGAGCAGCGACGCGGCGGACAGCACTGCGGCCGCCCATATGCCTGCTCTACGCATCAGTTGGTCCTCCAGACGGCGACGCGCCAGCGCGAGATCCAGCCCCACACCAGACCAGCGGCGAAGCCGGTCAGTACGAGCAGTCCGACGAGCCACCAGCCGCGGCCCAGGCCGAAGGAGGCGACGTCCGCCGCCTCGTCGGGGGCCTCGAGCACATCGACGGTGAGTTCGAGCGGCAGGCCCGGTTCCGCCGGGACGCCGGGGGCCGCCGAGAAGGAGTTGGCGACCTGGAGGCACACGGTCTCGGCGGCCGGCTTGACGCCGTCGTCATCCTCGGCCGGGGCCTTGGGGTAGCGCAGGCCGGTCGAGATCAGATCGGTGCGGCCGTCGCCCGCCTCGGAGCCGCGGACGATCTCGCGGCCGTGTACGGTCACGGCGCGCATCAAGACGCCGTAGTCGTTGCGGACGGCCCGGTCGGCGGCGACGCTGACGGAGGCACGCAGCTCCTGGCCGGGCAGCACGTCGACGCGGTACCAGCGGTGCTCGCCGAGCTTCTCGCGGTCGGTGTACAGGCCGGGCGCGAGCCGGGGCGCGTCCGCGCACGTGGCCGCGCCTTCGGTCGCCACGGGCGTGACGACCGGCTCGGCCGCGCGATCCACCAACTGGCTCACCCTGTCGGAGAGTTCGTCGGTGTGCCGGACCGAGGTGTAGGTACCGCCGGTGGCTTCGGCGATGCAGCTGAGCTGAGCGCGCGTCTTGGCGTCGGGCACCAGGCCCAGCGTGTCGATGACGAGGTGGATGCCCTTGGCCGCGATCTCGCGCGCCACTTCGCAGGGGTCGAGCGGTGCGCAGGTGTCCTCGCCGTCGGTGATGAGGACGATCCTGCGGGTGGCGTCACCGCCTTCGAGGTCGTCGGCCGCGCCGAGCAGGGCGGGGCCGATCGGGGTCCAGCCGGTGGGCGCGAGGGTCGCGACCGCCGTCTTGGCCTCGGTGCGGTCGAGCGGGCCGACGGGGTACAGCTGCCGCGTGTCCTTGCAGCCGCGTTTGCGGTCGTCGCCCGCGTAGTCGGCGCCGAGCGTGCGGATGCCGAGCTCCACCTCCTGCGGCACGGCGTCGAGGACCTCGTTGAATGCCTGCTTGGCGGCGGCCATCCGGCTCTTGCCGTCGATGTCGCGGGCGCGCATCGAGCCGCTGACGTCGAGCACCAACTCGACCTTCGGGGGCTCTTTCGCGACCGGTTCGCCGGCGGCTGCCGGCCCCGCCGGGAGCAGCCCGGCGGCCAGGGCCGCGAGCAGGGCGCAGGCCCCGATCGCCGACCGTCTTCTTAGGATCATCCGCGGATCGTATGGAGGATCGGCCCCGGAGCCAAAACGGATGGCCGGCGGCCTCGTCGAGCGGTGTCCGCCGGACATGGGAAGCCTCCCGCCGCACGGCTCGACGAGCCCTCCTCAGCGGTGTCCGCCGGACATGGGACGCCTCCTGCCGAGCAGTTCGGCCAGCCCGCGCCGGGTCGCCGCCACCACGACCCTGTCCTCGGATCGCAGGACGTAGCCGGGGTGGAGGTCCCACACGAGTCCGGTGGTGTTCTCGTCGGCCGAGCGGCGGGCGGTGGCCAGGTCGGGGAGCCGGTCCCCCGGAGCCGTCGCGTCGAGGGCGATCACGCGCCAGCGTCCCGGGCGGAACGCCTCGGCCACCGTCAGCCCTTCGAGCCGCGGCTGACCGGCGACCTCCACCGCGGCGAACAGCAGCACCTTGCGTTCGACCGGGATCGCGCCGAGGATCTGACGTCCCATCATGGCACCGGCGAACGCCGGGGCCGCCAGGCTGGAGACACTGCGGCTGCGGGTCAGGGCGTCGGGGTGCGCGGCGCGCAGGCTGCGGTAGACGGCGCCGGCGAAATCGTCGTCGTAGATGCGCAGGGCGACTCGGAGATCCGGCTTGGCCGAGCGCCCGTACAGCGCGGCCTCCAGGTTGGTCGTGTCGATGCTGGTGAGCGCGAGCAGGGCGTGCGCCCGGTGGATCTTCGCGGCCTCCAGTACGCCTTCCTGGGTCACGTCACCCATCACGGTCGGCACCCGCAGACGCCGCACCAGCGGGATACCCCGCGCCTCGGGGTCCTCCTCGACGCAGACCACGGGAATGCCCAGTTCCCTCAGCTGCATCAGCACCCTGGTGCCGATCTTGCCGAGGCCGAGCAGGACGACATGACCGGACAGCCCGCGGGGCGGGCGGCGCAGCGAGGAGGCGGTACGGAAGGTACCGAGCGCCTCCAGCGCGGCCGCGACGGTGAGCGGGAGCAGCATCAGACCGATGAGTCCGGTGAGCAGTTGGAGGACCTGGCGATCGTCGTCCTTGCCGTGGGCGGGATCCCCCATGCCGAACAGGTCGAGCAGGATCAGGTACATCGCGTGCAGCGGATCGTCTCCGGTGGTGAGCCAGGTGGCGACACCGAGGGCGACGACGGCGGCGCCGAGACCCGCGAGGGACCAGCGCAGCCGCCGCGAGAACAGCCGGCCGATCGGTGCGCCCCGGCCCGACAGCCCTCCGGGGCCGCGGCCGGGTGCCGCGTGCGAGATGGCTTCCAGCACGACCGTGCCGCGTCCAGTGGCCTCCGCGACCATCCGGTCGTCGGGCAGCAGCCGCGGGCCGTCCTGGCCGCTGCGGTCCGAACCCTCGGCTCCCGCCGGGTCGTTGGTGGTCGAAGACAGCAGCGCCAGGGTGCACAGGCCCGGGTCGGCCACCTCGCCGCGGGCGGGCGGTGTGCGTTCGACGGCACGCAGCAGGAGGCCGTCGGCCCGTACCACCTTGCTCGTCCCGGCGACCGCGGTGGCGGCCAGTGCGGGCGCGGCGGTGTCCGCGTCCGACAGGACGGTCGTGGAAGCATCCAGTTCCGCAGAGTCGATACCGGGGGCGGCCAACGCGGCTGCCTGGTCGAGAAGTTGCTCAAGATGCTGGCCGAGTTTGCGGTTGTAGAGCCGGATCACCAGCCGCAGGCGGGGGTTGAGGCGTCGGGCGGCGAGGGCGGCCCGGATGTTGACCTCGTCGTCGTCGTGGACGAGCGCGAGGGCGGCGGCGTCGCCGACCCCGGCCTCCAGCAGCACCTCCTCGTCGAGTTCCGGTGCCTCCAGGACGCGCGGGAGGTCGGCCGGCGGGGCGTCACCGGGTGCGACGGCCGGGCCGACCGCACGGGTCATGGCGGCCGACACCCGCCCGAACAGGACGGAGGCCCTGACACGCCCCGGCGACGGTGCGGCGCCTCTCGACGAGCCCTCGGCCGGCACGACGAGCGTGACGCGCTCCCGGTAGACCTCGCGCAGCTCGGCGGCGAGCCGGTGCGCCAGGGTGTCGTCGCCACACACGATCATGTGGCCGGAACGGGTGGGCGGTTGCGTCTGATGCGGGAAGGCGGCGGTCACACCCCATAGAGTGCCGTGCGCGATCACGCGGTTGCGAGCGGGGCTCGTCGGCTGCTACCGGGGCGGAGGGGGCTCGGTCGCCGGGACCACGGGCTGACCCTGTGCCGGGCAGCCACACGGAAGTCGCCGGGACCACGGCCCGACGCGCCACCACGGCCCGACGCCACCACGGCCCGACGCGACCGCGGCCCGGCGCCCGTTCCGGGCGGCTACGCGGAAGTCGTCGGCAGCGACACCTCGAAGCGGCAGCCGCCGGAGACGTTGCGCACATCGGCGTGGCCGGAGTGCGCCTCGACGATGCCCCGGACGATCGCGAGGCCGAGGCCCGCGCCGGCGGGGGGCGTACGGGCCTGGGAACCGCGCCAGCCGGTGTCGAAGACCCGCGGCAGGTCCTCCTCGGGAATGCCGCCGCAGCCGTCCGTGACGGACAGGACCACCCAGTCCTCACGGCGCTCCGCGGCGACCGCGACCGTGCCGTCGGCGGGGGTCCGGCGGATCGCGTTGACCAGGAGGTTGGCGAGGACCCGGGTCATCTCCTTGCCGTCGACCTCGACGGGCAGCGGCTCGACGGCGTCCCCGACCAGGCGCACGCCGTGCTCCCTGGCCAGCGGGTGGGCGCCCGCGAGCGCCTCCCCGACCAGGTCGTACACGGACATCCGGGTCGGTGTGAGCGACAGCGCGCCCGCGTGGATGCGGGAGAGTTCGAACAGGTCGCCCACCATGGCGTTGAGCCTGTCGACCTCGGTACGGATCTGGCGGAAGTACCGCTCCGGGTCCTGGACGACACCGTCCTCCAGCGCCTCCGACATGGCGCGCAGCCCGGCGAGCGGCGTGCGCAGGTCGTGGGAGATCCAGGCGACGAGTTCGCGCCGGGAGGTCTCCAGGGCGCGTTCGCGCTCCCGGGAGGCGGCGAGCCGCTCACTGGTCGCGGCCAGCTCCCGGCTGAGCTCGTCGAGTTCGGCGGTCGAGAGACGGGCCGGCGCGGCGAAGGAGCCGCCGTCACCGAAGGAGCGTGCCGCGCGGGCGAGTTCCCGGCTGCGGGCGACGACCCAGCGGCCCAGCAGCAGCGCCGTGGCGAGCGAGACGACGGCGGCCATGGCCGCGACCATGGTGACGACGGTCAGGTCGTGCGCCGACAGGAACATGGCCTGGGCGACCGCCAGGGTCCCGGCGAGCATCGCCGTGACGGTGACGGCGGCGACGACGGTCAGCGACACGGCCACCGAGCGGTGACGCAGGACCCGCAGCACCAGGGCGCCCGCGATCCCGGCGGCGGCGGCGCCCAGAAGGGCGTACAGGGCGATGAGCAGCATGTCCCGCACGGCGGTCAGTCCTCCCCGGGCACGTCGAAGCGGTAGCCCACGCCCCACACGGTGTGGATGAGACGCGGCCGGGCCGGATCGTCCTCGATCTTGCCGCGCAGCCGTCGCACATGGACGGTGACGGTCGACAGGTCGCCGAACTCCCAGCCCCACACCTCCTGCATCAGCCGCTCCCGGCCGATGGCCTCCCCACGGTGCCGCATCAGATGGGCGAGGAGGTCGAACTCGCGCAGGGTCAGGGACAGTTCACGGCCGTCCTTGACCGCACGCCGGGCCGTCGGGTCCAGCTCGACGCCCCCGGCCGCGAGCACGGGACCGCCGCGCCGCTCCCGCGCCGCGCCGCCGCGCCTCAGGACGGACTCCACGCGGAGTACCAGCTCGCGCGGGCTGAACGGCTTGGTCACATAGTCGTCGGCGCCGATTTCGAGGCCCAGGATCCGGTCGTCCTCGTCGCCGCGTGCGGTGAGCATGATCACGGGCACGGAAGCCGCCGTCACGTCGGCGCGCAGTCGGCGGCACACCTCGAGTCCGTCCATGCCCGGCAGCATTAGGTCCAGCACGACGAGATCGGGCCTGCGCCCCGCGGCCAGCCGCAGCGCCTGGGGCCCGTCGGCCGCACGGTCCACGGCGAAGCCGGCCCGCTCCAGATATCCGGTGACGACCTCGGCGACGGTGGGATCGTCGTCGACGACCAGAATCGTGTGCATACGCCCAGTCTCCTCGCCTCCGGCACCGTCGAGGGAGCGGGCCGCCTTACGAATCCATGACGGCGACGCGCTCATGCCCCTGGGCCGCGCTCGCCGGCCGACCGCCGCCGTGGCCCGCGGCCGTGGCCCGGGGCCCTACCCGCCGGGCGCGGCCGCCCAGTGCGCCCCGCCCGGCAACCACGGCCGCACGCTCCCGCCTGTCGCGACCGATTCGTTCAAGACCGCCGCGCGGCCGCCGCCCTACCGTGGCGCCATGACTCCACGATTCGATGCCATCGGCCTCGTCGTCTCCGACATGGCCGCCTCCCTCGCCTTCTACCGCCGCCTCGGCCTGGACATCCCCGCCGGGGCCGACTCCGCCCCGCACGCGGAGGCGGTCCTGCCCAGCGGGTTGCGGGTGCTGTGGGACACCGAGGAGACCGTCCGCTCCTTCGATTCCGGCTGGACCGCCCCGTCGGGCGGGGAGCGGACCGGGCTCTGCTTCCGCTGCGAGGGCCCCGCCGAGGTCGACACCCTCTATGAAGAGCTGGTCTCCGCCGGGTACCGGGGCCACCTCAAGCCGTGGGACGCGGTGTGGGGGCAGCGTTACGCGGTGGTGCTCGATCCGGACGGCATGGGAGTCTCCCTCTTCGCGGATGCCGCGTAGGCGCTGAGAGTGGTCCCGGCCAGTGCGCGCATCTCCCGGGCGAGGTGGGCCTGGTCGGCGCAGCACGCCGCGAGCGCCGCTTCGGCATGGGGGACGCCCCGGCGCACCAGGGCGAGCGCCCGCTGGAGCCGCAGGATGCGGGCGAGCGTCTTGGGGCCGTAACCGAAGGCGTCAAGGGAGCGCCGGTGCAGCTGGCGGGTGCCGAGTCCGGCCGTGGCCGCAGCGGCGGAGATCGTGCCGCCGGCATCGAGGTGCCGGACGATCCGCGCGAACAGCGGGTCCGGCTGTGGGGTGTGGGCGGCACGGGCCAGCGCCACGGCCTCCAGCCCGACGGCCGGGTCCGTGGCGTCGCCGACGCGCTCGGCGAGTGCACGTGCCTTCGCCGCGCCCCACAGGTCGGCGAGCTTGACGCTCCGGTCGCGCAGCTCCTGGGCCCGGACGCCGAAGAACGCGGGAGCGACGCCCGGCGCGAACCGCAGGCCCGCTCAGGCCGCCCCGGCTACGCAGCCCGGGTGGTACGCCGTGATGTCAGGCCCCGGCGACGAGCAGCCGGCCCTCGTTGCACAGCAGGTCCCTGCAGCCGTCGGGCAGGACCGGACGCACGACAGGCACCGGGCCGTCGCGGCGGTCCGGCGGTCCTGGTCCGGCCCACCCAGCCGTCCGGCCGCGAGGGCCGTTCCTGGTGGATACGACCGAGGAGAGGGACTCCGCCCCCGGCTGTCACCTGCGGTTGTCGCGCCCGTTGCCCCGGGCATCGTCCCGGCCGTTGTCCCGACCGGGCTCGCGCCCAGCGTCACGCGGCTGCTGCCTGCCGTTGTCGCGGCCGTTGTCCTTGGCCGCGTCCCGCCCCGTGTGCAGGCGCGACTTCACGTCGTCCGGTGGCAGGAACTTCGACCAGCGCTCGGGGAACTCGGACGGCATGTCGCCGCCGCCCTCGTCCTCGTCCTCGTCGTCCTCGTACACATGCGCGGCCCTCGCCCGCGCCAGCAGCTCGGCGGCGTCGGCGGCGCGGGCCCGCTCGTTGGCGGCGCGGGCCGCGGCCGTGGCGACCGAGGGCCAGACCCGGTCGATGGCGGCGTTGACGGCCGCGCCGACGAGCACGGCGAAGGCGGAGATGCCTATCCACAGCAGGAACGCGATGGGGGCCGCGAGCGATCCGTAGATGGTGGGGCCCTCGACGGTGCTGGTCAGGTAGATGCGCAGCAGGAAGCTGCCGACCACCCACATCCCGAGCGCCACCAGTGCGCCCGGCACATCCTCCACCCACGGCGAACGCACCGGCACGGACACGTGGTACAGGGTGGTGAGGAAGGCGATGGAGAGCAGGATCACCACCGGCCAGTAGAGGAGCTCGACCACCTCCGTGCCCCAGGGCATCAGGTCCACGACCCGGTCCGGGCCGACGACGGCGAGCGGCAGCACGACCGCGCCGATCAGCAGGGCGATGATGTAGAGCAGGAACGCCAGCAGCCTCGTCGCGACGATGCCGCGGTGCCCGTCCAGCCCGTACATCACGGTGATGGTGTCGATGAAGACGTTGACCGCGCGGGAGCCGGACCACAGCGCGATGGCGAAACCGATGGAGATGAGATCCGGCCTGCCGCCGTGGGTGACGTCCGCCAGCAGCGGCTTGGCGATGTCGTTGACGCCCCGGTCGGACAGCACGGTGCCGACGGCGGTGAGGATGTTCTCCTCGATCGAGGCGACGGTGGTGGTGTTGGTCCAGTCGTCGATGTAGCCGAGCAGGCCCAGCAGGCCCAGCATCAGTGGGGGCACCGACAGCAGCGTGAAGAACGCCGCCTCGGCGGCCAGGCCCAGGATGCGGTACTCGATGCAGGAATTGACGGTGTCCTTGAGCAGCAGCCATGCCATCTTCCGCTTCGAGACATTGCGGTAGAGGACTCGCGCTCGGTGGAGCCGCCCATGGGGCCGCCCGGGTGTTTCATTTGCTGCCTGCACCTCCTTACCGTATCCGCATGGCAGACAGCACCCACACAGTGACCAACCAGGCCCCGCCCCTGGTGGGGTACGACGTCTACACCGCCGACCGTGCCCTGACGGAGGCGGTCGAGCGGCATGTCGCGCCCGAACTGCGGGACGTGGCGCACGAGGAGCTGTCCGCCCTCGGGCAGACGGCAGGCTCGGCGCAGGCCCAGGAATGGGGGACGCAGGCCAACGAGAACCCGCCGAAACTGCGCACCCACGACCGCTACGGGAACCGGATCGACGAGGTCGACTTCCATCCCGCCTGGCACCGGCTGCTGGGCCACGGTGTCTCCTCCGGCCTGGTGAACGCCTGGAACCGGCCGGCCGGGCATGTGCGGCGGGCCGCCGGATTCCTGGTGTGGACCCAGGCCGAGGCCGGGCACGGCTGTCCCCTCTCGATGACGCACGCCTCGGTGCCCGTTCTGCGCACGGACCCGGCGCTCGCCGCGGAGTGGGAGCCGCGGCTGACGTCGACGGTGTACGAGCAGGGCCTGCGCCCGGCGGCCGAGAAGGCAGGTTCGCTGTTCGGGATGGGCATGACCGAGAAGCAGGGCGGCAGCGACGTGCGCGCGAACACCACGCGCGCCGAGCCGCTCGCCGCCGACGGCGAGTACGTCCTGACCGGTCACAAGTGGTTCTGCTCCGCGCCGATGAGCGACGGTTTCCTGGTCCTCGCCCAGACGGCAGGAGGGCTGACCTGCTTCCTGGTGCCGCGGATCCTCGAGGACGGGAAGCGGAACGTCTTCAGGATCCAGCGGCTCAAGGACAAGCTGGGCAACCGGTCCAACGCCTCCAGCGAGGTCGAGTTCGAGGGGACGTGGGCGAGGCGGGTCGGCGACGAGGGTCGCGGGGTGCGGACCATCATCGAGATGGTGGCCGCGACCCGGCTCGACTGCGTCCTGGGCTCGGCCGCGCTGATGCGACAGGCGGTGGCCCAGGCCGTGCATCACTCGGCGTACCGCAGCGCCTTCGGCGGGCTGCTCATCGACAAGCCGCTGATGCGCAATGTGCTGGCCGACCTGGCGCTGGAATCGGAGGCGGCGACGACGCTCGGGCTGCGGCTGGCCGCCGCGGACGACGCCGGGGAGCGGGCATTCCTGCGGCTCGCGGTGCCGGCGGCCAAGTACTGGGTGACCAAGCGGTGCACGCCGGTGGTGGCCGAGGCCCTGGAATGCCTGGGCGGCAACGGCTACGTGGAGGAGTCGGGCATGCCCCGGCTGCTGCGCGAGTCGCCGCTGAACTCGATCTGGGAGGGCTCGGGCAATGTGCAGGCGCTCGACGTGCTGCGCGCGCTGCAGAGGGAGCCGGAGGCGCTGAACGCGTTCCTCAAGGAGGTCGGCACGGCGCGGGGCGCGGACCACCGGCTGGACGCGGCGATCAAGAACCTGCTGACGGAGCTCGCTGATCTGGAGGGCATCGAGGCGCGGGCGCGGCGGCTCGTCGAGCGCATGGCGCTCGTGCTGCAGGGCTCGCTGCTGGTGCGGTGGGCCCCGCCGGAAGTGGCCGACGCGTTCTGCGCGTCGCGACTGGGCGGCGACTGGGGGGCGGCGTTGGGGACGCTGCCGCACTCGCTGGACCTGGCGTCGGTGGTGGAGCGGGCCCGCGCCGTGGTGTGACGCCCTGCCGCGCACCGGAGTGACGTCGGACGCGCACGGACAGGGGCACCGGGCACGGACCGGAGTGACGTCACCGGGCGCGGACAGAGGGACGTCGAACGGGCGCGGGCCGAGGTGCGACGGCCCGCGCCCGTGACGTTTGTTGGGTGGTGCTGCGCCGACACGGCACCACCCCCACACCAGCGGACCGGTGCTCCGTCACCTTCGTACATGCGCACGTCCGTTCGCGACGGTTGCAAAGGGTTGCAACGTTGTATGGCATATGGCAGCGCGTTGTGCCCGACGAGGGGGAGGATGGCAGGGCACGCCCCAGACCACCCCCCGCTCCGGACGCTGGCGTCATCGAGGAGGCCCCAGTGCAAAACGCATCGCTCGACCTCGCAAGGCTCGCGGCCATGGACACCGCGGAGGCCAGCAGGCTGCTGAAGGGCGTTCGGGACGCGGCGCTCGCCGGACGCCGGCCGCGGGTGGGCCCGCGCACGGATATCGACGAGTCGTGGCAGCGGATGCTGCGCGGCGGGGTGGATCCCGACCGGGACCGCAGGGCGGGCCTGCTGCCGCTGGAGGAGATCGAACGCCGCAGGCTGGCCTCGCCGCTGCTGGACGTGCTGCCGGTGCTCCGCGACGGCCTGGTGTCCATCGCGGAGGCGGCGCAGCACATCATGGTGATCTCGGACGCGGAGGGCCGGCTGCTGTGGCGGGAGGGCAGCGCGGCGGTGCTGCGCAAGGGCGACGCGCACGGCTTCGTCCTCGGCGCGGACTGGTCCGAGAGCGTGGTCGGGACCAACGGCGTCGGCACTCCCCTGGTGACCCGCCGTCCGGCCCAGGTGCACTCGGCCGAGCACTTCGTCTCCACGCACCACACCTGGACCTGTGCGGGTGCCCCGCTCACGGATCCGCGGGACGGGAAGCTGATCGGCGTCGTCGACATCAGCGGGCCGCTGTCCACCATGCATCCGGCGACGCTCGCACTGGTCACCTCGGTCACCAAGCTGGCCGAGGCCGAGCTGCGCAACCGCCATCACGAGGCGCTGGACCGGCTGCGCAGTGCGGCGGTGCCGCTGCTGGGCCGGATCGGCGGCCGTGCCGTGGCCGTGGACGGCAACGGCTGGTCGGCCGCGGTGGCCGGGATGGCACCGCCCGGCAGACTGGCGCTGCCCAAGTCGGTGCGTGCGGGGCGGCTGTGGCTGCCGTCGCTCGGCATGTGCTCGGTGGAGCCGCTGCCCGGCGGCTGGCTGGTGCGGGTGGACGAGGAGCACGCCGGGCCCGTGGTGCCGGGGCGGGTGGTGCTGGACCTGAGCCGGCCGTGGCGGCCGTCGGTGCGGGTGTCGGGCGGCCTCGGCAGCTGGGCGTACGAGCTGAGTCCGCGCCATGCCGAGCTGCTGTACCTGCTGGCGCTGCACCGGGACGGGCGCAGTGCGGCGCAGCTGGCGGAGGACATCTTCCAGGACCGGACGAGGACGGTGACGGTGCGGGCCGAGATGTCGCGGCTGCGGCGGTATCTCGCGCAGGTGCTGGCACACCGGCCCTACCGGTTCGCCGAGGACCTGGAGGTGCAGGTGGTCACGCCGAAGTCGCCCGGGGACCTGCTGCCGCACTCGACGGCCGCGGCCGTACGGCAGGCGCGGGCGGCCTGACCCCCGCACGGCGGGCACGGGCGGCCCTGACCCTCGCGCAGCGGACGCGGGCGGCCCGACCCCCGCACACCCGGCATGCCCGACCCGCCCACGGCACGGCGGGCACAACGGGCCGCCCACTCGCACCCGGTACCAGCACCCCACATCCGGCACCGCCCCCACCACCGCACGCCCCGCATCACCGGCCCCACCACCTCGCTCCCGGCAGGAGGCGCCCGGCCGGCCGAGGCGGACGACGCGGTGTCCTCCGGCCCGTGGCCCGGCGCCGGCGTCTGAACGCCCTCGCTGCCGTGACCCACGACACACTGTCTCGCGATGCGGGACAGTGTTGTCCACATTATGGATGTCGGTGGACTGAGTCCAAACTCCCATGACACGCTTCCGTCATGTCTAGCACTGGAATTGCCTTGGTGAGTCGGCGGCACGTCGACCTCGGCCGCATGTCCAGCGCCATCTGTCCGGCCTGCTGACAGCCCAGCACAGCCGCGCTTCCCCCTGCTTCACCCCGCCCTGCGCACCGTCGCGCCCTCGTCGCGAGTGTGCAGCTCAGAGCCGCCCTCCTGCAGTCTCGAAGGACATACCGCCATGGCCGCCACCCCCGAAAAGCCCGTCCCCGCGACGCCCCGACGCAAGACCGGACGCCACCGCGGCGAGGGCCAGTGGGCCATGGGACACCACACGCCGCTCAACGGCAACGAGCAGACCAAGAAGGACGACGACGGTCTCAATGTGCGGACGCGCATTGAGACGATCTACGCCCACCGCGGTTTCGACTCCATCGACGGGGCCGACCTCCGCGGACGTATGCGCTGGTGGGGCCTGTACACCCAGCGCAAGCCCGGGATCGACGGCGGCAAGACCGCGATCCTGGAGCCGGAGGAGCTGGACGACGAGTTCTTCATGCTCCGGGTGCGCATCGACGGTGGCCGGCTGACCACCGAGCAGCTGCGCGTCATCGGCGAGATCTCGCAGGAGTTCGCGCGCGGCACCGCCGACCTCACCGACCGGCAGAACGTCCAGTACCACTGGATCCGCATCGAGGACGTCCCGGAGATCTGGCGCCGGCTGGAGGCCGTCGGCCTGTCGACGACCGAGGCGTGCGGCGACACCCCGCGGACGATCCTCGGTTCCCCGGTGGCCGGCATCGCCGAGGACGAGATCGTCGACGGCAGCCCGGCCATCGACGAGATCCACCGCCGGTTCATCGGCAACAAGGACTTCTCCAACCTGCCGCGCAAGTTCAAGACCGCGATCTCCGGCTCCCCGCTGCTGGACGTGGCGCACGAGATCAACGACGTCGCCTTCGTCGGCGTGAACCACCCCGAGCACGGTCCCGGCTTCGACCTGTGGGTGGGCGGCGGCCTGTCCACCAACCCGAAGCTGGGTGTGCGCCTCGGGGCCTGGGTTCCCCTTGACGAGGTCCCGGACGTCTGGGAAGGCGTCATCTCGATCTTCCGGGACTACGGCTACCGCCGGCTGCGCAACCGCGCCCGCCTGAAGTTCCTCGTCGCCGACTGGGGCGCGGAGAAGTTCCGCCAGGTGCTTGAGGACGAGTACCTGAAGCGCAAGCTGGTCGACGGCCCCGCTCCTGAGCAGCCCGTCGAGCACTGGCGCGACCACGTCGGCGTCCACCGCCAGCAGGACGGCCGCTTCTACGTCGGCTTCGCCCCACGCGTGGGACGGGTCGACGGCGCCACCCTCACCAAGATCGCCGACCTGGCCGCGGCGCACGGCTCCGGCCGGCTGCGCACCACCGTCGAGCAGAAGATGATCGTGCTCGACGTCGCCGAGGACCAGGTCGACTCCCTCGTGGCCGGCCTGGAGGCCCTGGATCTGAAGGTCAAGCCCTCACCGTTCCGGCGGGGCACGATGGCCTGCACCGGCATCGAGTTCTGCAAGCTCGCCATCGTCGAGACGAAGGGCCGCGGCTCCGCGCTGATCGACGAGCTGGAGCGCCGGCTCCCCGAGTTCGACCAGCCCCTCACCATCAACATCAACGGCTGCCCCAACGCCTGCGCCCGTATCCAGGTGGCGGACATCGGCCTCAAGGGCCAGCTCGTGCTGGACGACGCCGGCAATCAGGTCGAGGGCTACCAGGTGCACCTGGGCGGCGCGCTGGGCCTGGAGCCCGCGTTCGGCCGCAAGGTCCGCGGTCTGAAGGTCACCTCCGACGAGCTGCCCGACTACGTGGAGCGGGTCCTGAAGCGCTTCGCGGCGGAGCGCGAGGAGGGCGAGCGCTTCGCGACCTGGGCGGCGCGTGCGAGCGAGGAGGCCCTGTCGTGAGCTGGGGGCACCTCCCAGCGGTAGCTGGGGGAGCACGCGCGGCCGCCGGGCTGCAGGCGACGACGCTGGCCGCACCTCTGCGCCGCGTAAGCGGAGATGAGGGTGCCCCCGGGCCGAAGGCTCCGGGGGAGAAAAGGGAGACACCGTGAGCGAGCGGGCCGCCCCCTTCTACTGCCCGTACTGCGGCGACGAGGACCTGCGTCCGAGCGAGCAGGGTCACGGTGCGTGGGAATGCGCGGCATGCAACCGGGCCTTCCAGCTGAAGTTCCTCGGGCTCCTGGCCCGGGGACTCGGAACAGACAGCAGTGGGAGGGAAGAGATATGACGACTGTTCAGCAGGACCTCAAGTCCCTTGCCGAACGGGCCGGACGCGACCTCGAGGACGCCTCTGCGCCGGACATCCTGCGCTGGGCGGCCGACACCTTCGGCAAGCGGTTCTGCGTCACCTCCTCCATGGAGGACGCGGTCGTCGCCCACCTCGCATCCCGCGTCTTCCCGGGCGTCGACGTCGTCTTCCTCGACACCGGCTACCACTTCGAGGAGACCATCGGCACGCGTGACGCCGTGGACGCCGTCATGGACGTCAACGTCATCACGCTGACCCCGCGCCAGACCGTGGCCGAGCAGGACGCCGAGTACGGCCCGAAGCTGCACGACCGTGACCCCGACCTGTGCTGCGCCCTGCGCAAGGTCAAGCCCCTCGAAGAGGGACTGACCGCGTACGACGCGTGGGCCACCGGCCTGCGCCGCGACGAGTCCCCGACCCGGGCCGGCACCCCGGTCGTCGGCTGGGACGAGAAGCGGCAGAAGGTCAAGATCTCGCCGATCGCCCGCTGGACCCAGGACGACGTGGACGCGTACGTCGCCGAGCACGGTGTCCTGACGAATCCGCTGCTCATGGACGGCTACGCCTCCGTCGGCTGCGCCCCCTGCACCCGCCGGGTGCTCGAGGGCGAGGACGTGCGCGCCGGCCGCTGGGCCGGGCGCGGCAAGACCGAATGCGGGTTGCACGGCTGATGACGAACACTCAGAAGGACCAGGAGATCAACGTGACCGGAGCCACCGTCTGGCTCACGGGTCTGCCGAGCGCCGGCAAGACCACCATCGCGTACGAGCTGGCCGGCCGGCTGCGCGCGGAGGGCCACCGGGTCGAGCTGCTCGACGGCGACGAGATCCGCGAGTTCCTCTCGGCGGGCCTCGGCTTCAGCCGCGAGGACCGGCACACCAATGTGCAGCGAATCGGCTTCGTCGCCGAACTGCTCGCGTCCCACGGGGTGACGGTGCTCGTCCCCGTCATCGCCCCGTACGCGGACAGCCGCGAGGCCGTGCGCAAGCGCCACCAGCAGGAGGGCACCGCATACGTCGAGGTGCACGTCGCCACTCCGGTGGAGGTCTGCTCGGTGCGCGACGTGAAGGGCCTGTACGCCAAGCAGGCGGCCGGCGAGATCAGCGGGCTGACGGGCGTCGACGACCCCTACGAGGAGCCGGAGTCGCCCGATCTGCGGATCGAGTCCCAGAACCAGACCGTGCAGGAGTCCGCCCAGGCGGTTCACACGCTGCTGACAGAGAGGGGTCTCCTGTGACCACGAGTGTGCATGTCCTGAGCGAGGCTGCAGACAATTCCGGGGGCGCCAGCCCTTACGCCCTCTCCCACCTCGACGCGCTCGAGTCCGAGGCGGTGCACATCTTCCGCGAGGTGGCGGGTGAGTTCGAGCGGCCGGTGATCCTGTTCTCCGGCGGCAAGGACTCCATCGTCATGCTGCACCTGGCGCTGAAGGCGTTCGCGCCCGCCGCGGTCCCCTTCTCGCTGCTGCACGTGGACACCGGGCACAACTTCCCCGAGGTCATCGAGTACCGCGACCGTACGGTCGAGAAGCACGGGCTGAGGCTGCACGTCGCCTCCGTGCAGGAGTACATCGACGCCGGCAAGCTCCGCGAGCGCCCCGACGGCACCCGCAACCCGCTGCAGACCGTGCCGCTGACCGAGGCCATCCAGCAGCACCGCTTCGACGCGGTGTTCGGCGGCGGCCGCCGCGACGAGGAGAAGGCCCGCGCCAAGGAGCGGGTGTTCAGCCTGCGCGACGAGTTCTCCCAGTGGGACCCGCGTCGCCAGCGGCCCGAGCTGTGGCAGCTCTACAACGGCCGCCACGCTCCCGGTGAACACGTCCGTGTCTTCCCCCTGTCCAACTGGACCGAGCTGGACGTCTGGCAGTACATCCAGCGGGAGGGCATCGAGCTGCCGCAGATCTACTTCGCCCATGAGCGCGAGGTGTTCAAGCGGGCCGGCATGTGGCTGACCGCGGGCGAGTGGGGCGGCCCGAAGGAGTCCGAGACGACCGAGAAGCGGCTGATCCGCTACCGCACCGTCGGCGACATGTCCTGCACCGGCGCCGTCGACTCCGACGCCACCACGCTGGACGCCGTGATCGCCGAGATCGCCGCATCCCGGCTCACCGAGCGGGGCGCGACCCGCGCCGACGACAAGCTGTCCGAGGCCGCGATGGAAGACCGCAAGCGCGAAGGGTACTTCTAGAGATGACCAGCACCACCGAGCAGCTGGCCGAGCAGCTTTCGGCCACCACCCTGCTGCGCTTCGCGACCGCCGGGTCCGTCGACGACGGCAAGTCCACCCTGGTGGGCCGGCTGCTGCACGACTCCAAGTCGGTGCTCGCCGATCAGCTGGAGGCCGTCGAGAGAGCCTCCCGGGGCCGCGGCCAGGAGGCGCCCGACCTGGCGCTGCTCACCGACGGTCTGCGGGCCGAGCGCGAGCAGGGCATCACGATCGACGTCGCGTACCGCTACTTCGCCACGCCCCGGCGGCGGTTCATCCTCGCCGACACCCCCGGCCATGTGCAGTACACCCGGAACATGGTGACCGGCGCGTCGACCGCCGAGCTCACGGTGATCCTGGTCGACGCCCGCAACGGCGTCGTCGAGCAGACCCGCCGCCACGCGGCGATCGCCGCACTGCTGCGCGTCCCGCACGTGGTCCTCGCCGTCAACAAGATGGACCTCGTCGACTACGCGGAGTCCGTTTTCGCCGCCATCGCCGAGGAGTTCACGGCGTACGCGCTCGAACTCGGCGTCCCGGAGATCACCGCGATCCCGATCTCGGCGCTGGCCGGCGACAACGTGGTGGACCCGTCGGCGAACATGGACTGGTACGGCGGCCCGACCTTCCTGGAGCACCTGGAGACGGTCCCGGTCAGCCACGACCTGAGCCACTGCCACGCCCGGCTGCCCGTGCAGTACGTGATCCGGCCGCAGACCGCCGAGCACCCGGACTACCGGGGCTACGCGGGCCAGATCGCGGCCGGCACCTTCCGGGTCGGCGAGGAGGTCACCGTGCTGCCCTCGGGTCGCACCTCGCGCATCTCCGGCATCGACCTGCTGGGCAGGCCCGTCGACGTCGCCTGGACGACCCAGTCGGTGACCCTCCTGCTGGAGGACGACATCGACGTCTCGCGCGGCGACCTGATCGTGCCGAGCAAGGACGCGCCCCCGACCACCCAGGACGTCGAGGCGACCGTCTGCCACGTCGCCGACGAACCGCTCACCGTCGGCCACCGCGTGCTGCTCAAGCACGGCACCCGCACGGTCAAGGCGATCGTCAAGGACATCCCGTCCCGGCTCACCCTCGACGACCTCTCCCTGCACCCGCACCCGGGTCGGCTGGTCGCCAACGACATCGGCCGCGTGAAGATCCGTACGGCCGAGCCGCTGCCGCTCGACTCGTACGCCGATTCCCGGCGCACCGGCGCGTTCATCCTGATCGACCCGGCCGACGGCACCACGCTCACCGCGGGCATGGTCGGCGAGTCGTTCGCGTCGCCGGAGCCGGTCAGGGACGAGGGCGACGACGACGGCTGGGACTTCTGACATGACCGACATCTTCGGGACCTTCGCCAAGGAGGGCGGCCGGATCGGCAGCGGCGTCCTCGGCGCGGGCACGGGCGGGGTGGCGCGATGTGGGCGATGACGTACGCGCACTGCTCGCGCGCCCACACCCCCCGCACCCAGCACCGACGAAGACCGCCGACGACCCGGCCGCGTCCCACCTGACGCCGAGGCCGGGCCACCGAGAGGACAGCCCACCCGTGTCAGCCATCCGCACCACCGTCCGCCGCAGCCTCGCCGCTGCCACCGCCCTGCCCCTGCTGGCCGTGGCGCTCACCGCCTGCGGCTACGGCTCCCAGGCGAAGGAGGACAAGGTCGCCCCCGCCGCCAAGGGTGAGAAGATCGGCGGTCTGGACACCGTCAAGGTCGGGTACTTCCCGAACCTGACGCACGCGACCGCCCTGGTCGGCGACCAGGAAGGCATCATCCAGAAGGAGCTCGGCGGCACGCAGCTGTCGACGGCGACCTTCAACGCCGGTCCGTC
The DNA here is from genome assembly GCF_044390825.1 of Streptomyces sp. NPDC018833. Classification (NCBI taxonomy): domain Bacteria; kingdom Bacillati; phylum Actinomycetota; class Actinomycetes; order Kitasatosporales; family Streptomycetaceae; genus Streptomyces; species Streptomyces sp. NPDC018833. The sequence goes on along the minus strand of NZ_JBIRZM010000021.1, from coordinate 27,840 downwards.
CGAGATCGAGGCGCTCAACGCCGGCTCGATCGACATCGGCTTCATCGGCCCCTCGCCCGCGGTCAACGGCTATGTGAAGTCCCAGGGCAAGAGCCTGCGGATCATCGGCGGCTCGGCCTCCGGCGGCGTCAAGCTGGTGGTGAACCCGAAGAAGATCAAGACTCTGGACGACGTCAAGGGCAAGAGGATCGCCACCCCCCAGCACGGCAACACCCAGGACGTGGCGTTCCTCAACTGGATCAACGAGAAGGGCTGGAAGGTCGACCCGGAGAGCGGCAAGGGCGATGTCTCCGTGGTCCGCACGGAGAACAAGGTCACCCCGGACGCCTACAGGTCCGGTGCGGTCGACGGCGCGTGGGTGCCGGAGCCGACCGCCTCGAAGCTGGTCAGCGACGGGGCGAAGGTGCTGCTCGACGAGTCGACGCTGTGGCCCGACAAGAAGTTCGTGATCACGAACGTGATCGTGTCGCAGTCGTTCCTCAAGGAGCACCCGGACGTCGTCGAGGCGGTTCTGCGCGGCACGGTGAAGACCAACGAGTGGATCAACGCCAACCCGGGCAAGGCGAAGGCGTCCGCCAACGCCAAGCTCGCGGAGCTCACCGGCAAGGCGCTGCCGCCTGAGGTGATCGACCCGGCGTGGACGTCGATGCAGTTCACCGACGACCCGCTGGCCGCGACGCTCGACGCGCAGGCCGGGCACGCGGTGAAGGCGGGTCTGCTGGAGCAGCCGGATCTGGCCGGGATCTACGACCTGCGGCCGCTCAACAAGGTCCTTGAGGCCGAGGGCAGGCCCTCGTTCGCCGACGCCGGGCTCGGCGTCAAGTAACTGCCCTATCAGCCGAGTTCCCAGGAGGTGACGACCATGGCCACTGCCATCGCCAAGGCCGACGACCGCGTGCGCACCGAGTACGCGGCCCGGATCGGGCATGTCTCCAAGTCCTTCGCCGGGCCCGCCGGCACCCAGCTCGTCCTGGACGACATCACCCTCGATGTCGCTCCCGGTGAGTTCGTCACGCTCCTGGGGGCCTCGGGCTGCGGCAAGTCGACGCTGCTCAACCTGGTCGCGGGCCTCGACCGGCCGTCCGCGGGGTCCATCGAGACCCCCGACGGCCGGCCGGCCCTGATGTTCCAGGAGCATGCGCTGTTCCCGTGGCTGAGCGCGGGCAAGAACATCGAGCTGGCGTTGCGCCTGCGCGGGGTGCCGAAGGCGGAGCGCCGCGGCGAGGCGGAGCGGCTGCTGGAGCTGGTGCGGCTCGGCGGCGCGTACGGCAAGCGGGTCCACGAGCTGTCGGGCGGCATGCGGCAGCGAGTCGCGATGGCCCGTTCGCTGGCGCAGGACAGCCGACTGCTGCTGATGGATGAGCCGTTCGCGGCACTGGACGCCATCACCCGCGACGTGCTGCACGACGAGCTGACCCGTATCTGGCGGGAAACCAACGTCTCGGTCCTGTTCGTCACGCACAACGTGCGGGAGGCGGTGCGCCTCGCACAGCGCGTGGTGCTGCTGTCGTCACGGCCGGGGCGTATCGCCCGTGAGTGGACCGTGGACATCGATCAGCCGCGGCGCATCGAGGACCCCGCCGTGGCGGAGCTGTCCGTCGAGATCACCGAAGAACTGCGTGGGGAGATCCGCCGACATGGCCAGCACTGACACGACCGCGAAGGCCAAGGCCGGGAACGACGATCTCGCGGGACTCGAAGCCGGTCTCGACGCGCTGGACGCCGTACAGGTCACCCGTACCCCGGTGCGCGAGGTGCTGCTGAAGAAGGTCCTCCCGCCGCTGGCCGCCGTCGCCCTGGTGCTGGTGGCGTGGCAGCTGCTGGTCTGGGCCGAGGTCACCGAGGACTACAAGCTGCCCGCCCCGTCCACGGTGTGGGACAACCTGTCCGAGATGTGGTTGCAAGGCACCCTGTTCGAGGTCATCTGGACGAGCGTGTCCCGCGGCCTGCTGGGCTTCCTGCTCGCCCTCGCGATCGGTACGCCGCTCGGTCTGCTGGTCGCCCGGGTGAAGTTCGTCCGCGCCGCGATCGGTCCCATCCTGTCCGGTCTCCAGTCGCTGCCTTCGGTGGCCTGGGTGCCGCCCGCGGTGATCTGGCTCGGTCTGAACGACTCGATGATGTTCGCCGTGATCCTGCTGGGCGCGGTGCCCTCCATCGCGAACGGGCTGCTGTCGGGCGTCGACCAGGTGCCGCCGCTGTTCCTGCGGGCCGGCCGCACACTGGGCGCCACCGGGCTCAAGGGCACCTGGCACATCGTGCTGCCCGCGGCGCTGCCCGGATACGTGGCCGGCCTCAAGCAGGGCTGGGCGTTCTCCTGGCGGTCGCTGATGGCCGCGGAGATCATCGCCTCCTCCCCCGACCTGGGCCTGGGCCTCGGCCAGTTGCTGGAGAACGGCCGCAACAACGCCGACATGGCCGGGGTGTTCTTCGCCATCATCCTGATCCTGATCGTCGGCATCGCCATCGACCTGCTGATCTTCAGCCCGCTGGAGCGGTGGGTGCTGCGCAGCCGCGGTCTCCTGGTCAGGAGCTGAAGTCACGATGCACAGCCCCGTCCTCCTCGTCATCGCCCACGGCAGCCGCGACCCGCGCCATGCCGCGACGGTGCACGCCCTCGTCCGGGGTGTGCGGTCGCTGCGGCCGGGGCTGCGCGTCGAGGTCGGCTTCCTGGACTTCAACCTCCCGTCGGTGACGGGCGTGCTGGACCGGCTCGCCGCCGAGGGCGTGCGCGATGTGGTGGCGCTTCCGCTGCTGCTGACCCGTGCCTTCCACGCGAAGGCGGACATCCCCGCCGTCCTGCGGCAGGCGCCCACGTCGCTGCGGGTACGACAGGCCGAGGTGCTCGGCCCATCGCCGTTGCTGCTGTCCGCCGTCCACCGGCGGCTGTACGAGGCGGGGCTGACCCCCGCCGACAAGAGCTCGACCGGCCTGGTGCTGGCATCGGCGGGCTCCACGGACCCGGAGGCGATCGCAGTGATCGCCGAAACAGCGCGGGAGCTGCGGCACACCGGTTGGTGCGCCGTGCGACCTGCGTTCGCCTCCGCATCTCTGCCCCGCACCGAGGACGCGGTGCGCGAGTTGCGCGCCCTCGGCGTCCACCGGGTGGCGGTCGCGCCGTACGTGATCGCCCCCGGGCGCCTCCCGGACCGCATCGCCGAGGGCGCGCGCGACGCGGACGTGCTGGCCGATGTGCTGGGCCCCGGGCCGGAGCTGGCCCGCCTGCTGCTGACCCGCTACGACGGGGCGCGGGCGCGGGACAGGGTGTTCGCGGTGACCGCGTCGGCCTGTCTTTCCGGGCCGGTCGGTCACGCGGTGACCGCGTAGGTCCGGCGTCCGGACCGCGAGCGGACCACCCGGTCACACGGTGACCGCGTCAGCCTCACCTTCCCGACCGGCCGGTCACGCGGTGACCGCGCAAGCCCGCCGTTCCGGACCGCGAGCGGACCACCCGGTCACACGGTGACCGCGTCAGCCTCACCTTCCCGACCGGCCGGTCACACAGTGACCGCGCAAGCCCGCCGTTCCGGACCACGAGCGGACCACCCGGTCACACGGCGACCGCGTCAGCCTCACCTTCCCGACCGGCCGGTCACACAGTGACCGGCGCGCTCCAGCGGGGGTCGCGCCCGGCGGCCGCGAGGGCCCGCTCGAACGCCGTCGCCGACGGCCGCGCCGCGACGGGGGCGGCGAACCCGTCGTACTGCCGGTAGACCTCGGCGTGGGTGTCGACGACGGCGAGGACGAACGCGCCGGCCGCGGCGGAGATGCGGTACTCCTGTCCGGTGGCACGGGCCAGGTCCCAGCCGTGGACGGCCAGTTCCTTGGTGATCAGCGAGGCGATCTCGCCGGCGGGCATGGTCGCGAAGCCGAGGTCCACCTCACCCGCCCACACCGCCGGGTCCGACCAGGCGGAAAGGGCGCGGTCCAGCTGCTCGGCGTATCCCCGTGCCCAGTCGCCGTCCGCCGTGAAGTCACGACCGGTCAGGTCCTCGGGGAGCTGCTTGCGCCGGGCGCGGTGTTCCAGGCCGTGCGATGTGTAGAGCACGAGATGGTTGACGAGCGCCGCGACGTCCCAGTCGGTGCACGGCGTCGGCCCGGTGAGCGCGCCCACGCCCACGCCCCGGGCGAGGCGCGCGGCCTCGGCGGCGCATTCCGACAGATACGGGTACACGGTGTCCTTGTCCATGCCGCACATCCTGCGCCGCGCCGTACGGGCGGGTCTTGAACAAACGCGACAGCGCCGCCGCCGGCTCAGTCGAAGACGAGGTTCCCGATGCGGGCGCGCTTGACCTCGAAGAGGTCGGGGTGGTTCGCGAGCACGCGGAAGCTGTCGAAGAGGGCGACGGCCTTCTCGCCCCTGGGAATGGCGTTGAGGACCGGGCCGAACCAGACGGTGCCGTCGACGTGGAGGGTGGGTGTGCCGACGTACCCGTCGGCCGCGGGGTCCTTGCCCTTGTCGTGGCTCGTGCGCACCGCCTTGTCGTACGACGCGTCGTGTGCGGCCTCGGCGAGCGCGGCGGGCAGGCCGAGTTCGGCCAGGGATTCGGTGACGACCGCGGCGAAGTCGTCGTTCCTGTCCCGGTGGATACGGGTGCCGAGTGCGGTGTAGAGGTCGCGCAGCACCCCGTCGCCGTGCTGTTCGGCGGCGGCTGCCAGGACCCGTGCCGGGCCGACGGAGCGGTCGACGAGATCGCGGTACCAGTCGGGCAGTTCGTTGCCGATGTTGTGCAGGAAGAGGCTCATCTGGCGGAACCGGAGGTCGAGCGCGCGCTCGTGCTCGACCTGAAGGATCCAGCGGGAGGTGATCCAGGCGAAGGGGCAGACGGGGTCGAAGTAGAAGTCGACGACGGTCTTGTCGACGCCGCTTCGGCCGTCGGTGTTCGGCGCGGTGTCCATGTCGTCGACCCTAGCCAGGAAGTGGCACTCCCCAATGGTCCACTTGACGCCCGTTCTCCTGGGCCATTCCGGCGCGCACGGCCCCCCGGTTCACTCCTCTCGCCTCACTCGCCCGGCCTCACTCCCCCGGCTCACTCCGCCGCGACGGGCGACGGCGCGTCCGCCTCCGCGAAGCGGGTGCCCTGGTGGAAGTAGAGCAGCCACTCGCCGCCGGTCAGCCGCCAGATGGAGCTGCGGTGGGCGCGATGGCCGCCGGACTCGGTGTCGAAGGTCAGATGCACCACGTCGGGGGCGAGCTGCACGCCCTGCATCCGGGACGTGGTGATCGGCCGGGGGGCGGACGCATCGTGCGACGGCAGTTCGGCCAGGATCGAGGCACGGTTCCAGAGCCGGCCCGAGGTGCCGAACTCCACGTAATCGGGGTGGAGGAGCCGCGCGAGCAGTGCGGGTGTGGACCTCACGGTCGGGTCGAGCAGCCGGAACTCCGCCTCCATCGCGGCGTTCACGGCATCGGTCGCGGGGTCAGTCACGGGTCTTCTCCACCAGTTCGAGGACGGTGTTCCAGTTGCGGGTGGTGGCGACCACGCCCTCCAGCAACCGGGGTCGCGCCAGGGTGGCGGCGAGCTTCGAGCGGCCGAGGCCTCCTGGTGTGTACAGGTAGATGGCCCGGTCCCCGAGCCGGAACTCCTCCGGCAGGTGGGCCGCGGCATCGACGGACGCCAGCCGCTCCGGCGCGATCGGCTCGGAGAGGAAGGTCACGTGCAGTTGCCTGCCCGGCAACGCGGGCTCGGGGAAGGGGCAGGCATCGGCGACCGACCGCAGGTAGGCGCCGTCGCGCACCAGGGTGTCGACACGGAACCCGAAGGTCTTCTCCAGGGCCGCCTCGATCCCGGCGGCGAGCGCCTGCTCGTCACGCGCGGGACCGGCGAAGACCACGTTGCCGCTCTGCAGATAGGTGCTGACGTCTCGGTGTCCCAGATCCTCGAGAATCACCCGGAGTTGGGCCATGGGGACCTTCTTGCTGCCACCCACGTTGATTCCGCGCAGCAGCGCCGCGTACCTCTTCGTCATGCGCGCACCTTCGTCATGCACACACGATAAGACGGCCGCCGCGCCCCGTGGGGGAGGGCACGGCGGCCGCCGGCTCACCGGCGGGCGCGCCGCAGGGGTGCCGCTCGGGTGCCGCGGAACGGCCGGCCCGGACGACACCCCTCGGGGGCCCTGCTCACGTCACGGTCGACGGGAGGCAGGGCCCTTGGTCACTCGACGACCTTGAGCAGCTTGTTCGGCGTGCCCCCGGACGGGTTGGTGATCTTGTCGGACGTGGCGCCGTCGGTGAGCGCCTTCGCGACCTCCGCCGGGGCGGCGTCCTGGTGTCCGGCGAGGTAGACCGCGGCGGCACCGACGACGTGGGGGGTCGCCATGGAGGTGCCGGAGATGGTCTTGGTGCCTTCGTCGCTGTCGTTCCAGGCCGACGTGATGTCCGAGCCCGGCGCGTAGATGTCCACGATCTCACCGAAGTTGGAGAAGTCCGACTGGGCGTCGTCCTTCGTGGACGAGGCGACCGTGAGGGCCTCCTGGACGCGGGCCGGGGAGCCCTGGCCCGCGTCGCTGGACTCGTTGCCCGCGGCGACACCGAAGGTGACACCGGCGGCGATCGCCTTGCGGACCGCCTCGTCGAGCGCCTCGTCGGCGCCGCCGCCGAGGCTCATGTTGGCGACGGAGGGACCCTGGTGGTTCTGGGTGACCCAGTCGATGCCCGCGACGACCTGCTCCGTGGTGCCGGAGCCGCTGTCGTCGAGCACCCTCACCGCGACGATCTTCGCCTTCTTGGCGACACCGTGCGCGGCACCGGCTATGGTGCCGGCGACGTGGGTGCCGTGGCCGTTGCCGTCGTCGGCGGAGTCGTCGTTGTCGACGGCGTCGAAGCCGTGGGCGGCGCGGCCCTCGAAGTCCTTGTGGGAGATGCGGACTCCGGTGTCGATCACATACGCCGTGACGCCTTCGCCGGCGGTGTCCGGGTAGGTGTACTTGCTGTCCCCGGCGGTGTCGGCCTGGTCGACGCGGTCCAGGCCCCAGGACGGCGGGTTGTCCTGGGTGGCGTTGATCGTGAACTTCTTGTTCTGCACGACCTTGGCGACGGCCGGGTCGGCGGCGAGGCGCTTTGCCTCGGTCTCCGAAAGGCCGCTGGCGGAGAAGCCGTTGATGGCGGAGCTGTAGTTGCGCCGCAGCTTGCCGCCGTACTCCGAGGCCAGCTCCTTCTTGTCGGCCTTCTGGTCGAGCATCACGATGTAGCTGCCGGCGACGGCGCCTTCGGCGTTCGCGCCGTAGATCTTGCCCTCGGCGGGCGCCGCGGCGCCGGCGAAGGTCGTGTTGAGAAGCGTGACTCCGGCTGCCGCCGCGACGGCCGTGATGGCCGCGGTGAGCTTCATCCGGTGGGAGCGCTTGTGAGTTGCCATGAAGAGGGGTCTCCTCGTCATCATTTGTGGGGGGATTGACCCGCGGACGGAAATTCTCCGGGGGCTGGCTCGAAACACTGACCGATTGACACGCTCAGATCAAGACCTTCATGTACCTGTGACTTACTCAACAAGGTTTCGCAATAAGAAATCGGCCAGGGGCCCACAAGTCGGACGCGGACCTCAACTCCCCATGGATGTAAGGGGCTTCCATCTCCTATGTCGGGGATGCGCCCCCTTCTGAAGGAGGAGGGAATTGCCGTTCGCAGTCGTCGGCCGGCAGGACGAGTCGACCTGATTACGCCCTTAGCTTCGAAAGGGAAACGGCGGCGGGCCGCCGCTATGTGTGGAGCGAAGCACGAGGGAGTGTAAAAGTTATGGGGAGAGCCCGAGGAGGTCCTCGAGGGATAGCCGCGCGGGCGGGCGGCTGGAGTGCTCGGCACCGCTGGGCCGCCGTGGGGATCTGGGTGCTGTTCGTCCTACTGGCCATGGTCGCGGGATCGGCCACGGGCCGGGTGGAACTCAAGGACAGCGAGCAACTGTCGGGCGAGACGACACAGGCGGCCCGCATCACCGAGGAGGCCGGCGTCGAGGAGCCGGCGGGCGAGAGCGTGCTCGTCCAGGCGCGGGACGGCTCGGTCAGGGCGACGGACCCCGCTTTCCGCACGGCCGTGGACGAGGTGATGAAGGCGGTCGACGGCACTCGTGAAGTCACTGCCGTGACCTCGCCGTACGACAGCGGCAGCATCTCGAAGGACGGGCGCAGCGCGCTCGTCCGGTTCAATGTGCGCGGTGACCCCGAGAGCGCGAGCGAGCGCATCGACCCGGTCCTCGACGCCGTCGCCGGAGTGCAGGAGCGCCACCAGGAGCTGCGGATCGAGGAGATCGGCAGCGCCAGCATGAACAAGACGTTCGACGAGGCCTTCGGCGACGACTTCCAGCGGGCCGAGTTCTCCGCGGTGCCGGTCGCGCTCGGCATTCTGCTCATCGCCTTCGGCGCGCTGGTCGCGGCACTGCTGCCGGTCCTGCTGGCCATCACCGCGATCATGGCGACGATGGGCCTGATGGGCGTCGTGAGCCATCTGATGCCGATGAGTGAGACGGCGAACTCGGTGATGCTGCTGGTCGGTCTTGCCGTCGGCGTCGACTACTGCCTGTTCTACCTGCGGCGCGAACGCGAGGAACGGGCTGCGGGCCGTGACGGCCGCACGGCGATCCTGATCGCGGCGGCGACCAGCGGCCGCGCCGTCGTGGTCTCCGGCGTGACCGTGTGCGTCGCCATGGCGGGCATGCTCTTCACCGGGATCGGTGAGTTCGAGTCGATGGGCCTGGCTTCGTTGATCGTGGTCGCGGTCGCGATGGTGGGATCCGTGACGGTGCTGCCCGCGCTGCTGTCCCTGCTCGGTGAGCGGGTGGAGAAGGGCCGTGTGCCGTTCCTGCGCCGCCTGAAGCGCGACGGGCAGGGCGGCGGCGGAAGCCGCGTGTGGACGAAGGTGCTCGGTGGTGTGCTCCGGCGCCCGCTGGTCTCGTTCCTGGTCGCGGCGGGCGCGCTGGTCGCGGTCGCCCTGCCGGCGGTGGGGATGAAGACGCAGAACTTCACCCTGGACCAGGAGTTCGGCGACTCCGTGCCGATCGTGGCGACGTACGAGCGCGTCAACGAGGCGTTCCCCGGCGGGGCGGACCCGGCGGAGGTCGTGGTCAGGGCCGACGACATCGACTCCGCGCCGGTGCGTCGCGCACTCGCCGACTTCCTTGAGCAGGCGGTGAGTTCGGGTGCCTCACACGGCCCCGTCGAGGTCGTCACGCACAAGAGGCAGAACCTCGCGTTCGTGTACGTCCCCCTGGTGGGCGGCTCCGACCAGGACCGGGCCGAGAAGAGCCTGGAGCTGCTGCGCGACAAGGTCCGCCCTGCCACGCTCGGCACGGTCGAGGGGGTCGAGGCGCCGATCAGCGGTCAGGTCGCGGGTTCGAAGGACTTCAACGACCAACTGACGGGCGCGGTGGCGCCGGTGTTCGCGTTCGTGGTGGTTTTCGCCTTCGTGCTGATGCTGCTGTCGTTCCGGTCGCTGACGATCGCGGCCACCTCGATCGTCCTCAACCTGCTGTCGGTCGGCGCGGCGTACGGCATCCTGACGGCCGTCTTCCAGCACGGCTGGGGCGCGTCGCTGGTCGGCGCGGAGGGGGTCGGCGCGATCATCGCGTGGCTGCCGCTGTTCCTGTTCGTGATCCTGTTCGGTCTGTCGATGGACTACCACGTGTTCGTGGTGTCCCGAATCCGCGAGGCGAAGCTCCAGGGCCGCGAGACGCGTGAGGCGATCACGCACGGCGTGGTGACGACGGCGGGCGTGGTGACGAGCGCGGCGGTCATCATGGTGGCGGTGTTCGCGATCTTCGGAACGCTGTCGATGCAGTCGATGAAGCAGATGGGTGTGGGCCTCGCGGCGGCGGTGCTGATCGACGCCACGATCATTCGCGGCGTGCTGCTCCCGGCGGTGATGGCGCTGCTGGGCGAGCGCAACTGGTACTTCCCGCGGTGGCTGCGCCGGCTGCCGGACCTGACGCACGACGAACACCCGCCGCCGGGGGCGGAGGGTGCGCCGGTCCCGCGCGAGCCGGAGCGGGTGAGCGCGTAGCCGGGCCGGAGGCGGGGGGACCCTCCGCCTCCGCGTCCTCCGGTTCGGGAAGGGCGGGGAGGAGGAGACCCCCTCACCCCACCAGCTCCGCCTCGATCAGATCCGCCGCCCTCACCGTCCCGCCCTCGTGGGACATCTCCTCCTGTATCCGGGCCAGTCGGGCCGACACCTCGCCGTCCGACACCAGCGACAGCACCGCCTCCCGCAGATCGTGCGCCGTCGCCTCCTGCGTCGACAGGCGGCGCGCCAGACCCAGCCCCACCAGCGTGTCCGCGTTGCCGAACTGGTCCACCGCCTGCGGGACCGCGACCATCGGGGTGCCCGTCGCAAGGCCCTCCTGACTGCCGCCCGCTCCGGCATGCGTGACGAACGCGTCCGCCTGGCGCAGCACCGACAGCTGCGGCACCCAGTCGTGGACCTCCACGTTCGACGGCAGCTCGCCGAGCTCCGCCGGCGAGACATGCCTGCCGATCTGGAGCACCAGGTGCCAGCCGGGCAGCCCGCCGAAAGCCTTCACGCATTCCCGGTAGAACGCCGGCTGCTTGGTGAACGTCGACCCCAGCGACACCAGCACGACCCGGGAACGCCGCATGCGGCAGGCGCACCGGGTGACCGTCGTCGCACAGACGGGCCTTACGGAGAACCGCCGCGCCCGAAAGCCCGTTTCAACGAGCCGGGGGTACGCGGCCGCATCGCCGGGCGCCGGCAGCAGCCGCGTACGCCGCTCGATGCGACCGATGCCGACGCCGGCGCACGGCACGGGACGGAAATCCTCGCGTCGCACCCTGCCGAGCAGTCACCAGTGCCACCGTGGCCAGTGGGCAACGGGTGAGCTGCGACCAACGGCCGTGGTCGCCGAACCGCTTGCGGGCGTACCGGCCGCGCCGATATCGAGCAGGAGGCGGCCGGGGCCCGGGGCCCGCGCCGGACGAAGCGTCCGGTCCGCCCCGCCCCGGCACCGCACGGGGCACGGGGCAGGGGGCACCGCACCGGGCACCACGCACCGCGCACCGCGCAGTGCGGCCGGCCTGCGCGTCGGTGAAGGCCAGAACGATGCCGTAGAGCAGCGGGCCGACGCTCAGCACCAGAATCGGGATCAGCGCGGGGAGGACGAGGAGCCAGGCCCCTGAGGCCGGTCTCCTCCCGGACCGCGCCGTTGCGGTCGCCGATGTCACCTGGTCGACTCCTTCGGGCGGCCCGGCCCTGACCGGGTCCTGGTCCGCCGCCCCGGCGGCTCCGTCATCGTGCTGACGGGTCGTCGGCTCGTCAAGACGGCCTGCACGGATGCAAGACTTTGCCGGACAGGCGGCAGGCACGGCGCTGGGAGAGAGCGATGGACGAGGCACGGGCGCGCGACGTACTGGCGGCGGCCGGGCTTCCGACCGCCGCCCAGGACGCCGCTCTCCTGGCGCTCGGCGAGAACGCGGTCTTCGCGACGGGCGACATCGTGGTCAAGGTCGGCCGGGACGCGGAACTGCTGCCGCGCGCCGAGCGGGAGCTGGCGGTGGCCTCCTGGCTGGCGGGCGCAGGTGTCCCCGTGGTGCGCGCCGCCGAGTCGGCACCCCGACTCGGCGACGGCCACCCGGTCACCCTCTGGTACCGGCTGCCCGCTGCCGTGCGCCCGGCTGAACCGGCCGATCTCGCACGGTTGCTGCTCCGTGTCCATGCGCTCGGTTCCCCCTCCTTCGCACTGCCCCGCCGTGATCTGCTGGGCGGGGTCGAGCGGTGGCTGCGGCTCGCCGGGGACGCGATCGACCCCGCCGACGCCGCCTTTCTGCGCGAACGCCGGGACGGCTACGCCGAGGCGGCGGCAGCCCTCACGCCCCACCTGTCCCCCGGCCCCATCCACGGCGACGCGCTCCCCCGCAATGTCCATGTGGGCCCGGCCGGGCCGGTGCTGGTCGACCTGGAGACCGTCTCCTTCGATCTGCGCGAACACGACCTCGTGGTCATGGCACTGTCCCGCGACCGCTACGGCCTCGACCCGGCCGCCTACGACGCGTTCACCGCGGCCTACGGCTGGGATGTGCGCGAGTGGGACGGCTGCGCGGTCCTGCGCGGCGCGCGCGAGACGGCAAGCTGCGCCTGGGTTGCCCAGCACGCACCCATGAACCCCAAGGCGCTCGACGAGTTCCGCCGCCGGGTGGCGTCCCTGCGCGACAACGCCCCCGAGGTGCGCTGGTACCCCTTCTGACGCCACGCCCCATCAGGTCCCGGTACGTGCCGAGCGGCGCTCCTGTCGGCAGCGGAGCCTGCCAAGGCCTCGCCCAGGACGCGGACCGCCGGGACGCGGGACCCGGCGAGACGCCGGCGCGGCGTCATGCCCTGGTTGCCTCAGGTCCCAGGACGGCGACCGCCGAAGGGCGAGGAGTACCGAGAAAGTGGACCACAGGTGCGGCCACCGCAGGTGCCGAGACGCGGACCGCCCAGACCCAGGGACCGCGCATCAGACCCAACCGCCGCAGACCCCAAGCCCCGGACCAGCCGCCACGCAAGGACCCCCGCCGGGTCCCCGACGACAACCGCACAGACCCACGGACCGCGCATCAGACCCAACCGCCGCAGACCCCAAGCCCCGGACCCGCCGCCACGCAAGGACCCCCGCCGGGTCCCCGACGACAACCGCACAGACCCACGGACCGCGCATCAGACCCAACCGCCGCAGACCCCAAGCCCCGG
>NZ_JBIRZM010000021.1:0-15074 GCF_044390825.1 Streptomyces sp. NPDC018833 | reverse complement strand
GACCCGCCGCCACGCAAGGACCCCCGCCGGGTCCCCGACGACGACCGTCGCGAAGCGGGGCCGCCCCAAGGCGCGGACCACAGTCGCAGCAGGCCGGCGAAAAGACGCGGACCGCCGACAGGCGGAGCGGGGTGTCAGGCGCCGGCCGCCGGGGCGAGCTCGCGCAGCGGCCAGGAAGCGTCCACCACTGCCTCGGGGCTGCCCTTGCGGCGCAGGAAGCGCTGGAAGTCGGCCGCCCACTGCGCGTACCAGCTCACCTGACGCTCATGCAGCAGGCCCGGGTCCAGCCGCGCCACCGACGGGTGGCGCTCAGCTATCGCCCGTGCCACGAGCACCGCGGCGAGCGCGTCCGCGTCCGCGCGGTGGGCACGGTCGAGGACGACGCCGTATTCCGCGCAGACCGCCTCCAGATTGCGCTTGCCCTTGCGGTACCGGTCGACGGCGCGGTCGATCGTGTACGGGTCGATGACGGGGCCTATCGGGCGCCCGTCCAGCCGCTCGCTCAGCGAGGCGAGCCCGTGCCGGTGCAACTCCGCGGTCAGCAGCGTCAGATCGAAGGCCGCGTTGTACGCGACGACCGGCACGCCCCGCTGCCAGTATCCGGTCAGCACCTGGGCGACCTCCTCGGCCACCTCACCCGCGGGCCTGCCCTCCGCCGCGGCGCGTTCGTTGCTGATGCCGTGAATGGCCGACGCCTGCTCCGGAATCCGTATCCCCGGATCCGCCATCCAGCCGCGGCGGAGCACCGGCTCCCCCGCGCGCAGTTCGACGACGGCGGCCGTCACGATGCGCGCGTCGAGCGGATCGGTGCCGGTGGTCTCCAGATCGAAGCCGGCCAGTGGTCCCCCGTGCCAGGACATGACGCCCCCTCCTCCATGGTGCGATGGTGCTTCCCCCCGCTGGATCATCACCTTCCCACGCACCACTGACAAAAGGCCGCGGGCAGCGACAGGCCGGGGACGACCAGGCCGGGCGGATCAGGACACAGGTCGTGAGTCCACCCATACCGACTCGAACTCCTCGCGGTAGGTCTGGAAAAGTCCCGTTTCGCTGTCCTGCCCGGAGCGGACCACCGAGCGCCCGCCGCCGCGCAGGACCAGAACGGGGGCCTCCATGCCGCGGGCGCGGCGCAGATAGGACTGGACGACGGCGAGACCGTCCGGGCCGTCGCCGTCGACGAGGTAGGCGGTGAAGCGGGGGGTCTCGTCGAAGACCTGGATCTCGAAGGCGCCGGGGTCCCGCAGCTTGGAGCGGACGCGGCGCATATGGAGGATGTTCATCTCCACCGTGCGGCTCAACTCGCCTTTTTTGATTCCGAGTTCTCGTTCACGGCGCTTGACTGCGCTGCTGGCCGGGTTGAGGAAGAGGAGCCGGATCCGGCAGCCGGACTCGGCCAGGCGCACGAGGCGGCGGCCGGAGAAGTTCTGCACGAGCAGGTTCAGGCCTATGCCGATCGCGTCCAGGCGCCGCGCCCCGCCGAAGAGGTCCTCGGCAGGAAGCTGGCGCTGGAGTCTGACCCGGTCGGGGTGGACGGAGACGACGTCCGCGTACCGGTCGCCGACCAGGTCCTCGACGGCGTCGACGCGGAGGCGGTCCGCGGAGGGGACTCCGGCGCCGCTGCCGAGTATCTCCAGCAAGCGCGCGGAGGCGCGCTCGGCCTGGGCGAGCACGGCCTCGTTGAGTGCCCGGTTGCGGGAGACGACGTTGCGCGCGACCTCCAGCTCGTCCAGGGCGAGTTCGACGTCGCGCCGGTCGTCGAAGTACGGCTCGAAGCAGGGCCAGTGCTGCACCATCAGCTCGCGCAGCTGCGGCAGCGTGAGGAAGGACAGGACATTGTCGTCCGCCGGGTCCAGCAGGTACCCCTTGCGGCGCGAGACCTCCCGTACGGCGACCGCCCGCTGCACCCACTCCTGACCGGCCGGCCCGGCCGCCGCGACGACCCAGTCCTCGCCGTGCACGGGGTCGTAGATGGGTCGCAGCACGGCAGCGACCACCGCCCGCAACCGCTGCTCCACCAGATTCAGCCAGATGTAGGCGCGCCCGGCCCGCTGGGCGCGCGTACGCACCTCGCTCCAGGCGTCCGCGCCCCAGTCCAGCTCCGCCCCGATCTCCATCGGCCGCGCGAGCGAAACCGCTCCTGGCGGGATCTCGGCGGAGTCTCCCCCCTCATGACCCGCGTCACCGGGGGGTAGCTCCAGCCCTCCCGAGCTCACCCGCGCACCGCCTTCTGCTCTCCTGGACGACCGTCTTCAACGATCAAGGAAGCGTACTCCGCGAGCCGGAGACGGTGCAGCAGGATGGACGGGGTTGTTTCTCAACTCCCGTCATTGTGATGTCCGTTCCGACCCCCTGGAGCTGCCGGAGTGAGCGGATTCATAGACGTCACGTCCTGGGCGGCGAGCGGAAGGCCCGGCCGGTGGACCGGCAGGGGCCGCCGAGCTCGCCCCGGGCGATCCGGCGGAACCCGATGTTGACGGACCGCTCCCGGCGGATGGGCGGGCCGGGCCGAGCGGTCCTGGATCAGAGCGACGGTCTCGCGCCGCTCGTTTCAGCCGGTGCGACGAGGACGGGACACCCCCGGCTGTACACCCGTTCGACGGATCCTGCCGCACGCGTCCCCCCTTTCCCCGGAATCCGCATCGGTCACCCGGTAGGACGGTACGAAGTCCTAGGAGCTTGCCCCAGTTTGGGGGAGGATCTTGGCCGAGTAGTCCCCCGCACCCGGATCAGAAATGGAAGAGTCGAATCTATGCAGGTCTGGCCGGGACAGGCGTACCCGCTCGGCGCCACCTACGACGGCGCCGGCACCAACTTCGCCGTGCACTCAGAAGCCGCGCGGCGCATCGAGCTGTGTCTGCTCCACGACGACGGCTCGGAGACCGCGGTGGAGCTGCGCGAGACCGATGCGTTCGTGCGGCACGCGTATCTGCCCGGGGTGATGCCCGGTCAGCGCTACGGCTTCCGTGTCCACGGCCCGTACGAGCCCGCACGCGGGCAGCGCTGCAATTCCGCGAAGCTGCTGCTCGACCCGTACGCGCGGGCGATCAGCGGCTCCATCGACTGGAACGAGTCGGTGTACGGCTACCACTTCGGCAGACCGGACTCCCGCAACGATCTCGACTCGGCACCGCACACGATGTCGTCCGTCGTGGTCAATCCGTACTTCGACTGGGGCGACGACCGCCTGCCGCGCACCGACTACCACCGCACCGTGATCTACGAGGCCCATGTGAAGGGCCTGACCATGCTCCACCCGGAGCTGCCGCCGGAGCTGCGCGGCACGTACGCGGGCCTCGCGCACCCGGCGGTCATCTCACACCTGACGGAACTGGGGGTGACCGCGCTGGAATTGATGCCGGTGCACCAGTTCGTGAACGACCACCGGTTGGTGGACGCGGGGCTGAACAACTACTGGGGCTACAACACCATCGGCTTCTTCGCCCCGCACAATGCCTACGCCTCCTGGGGCGACCGCGGCGAGCAGGTGCTGGAGTTCAAACAGGCCGTGCGGGCGCTGCACCAGGCCGGTATCGAAGTCATCCTCGACGTCGTCTACAACCACACCGCCGAGGGCAACCACCTGGGCCCCACCCTGTCCTTCCGGGGCTTGGACAACGCCTCGTACTACCGGCTGATGGACGACCGCCGCTACTACATGGACACCACCGGCACCGGGAACTCCCTGCTGATGCGCAGTCCGCACGTCCTCCAGCTGATCATGGACTCGCTGCGGTACTGGGTGACGGATATGCACGTCGACGGCTTCCGCTTCGACCTCGCGGCGACGCTCGCACGCCAGTTCCACGAGGTGGACCGGCTCTCCTCGTTCTTCGACCTGGTGCAGCAGGACCCGGTGGTCAGCCAGGTGAAGCTGATCGCGGAGCCCTGGGACGTCGGCGAGGGCGGCTACCAGGTGGGCAATTTCCCGCCGCTGTGGACCGAGTGGAACGGCAAGTACCGCGACTGCGTGCGGGATCTGTGGCGGGGCGAGCCGCGCACACTGGCCGAGTTCGCCTCCCGTCTGACCGGCTCCTCGGACCTCTACCAGGACGACGGCCGCAGGCCGCTGGCCTCGATCAACTTCACCACCTGCCACGACGGCTTCACCCTGCACGACCTCGTCTCCTACAACGGCAAGCACAACGAGGCCAACGGCGAGAACAACCGGGACGGCGAGAGCCACAACCGCTCCTGGAACTGTGGGACGGAGGGCGACACGGACGACCCCGGGGTGCTTGAGCTGCGCGAGCGGCAGATGCGCAACTTCATCGCGACGCTGATGCTCTCCCAGGGCGTGCCGATGCTCAGCCACGGCGACGAGTTCGCGCGCACCCAGGGCGGAAACAACAACGCCTACTGCCAGGACAACGAGATCTCCTGGGTGCACTGGCCCGATCCGGGCGAGGACGAAGAGGGCTCGCTGCTGACGTTCACCAAGACGATGGTGTGGCTGCGGCGCGACCACCCCGTCTTCCGGCGGCGCCGGTTCTTCCACGGTCGGCCGGTGGAGGGCACCCACGACGAGCTGACGGACATCGCCTGGTTCACGCCGAAGGGCGAGGAGATGATCCAGCGCGACTGGCAGGCGGCACACGCCAAGGCGCTGTCGGTGTTCCTGAACGGTCACGCCATCTCCGAGCCGGGACCCCGGGGCGAACGGATCTCCGACGACTCGTTCCTGCTGATGTTCAACGCGAGCGCGGACGACCTGGATTTCACGATCCCCGTCAACCACGGCGAGGAGTGGCAGGTCGTGGTGGACACCGCCCGCCGCGAGGGCGTACCACCGGGCAAGGGCCCGATGGTGGCGGCCGGCGACGTGCTGCGCCTGCTGGGCCGCAGCCTGACCGTGCTGCGCCGGCCCGCGTAGCGCCGGCCGCATGAACCTGACGGTGCTGCACCGGCAAGCACAGCGCCTGACCACATGGCGCCGGCCTGACGGCGCGGCGCCTCGGCACGCCCGCGCAGCGTCGCCTGCCTCGGGCAGCCGAGCCCCGCGGAAGTTCCCGTTCGGGCCGATGATCACTCGATCGACCGAACGGCCGGGACCTGCGGCACAGAAGCGTGCGGGGCGGGTACGTATGTTCGCATGACTCCCACGGCCACCTACCGGCTCCAGTTGCAGCCGGAATTCCCGTTCGCGGCCGCCGAGGCGGCGGTTCCGTATCTCGCCGCCCTCGGCGTCTCCCATCTGCACCTCTCGCCGGTGCTGGAAGCGGTGCCGGGGTCCACCCATGGTTACGACGTCGTCGACCACGGCCGCATCCGCGAGGAGCTCGGCGGCGAGGCAGGGCTGCGACGGCTGTCGCACACGGCCCGGGAGCACGGACTCGGTCTGGTCGTCGACATCGTGCCGAACCACATGGCGGCGGTCCCCCGGTACAACCGCGCCCTGTGGGAGGTGCTGCGCGAGGGCCCGGCCTCGCCGTACGCCCGCTGGTTCGACATCGACTGGGCGGCCGGGGACGGCAAGGTGCTGCTGCCGGTGCTGCCCGGGCGCATCGGCGGCGAGCTTGCGGAGCTGCGGGTCGAGGGCGAGGTCCTGCACCACGGGGAGCAGCGGTTCCCGCTGCGCGCGTCCACCGCCCACCTGCCCCTGCCCGAGCTGCTGGACGCCCAGTGGTACCGGCTCGCCTGGTGGCGCCTGGCGCGCACCGAGCTCAACTACCGCCGGTTCTTCACCGTCTCGGACCTCATCGGGGTCCGGGTGGAGGACCCCGAGGTCTTCGACGCGACCCACGCCAAGATCCTGGAGCTGGTGCGGGACGGGGTCGTCGACGGCCTGCGGGTGGACCATCCGGACGGGGTGGCGGACCCGGAGGGCTATCTGCGCAGACTCGACGAGGCGACCGGCGGCTGGGGGCCCCTCCCACGGCCGCCGGGTCGCAGGGGGAGCTGGATCGTCGTGGAGAAGATCCTCACCGGGGACGAGCGGCTCCCGGCCGGCTGGCCCGTCGCGGGCACGACGGGGTACGACGCGCTCCGCCGGGTCGACGGCCTGTTCACGGACCCGGCCGGCATGCGGCAACTGGTCGGCCTCTACCGGGATTTCACCGACGTGGACGACAGCCTGGGCGGCCGGTGGGAGGCGACCGCGCGGCGTGCCGCGTACGAGGTGGTGACGCATGAGCTGGCCGCCGAGACGGCAACGCTCGTCAGACTCGCCGAGCGGATCTGCGCCGCCGATACGCGGCTGCGCGACCACGCCCCGTGGGCCCTGCGTGCGGCCGTGCGTGAGCTCCTGGTCCGCGTGCCCGTCTACCGGCCGTATCGGGTCGACGCCGAGTCGGCGCTCCCCGACGACGCGGCCCGGGCGGCACGGGAGACGTTCGCGGTGGCCGACGAGGCGGCGGCGGTGGACGTGGTGCGGGACCTCGCGCTGGGCCGGCTCGGCGACGGCCCGGACCAGGTCCGGTTCCGGGCGCGCTTCGCCCAGACGGCGTCGGCGCTGCGTGCCAAGTCGGTGGAGGACACGGCCTTCTACCGGTACGCGCCGCTGATCTCGGCGAACGAGGTGGGCGGCGACCCGGGCAGCCCGGCGGTGGAGCCGACGGCGTTCCACGCCTTCTGCGCCCGGCTCGCCCGCGACTGGGCGGACACGGGCACGGTGCTGACCACGCACGACACCAAGCGCAGCGCGGATGTACGGGCACGGATCGCGGTGCTGTCCGAGTGTCCGGAGCGGTGGGCCCGGTTCCTGGAGCGGATCACCGAGGAGGCCGAGCGCCCGTCCGGGGGCGGCGGCGCGCCCGACGCGCAACTGGCGTGGGTCGCCTGGCAGACGGCCGTCGGCTTCGGCATCCCGGACGCGGACCGGATGGAGGCGGCGCTGCTGAAGGCGGTGCGGGAGGCCGGGGTGCACACGAGTTGGACCGAGTCGGATCCGGCGTACGAGAAGGCGGTGTCGGCGTTCGTGGGGACGGGTCCGGCCGGGTCACCACAGCGCTCGGTGGCTGGCTTCGTACGCGAACTCGCCCCCTATGTACGGGCGAACGTGCTGGGTGCGGCGCTGCTGCATCTGACGATGCCGGGCGTGCCCGATGTGTACCAGGGCTCGGAGCGCGAGTTCCTGGCCCTGGTCGATCCGGACAACCGGGCCCCGGCCCGCTTCGGCCCGCCGCTGCCCGACCAGTTGACCGGCAGCGCGGCCGGCGGCCTGACTGCGGACCCGGCCGGCGGACTGAGCACCGAGAAGGAGGCGCTGACGGCCACGGCGCTCAGACTGCGCCGGGCGCGTCCGGACCTGTTCGGCAACCGGGCGGCGTACGAACCGCTCACCGCAGCCGGCCCGGCGGCAGGGCACTGCGTCGCGTTCCGCCGAGGTGAGGAGGTGGTCACGGCCGTCACCCGGCTCTCGCTGCGCCTGGAGAGCGACGGCGGCTGGCGGGGCACGGCCCTCACACTGCCCCCGGGCCGGTGGACTGATCTGCTGGGCGGCGAGGGCGAGTTCACCGGTGGGGTGCCCGTGCCGGTGGCCGAGCTGTTCGCGGCGCGGCCCGTGGCCCTGCTCAGCCGCGTGGGCGGACCAGCAGCGCCTTGGGGGATCGGGTGATCAGGCCACTGGCGACCGGCCGGAATCCGTCGGCCCAGCGCAGCCGGGGCATCGCCTCGATCAGCGCCCGCAGTCCGTACTCGGCCTCCATCGCCGCGAGTTCCACCGCCGGGCATTCCCCGAGACCGTATGTGAGCTGGCCGGGATCGCTCCTGAGCGGGTCGAAGCGGTCGGGGTCGTGGAACCGCTCGGGGTCCCGCCCGGCGGCGCCGATCAGGCAGGCGACCGCCGCGCCCGCGGGCAGCGTGCCACCGCTGAGCGTGACCTCGGCGGTGGTCCTGCGGATCACCACGAGGACGGGCGGGTCTCGCCGCAGCGACTCGGTCCAGGCCCGTGCGATCAGCTGCGGCTCGGCCCGCTGCGCGGCCAACCGGATGGGGTGGTCGAGCAGATTGGCGAAGAACGAGGCGAGGGCCTTCTCCCGCACCGAGATCTGGGAGACGCACCGCCCGGCGAGGAGCGCCCGGCCTGTCGTGCTGCCCCGCGCGCCGACGGCGCCGGACGGAAGCCACCGGCAGTACTCCTCCACGAGGTCGGCCTCCTCGCGCCCCGCGATCCGCCGGGCGAGAACGTACGCGGTGCGCTGGACGGTCTCGCGCAGTGCGTGCGGGACGGGCGCCAGATGCGCTGCGCACCCCACGTCGCCCGGCCGGTGGCCATGGGTGAAGCGAAGATCGGTCAGCGCCGTCGCGACGTCGCGGTAGCGGCTGAGCAGCCAGGCGCCGACGGACGCGTCGTAGCTGAGCGGATACTCCTCGCGCAGCCGGCGGTACCCCTCGTACAGCTCGTGCTCGTCACCCGTCGGCAGTCCGGGCAGCAGAGAGCCGGGGCGGCGCGACGCGGACCCGGCCGGCAGGGCGGAGCCGGAGGTCGACGCGGACCCGGCCGGCAGGCCGGAGCGGGTGGCCGGGGTGGGCCCGGTCGGCAGGGCGGAGCCGGAGGGCGGGATGGGTTCGGGGACCGGGCGTATGTCCGCATGCATGGTGTGTGCTCCCCAGTCACGGCCGCGGTTCTCGTGCTCGCGGTTCCCTCCAGGCGACCACCGCGCCGCCCTCACCGCAGTCCGCGTACGCCCGTACGGGTGAGGAAGGAGCGCGTACTCCATTCGGGCGCGAGGTGAGCAGGACACGTCGGGGGGAGCCTGTGGGATGCCGTGGTCAGCGCGCGGTGAGGCGGAAGTTCATACTGCCGAATCCGACCATGTCGCCGTCCTGGACGACGATCGAGCCGGTCACCCTGCGGCCGTTGACCGTGGTGCCGTTGGTCGAGCCGAGGTCGCGCAGGACCCACAGGGTGCCCTGGTGGCTCAGCTCGGCGTGCAGCCGGGAGACCGTGTCGTGGCTCAGCCGCAGTCCATTGACCGGGTCGCGGCCGATGCGCAGGGGGTACGGGCCCGGCTCGGGCAGCAGCAGCGGCGGCAGCTTCTCCGCCTGCCAGGCCCTGCGCAGACGGACGGAGAAGGCCGAGACGCGCCTGACCGCGCTGTAGATCCGTCGGGAGAACCGGCCTTCGTGGACGAGGTCGGCGGTGAGCGCGTCCAGTTCCTCGGAACGGCGTGCGGCCAGGACCAGTTCCATGCGGTGCACGAAGGTCTCGTGCGACAGCCTGCCCTGGGCCGCGCCCTCTCTGAGCACATCGAGGACACGCTCGCGCTCGGCGTCGGACAGCCGCGCGGGATACGTGTGGGGCTCGTAGGAGGACGTCACATCGCAGATTGTCGGGCCGAAGGGGGCCAGGTGTCCAGAAGAGGGCGTGTGCCGCTGTCCGTCGCGACCCCTCTGACCTGCACGGAAGGTGGCGTTCCGCCCTCTTCGCCGCCCGACGGGGCAACTCGCGCCCCCACGGGGCCCATGAGCGGCGGGCTAAAAGCGCTCGACCCGCGTGCGCGGCGCGGTCTAGGGTGCACCGACGCCTGTGACGACGGAAGGAGGCGAGTGCCGTGTACACCACACGAATTCTGCGCTCCCGCCCCGTCCGCCCGGCGTTCAGTGTCTGACCGGGAGCGCTCGACACACCTCTCATCCCGGAGGACTTCCTCATGACCGACCTGGTCATCCGCGCGCTCGATGCGAGCGACGCCCATCTTTTCGACACACTGCCCGACCCTCTCGGCGCCGCCGAGGGCCATGCCCGTACCGTCCACCGCCCGCAGTGGAAGCGAGTCGCACTGCGCGGCGGCAAGGTCGTCGCCCGAGGCGCCTGGTGGGGCGGCCCCGACGACGAAACGCCCCTGAACATCAACTGGTTCGACATGGCCGACGGCGAGGTGGAGGCGGGCGCCGAACTGCTGCGTACCGCCCCCTTCCAGGTCGAACTGGAGCTCAACCTGCCCGCCGGTTGGCGGGACGACCCGGTCGCCCGGGCGGCCGGTGAGGCCCGCGTCCGGGCGGCGGAGGCGGCCGGATTCACGGTGCTCGTCGAGCGGTTCATGTACTGCTGGACACCCGAATGCGGTCTGCCCGAACGGCCCGGGCGGCTCAGCTTCCGGCCGGAGCCGGACGACGCCGTGTTCTTCGACGCGCTGAAGCGCATCCACTCGGTGACGCTGGACGCCCACGCGCTGCGCGCGATCGCCGAGGGCGGTCTTGACCAGGCGGCGCAGGAGGAACTGGACTTCTTCCACTGGTGCCCGTCGCCGCGCGAGTGGTGGCGGCTGGCGCACACACCGCAGGGCGATCTGGCCGGCATCCACATCCCGGCGCACAATCCGGGCGGCCCGTGCATCGGGTTCATCGGCGTCGTCCCGGAGCAGCGCGGCCGCGGCTACGCGTACGACCTGCTCGCCGAGTGCACGCACTTCCTCGCCGAGCGGGGCGCCGAGTTCATCAAGGGCGCCACCGACCAGGGGAACTTCCCGATGGCGGCGAACTTCGCCAAGGCCGGTCACCCGGTGGTCAGGGAGCGGATCAACTTCGTTCCCCCTGCGGGGAACTGAGCCCACGCGCGGGTGTCCGGGCAGGCGCCCCGGACACCCCCGTGTCACCGCCGCCCGCGGCGCTTCTGCGCGGCGATCGTGTCCCGGTACCAACAGGCCGCCCCGGACACTCCCGTGTCACCGCCGCCCGCGGCGCTTCTGCGCGGCGATCGTGTCCCGGTACCAGCCGTACGACGCCTTCGGCGTGCGCTGGAGGGTGTCGTAGTCGACATGGACGAGTCCGAAACGCTGCGACGTTCCCTCGGCCCATTCGATGTTGTCGGTGAGCGACCAGGCGATGTAGCCGCGCACGTCCACGCCGGCCGTGACCGCATCGGACAGGGAGCGCAGGTGGGCGTCGAGGAAGGCGATACGGCGCCGGTCGTCGAGGCCGTCGTACGAGCAGCCGTTCTCCGTGACGACGACCGGCGGCAGCCGGTCGCCGTACCGGTCCTTCAGCGAGACGAGGACCTCGCGCAGGCCGTCGGGGACGACGGGCCAGCCGAAGCCGGTCCGCTCGGCGGTGGTGATCTCCCGCAGGCCGAACGGCAGTTCCGCGGGCATCGCGACGCCGCCGAAGCCTCTCAGTGCGTCGCCGTCGGGCGCGCCGACGAGCATCGGGTGGTAGTAGTTCACGCCGTAGAAGTCCAGCGGCTGCGCGATGACGGCGAGGTCGTCGGCGAGGGGGCCCGGCATCAGGGCGGCGATGTTCTCGTCGGGGTAGGCGCCGGTGAGCAGCGGGTCGGCGAACAGCCGGTTGGTGAGCGTGTCGTACAGCTCGGCGGCGAACCGGTCCTCGTCGCTGTCCCCGGCCGTCCACACGGGCGAATGGGAGACGGCGAGGCCGACGGACGGGGCGCCGGCCGCTCGGAGCGCCTGGACGGCGAGTCCGTGGGCGAGCAGCTGGTGGTGGGCGGCGGGCAGGGCGTCGAAGAGGAGCCGGCGGCCGGGGGCGTGCTCGCCCAGTGCGTAGCCGAGCAGGGTGACCTCGGCCGGTTCGTTGACGGTCATCCACATCGGTACGCGGTCGGCGAGGCGTGCCGCGACGGCCGCGGCGTACTGGGCGAACCGTTCGGCGGTGTCGCGGCGCAGCCAGCCGCCCGCCTCGTCGAGCGGGAGCGGGGTGTCCCAGTGGTAGAGGGTCGGCGCCGGGGTGACGCCCCGGGCGCACAGTTCGTCGACGAGCCGGTCGTAGAAGTCGAGGCCGCGGGTGTTGACCGGGCCGCTGCCGCCGGGGATCACCCGCGGCCAGGCGACCGAGAAGCGGAAGACGTCGGCGCCGAGGCCGGCGAGGAGGGCGACGTCCTCGCGGTAGCGGTCGTGGAAGCCCGTGCCGCGGGCGACGTCGGCGCCGTCCTTGATGCGTCCCGCGGCCGCGAAGGCGTCCCAGCCCGAGGGGCCCTTGCCCTCGGCGTCGGCGGCTCCCTCGGTCTGGAAGGCGGAGGCGGCGGCTCCCCATAGGAAGCCGGGTGGGAACAGGGGCAGCGGCTCGGTCGGAATCGGCATGGCCCGTGACCTTAATGGCCCAAGCACGCCGCCTGAAGACCCCGGACTTGCCAGGATGGACGGGACATACGGGATCGACGGGACCGGCATCGACGACGAGGGGATCCGCCAGTGCTGTTGTTCGAGGTGTGGGCGCCGCGGGCCGAGGAGCAGGTCGTGCTGTGGCTGGAGGGCGCCGAGCGCCCGATGGAGCGTGACCAGGGGCGGGTGGGCTGGTGGATCGCCGAGGCCGAGGCCGGTGACGGCGACCGGTACGGCTTCGTCCTGGACGGCGGTCCCCTGCGGCCGGACCCGCGGTCGCGGCGGCAGCCGGACGGCCCCGACGCCCCGAGCGCCGTCGTCGATCATGACGCGTACGCATGGCGGCAGGAGTGGGCGGGCCGGGGACTGAAGGGCGCGGTGCTGTACGAACTGCACGTGGGCACCTTCACCCGCGAGGGCACCCTCGACGCGGCGGCCGCCCACCTCGCCGAGCTGGCCGATCTGGGCGTCACCCATGTCGAGCTCATGCCGCTGTGCCCGTTCCCCGGTGTGCACGGCTGGGGCTACGACGGGGTGGACCTGTGGGCGGTGCACGAGCCGTACGGCGGCCCGGAAGCGCTGAAGCGCTTTGTCGACACCGCGCACGGGCTCGGGCTGGGTGTGGTGCTGGACGTCGTCCACAATCACCTCGGTCCGTCCGGGAACCATCTGCCCGCCTTCGGCCCGTACTTCACCGACACCCACCACACCCCCTGGGGCTCCGCGGTCAACCTCGACGCCCCAGGGTCGGACGAGGTGCGCGCCTTCCTGCTGGGCAGTGCGCTGGCCTGGCTGCGTGACTACCGGATCGACGGACTACGGCTCGACGCGGTGCACGCGCTGGCGGACACCCGGGCCCTGACCTTCCTGGAGGAGCTGTCGGCCGCCGTCGACGCCCTGGCCCGCGACCGCGGCCGCCCGCTGTTCCTGATCGCCGAGTCCGACCGGTGCGACCCGCGGACCACCACTCCGCGCGCCGAGCGGGGACTCGGGCTGCACGCCCAGTGGAACGACGACTTCCACCATGCTCTGCACGCCGCCCTGACCGGCGAGTCCCAGGGCTACTACGCCGACTTCGCGCGCGCGCCGATGGCCGCGCTCGCCAAGACGCTGAACCATGTCTTCTTCCACGACGGCACGTACTCGACGTTCCGCGGCCGCACCCACGGCAGGCCCGTCGACGTGGCGACCACGCCGGGGCACCGCTTCCTCGCCTATTCCCAGACCCACGACCAGATCGGCAACAGAGCCGTCGGCGACCGGCTCTCGGCCTCTCTCACGCCGGGTCTGCTGGCGTGCGCGGCGACGTTGGTACTCACGTCCCCGTTCACACCGATGCTGTTCATGGGCGAGGAGTGGGGCGCGGGCACGCCGTGGCAGTACTTCACCGACCACACCGATCCCGAGCTCGCCGAGGCCGTACGGGCGGGCAGGCGGCGCGAGTTCGCCGAGCACGGCTGGTCGGCCGCGGACGTGCCGGACCCGCAGTCGCCGGCCACCCGGGAACGTTCGTGTCTGGACCGCTCGGAGCGCGAGCGGGAGCCGCACGCCGCGCTGCTCGCCTGGTACCGGGAGCTGATCGCCCTGCGCCGTACGCTGCCGGACCTGACGGACCCCGACCTCGCGGCGGTGAAGGTGGCCTTCGACGAACAGGGCCGCTGGCTGGCGTACCGGCGCGGCGATCTGCGGGTCGCGGTGAACCTCGGCAAGGAGACCGCCGGGATTCCGCTGGGCGGTGGCGGACGGGTCGCCGCGGCCTGGGGCAAGGTCGAAGTTCCGGCCGGTGACGGCCTGTCGTGGCTGTCACCGGAGAGCTGCGTGGTGCTCGCCGTGTCCTGACCCGGCTGCTCGACACCCGGCTACTCGACGATCGCCATCTCGCGCGAGGTGTTGTTGAAGCGGCGGACGCCGTCCTCGGTGACGGTGACGATGTCCTCGATACGGACGCCGAACCGGCCGGGCAGGTAGATCCCGGGCTCCACCGAGAAGCACATGCCCGGAACGAGCGGCTGCGCCTCGCCCTCGATCATGTACGGCGGTTCATGGGTGGTGACGCCGATGCCGTGGCCGGTGCGGTGGATGAACAGATCCCCGTACCCGGCCTCCTCGATGATCTCGCGGGCGGCCCGGTCGACCTCCTGGCAGGCCACGCCCGGCCGCACCGCGTCCACCCCGGCCTGCTGCGCCTCGCGCACGACGTCGTGGATGTGCTGTTCGGCGACGCTCGGCTCGCCGACGTGGACGGTACGGGTGGTGTCGGAGCCGTAGCCGTCCTTGAGGCCGCCGAAGTCGAGCACGACCATGTCGCCGTGCACGATCGTGCGGTCGCCCGCCTCGTGGTGCGGGTTGGCGCCGTTGGGACCCGAGCCGACGACGGTGAAGTCGACCTGCGAGTGCCCGAACCGCAGCAGCAGCGCGGCCAGATCGGCGGCGACGTCGCTCTCCCTGCGGCCGGCGAACGGCACCTTGAGGATCTCGCCGTACGCCTGATCCGCGGCGGCACCGGCCGCTTCGATGAGCGCGATTTCCGTTGCGTCCTTCACCGCGCGGAGCATGGGCAGCGCCTGCGTGAGTGACACGTACGACGCGCCGGGCAGCTCCCGCTGGAGGCCCAGCAGATGCATGGCCCAGGTGTTGTCGCTGACGGCGAACCTGCCCGACATGTCCATCAGCGGCGCCACGACGGCGTACGGATCCTTGCCGTCGGTCCAGTCCCGCACGGTCAGCGCCGGTGCGCCCGGGGCCGCCTCGGCGTCCGGCGCCTCCAGGGTGGGGACCACGAGGACGGGGTCCCGGTCGGCGGCGAGGACGAGGACGGTGAGCCGTTCGGTGGCCACGGGCCGGTAGCCGGTGAGGTGGACGAGATCGGGGCCGGGCGCGATCAGCACCCCGTCGAGACCGGCGTCGGCGGCGGACTGGGCTGCGCGGGTCATCCGGGCGCGGTAGTCGTCGGCGGTGAACGGCGTCGGCGTACTGGTCATGGGGCCTCCGTAAGTTGTTGGATGGCCCGGGAGGGCCGGATGTGGCTTATGGGGTCTTGCCTTCAGTGGCTCCGCAGGAGTGGCCGTCCGGCTCTCCGGG
>NZ_JBIRZM010000020.1:0-135818 GCF_044390825.1 Streptomyces sp. NPDC018833 | reverse complement strand
CACCCCCCAGGTCATCCGTTCGACAGGGGGGAACAGTCATGCCGGGCCCGGAGGCCAGCGGCCCTCTTGCAGGACCGCGAAGAACATAACGGGGGCGCCGCCGAACACATGTCGTACGGGTGTTCGAAATTTGGTCTATGGTGGAGACAGGGGAGGTGAGACGGGCTGATCCAGGAGGTGCGGGTGCCAGGGTTCACGCATCTGCACACCGTTTCCGGGTTCTCCGTGCGATACGGGGCCTCCCACCCGGAGCGGCTTGCCGAGTGCGCTGCCGAGCGGGGCATGGACGCCCTCGCGCTGACGGACCGCGACACCCTCGCGGGGACGGTCCGCTTCGCCGAGGCGTGCTCCGGCGCGGGCGTGCGGCCGCTGTTCGGCGTGGACCTCGCGGTGGGGGAGCGTGAGCACCGGGAGGGCCCCGCCGAGCGCCGCCGCACACCGGTCCGCGGAGGGGCGTTCATCGACGAATCCGCGCCCCGGACCGTTTTCCTCGCGCGTTCCCGCCAGGGCTGGGCCGACCTGTGCCGAATGATCACCGCCGCCCACGCGGCCGACCGGGAGCGCCCGCGGCTGCCGTGGCAGGACAACCACGGTGAGGGGCTGACCGTGCTCCTCGGCCCGTCCTCCGAGGTCGGCCGCGCACTCGCCGCGGGCCGCCCCGACCGTGCCGCGGGGCTGCTCGCCCCCTGGCGGGAGCGGTACGGCGACCGGCTGTGCCTGGAGGTCGTCCACCACGGCCGCACCGGAACCGGACCCGGCTCGCTGCGACAGGCCGCCCGCACTCTCGGCCTCGCCGCCGAACAGGACGTACGGGCCGTCCTGACCAACGCCGTCCGGTACGCGGACCCCGGCCTGGGACCGGTCGCCGACGTCCTCGACTCGGCCCGCCGACTCGTGCCCGTGGACCCGCGCAAAGGACTCGACAGCGGCGAGCGCTGGCTCAAGGACCCGGCCGCCATGACCCAGGCCGCCGAGCGGGTCGCCGAGGCCGCGGGCCTCCGGCACGACACCGCGCACCGGCTGCTCACCATGACCGAGGAGACGGCCGCCGCCTGCCTGGTCGATCCCGAGGAGGACCTGGGGATGGGCACCGTGCACTTCCCCGAGCCCCGCCTCGTCGGCGCAGAGCACCGCACCGCGCAGCGGGTGCTCGCCTCGCGCGCCGCGGCCGGCATGGTGCTGCACGGATACGACAGCCGGCGCGACTACTGGGAGCGGATGCACCACGAACTGGACATCATCGCCCACCACGGATTCGCCTCCTACTTCCTGACCGTCGCCCAAGTGGTCGACGACGTGAAGAAGATGGGCGTCCGCGTCGCCGCGCGCGGCTCCGGGGCCGGGTCCCTCGTCAACCACCTCATCGGCATCGCGCACGCCGACCCGGTCGAGCACGGGCTGCTGATGGAGCGCTTCCTGTCCAAGCGCCGGCGGGTGCTGCCCGACATCGACATCGACGTCGAGTCCGCCCGCCGGCTCGACGTGTACCGCGCGATCATCGGACGCTTCGGCGAGGAGCGGGTCGCGACCGTCGCCATGCCCGAGACCTACCGGGTGCGCCATGCCGTGCGCGACGTGGGCGCGGCCCTGTCCATGGATCCGGCCGAGATCGACCGGATCGCCAAGTCCTTCCCGCACATCCGGGCCCGCGACGCCCGCGCGGCGCTCGACGAACTGCCCGAACTCCAGCCGGTTGCCAACGAGTTGAAGCAGCACGGACGGCTGTGGGAGCTGGTCGAGGCGCTGGACGCGCTGCCGCGCGGCGTCGCCATGCATCCGTGCGGCGTGCTGCTCTCCGACTCCTCGCTGCTCGCCCGCACCCCGGTGGTGCCCACGAGCGGCGAGGGCTTCCCCATGTCGCAGTTCGACAAGGACGACGTGGAGAGGCTCGGGCTGCTCAAACTCGACGTCCTCGGCGTGCGGATGCAGTCGGCGATGGCGCACGCGGTGGCCGAGGTGCGCCGGGTCACGGGGGAGAAGGTCGACCTCGGCTCCGTACCGCCCGGGGATCCGGCCACCTACCGGCTCATCAGGTCCACCGAGACGCTGGGCTGCTTCCAGATCGAGTCCCCGGGCCAGCGCGACCTGGTCGGACGTCTGCAGCCGGAGAACTTCCACGACCTGGTCGTGGACATCTCGCTGTTCCGGCCGGGGCCGGTCGCGGCCGACATGGTCCGGCCGTTCATCGAGGCCCGGCACGGCCGCGCGCCCGTCCGCTACCCGCATCCCGATCTGGAGGGGCCGCTGAAGGAGACGTACGGGGTGGTCGTCTTCCACGAGCAGATCATCGAGATCGTGGACATCATGACCGGCTGCGGCCGGGACGAGGCCGACCGGGTGCGGCGAGGGCTCTCCGACCCGCAGTCGCAGGGCAGGATCAGGATCTGGTTCGCCCGGCGCGCCGAGGCGAGGGGCTACGAGCCCGAAGTGATCGCCCGCACCTGGGAGATCGTCGAGGCCTTCGGCTCGTACGGCTTCTGCAAGGCGCACGCGGTCGCCTTCGCGGTGCCGACGTACCAGTCGGCCTGGCTCAAGGCGCACCATCCGGCGGCCTTCTACGCCGGGCTGCTCACGCACGACCCCGGGATGTACCCGAAGCGGCTGCTGCTGGCGGACGCGCGGCGGCGCGGGGTGCCGGTGCTGCCGTTGGACGTGAACCGGTCGGGGGTCGCCCATCGAATCGAACTTGTGTCTGATGGCGAGGTTTCCGGGCCGTCCGGCGAGGGGTCGGGGAAGTCCGGCAAGGATTCCGGGAACCACGGCAAGGGTTCCGGGAGATGGGGCCTGCGGCTCGCCCTCGCGGACGTCCACGGCATCAGCGAGGCCGAGAAGAGTCGTATCGAGGCCGGGCAGCCCTACTCCTCGCTGCTGGACTTCTGGCAGCGGGCGCACCCCAGTCGGCCCGTCGCCGAACGGCTCGCCCAGGTCGGCGCCCTCGACGCCTTCGGCGCCAACCGTCGCGACCTGCTGCTGCACATCGCCGAACTCCACCGTGTCCAGCGCGGATCGGCGTCGTACGGTGGCCAGCTCCCGCTCGCCCAGGGGCGCGGGACCGCCCCCGTCGGCCTGCCCGATCTCGGCGACGCGGAACGCCTCAGTGCCGAGCTGGGCGTGCTCGGTATGGACGCCTCCCGCCATCTGATGACGGATCACCATGCCTTCCTGGCCGAGCTGGGCGTGCTCTCCGCGCAGCGGCTGCGCGGTGCGCGGCACGGCCAGACGGTGCTTGTCGCAGGTGCCAAGGCGGCCACCCAGACGCCGCCGATCCGGTCCGGCAAGCGGGTCATCTTCACCACGCTCGACGACGGCACCGGCCTGGTCGATCTGGCTTTCTTCGACGACAGCCACGCCGCGTGCGCCCACACCGTCTTCCACTCCTGGCTGCTGCTGGTGCGCGGAGTGGTGCAGCGGCGCGGACCGCGCAGTCTCAGTGTGGTGGGCGCGGCGGCCTGGGACCTGGCCGAACTGGCGGAGCTGCGCCGCACCGGCGGCCTGGACGCGGTCGCGGCCCGGCTGGCGGCTCCGCCCGCGCAGCCGGACGGCGATGCCGACAGCGGCCGCCGGATCCACCTGCCGACGGGTTACGAGATGAATCCGTGGGCCGACCTGCGGCCGGCCGGTGACGCGGCCGCCGGCGGAAGGAAGCTGTGGCACCAGAGCCCCGGGAGCGCCGGATGATCCTCTATGTGCGCTTCCTGCTGGAGCCGGCGCCGGACCGGGCCGGAGCCGAGACGGTGCTGCCCGCGCTGCTCGGCGTGGCCGAGAACATCAGCCCCGTCGTCCAGGCGCTGCCGCCCGACGCCGCGCTCGTCGACGTCCGGGGCGCGGAACGGTACTTCGGCCGGGACACGGCCGAGCTCGCTTCCCTGCTGCGAGTGCGCGTGCTGGCGCACTGCGGGGTGGACTGCGTCATCGGCGCCGGCCCCGGACCGATGCTCGCCCGGATGGCGGCGCGCGAGGCCGTGCCCGGTACGACCCTGGTGGTGACGGAGGACGAGGCCACCGCGTTCCTGGCGGACAAGCCGGTCGCCGCGCTCGATGGCGTGGGGCGCGCGACGGCCCGCACCCTGTGCGCCTACGGCCTCGAAACCGCCGGACGCGTCGCCGACGCACCGCTCGCCGTGATCCAGCGGATCCTGGGCGCTCGGGCCGGTCGTGAGGTGTGGGAGCGGGCGCGCGGCATCGACCGTACGACGGTCGTCCCCAACGCGCTCTCCAGCTCGGTTGCCGCCGAACGTAGCTTCTCCATCGACGAGTTGGACCAGGCGCAGCACCGCAGGGCGCTGCTCTCGCTCGCCGAGGAGCTCGGGGCGCGGATGCGCGGTGAGCACGAGGTGTGCCGCTCCCTGTCCCTCACCGTGCGCTACGCCGACCGGTCCACGACCACCCGCAGCCGCACCCTGCGCGAGCCGACCGCCCATTCCGCCGCGCTCGCCGGCACCGCGTACGCCCTGCACGCATCGCTCGGGCTGCAGCGGGCGCGGGTGCGCGGGCTGTCGCTGCGGGCCGAGGGCCTGCTGCCGGCCGAACAGGCCGCCCGGCAGCTGACGTTCGACCCGGCCGACGAAAGGGCGCGCAGGATCGAGGCCGTGGCGGACCGGGCCCGCGCCAGGTTCGGGCCGGGAGCGGTCGTACCGGGGTCACTGGCGGCGTAGCGGCCGGTGGTCGTACCGGGGTCGCTGGCGGCGTAGCGGTCGGCAGCCGCCTCGTATTGACGAAAAGTCAGTCTTTACCGGCACGTCACTTCCCCGTGTGGTTACCCGTTCGTAAGTTGTTGTGTGCACGGCAAGAAATTCAGCCATCGCAACTCCCTTGAGCCGCAAGGAGACCGATCGATGCTGCCTTGGAAACGTGCGCTCCGACCACTGTCAGCCTTCATGCTGGCGGTCGCTGTCGCCCTGGTCCCCGCCGCCACCGCAACTGCCGCATCAACCGCCACGGCCCCCACACGTGGCTGGAACGACTACACCTGCAACCCCTCCGCCGCCCATCCCCGCCCCGTCGTCCTCGTCCACGGAACCCTCGGCAACTCCATCGACAACTGGCTCGCTCTGGCCCCGTATCTGGTCAAGCGCGGCTACTGCGTCTACTCCCTCGACTACGGGCAGCTTCCCGGCGTGCCCTTCTTCCACGGCCTCGGCCCCATCGACAAGTCGGCGCAGCAGCTCGACGCCTACGTCGACCGGGTCCTCGCAGCCACCGGCGCCTTGGAGGCCGACATCGTCGGGCACTCCCAGGGTGGCATGATGCCCCGCTACTACCTCAAGTACCTGGGCGGCGCCGACAAGGTGAACGCCCTCGTCGGCATCGCGCCGAACAACCACGGCACCACCCTGGGCGGGCTCACAAGCCTCCTGCCGTACTTCCCCGGCGCCGCGGACCTCCTGAGCCGGCACACGCCCGCCCTCGCCGACCAGATCGCCGGATCCGCCTTCCTCACCGGGCTCAACGCGGGCGGCGACACCGTGCCCGGCGTGCGCTACACGGTCATCGCCACCCGCTACGACCAGGTCGTCACGCCGTACGCGTCGCAGTACCTCACCGGGCCGGACGTCCGCAACGTTCTTCTCCAGGACCTCTGTCCCTTCGACCTGTCCGAGCACGTCGCGATCGGCTTGTTCGACCGGATCACGTTCCATGAGGTGACGAACGCGCTCGACCCGGCGCACGCCGAACCCACCACCTGCGCCTCTGTCTTCGCCTGACACACGGACAAGGCTGCCGTCCGCTCGGGGGAGCGGACGGCAGCCTTTGCTGTTGCTGTTGCTGTTGCTGTTGCTGTTGCTGTCGCTGTCGCTGTCGCTGTCGCTGTCGCGTCAGCGGCTGTGGCGGCCGCCCGCTGCGGCCGGCCTGCGGCGGCCCAGACCGAACAGCACCGCCGCGCCGACCGCCAGCGCGGCCGTACCGCCGATCGCCAGCGGCGCGGTGCTGCTGTCGGCACCGGTCTCCGCGAGG
The DNA here is from genome assembly GCF_044390825.1 of Streptomyces sp. NPDC018833. NCBI lineage: Bacteria > Bacillati > Actinomycetota > Actinomycetes > Kitasatosporales > Streptomycetaceae > Streptomyces > Streptomyces sp. NPDC018833. Next base: position 129,863 of record NZ_JBIRZM010000020.1, on the reverse strand, counting down.
TTGTCCCCGGAGGTCTCCGGAGCGGCGGCGGACGGCGTGCCGGCACCCTTCGCGTCGGGGGCGTTGCCCGCGGGATCGGGTGACGGAGCCGTATCGGGCCGCTCGGCGGGCGCGGCCGCTCCCGCGTCCTCCGCGTGGTCGTCACCGCCGCGGCCGCCGTGGTCCACCGTCGACTTGCCCGCACCCTCCTCGATCTCCCGGTCCGAGGGGGCGGAGGCGGCCGGCGCCGGGGCACCGCCGCCGTTGTCCTCACCGAACACCACGTCGGAGCAGGTGTAGAAGGCCTCGGGGGAGTCCGAGCGCTGCCAGATCGAGTAGACCAGGTGCCGGCCCGACCGGTTCGGCACGACGCCGTCGAAGACGTACGCGCCGTTCTCCAGCTTCGGGTTGGTGACCTTCGAGAACGGCTTCTCCTCCAGATCCGACCACTTCAGCGGCTTCGTCGGGTCGTAGCCGGCCTTGGTCAGATACAGCTCGAAGGTGCCCTTGTGCGGGGCGGTCGCCTTGTACCGGAACGTGCGGTTCCCTGGAGCGAGCGGCGAGGAAGGCCAGTCGGCGCGGGGCAGGTCGAGCCCCTTGTACTTGTCGCGTCCGGCGCTGCACAGCTCACCGTCCGGGATCAGTTGGCGGTGGTTGCCGGCGGCGTTGGCGATGTTGACTTCGTTCCAGTCGTAGAACGCCTGCGTGCCGCTCGCCGCGACCGCCGCCTTGCACGCCTGCGACGTGGGACTCTCCGGCCCCTCGGCGAAACAGGCGGACACCCGGCTGACCGGATCCGTCATCGACCCGTGGGCAGCGGCCGGAACGGCGGCCAGACCGGCCAGCGCGACCGGCGTGAGACCAAGTGCGGCGACCGTGACGGCCTTGCGGCGAGCGGTCATGGTGACGTTCTCCTTCGAATGGCGGCGAGGGGGCGGGACCCGGTTCGAGCGGGCGGTGCGGCCCCCCGTAGGACTACGGCGCCGACTGCTCGAACCGGCCCCGGCGATCAGCAAACTAGCCCCTGGGCAATGCGAAAGCGCCTGCTGGGAGCGGGAGATGGCGATCCTTATGCTGGCTTTAAGGTGACGCTAAGAAAGCGCTCAGAAAGGCGGCCGCTCGCGTGCTGCTGAGCACTGGGATCGTGCGGGTGTCGTCCGTAGTCGTCCAAGGGGAGCTGCCCTGTGTCGCCTGGGGTGGCTCCCTGCGTGGCTCCCGGTGCGGCTCTCTGGCCGCTTGCCGCCTCCCGACACCGGCAGGGCGGTCGCAGAGGTCTGCGGCCCGCCCGTTGCAAGCCCAACCGTTGCCAATGGCTGGGGTACTACACGGCCTGGGTCTGGCTGGAGGCATGGATCGGGCGCGGAGCTTTCTGATCCGTAGCTCTAGCCGCGCTCTAGCCGGATCGGTCAGTGACGGCTATTCCGGCCGCTACCGAGCCCCGGAGGGGCCCTACCGGACGCGGGCGATTGCTGGGGTTGCGGTACCTGGCTGCTGTACCGCAGGATCCAGACGGGGGTGACCATGGAACGGCATGTGCTGGAATCGCTGTTGGCTGGTGACGACGAGGCGTCCGTGATAGCTCTGGCCCTCCTCCGCAGCGGTGCCTCCTACAGCGTGGGAGACCGGGCGCAACCCGCTGGCGCGCATGCTGGAGTCTTCAAGCGCCGACTTCAGCGCATGCGGATTCACGGATTCGAACCTCTTGGGCTGGAACGAGCAGTGCAGCTCCTCCGCGAGCACGGCCGGCCCGTGCACGTAGGGCTGATCGATTCTGCCGATCGGACGTGGACCTCCCTGCTCTTCCTCACCGAGGACGGCAGCGCGCTGGTGGCCTGCGCCAGCTGGCCGCGGGTTGTCAGGGAGCGACCGCTTTAGGCGAAGCGGTCGGAAGAGGTGCCACATACCGCTGCCGAACGAGGCAACCAAGTGCCCAGTTCCCAAGCGGTGGTTGGCCCGGTCGTGGTGGGATGTTTGCTGGCCGTACCGGCGACAGTCAAGTGACGATGCACGAATTCCTGGATGGTGCACCCAGTGAGCGAACCGACAGCGGACGACCTCGACAAGGAACAGCTGGAGCAGCTGCATGCGGCGACGCTAAAAGCGTCTGAAGCGTGCCTGGAGCTGAAGAAGCTATGCGCTGTAATCCTTGTCCCCGTCGGAACCATCATTACGGCCTTTGGCGACAAGAAGCCCGGCCCCTCGCTATTCGCTGCCGGTTTTCTAGTGATCGTCGCGTTCTGGATGGCAGATAGCTTCAGCTACTACTATCAGAGAAAGCTCAGAGGGGCGATGATTCCGATTTGGCAGCGCCGGGCAACGCGCTGCACAGAAGGTTATCCTTTTTCCCCGTCGTCGGGTGCTGTCGGGCCGTTGAGGGCGGCGTTCAACGCATCCATGGCGTACTATTTCATCCTTGGCCTGCTGTTCGGGGTGGCGGCGTGGGCCTACGTGGCCGGCCTGCTCAACGGATAGGACCTTTACGGTGCGCTACTTCGTCAGTTATGCAAGGCGAGACAACTCGACCGACACGCTGCACAGAATTGCATCGATCATTCCAGACGCCACCAGCATCTATATAGACGACCTAGAGATCCACTCTCCTGAGGTGGACCGCGTGAAAACAGTCGTTGCCGCACTGATGGGCGCAGATGTGTTTCTCGCTGTGCAGTCCACCCACTATCTCAGGACCGAGTGGACCCAATGGGAGCTCGAAACCGCTCTCCGAGGGAAGGCTGAGATTCGGGCTCTATTGCCGGATTGGAGCTTTGCCCACTGGGGTGCTCCGGATTGGCCATGGCCTGTGGAGCGTACGGGTGGGCGAATGGCGTCGATAGGTGCACTGAAGCAGTAGCTTTGCCCACGACCTACCCCAACTTCCATCCCGTCTGCCGTCGACCCACACGTATGTGGAGCGGGCGCGGTGCCTGGCGTCCAGGTGGAGCGCGCCACTGTACGAACGACGTGGACGCCCGGTGCCGTGTCTGCTCGGCTTGTCCTGGGCCGATGGCGGACGGGACGGGAGTTCCCCGCCTCAGCCATCCACTGCCGGCACCCGCCCGAGGCGCCCCGCCATCCCGGAGCCTGAGGCCCTCGCCGGAGGCATCTCGGTGAGGGATGGAATCGACGGCCGGTCGGGGCTCGACTCATGCCCTTGGGCCTATCCCAGCCGTAGGGGCGGGCGCCGGCGCAGCGGGGGCGGAGCGGGCCGAAGGCAGGAGCGTCGCCCCGAGCGGAGCCGGGAAGCCCGCCCGGCGGAGCGGGTAGATCTCGGCCATCCGCTCGCGGACCTCATCGGGCGTGAGCCAAGGCGTTCGGCGACGACCTGCAAGGCCAGGAGAGAGGTCTGACAGGTTGCCCCGGTCGCTCCTCGGTCAGGGTTTCGACGAGACTCGCCGTGCTGTCGTACCTTCCTTTGCTGGCACTCTTCGACCTCGACAACACGCTGATCGATCGACAGGGCGGCCTAGAGGACTGGGCCAGACGTTTCGCCCTCTCGCGACGCCTTGCGCCGTATGCCGCCGTGGCCATCGTCGATCGGTTGCGCCTTCGCGCCTATCCCGCTGATTTCATGCACCTGAGAGAGACGCTCGCGCTCAAAGACTCGGCGGAGGACCTGTGGTGTGAGTACGTCGACGGCATGGCTTGCACTGCGCGTTGCCTCCCTCGTACGCGGGAGGGCTTGCTGGCGCTCCGCCGCGCAGGCTGGTCGCTCGGGGTGGCGACGAACGGCGCGAGCGACATCCAGCGGGCGACAAGGGCGTGTTCGAACTCGAGGCCGGTGAGGAGCCGCTGGGGCGGGTGCGGCGTCCGGGCGGGGGCCGCAAGCGGGTCGCGGATCTTGATCCGGGGCTGCGGCCGGCACTGTTGGCGCTGGTCGAACCGGATGTTCGGGGTGATCCGATGTCGCCGCTGCGGTGGACGGTGAAGTCCACCCGCACGCTTGCGCGGGAGCTGACCCGGGCCGGGCACCGTGTCAGCGCCGACACCGTCGCCGGCCTGCTGCGGGAGGAAGCCTGCAGGCCAACGCCAAGACCATCGAGGGCAGCCAGCACCCGGACCGGGATGCCCAGTTCCGCTATCTCAACGAACAAGCCCGCGAGCACCGGGACGCCGGCCAACCGGTCATCAGCGTGGACGCCAAGAAGAAAGAACTCGTCGGCGAGTTCAAGAACAACGGCCGCCAGTGGCGGCCGACGGGTGAGCCGGCGCCGGTGAACGTCCATGACTTCGCCGACCCGCAGCTGGGCAAGGCCGTCCCCTACGGCATCTACGATCTGGCGACGGACACCGGCTGGGTCAACGTCGGCACCGATCACGACACCGCCGCGTTCGCGATCGAGTCGATCCGCCGCTGGTGGCACGGCCAGGGCCGGGCTGCCTACCCGCAGGCGGCACGGCTGCTGATCACCGCCGACGCGGGCGGCTCCAACGGATACCGCACCCGAGCGTGGAAACTCGAACTGGCCCAGCTCGCCGCCGAAACGGGACTGACCATCACCGTGTGTCATCTGCCGCCAGGCACATCGAAGTGGAACAAGATCGAGCACCGGCTCTTCTCGCACATCACCATGAACTGGCGCGGCCGCCCGCTGACCAGCCACGAAGTCATCGTCCAGTCCATCGCCGCGACCACCACCCGCACCGGACTTCGCGTGAGCGCCGCCCTCGACACCAACACCTACCCCACCGGAGTCCGCATCGATGACGCGGAGATGGCGGCACTGCCGCTGATCCGGCACGCTTTCCATGGCGACTGGAACTATGCCCTGCACCCGCAGGCCCGCCCAGCCGTCCCGGCGGCCCGGACTCCGCACGCGCCAACCCCGCAGTGGGACCAGGCCCTGCTGTCCCATCCCGCCCTGACCGGCATGTCCCGGCAGCAACTGGACACCCTCGCTGAGACTTTGGCCCTCAACGGCCAAATGCGGCGCGGCCGCCCACCCCGGCTCGCTTTCCCCGACCAGGTCCTGGCCACCGTGCTCCATCTGCGCGTCAACCTGGCTGCGGAACCCCTCGCCGTACTGTTCGGCAGCAGCCGGACCGCCATGCACCGCACCCTGCTGAAGACCAGGAAACTGTTCCAGGGACACGGCATCACCATCCCACCCGCGACGACGCCACCCGTCGCCCTCGCTGCCCTCCAGGCTCGGGTCCTCGACCAGACCAGAAGGCCCCACAACAAGATCAAGACAACGTGTTAATGATCTGCAAGCCCTTAGCAGCCGCAAGCACGAGAAAGGGCTTATCGGTTTGCCCATGCTGGATGGCAGCCCGGAGCTGCACGTTACCGAGCGGTCGGCGGAGCGGCTTTTGGGCGGGAGATCGGGGCCCGTAAGCTTCCCGCGACTCGGGCAGTCTGTGGACCTGCCCGCTGAGAAAGGGCTCAGAAAGGCGTGCCGACCGAGCGGGAACGCCCCGCTTCCGTGGCGGCCCGCCCGGGGGCTGCTCCATGTCGCCGGAGCCTGCCCCGTGGCTCACGCAGGCGGCTTGCGGCGGCGCGGGGAGACGGCTGAGGCGCCGCCTGCTCGCGTGCGCGGCCCCCGCACCCGCCGTAGCGTGGGACCGAACTGACCGTCACGATGCCGGGAGCGAGCGATGGCCGGGGAGATCTCCTTCTTCGAACTAGGCGTGGGTGACTCGGAGTTGGCCCGGGCGTTCTACGGCGGGCTGTTCGGGTGGGCCTTCGAGGCCGGGACGACGGAGGGCGGCGGGTACTCCATCCGTACGGCCGGTGTGCCCGGCGGCGTGCACGGCCAGGACCCGGGCGCGAGCCCGTACGTGTTCTTCCGGGTCGACGACATGCGGGCGGCCATCGCACGGGTCCGGGAGCTGGGCGGCACGGTCGAGGAGGCTGACATCGGCGGCGACGAGGAGGCGGTGGCGCGGTTCGGCCGCTTCCAGCTGTGTCAGGACGTCACCAGCCCCCGACGGCGTCCGGTCAGCCCACCCGGCGGTAGCGGCGTTCGGGGCGGCCGGTGCCCCCGTAGCGCAGCGTCACCTCCGCGCGGCCCGTTTCCGCGAAGTACTCCAGGTAGCGGCGGGCGCTCACGCGGGACAGGGAGCCTGCCTCGGCGCACTCCGAAGCCGACAGGTCGCCCGGATGGTCGCGCAGGATGCGTTCGACCAGTTCCGCCGTGTGCGGGGCGAGCCCCTTCGGCAGCTCGCGCGACCCCGGCGGGCGGGTGCCGAAGATCTGGTCCACGTCCTCCTGGCGCGCCTCGTCCAGCCGGTCCAGCCGAGAACGCAGCGACGCCACGTGCCGCAGCTGTTCCTGGAGCGCCGCCTGGTTGAAGGGCTTGATCAGGTAGTGCAGCGCCCCTGCCCGCAGTGCGGAACGCACCACCGCCGCGTCCCGGGCGGCCGTGATGAAAAGCGCGTCCGCGCTCACCCGGTCCGGGTCGCACGCCTCCGCTGCCCGCAGCTCGCGCAGCACACGGATCCCGTCCATGTCGGGCAGATACACGTCGAGCAGGACGAGATCGGGCCGCAGCCGCTCTGCGGCGCGCAACGCCTCCGCACCGCTGTGGGCCACTCCGACGACCGTGAAGCCCTCCGTCGCGGACACATAGCGGCTGTGCAGTTTCGCGACCATGAAGTCGTCGTCCACCACCAGCACCTTGGTCACGCCGACACGCTAGGCCGCTACCACAAGGACCACAACGTCCGTTGATTCCGGAAGAGAGACAGCTTCTTAACGCGCAGGCAACATGTGGGCCACCTCACAGCTCCCACTCACCGCTCATGAGAGGCCCTCCCGTGCGATTGCGCACCTCCATCGCCCTGCTCGGGGCCGCGCTTCTGGTGCTCGCCGTGCCGCCGCTGCTCTCCACGGACGGCGGAACCGACACCGGGACGCAGATCCCCGGCCTGCGCTTCATGGTCCCCAACACCCCCGGCGGCGGCTACGACATCACCGCCCGCACCGCCGCCAAGAACGCCGAGGACGCCGGGCTCACCCACGGCATCGAGGTCTTCAACCTCCCCGGAGCCGGTGGCACCGTGGGGCTGACCCGCCTCGTCGGCGAGCACGGCAACGGCAAGCTCGCCATGTCCATGGGCCTCGGCGTCGTCGGCGCCGTCCACACGAACAAGGCACCCAAGACCCTCGCCGACACCACACCGATCGCCCGGCTCACCGAGGAGCAGGACATCGTCGTGGTCGCGAAGGACTCCCCGTACAAGACGATCGGCCAGCTGATCGAGGCGTGGCGGAAGGACCCGGGCAAGCTCGCCGTCGGCGGCGGCTCCTCGCCGGGCGGACCCGACCATCTCGCGCCCATGCTGATGGCCCGGGCCGCCGGGATCGAGCCCAAGTCCGTCAACTACATCCCCTTCGACGGCGGCGGCGAACTGCTCGCCTCCATCCTCGGCAACAAGGTCGCCTTCGGCGTCTCCGGCGTGGGCGAGTACCTCGACCAGATCAAGTCCGGAGAGCTGCGGCTGCTGGCCGTCACCGGACCGCTGCGGGTCCCCGGTCTCGACGCCCCCACCCTGCGCGAGGCCGGTCTCGACACCGACTTCACCAACTGGCGTGGCATCGTCGCCCCACCCGGACTGAGCGGCGCCGAACGCGACAAACTCATCCGTCTCGTCACCGAGCTGCACGACTCGAAGCAGTGGCAGGAGTCCATGAAGAAGAACGGCTGGGACGACGCCTTCCTCACCGGCGACCTCTTCGGCGAATTCCTGAACGAGCAGGACGAAGAGGTCGATTCGGTGCTGAAGGAGCTGGGGCTGTGAGCGCCGACGCCACCCGTACCGCCGACGGCCGCAGCTCCTGGCTGCGCGAGCACTCCGAACTCGGGGTGAGCCTTCTGCTCCTCGTCATCGGCGTCCTCGTCCTCACCGACGCGCTGACCATGAACGTCGACATCGCCCAGCGCGGACCCGTGGGACCCAGGACCGTCCCCGTCGTCGTCGGCAGCGGCCTGCTGGTCGTCGCCGTCCTCCTCGCGGTCGACGTCCTGCGCGGCGGCCGCGGCGAGGCCGAAGGCGGCGAGGACATCGACCTGAGCGAGCCGAGCGACTGGCGCACGGTCCTGCTCCTCGGCGGCGTCTTCCTGGCCTTCGCCGCGCTCATCGGCCCGCTGGGCTTCCCCGTCGCCGGGGCCCTGCTGTTCTGGGGCTCCGCCTTCGCACTCGGCAGCAGGCACCACGACCGTGACCCTCTGATCGCCGCGGCTCTGTCCGTGGTCACCTACTTCGCGTTCAACAACCTGCTCGGCGTCCCGCTGCCCGGCGGCCCGCTGATGGGAGTGCTCTGATGGATCCGCTGAACTCCCTTCTCGACGGCTTCGGCACCGCACTGACCCCGATCAACCTGCTCTGGGCCGCGATCGGCGTGCTGCTCGGCACCGCGATCGGCGTCCTGCCCGGCATCGGTCCGGCGATGGCGGTGGCGCTGCTGCTGCCGGTGACGTACGGACTGGAGCCGACCGGCGCGTTCATCATGTTCGCCGGCATCTACTACGGCGCGATGTTCGGCGGCTCCACCACGTCCATCCTGCTCAACACGCCCGGGGAAAGCGCGGCCGTCGTCGCCGCCCTGGAAGGCAATCCGATGGCCAAGGCCGGGCGGGGCGCCCAGGCGCTCGCCGCGGCCGCCGTCGGTCACTTCACCGGCGGCATGATCGGCACCCTCCTGCTCGTGGCGCTCGCGCCCACGGTCGCCGACCTCGCCGTGGACATCGGCGCACCCGACTACTTCGCCATCATGGTGCTGGCCTTCATCGCGGTCACCTCGGTGCTCGGCTCCTCCCGTGTCCGCGGACTGGCCTCCCTGCTGATCGGCCTCACCATCGGTCTTGTCGGCCTGGACCAGATGACCGGCCAGCAGCGCCTCACCTTCGGCTCGCTGCAGCTCGCGGACGGCATCGACGTCGTCATCGTCGCCGTCGGCCTCTTCGCGATCGGCGAGGCCCTGTGGGTCGCCGCCCATCTGCGCCGCACCACGGGCGAGCCCATCCCCGTGGGCCGGCCGTGGCTCGCCCGGTCCGATGTGCGACGCACCTGGAAGGCGTGGCTGCGCGGACCGGTCATCGGCTTCCCGTTCGGCGCGATACCGGCCGGCGGCGCGGAGATCCCGACCTTCCTGTCGTACGTCACCGAGAAGCGGCTGTCCAAGCACAAGGACGAGTTCGGCCGCGGCGCCATCGAGGGCGTGGCGGGCCCCGAGTCGGCGGCCTCGGCGTCGGCCGCGGGCACGCTCGTGTCGATGCTGACGCTCGGTCTGCCGACGACCGCCGTCGCCGCGGTGATGCTGGCCGCGTTCCAGCAGTACGGCATCCAGCCGGGACCGCTGCTCTTCGAACGCGAACCCGACCTGGTGTGGGGCCTGATCGCCTCCCTCTTCGTCGGCATGGTGCTGCTGCTCGCGCTCAACCTGCCGCTCGCACCGGTCTGGGCGAAGCTGCTGCGCATTCCGCGGCCGTACCTCTACGCGGGCATCCTGTTCTTCGCCGCGGTCGGCGCGTACGCGGTCGGCGGTGAGGCACTCGACCTGGTGATCCTGCTCGTCATCGGCCTCATCGGGTTCGGCATGCGCCGCTACGGACTGCCCGTGCTGCCCGCGGTCATCGGCGTCATCCTCGGCCCGGCCGCCGAACAACAGCTGCGCCGCGCCCTGCAGATCAGCGACGGCAGCATCACGGGACTGGTCAACACGCCCTTCTCCGTGACCATGTACGCGGTGATCGTGCTCCTGCTGGTGTGGCCGCTGCTGAAGAAGGTGATCGTCCGCCGCCGTAACGTGTCGGCATGACCGACGACATCCGCCCCGCCGCCGCCGACGACGTGCCCGCGGTCAAGGCCGTCACCGACGCGGCCTACCACCACTACATCGAACGGATCGGTGTCGTGCCCGTCCCGATGGAGGCGGACCACGTGGCGAACGTGGCGGCGGGGCGGGTCTTCGTCATCGGTGATCCGGTCCGGGGCGTCATCGTCCTCGTCCCGGAGGCCGGTCACCTCTACCTGGACTCCATCGCCGTTCACCCCGACGCCTGGGGGACCGGGCTCGGTCGGCGGCTCCTCGGCTTCGCCGAGGAGTACGCACGAGAGCTGGGGCTGCCCGAGATCCAGCTCTGCACCAACGCCAAGATGTGGGAGAACCAGAAGCTGTACGCGCGCTACGGCTACGAACTGGTGGAACGCCGGGTCGACGGGCAGTACGACCGCTTCCACTACAGGAAGGCGCTCACCTGAACCGGAGGCCGCCGCAGGCCCGTTGTCAGTGGTGGCTGCGACGATCGGACCATGACGACGATCGACTGGAACGCCCTGGCCGACACGTTCGACCAGGAGCCCGACCACGGCCTCGCCGACCCGGAGGTCCGGCGCGCATGGGCCGACAGGCTCGCGCGGTGGCTGCCGCCGCACCCGTCCGATGTGCTCGACCTCGGCTGCGGCACCGGCAGCCTCTCCCTCCTCGCCACCGAACAGGGCCATCGGGTGACCGGCGTCGACCTCGCGCCCGACATGGTCGCCAGAGCGCGGGCCAAGCTCGCCGGTACCGATGCCGAGGTCCTGCTCGGCCCGGCGGACCTGCCACCGGTCGGCGAGCGCCGGTTCGACGTCGTCCTCGCCCGGCACGTCGTCTGGCTGCTGCCCGAGCCCGAGACAGCCCTGCGCCACTGGGCCACGCTCCTGCGGCCGGGCGGTCGGCTCGTCCTTGTCGAGGGCGTCTGGGGAGGCGACGGGCTGCCGGCCGCGCGCGTCACCGCGGTCCTCGCACCGCTGGCCGACCGGATCCACCACGAGCGCCTCTCGGACGACCCAGCCCTGTGGGGCAGGCAGGTCGACGACGAGCGCTATGCGCTGGTGGCCTCCACGGCCCGGCCCCGCCGGCACACCGAGGTGATCGACGTGCACCTGGTGCTGCGCCGCGGGGACGAGGTGCTGCTCGCCCGCCGCGCGGGCACGGGCTACGGCGACGGCCTGTGGAACGGGCCGTCGGGTCACGTCGAGGACGGTGAGGACGTGCGCGCCGCCATGGTGCGCGAGGCGGCCGAGGAGGTCGGTGTCGAGCTGATGCCCGGCGATCTGCGCGCCGCGCTGGTGATGCAGCACCGCGGACCGGGCGGAGCGCCGCGCGTCGGGTGGTTCTTCGAAGCGGACCACGGCACGGGCGGCGAGCCGTACAACCGCGAACCCGACAAGTGCTCCGAGATCGCCTGGCACCGACTGGACGCGCTGCCCGACGACATGGTGGCCTACTGCCGGGCGGGGCTGGAGGCCTACCGCCGGGGCGACCGCTTCGTCGTCCACTGGCACGAGGACGGCGACCCGATCGCCCATGTGGCGGGTGGCCCGGACCGGTCGGTGGTGCTTCCGCTCAGCCGAGGAGCTCGCTGAAGCGGCTTGCGCGGGCGAGGGCTTCGAGCGCGTCGAGGGCGCGCTCTGCCTCGTCAGCCGCCCGCGGGTCCCGCTCGCGCAGGCCGCTCGCGGCGAACTCGTCCTCGTCCAGCCGCAGGATCGTGCCGCCGTCGGCGGACACCCACAGATCGAGGTCCAGGTCCTCGACGACCACCTCGGTGCCGTCGACCACGGCAGGCCGGGTGATGTCGCAGTACCAGCCCTTGAGCACACCGTCGCCGGCGCGGACCTCCTTCACCGCGTACCACCGGTCGCGCCAGTAGTGCTCGGTGAACACATCACCCGGCTCGAACCGCACGAAGCCGAAGTCACGCACGCCGGGAGCCGCCCACGGCGCGCGGACGGTGAGCCGGTTGCCGTCGTCGAAGACGGGCTCGGCCGGATAGCGGATCTTCGTCGCGCCCGCCTTGACCAGCCGGACCTCAACCGAGTTCGCGGACATGGCGCACCTCCGTCACAAAGATCTCGTAGCCGAACCACCGGTTGATCGCGAGCATCGGGCCGTTGTCCGCGTCGTTGTTGGTGAACGCGTCCGTGAAACCGGCCGCCCTCGCCCGGCGCAGCGAGTCCGTCTTGGCGAGCTTGGCCAGGCCCCTGCCGCGGTGGGCGCGCATCGTGCCCGTCATCCCGCTGGCGTAGCGCGTGCCACGGTCCGTCAGGGCCGCGGTGAAGGCGGCGATCTCGCCGTTCACCACGACGACGGTCGTCAGGCGGCGGTCCAGCAGCGGATCGTTCCAGGTGTGCGTGATCCAGTCCTCGTAGTCGGTGAAGTCCGTGCCGATGTCACCGGGCTCGTCCGCCGTCGTCTCGGCGTCCGCGAGGAACAGCGGGCGGGGGTCGTCCTCGTAGTCCGCGGCCGTGCGCAGCTCGACACCCGGCGGCAGCACGGGCAGCTCCGGCAGGGTGCCGTGCGCCAGATCGAGCCGCTGGAAGTGCGCGGTACGGGTGGGGCGGTAGCCCCGCTTCCCCGCGAACGCCAGGGACTCGGGGTCGTCCATCGCCCATGCGTAGACGGACGTCGCGCCGTGTGCGCCGAGATGCTCCTCCGCCGTGCGCAGCAGCAGCCCGCCGGCGCCGTGACCGCGGTGGTCCGGGTGCACATGTGGGGTGACGTACGACTGCCCCGGGTCGGACGAGTCGTAGGCGATGCCGGCGTGCGCGGTGCCGATGATCTCGTCCTTCCGCTCGGCGATCAACAGCCGGTACTTCTTCGCGGGGTTGGCGCTCTTCGCGCCGGACAGGAGCGACTCGGGAGTCGTCACCTCGCACGGCAGCGCGGCACGCCGGACGAGGGTCACCGCCTCGGCGTCCTCCGCACGGAAGTCACGAACGATCACAGTCATGGTGAGGCACGGTACGTGGGCGCGCGGGTGTGGCGCCTCCCGATTACCGGGAGTGGGGGACAATCATGGCGTGACGCTGAACATCACCATCGATGCGGAAGGCGCGGACGCGCCGTACGAGCAGGTGCGCGCCCAGATCTCCGAGCAGGCCCGCTCGGGCGTGCTGCCGGTGGGCTACCGGCTGCCGACCGTCCGCGGCCTCGCCGAGGAACTGGGCCTCGCCGCCAACACCGTGGCCAAGGCGTACCGGGCGCTCGAGGGCGACGGGGTGATCGAGACACGCGGCCGCAACGGCACGTTCGTGGCGGCGGCGGGCGACGCGGCAGCGCGCCAGGCCGCCGCGGCTGCGTCCTCGTACGCGGACCGGGCCCGCCGCCTGGGCCTCTCCGAGGAGGCGGCCCGCGCGGCCGTGGCGGACGCACTGCGTGTGGCGTACGGCGCGGGGGAGTAGGCAACGCCCCGCCCGTCCGCTAGAGGTAGAGCCCCGCGTCCGCCCCCGAGGACTGGACAGGCACCGAGGTCGGGGACGTGCCGCGGCGCAGGGCGAACAGTTCCGCCAGCGTCGCGCCCTCGCGGCCCACGACGTCCTCCCGGCCGTCGGCGTCGCCCAGCCAGGACAGCGCCTCGTCGCGCGTCAGCGGGCCCACCTCGATCCTGGCCAGGCAGCGGCCCGGGCGGACCACGGCCGGGTGGAGGCGCTCCAGGTCCTCGTTGGTCGTGACGCCGACCAGGACGTTGCGGCCCTGGCCCAGCAGACCGTCCGTCAGGTTGAGCAGCCGGGACAGCGCCTGGCCCGCCGTGTGCCGGGCCTCCCCGCGGATCAGCTCGTCGCAGTCCTCCAGCAGGAGCAGCCGCCAGCGGCCCTTGGCCGTGCCCTCGTCCTCGCCGATGGCGATGTCCATCAGGTAGCCCACGTCGTTGAACAGCCGCTCCGGATCCAGCACGCAGTCCACCTGGCACCAGTCGCGCCAGGAGCGGGCCAGGGTGCGCAGCGCCGACGTCTTGCCCGTGCCGGGAGGGCCGTGGAGCAGCAGCAGCCGGCCGGCGATGTCGTCGGGGGTGACCTTCATCAGCCGGTCCATCGCGTCGGCCACCGGCGCCGTGTAGTTGGGCCGGATCTCCTCCCATGTGCCCGCGGAGATCTGACGCGTCGTACGGTGCGGGCCGCGCCGCGGAGAGACGTACCAGAAGCCCATGGTCACGTTCTCCGGCTGCGGTTCGGGCTCGTCGGTCGCGCCGTCGGTCGCCTCCTTGAGCACCTTCTCGGCCAACTCGGAACTGACGGCTGTCACCGTGACGTCCGCGCCCCGGTTCCAGCGTGAGATCAGCAGCGTCCAGCCCTCGCCCTCGGCGAGCGTGGCGCTGCGGTCGTCGTCGCGGGCCGACCGCAGCACCGATGCCGCGAGCGGCAGCAGCGTGGCGCCCGGCTTGACGCGGTCGATCGTCGAACTGTACGAGTACGGCTGCTCGCCCGCCGCGAAGCGGCCGAGGAACAGCGCATCGACGACGTCCGCCGGTGAGTCGCTGTCGTCGACGTTGAGCCGGATCGGCAGGGCATCGTACGGGTTGGCAGACATGGGCCCCATGATCCGGCACGGTCCCTGGCGCCGCACGGTGTTTTGGCACGGTGTTTCGGCCGATGCGGCGCCGGGCGCCCCACCGGCTGAGCTGCCCGGGATCCGCCGGGTGCACCGGTGGACCGCCCGCATGCGGGCGGATGAGTGTCCGGGCACGCAAGGGGGAGGCCGCCCATACGGCCGTGCCGATGCGGCGCTCCGCGCAGGGTGGTTGAGCCGGCACCGCTATCCGTCGAGCCGTGCATCGCTGCTCGTCGAGCCGGTATCGCTGCCCGTGCGGCGTGCGGCGTGCGGCGTGCGGCGTGCGGCGTGCGGCGTGCGGCGTGCGGCTCCCGGCCCACTCACCCCCTCGCTTCGGACGGCACCTCAAGACCAATGACCCGTCAGTAACATCTTTGGCATGGACACTTCCGGTCAAGTCGGCCCGCTGCTACGAAAGTTGAGGCAGAGATCCTGCTCAAGGGAGGTTCCATGAAACTGTCCCGAGTCGCGGCATTCTCATCCTCACTCCTCCTCGGCGCCGTTCTCGCTCTCACGGGAGCGAGCCAGGCGCAGGCCGATTCCACCACGGGGTCCGTCGACTACGTGGCACTCGGCGACTCCTACTCCTCCGGTGTGGGAGCGGGCAGTTACGACAGCTCCAGTGGCAACTGCAAGCGCAGCACCCGCGCCTACCCCAAACTGTGGGCGGCCGCCAACTCGCCCTCGTCGTTCGCGTTCACCGCCTGCTCGGGCGCGCGTACCGGTGATGTGACCGCCGGTCAGCTCGGGCCGCTCAGCTCGGCGACCGATCTCGTCTCGATCTCGGTCGGCGGCAACGACGCCGGCTTCGCCGACGTGATGACCACCTGCGTCCTCAGCTCCGACGCCGAATGCCTGGCACGGATCGAGGAGGCCAAGCGCTACGTCGACACGACCCTGCCCGGCAAGCTCGACCAGGTGTACTCGGCCATCGGGGCCAAGGCGCCCGCCGCACGGGTCGTCGTCCTCGGCTATCCGCGCTTCTACAAGCTCAACGGCAGCTGCACGGCCGGTATGAGCGAGACCAAGCGGTCCGCCATCAACGGGGCGGCCGACCATCTCAACACGGCGACCGCCAAGCGCGCGGCCGACCACGGGTACACCTTCGCGAGCGTCGTCTCCGCCTTCACCGGGCACGAGATCTGCTCCGGGGCCGCCTGGCTGCACAGCGTCAACTGGTTCAACATGAGCGACTCATACCACCCGACGGCGTCCGGACAGTCCGGCGGCTATCTGCCGGTCTTCACGTCCCACGCCTGACCGGACGCCGTCCGCCGGACCGGTCGTTCTTCCCCCACGGCACCGAAGGCCCTGACCGGGCACCCACCGGGCAGGGCCTGCGCGTTCATCCACCGGGCTGTGCCTGCGCGTTCGTCGGCCGTGCAGGGACTGTGTGTTCATTCCGCCGGCCGCGCCGTGTGCTATCCGGCCAGCACCGCCCAGACCAGTGCCGCGACCGCCACGAGGAGCACCCCCACGCCTGCCACCAGCACCGCCGCGGCTCGACGCGGCTCGTCGGCGAACGCCGAAGGTCCGCCGTCGGCCTGCCGTGCGGGTGCGCCGTCGGTGGACGTCGGCGAACCGTCGGAATGGTCCGCGCCAGCGGCGGGTGCGTCACCGTCGCTGCCGGACCGGCTCGCGGAAGGTCTCGCGGAAGGTACCGACGGCGTCGGGGCCGTGGCGCGCGGCGCTCCGCCCCCGCTCGCCAGCCGCAGCCTGTGCTCGGCCTCCTCGGCCGGCATCCGCTCCGCCGCGTCCCGCCGCAGCAGCCCCGAGATCACCGGCGCCAGAGCGCCCGCCCGCTCCGACGGCCGGATCTCCTCGTCCGCGGCCGGGGCGCGGCCCTCGACCGCCGTGTACAGCAGCGCGCCGAGCGACCACAGGTCCGCGTCGACGTCGGGCTCGCCGGCCGGGGCGGACTGCGAGGCACCCGCCGCGGCGAAGCCGGTGAGCATCACCCGGCCGTCGTTGGCGATCAGGACGTTGGCCGCTCGTACGTCGTGGTGCACCACGCCCGCCGCATGCGCCGCGCGCAGGGCGGCCACGGTCTCGGCCCCGAGGTGCGCGGCCCGGGCGGGCGGCATCGGCCCTTCCGCCTCCAGTACGTCCGACAGGGCGAGACCGCGCACGAGCTCCATCACGATCCAGGGGCGGCTGTCGTCGGTGGCCACGTCGTGGACGGCCACCACGTTGCGGTGCGAGACGCGTCCCGCGGCCCGGGCGGCCCGCTCCAGCCGTCCGTACAGCTCACGCTGCGCCGTGGCGTCGAGACCGGCCGGGGCGCGGACCTCCTTGACCGCCACCTCGCGTCCCAGCAGTTCGTCGCGCGCCAGCCACGCCACGCCCGTACGGCCCTCCCCGAGCGGCTCGACCAGGCGGTAGCGCTCCGCAATCAGCCGGCCGGCTCCCGGCGGTCCGCTCATGCCGTGCCCCCTGTCCGCAATCGGCGCCCAACACGGTGAAAACCACTCGAAGTTAGCTCAACTGCCGGGCATATGACACTGGTTGATCGGCCATCAGTTCCGGCCAGGTCCACGTGGCCGGAAAAGGTCGATCCAACTCCCCCTGGAATCAGTCGCATTCGGAGAGTAATCGCCAACCCCCGTCCGAGTGCGGTGAATCATGCCGACGGGATACACGGGTGTCCCGCCGGGGAGATAGGGTTAATGTGCCCGGGCCGGGTGTCTTGTACGGGTGGGGAGTGACATGGATCAGATAACAGTTCGCAGCAGGGCTCGTGTGCCTGCCATCACGTGCGGAAGCGTAGAGACCAGTTCGCGTCTCGACCGCCACCTTTCGGTGCTCGGCGGCCCCGCCGTCCCGCAGCGCGAGGCCGCCGAGGCGACCCTGTTGATGCGTGAGCTGACCTCGCGCGACGTGCGGCACAGCCGCGCGAGCAAGAGCGCGCGCGTCTCGCTGTTCGCTCCGCTGCGGCGGCTGCGGCGTTCCCTGTTCGGCAGCCGCGGCTGACCAACCCCCCGGCCCGACCCCACCTCCTTCGCGCGGCCCCGCTCAGGCGACCACGCCGTCCCGGCGCAGCGCCGCCGCGGCCTCATCCGTCATCCCCATGGCCCGCAGCAGCGCGTCGGTGTGCTCGCCGAGTGAAGGGATCGCCCCCATCCGTGCCGGCGCCCCGCCCGGCAGCGTGATCGGGGGCAGCAGCGCCCGCAGTGGTCCGGCAGGCGAGTCGACCTCGCGCCAGCGGTCGCGGGCAGCCAGCTGCGGATGATTCGCCACGTCCGTCACGGTGTTCAGGCGCGCGCAGGCGATGCCGGCGGCCTCCAGCCGGTCGATCGCCTCCCCCGTCGGCAGCCTCCCCAGGGCCTCGGCCACCGCCGCGTCCGTCCGCTTCCGGTTCGCCGTCCGCGCGGTGTTGGTGGCGAAGTCCGGATCGAGCGCCAGCTCCGGCCGCTCCAGGACCCGTTCGGCGAGCCTGCGCCACTCGCGGTCGTTCTGGACGGACAGGAGCACCTGGCCGCCGTCGGCGGTGTCGTACGCGTCGTACGGGGAGATGACGGCGTGCGCGACACCCGTGCGCGCCGGTGCTTCACCTCCATGCATCCCGTGGTGCAGCGGATGCCCCATCCATTCGGCCAGCGACTCCAGCATCGAGATCTCCACCGGACCGCCGCGGCCCGTCGTACCGCGCCGCAGCAGCGCCGCCAGCACGCCCGAGAAGGCGTACATCGCGGCGGCGATGTCGGCCGCCGGGACGCCCGCCTTCACCGGCTCGGCCTTCGTCCCCGTCACCGAGACCAGACCGGCCTCGCACTGCACGAGCATGTCGTACGCCCGCTTGTGGGCGTACGGGCCGCCCGAGCCGTAGCCGGAGATGTCGACGGCGATCAGGCGAGGGTGCCGTGCGCACAGGGCGGCGGCGTCCAGGCCGAGCCGGGCCGCCGCGCCCTGGGCGAGGTTCTGCACGAACACATCGGCGCCCGCGACGAGCCGGTGCACGATGTCCAGTCCGCGCGGGTCCTTGAGATCGACGGCGATGGACTCCTTGCCGCGGTTGCACCAGACGAAGTGCGAGGCGAGCCCGCGGGCCGCGGTGTCGTAGCCGCGGGCGAAGTCACCGCCCTCCGGGCGCTCCACCTTGATCACGCGGGCGCCGAGGTCGGCGAGCTGGCGCGTGGCGAACGGCGCCGAGACGGCTTGTTCGACGGCGACGACCGTGATGCCGTCCAGGGGCAGTGGCTGTTGGCTCATAGGCCGTGTCTAATATGCAGCCACCATCTTTGTCACCCCTGAGGATCATGAAAACGGTCTCCGGCGACTTCGACGTCGTGTCCCCTTGACGAACCGTCCCGGTCCTGACGAGCCCTTTCCGGCCCTGGCCAGCCCTCCCTTCCGGACGAGACCATTCCGGCCCTGGTAACCGTCCCGGTCCTGACGAGCCCATTCCGGCCCTGGTAACCGTCCCGGTCCTGACGAGCCCTTTCAGTCCAACCGCCTGGTGATCGATTCGCTGGCCGGACCGGCCGGGCAGCCGAAGGGGCGCGGTGGAGGCGGGTCACAGCAGGGCGAACTGGCCCTCCGGGCCCTCCTCCGCATGGTCCAGTACCGACGCCGGCCGCCGCGCCGCTCCCGGCGGCGGCAGCACACCCGCCGCCCGCAGCTCCGCCGCCCCGATCCGCTTCCCCTCGGCCAACCGCCCCCGTTCCGGCTCAAGTTCAGCCAGCAGGGCCAGCACCGTGATCAGCTCCAGGAGCTCGGACGTCCACTCCTGCGGCCAGGCCGCAGGCCGCACCGCTTCGAGCGAGCCGGGCTCGCCCGCCGCCGTACGCCGTGCGAACCACTGCTCCAGTACCCGAACGCCGCCTGCCTCGAAGTCCCACGCCCCCCGCGGCACCGGCGCGACACGGCCGCTGTCCCCGACGGTCAGCACCTCCTCGGCGGCGTCGTACGCCAGCCCGTCCGGCCACGCGGGCAGGGCGGCCCGCACATAGGGGCGCCGGCCGCCCGGCAGCCTGGCGCGTTCCCCGCCGTGCGCGCCGCGCAACTGGATCCGCAGCGCCCGCCGGCCCAGCTCCACCCCCGCCGCCCAGGCCGCGGGCTCGGCGGGCAGCGGGACGACGCACCCCGCGGAGGTGACGTGGGCCGACGCCAGGGCCCAGCAGACAAGGTCCTGCGCGCCCACCCCGGACCCGTACCGCTCCGTGAGCAGATCCAACAGGCCCGGTGCGACGTTCGGCTCCCGGCCACCCGGCCTGCGGTACAGGGGACGGATCCGGCCGGGGCGGCCCGCCGGTGAGCGCCCGTCCGGCAGCAGCGCGGACACGACCAGCGCGGGACCCGCCGCCTTCGGCACATGACCCTGCTCGACGACGAAGAGCTGCCGTTCGTCGCGTACCCGCCACAACTCGGGCCGGGCGGCGTCGATCAGCCGGTTGTCCGGTATCAGCCACTGCTCGTCGAACGCGCCGTGCAGCACGCGCACCGGCTCGGGACAGCGACCGCTCTCGCGGGCGATCCGCCCGGTCCCGGTCGACTGCCCCGGCAGCTGCGCGACCGCACTGCGCGGCGTCCGCGCCCGGGTGGGCTCGAACAGCGCCTCGCGCCCGGCGTCGTCCGCCCGTACGAGAGCGTCCCAGCGGGCGCGCAGCGACGCGGCGTCCGGCGCCATCACCCAGCCCCGCCCCAGCCGCAGCGGCGCCACGGACCACGGCATGAGGTCGTCGAGCAGCGGCGCGTCCCCGGTCACGTCCTCGGTGAGAGCAGTCACCGTCCGCATGCTAGTGAAACGCCTCAGTCCGCGGCATCCACGCTCACCGAGAAGGAGAACCGGTCCCCGCGGTAGCGGATCCGGGCCACGTCCACGACCCGGCCGTCCTCGTCGTACGTCACGCCCGTGTAGTGCAGGATCGGGCTGAGCAGCGGCACCCGGAGCAGCTCCGCCGTCGGCGGGTCCGCGAGCCGCGCCTCCACCGTGTCCGTGATCCTGCTGATCCGGATGCCCAGCACGTCCCGCAGCACCTTCGTCATCGGCCAGCGCTCCAGGTCCGCGCACTCCACACGGCCCGCGAGGTCCGGGTGCAACGCGTTCTCCGCCCAGTTGGTGGGCTCCTCGCTGTCGCCGTCGTACCGCAGCCGCCGGAACACCACGACCTCGTCCGTGTCCGGGAAATACTCGGCCAGGTCGCCGGGCACCGGCTGCGGTCCGTGGCCGAGGACCGTCGTGCGCTCGCCCGACTGCTGGGCCACGATCGCGTCGATCGAGCCCAGCAGCCGCCGCGGCGCGCTCCGCCGAGCCCCCGGCTCGATGAAGGTGCCCCGCCGCCGGTGGCGGCTGATCAGCCCTTCCTCCTCCAGCTCCTTGAGCGCCTGGCGCATGGTGAGCACACTCACCCCGTAGTGCTGGGCGAGCTGTTCCTCGGTGGGGAGCCGCAGCGACGCCTCGGGCGCACGGCCCAGTATCGAGGCGCGCAGCGACTGCGAGACCTGGTACCACAGCGGCAGCTTGCGGTTCAGGACGAGCGAATCCGGGGCGAAGGAGGTCACGGCATCTCCGTACACGGCATCTCTTTACTGGGGCCGGAAGTGGCGCTCAAGACCCTGCCACACGCTGTCGTAGCCCTTCTGCAGGTGGTCGGCTTTCGCCGCCTGCCCGGTGGCGATCACCGGCCAGCGGGTCTCGAACATGAAGGCAAGGCCGTTGTCGACCTTCTGCGGCGTGAGCTCGACCGAGCTCGCCCGGTCGAAGGTCTCCCGGTCGGGGCCGTGCGCCGACATCATGTTGTGCAGCGAGCCGCCGCCGGGGACGAAGCCCCCTTCACCGGCTGCCTTGGCGTCGTAGGCGCCCTCGATCAGGCCCATGTACTCGCTCATCACATTGCGGTGGAAGTACGGCGGGCGGAACGTGTCCTCGCCGACCAGCCAGCGGGGTGCGAAGACCACGAAGTCGACACCGGCGAGGCCGGGAGTGTCGGACGGCGAGGTGAGCACCGTGAAGATCGACGGGTCGGGGTGGTCGTACGAGATCGAGCCGATGACGTTGAAACGGTGCAGGTCATAGACGTATGGGACATGGTTGCCGTGCCAGGCGACGACGTCGAGCGGCGAGTGGTCGTACGTCGCGGTCCACAGGTTTCCGCAGAACTTGTTGACCACCTCGACCGGGCCCTCGACGTCCTCGTACGCGGCGGCCGGCGCGAGGAAGTCACGGGCGTTGGCGAGGCCGTTGGCACCGATCAGGCCGAGATCGGGCAGCTGGAACGGCTGCCCGTAGTTCTCGCAGACGTAGCCGCGGGCGCTCTCGTCGAGCAGTTCCACGCGGAAGCGGACACCGCGGGGGACGAGCGCGATCTCGCCGGGCCGTGCGGGCAGCAGACCGAACTCCGTCACCAGCAGCAGCCCGCCGCGCTCAGGCACGATGAGCAGCTCGCCGTCGGCGTCGCTGAACACCCGCTCCATGGAGGCGTTCGCGTGGTAGAGGTGCACGGCCATGCCGGTGCGCTGCGTCACGTCGCCGTTGCCGCCGAGCGTCCACAGGCCCGCCAGCCAGTCCGTGCCGGGTGCCGGATCCGGCAGCGGGTTCCACCGCAGCCGGTTGGGATCGGGGGCCGTCTCGGTGAACGGGGCCGTGCGAAGCCGGCCGTTGTCGGTGCGGACGTACGCAGGGTGTGCGGCGGAAGGGCGGATGCGGTACAGCCAGGAGCGGCGGTTGTGGGCACGGGGCTCGGTGAACGCCGTGCCGCTGAGCTGTTCCGCGTAGAGGCCGAGCGGGGCGCGCTGCGGTGAGTTCCGCCCGTGGGGGAGGGCGCCGGCCACCGACTCCGAGCTGTGCTCGTTGCCGAAGCCGGACAGGAAGGACTCCTCCGTGAGTCCGTCCACAAGTTTGCGCCTCTGGTCGATACCGCTCATCGCCCGCTCCTGGTGCCGAGGGATTTCCGTTCCCGTCCCATTCCTATGGACAACCGTAGGATTGCAGTGACCTCCCCGTCAACGGCACCGGACGGCATCATGGGCCGCGTGTCCCAGCATCCTCTGCGTCGTACGCCCGTGCAGCAGCGCAGCGCCGACCGGCTCGCGCGCATCCTGGATGCCTGTGCCGAACTCCTCGACATCTGCGGTTACGAGGAGCTGTCCACCCGGGCGGTGGCGCAGCGAGCGGGCGTGCCGATCGGCTCCCTCTACCGTTTCTTCGGCAACAAACGCGCGCTCGTGGAGGCGCTCGGACACCGCAACCTCGACCGGTACACCGAGCGGATCGCCGTCCGGCTCGCCCCCCTGGCGGCGGGCGACTGGCGCGGTGCGGTCGACGTCATGCTCGACGAGTACCTGGCGATGAAGCGCACCGCCCCCGGCTTCGCCCTGATCGACTTCGGCGGCCAGGTCCCGGTCGGTGCGCCCGTCGCCGACCCCAACGACGAGGTCGCGGACCGGCTGGTCCACCTGTTCTCCGTCCATCAGGGGCGTGCGCCGGACGCGGACCTGCGGCGCGCGGTCCTGGTCGCGGTCGAGGCGGCGGACGCGTTGCTGCAACTTGCCTTCCGTTTAGGGGAGTCGGGGGACGAAGGGATCGTGGAGGAGGCGCGGCGGCTGCTGCGGGCGTATCTCGCCCAGGTGCTGGACGCGCCTACGGCACAGCCGTGAAAGGTGTCCCGAAAGGCGTGCCGGTGGGGCCCCCGTGAATCTCGCAGGGCATGAGCGCCGGGCACCCGGCGAGTCTCGGCGGCGTGATGCCGGGCACCCCGGCGAGTCTCGGGCGGCGTGATGCCGGGCACTCCGCGAGTCTCGGGCGGCGTGATGGCGGGCACCCGGCGAGTCTCGGCGGCGTGATGGCGGGCACCCGGCGAGTCTCGGCGGCGTGATGGCGGGCACCCGGCGAGTCTCGGGCGGCGTGATGGCCGGGGGAGCCCGCGAGTCTCGGGCGGCGTGATGGCCGGGTACCCCGCGAGCTTTGGGCGGCGTGATGCCGGGCAGCCGGCGAGCCTCGGACGGCGTGAGGGTCAGGGGAGCCCACGAGTCTGGAATGGCGTGAGGGTCGGGGAGCCCGCCGGCCTCGAAAGGCCTGGGGCCGGAAAGTCCCGGTTTCCGGCCCGGCCAGACCCTCCCGCACGTGCATACCGGTCGGTATGCTCGGGGTCGTAAACGCGTCACCGCTGCCGCCCCCGGAGGACCCGTGTTCCGTACCGCACCCGACAGCAGTACGACCTCGCCGCCCACGGCCGGCGACCGCACCGCACTGCGCATCTGCCCCCTGTGCGAGGCCACGTGCGGCCTCACCCTCACCATCGAGGGGACCCGCGTCACGCGTGCACGCGGCGACCGTGACGACGTTTTCAGTGAGGGCTTCATCTGCCCCAAGGGAGCCTCTTTCGGCGAGCTCGACGCCGACCCCGACCGGCTGCGCACCCCGCTCGTGCGCGAGAACGGCCGGTTGCGCGAAGCCTCCTGGGAGGAGGCGTTCGGCCTCGTCGCCTCCCGCATCCGCCCGCTGGTCGAGGAGCACGGGCCGAACGCCGTCGGCGTCGTCCTCGGCAACCCCAATGTGCACACCATGGCCGGCGGCCTCTACCCGCCCGTCCTGCTGTCCACCCTGGGCACGCGCAACATCTTCAGTGCCTCCACCCTCGACCAGATGCCCAAGCACGTCTCCAGCGGACTGCTCTACGGCAGCGCCGTCGCCATCCCGGTCCCCGACCTGCACCGCACCGGGCATCTGCTCCTCCTCGGCGCCAACCCGCTCGAGTCCAACGGCAGCCTGTGCACCGCCCCCGACTTCCCCGGCAAGCTCAAGGCCCTGCGCCGCCGCGGCGGCACGCTCACCGTCGTCGACCCGCGCCGCACCCGCACCGCCCGGCTCGCCGACCGCCACGTCGCGATACGGCCGGGCACCGACGCACTGCTGCTGGCCGCCCTCGTCCAGGTGCTGTTCGAGGAGCGGCTGACCGATCTCGGCGCTCTCGCGGAGCATGTGGCGCAGCTCGGCGACGTCGAGTCCGCGACAAGGGACTTCACCCCCGAAGCGGTGGCCGCCGCCTGCGACATGGACGCCGAGGAGATCCGTACGATCGCCCGCGAACTCGCCGCCGCTCCGAGCGCCGCCGTCTACGGGCGCATCGGCAGCTGCACCGTGGAGCACGGCACCCTCGCGAGTTGGCTCGTCGACGTCCTCAACATCCTCACCGGCAATCTCGACCGGCCCGGCGGCGCCCTCTTCCCCCTCGCCGCCACGGACAAGGCCCCACGCCCGGCCGCCCCCGGCAAGGGCTTCGCGCTCGGCCGCTGGTCGAGCCGCGTCGGCGGACACCCCGAGGCCAAGGGCGAACTTCCGATCGCCGCACTTGCCGAGGAGATCGAGACGCCGGGTGACGGGCGGATCCGCGCCCTCCTGGTCATCGCCGCCAACCCGGTGCTCTCCGCCCCCGACGGCGACCGTCTCGACCGGGCGCTGAGCGACCTGGACTTCATGGTCAGCATCGACCCCTACCTGAACGAGACCTCACGCCACGCGGATGTGGTGCTGCCCCCGCCGCCCCCGTCCCAGAGCGCACACTTCGACTTCGCCTTCAACGCCCTCGCCGTACGCAACCAGGTCCGCTACGCCCCGGCCGCCGTCCCCCTGGAGTCGGGGCGGATGGACGAGTGCGAGATCCACGCCCGGCTCATCCTCGCGGTCGGCGGCATGCACGGCGCCGAGCCGTCCGCCGTCGACGACATGGTGATCCAGGGCTCCCTCGCCAAGGCCGTCGCCGACCCGCACTCGCCCGTCCACGGACAGGACCCGGCCGAACTCGCCGCCGAACTCACCGGCAGCAGCGGAGCCGAGCGCCGCCTGGACATGATGCTGCGCCTCGGCCCGTACGAACTCACCCTCGCCAAGCTCCTGGAGAACCCGCACGGCATCGACCTCGGCCCCCTCCAGCCGCGCATCCCGCAGGTACTCAGGACCCGCAGCGGGCGAATCGAGCTGCTGCCAGCGCCGATCGTCGCCGATCTGCCCAGGCTCCGCAGCGCCCTCGACAGCCGTCCCGACGGGCTCGTCCTGGTCGGCCGCCGCCATCTGCGCTCCAACAACAGCTGGCTGCACAATGTGCCGGCACTGGGCGGCGGGTCCAACCGCTGCACCCTCCACGTCCACCCCGAGGACGCGGCCCGCCTCGGCCTCACGGATGGCGCGACCGTCGCGATCACGGCGGACGGCGGGCGGGTGGAGGCGCCCGTGGAGATCACCGACGACATCCGCCCGGGCGTGGTGAGCCTGCCGCACGGCTGGGGTCACGACCGGCCGGGCACCCGGCTCTCGGTGGCCGCCACCCGTCCCGGCGTCAACGTCAACCAGCTGCTCGACGGCTCCCGGCTGGATCCCCTGTCAGGCACGGCGGTGCTCAACGGATTCCCCGTGGAACTGACACCAATCCGCTGACCTGGGGTTTTGCTCGTATTGCTCACGCGTCAACACCTTGTTAACAGCTTTTGACGGCACCTAACGTCATCCGAACCGCCGCCCCGGTGGAGTTCAAGGATGAACGTTAGGTGTCCCCATGCTGACAATCCTCGGCTTCGCCATGATCGCGACCTTCCTGGTCCTGATCATGATGAAGAAGATGTCGCCGATAGCGGCGCTGGTCCTCATCCCCGCACTTTTCTGCGTCATCGTCGGAAAGGGTGCGCATCTCGGGGACTACGTCCTCGAGGGCATCGGCAATCTCGCGCCCACGGCCGCGATGCTGATGTTCGCCATTGTCTACTTCGGCGTCATGATCGACGTCGGCCTGTTCGACCCGATCGTCCGCGGCATCCTGCGTTTCTGCAAAGCGGACCCGCTGCGCATCGTGATCGGTACGGCGCTCCTGGCCGCCATCGTCTCCCTCGACGGCGACGGCTCGACGACCTTCATGATCACGGTCTCGGCGATGTACCCGCTCTACAAGCGCATGAAGATGAGCCTGGTCGTCATGACCGGCATCGCGGCCACCGCGAACGGCGTCATGAACACCCTGCCCTGGGGCGGTCCCACCGCCCGGGCGGCGACCGCGCTCAAGCTGGACGCGGGCGACATCTTCGTCCCGATGATCCCCGCCCTCGGTGTCGGTCTCCTGTTCGTCATGGTCCTCGCGTACGTCCTCGGCCGCCGCGAGCGCAAGCGCCTCGGCTACCTCTCGCTCGACGAGGTCCTTCAGCCGCGGAGCGAGACCGTGCTGGTGAAGACCGGCGGAGACGGCACGCAGCCTGCGGCGGGTCAAGGCTCCGAAGCGGGCGCGGGTTCAGCCGACGCGGCTCGTGGTGACAAGGGCGCCGCCTCCGCCGACGAGGGCTTCCAGGGGCTCGACCCCCACCGTGCCACCCTGCGCCCGAAGCTCTACTGGTTCAACGCCGGGCTCACCCTCGTCCTCCTCACCTCCATGATCACGGAGCTGCTGCCCATCCCCGTCCTGTTCCTGCTCGGCGCAGCACTCGCCCTCACGGTCAACTTCCCCAGCATGACCGACCAGAAGGCCCGTATCGCCGCCCACGCCGACAACGTCCTCAACGTCGCCGGCATGGTCTTCGCCGCCGCCGTCTTCACCGGCGTCCTCACCGGCACCGGGATGGTGGAGCACATGGCCGACTGGCTCGTCGGTGCGATCCCCGAGGGCATGGGCCCGCACATGGCCGTCGTCACGGGCCTGTTGAGCCTCCCGCTGACGTACTTCATGTCCAACGACGGTTTCTACTTCGGCGTCCTGCCCGTCCTCGCCGAGGCCGGCGCGGCCCATGGCGTCTCCCCGCTGGAGATCGCCCGCGCCTCCCTCGTCGGCCAGGCCCTGCACATGTCGAGCCCGCTGGTGCCCGCCGTATACGTCCTCGTCGGCATGGCCAAGGTCGAGTTCGGCGACCACACCCGCTTCACGGTCAAGTGGGCCGCGCTCACCTCCCTGGTGGTCCTCGGCGCGGGGGTCCTCTTCGGGATCATCTGAGGTGGCATCCTCCCGGAGTCGGCTGCTGCGCCTCGTCATCGCGTTCTCCCTGGCCCAGGGCTCGGCGTCGATGGCGCGGCCCGCCGTCTCCTACCGGGCCCTGTCCATGGGGCGCGGACGCGCGGGCCATCGGCGTGATCGCCGGTGTCTATGCGCTGCTTCCCCTGTTCGCCGCCGTACCGCTGGGGCGCAGGACGGACCACGGGGCCGTGCGCACCCCTGGTGCCCGTCGGCGTCGTCCTCATCTCCGGGGGCTGCGCCCTCAGCGGCACGGCGGATTCCCTCGCGGCGATGGCCGCATGGAGCGGCGAGCGAAGCGGCTGGGCCTCCCCCCGGCCGCAGGCTGGGGAGAGGGGCTCGGCCACCTCTCCTTCGTCATCGGGGCCCAGTCGATCGTCGCCCGGCAGTCCGCGCCCGCCGAACAGGACCGCGATTACGGCCACTTCACCATCGGCGCCTCGCTCGGCCAGCTGGTCGGACCGATCGGTGCGGGTGCGGTGATCGGCGCCGACCTCGCCCGTACGAGCGGACTCGCGCTGCTCGCGGCGGCGGTCGTGGCCGCCGCGTCCCTCACCTCGCTGTGGCGCATCGAGCACCGCACACCACCCCGGCCGCGCGCCGAACGGACGACGGTGCCCGTACGGGGCATCCTGCGGGCCCGCGGGGTACCCGCCGGGATCTTCATAAGCCTGGCGGTGCTCTCGGACGCACCTCGCGTGACCCGCGGACGCTGTCCGGTCAGGCCACGCCCCGACCCGTGACCACGCCGCGCGGTCTGTGGACGCCACCCCTTCACAGGCCGTGCGCCCCCGTCGACCATGTCTCCCGGTAATCTCCGCCACGCCCCCGGGTGCCCTCTGGCGTCTGAAAACTAACAGCGCTAGTTTGGGTCGCGGATCGACCGCGAAGCGTGGAGGAGAGCGATGAAGGCCCACGACGGCATATACATCGGCGGCCAGTGGCGGCCCGCCGCCGGCACGGACACCATCGCGGTGGTGAACCCCGCCGACGAGCAGGTGATCGCCCACGTGCCGGCCGGCACCCCCGAGGACGTCGACGCCGCCGTACGGGCGGCCCGCGCGGCGCTGCCGGCCTGGGCGGCCACGCCGCCCGCCGAGCGCGCCGCCCTGCTCACGGCCCTGCGCGACGAACTGGCACGCCGCCAGGACCTGATCGCGCAGACGGTCACCGCCGAACTGGGCGCGCCCCCGGGGCTCGCCCGGGCCGTGCACACGGGCTTGCCGCTGATGGTCGCGGGCTCGTACGCCGACCTCGCCGCCACGTACTCCTTCGAGGAGAGGATCGGCAACTCCACCGTCCTCATGGAGCCGGTCGGCGTCGTCGCCGCGATCACGCCCTGGAACTATCCGCTGCACCAGGTCGTCGCCAAGGTGGCCCCCGCGCTCGCCGCCGGCTGCACCGTCGTCCTCAAACCCGCCGAGGACACTCCGCTGACCGCGCAGCTCTTCGCCGAGGCCGTCCACGACGCGGGCGTACCCGCCGGGGTCTTCAATCTCGTCACCGGCCTCGGGCCGGTCGCGGGCCAGGCGCTCGCCGCCCACGAGGACGTCGACCTCGTGTCCTTCACCGGCTCCACGGCCGTGGGCAGGCAGATCGGCGCGACGGCCGGCGCCGCGATCAAGCACGTCGCCCTGGAGCTCGGCGGCAAGTCCGCGAACGTCATCCTGCCCGGTGCGGACCTGGCGAAGGCCGTGGCCGTCGGCATCGCCAACGTGATGTCCAACTCCGGCCAGACCTGCAGCGCCTGGACCCGGATGCTGGTGCACAAGGACCAGTACGACGAGGCCGTCGCGCTGGCCGCCGCCGCGGCCGCAACGTACGTGCCCGGCGACCGGATCGGCCCGCTCGTCAACGCCGGGCAGCAGCAGCGGGTCCGCGGGTACATCGAGAAGGGCATCGCCGAGGGCGCGCGCGTCGTCGCCGGCGGCCCGGACGTACCGCTGGAGACCGGCTACTACGTCCGTCCGACCGTGTTCGCGGATGTGACGCCCGGCATGACGATCGCCCAGGAGGAGATCTTCGGCCCGGTCGTCTCGATCCTGAAGTACGAGGACGAGGACGACGCGCTGGCCATCGCCAACGGCACCGTCTACGGCCTTGCCGGCGCGGTCTGGGCGGCGGCGGACGAGGAGGCCGTCGCCTTCGCCCGCCGTATGGACACCGGTCAGGTCGACATCAACGGAGGCCGGTTCAACCCGCTGGCGCCCTTCGGCGGTTACAAGCAGTCCGGCGTCGGCCGCGAGCTCGGTCCGCACGGCCTCGCCGATTACCTCCAGACCAAGTCCCTCCAGTTCTGAGCCGGGAGACAACCATCGTGGTCCGCGCCGCAGTCCTGCCCGCTGTCGGATCTCCCCTGGAGGTCGCCGAGATCTCGCTGCCCGAGCCCGGCCCCGGCCAGGTCCGGGTCCGCCTCGCCGCCGCCGGGGTCTGCCACTCCGACCTGTCCCTGTCCAACGGCACCATGCGCGTGCCCGTCCCGGCCGTCCTCGGCCACGAGGGCGCCGGCACCGTCGTCTCCGTCGGCGAGGGCGTCACCCGTGTCGCCCCCGGCGACGGCGTCGTCCTCAACTGGGCGCCATCGTGCGGTAATTGTCACGCCTGCTCGATCGGGGAGGTCTGGCTCTGCGCCGACGCCCTGACCGGCGCGGGCCGTGTCCACGCCGTCACGGCGGACGGCACCGAGCTCCATCCCGGCCTGAACGTGGCCGCGTTCGCCGAGGAGACCGTGGTCGCGGCGGACTGCGTGCTGCCGGCCCCCGACGGCGTCTCCCTGACCGACGCGGCACTCCTCGGCTGCGCGGTGCTCACCGGATACGGGGCCGTCCACCACTCCGCCCGCGTCCGCGAGGGCGAGTCGGTCGTCGTCCTCGGCGTCGGCGGGGTGGGCCTCGCCACGCTCCAGTCGGCCCGGATCGCGGGCGCCGGCACCGTCATCGCGGTCGACGTCTCCCCCGAGAAGGAGGAACTGGCCCGCCGGGCCGGCGCCACCGAGTATGTGGTCGCGTCCGACACCACCGCGAAGGAGGTCCGCAGGCTCACCGGCGGGCACGGCGCGGACGTCGCGATCGAGTGCGTGGGCCGCGCGGCGACGATCCGGACCGCCTGGGACTCGACCCGCCGCGGCGGCCGCACCACGGTCGTCGGCATCGGTGGCAAGGACCAGCAGGTCACGTTCAACGCCCTGGAGATATTCCACTGGGGCCGCACCCTGTCGGGCTGCGTCTACGGCAACTCCGACCCGGAGCGGGACCTCCCGGTCCTGGCCGCCCACATCCGCGAGGGTGCGCTCGACCTGGGGGCGCTCGTGACGGACCGCATCGGGCTGGAGGACATCCCGGTGGCATTCGCGGCGATGCGCGAGGGCCGGGGCGGCCGCTCCCTGGTGGTGTTCTGACCTTCCCTCCGTAACCGAGGGCTCCGCCCGGACCCCTACCGTGCCTCACGGGGATGTCGTCGATCTCCGGACGGGCTGCACAACAGCCCCGCGGGGGCCACTTCCCCGGATTCGCCAGGGGGATCCCCACCTGCGACCGCCGGGCCGTAGGGCGAGTTCGAGGCGCGGGGGTCTGGGACGCGCCCCTGGCCAAGGCGAGGGAGAAGTCCAGCCCGGAGGGCCACCGCCCCCCGGGCCCTTCGGGCTGCCCGCTCCCGCAGCACCCCATCGCCCACCCCCGGGAAATCCCCGCTGCGCAACCCGTTGACTCCATACCCACCGGTCGGTATGTTCCCCGCACTCCTCGTCCCCGCACCTCTGGAGTGCACGCATGGACACCGCACCTCCGTCCCCCGCCGCCCCGGCCACCGGATCGGCGCCGAACCGCAGGCGCGTCGCCACCGCAGCGGCCCTCGCCTCCGCCGTCGAGTGGTACGACTACTTCGTCTTCGGCATCGCCGCCGCCCTCGTCCTCGGCGATCTCTACTTCCCCGCAGGCAGCTCCTCCGCCGGCGTCCTCGCCGCCTTCGCGACGTTCGCCGTCGGCTTCCTCGCGCGCCCCGTCGGCGGCATCATCGCCGGGCAGCTCGGCGACAAGCGCGGGCGCAAGCCCATGCTGGTCCTCGCGCTGACCCTGATGGGCGTCGCCACCGCCGGGATCGGGCTGCTCCCCACGTACGAGACCATCGGCATCGCCGCCCCCGTCATCCTGGTGCTCCTGCGAGTCGTCCAGGGCATCGCCGTCGGCGCGCAGTGGGGCGGCGCCATGCTGATGGCGACCGAGTACGCCCCCGAGGGCAAGCGCGGTCTGTACGGCAGCCTCGTCCAGCTCGGTGTCCCGATCGGCGTCGTCACCGCCAACACCGTCTTCCTGGTCGCCGGTTCCCTCACCAGCGAGAGCGCCTTCGCCTCCTGGGGCTGGCGCGTCCCGTTCTTCGTGGGCTTCCTCGTCCTCGGCCTCGCCTGGTACATCCACACCCGCGTCGAGGAGACACCCGCCTTCCGCGAGGCAGAACGCGCTCTGGCGGCGCAGGAGAAGTCCGAACGGCGCTCGCCGCTGCGCACCATCCTGCGCAGCCACCTCGGCACTGTCTTCCTGGCCGGCGGCTCCTTCGCCGTGAACACCGCGACGTTCTACATCATCATCACCGGCGTGCTCGACTACGCGACCCGCGAACTCAAGATGGAGCGCCCCGCGGTCCTGGCCGTCTCGCTCTGCGTCAGCCTCACCCAGCTCGTGCTGATACCCGCGGCCGCCGCGCTGTCCGACCGCATCGGACGGCTGCGCATCTACGCGGCGGGCGCGATCGGCCTGCTGCTGTGGGCGGTTCCGCTGTTCCTGCTCATCGACACGGGTTCGCTGCTGTGGCTCGGCGTCGGCACGTTCGTCACCAGCTGCTTCCTCAGCATCATGTACGGGCCCCAGGCCGCTCTGTTCGCCGAGCTGTTCACCGCCGAGATGCGCTACACCGGCGCCTCGCTCGGCTACCAGATCGCCGCGGTGTTCGGCGGCGGCCTGGCGCCGTTCATGATGGTGCTGCTGCTGGAGGCCACCGGCACGTCGATGGCCGTCTCCGCCTACATCATCGGTCTCGCCGTGATCGCGCTGTTCTCGATCAAGGTTCTCGCCGCCCGGGCCGCGAAGGCGGCCGCGTCGGCGGAGCCTGCCGTGAAGGAACCCGCGCCTGCCGAATGACGTCCTCGCCCCCGGCCGCGGATCCCTTCCGCGGCCGGGACCGCGACACCGACACCCCCGCCAGGCACAGCGCACCGCCCGCCAGCGTCAGCGGCGCAGGCACCTCGTCCAGCGCCAGCCAGGACATCAGCACCACCAGGGCGGGCACGGCATACGTGGTGGCGCCCATCCGCCCCGCGGTCGTACGCGCCAGGGCGTAGGCCCAGGTCGTGAAGGCGAGCGCCGTCGGGAACACACCCAGATACAGCATGTTCAGCGTCGCCGGCAGCGGGGCGCGCGCCGCCTGGTCCACCAGTTGGCCCGCGAAGGGCAGGCACGCCACCGTTCCCACCAGGCACCCGAACGTCGTCACCTGCAACGCGCTCGCGTGCACCAGCGCCGGCTTCTGCGCCACGACCCCGCCCGCGTAGCCCACCGCCGCCAGCAGGCACAGCAGGACGCCCAGCGTGGAGGCGGTGCCCTCGCCCGACATCGACAGCCCGACCGTGACCGCCCCCGCGAACGACACGGCCATCCCCGCCAGCAGGCGCGGCGGCAGGGCCTCGCCCAACAGCCGCGCGCCGAGCAGCGCGATGAGGACGGGCCCGATGTTGACGACCATCGCGGCCGTACCCGCGTCGGCCTCCTGCTCACCCCAGTTGAGCACCACCATGTACACGCCGAACCAGAGCAGCCCGGACACCGCGATCCCGGGCCACGCGGCCCGCGGCGGGAGTCCCTCGCGGCGGACCAGCAGGACGCAGCCCAGCGCCAGGGACCCCGCGAGCAGGCGGCCGAGCGCGAGGGCGCCGGGGGAGTAGGCCTCCCCCGCGCTGCGGATCGACACGAAGGCGGAGGCCCACAGCACGACAGTGACGCCCGCGGCCACCAGGGCGGGCCACCGGGAGTTGCGTATCGGGTTCGTCATGGGCCGACCGTACGGCGCGGATCCTTCGGCGCTCACCGCAATATCCCCCGCGCCGGGAACCCGGAGCCCTGGATCGAAGCGCCGGGGACCTGACCGCAGTAGCCCTGGATCGAAGCGCCGGGGACCTGACCGCACCAGCCCTGGATCGAAGCGCCGGGCATCTCACCGCAGCAGCCCCGGCTCGATGCCGAGCAGACGGTCGAGGGCCCGCTCTCCCTCCTCGGTCACCTTCACCGCCCGCTCCGAGCCGATCCGTACGCACCATCCCGCGTCCAGTGCGTGGCGGCACAGCCGCGCACCCGCGAGTCCCGCGAGGTGCGGCTTGCGCTCCGTCCAGTCCAGACAGCCCCGGACCAGTGGGCGCCGCCCGGTGTGCTCCAGTGACACCCCGAGATCATGGAACCACCGTGCGCCCCGCTCGGTGAGGGCGAATCCGGCCTCCTGGCTGAGCAGGCCCCGCACGGTCATCGCCCGGGTGATCGTGATGCCGAGCCTCCCCGCGAGATGGTCGTAGCAGGTGCGGCCGCGTGACATGGCGGCGGCGGCGCCCGCCTCGCGCAGACCGCGCGGCGGCCGTGCGGTCCCCTCGGGGGCGGCGTACGCGGCCAGCTCCTCGACGAGGTGCGCCACGCGGTGCCCGGCGAGCCGCACATAGCGGTGCCGACCCTGGCGTTCCTCGGTCAGCACCCCGCCGGCGACCAGCCTGCCGAGATGCTCGCTGGCTGTCGAGGGGGCGACCCCGGCATGCCGGGCCAGCTCTCCGGCGGTCCAGGCCCGCCCGTCGAGCAGCGCGAGGCAGATCCCGGCGCGGGTCTGGTCGGCGAGCAGCGCGGCGAACGCGGCGAGGTCGCGGGAGGTGGTCATGGGGGTCACGGGGGTCATCACCCCAGGATGCGTCAGCGACGGTTCGGCGGCGGTCGAAGTGTCTCGTACTGGAGCGCGAGACCGTCGAGCAGGGCGCGCAGCCCGGTCTCGAACGCTCCCTCGTCGACCTTCTCCTGGCGGTCGGCCAGCAGGTGGGCCTGGCCAAGGTGCGGGTAGTCGGCCGGGTCGTACGCCGCCGCGTCGTCGACGAAGCCGCGGGCGAAGGACCCGAGCGCCGAGCCGGTGATGAAGTACCGCATCAGCGCGCCGATGTGCGTGGCCTGGGCCGGGGGCCAGCCCGCGCGGACCATGGCGCCGAAGACGGCGTCGGCGACCCTGAGCCCCGCCGGACGGCGGCGGGGGCCGTGCGCGAGCAGGGGAACGGTGTGGGGGTGGGCGGTCAGCGCGGCACGGTAGGAGACCGCGTAGTCGTGCAGTGCGGTGCGCCAGTCGCGGGCGTCGTCCTCCACGAACATCGACAGATCGACCTGGGCGCTGACCGCGTCGGCGACGGCGTCGAGGATCTCGTCCTTGTTGCGGAAATGGTTGTACAGCGATGGGCCGCTGACGCCGAGTTCGGCCGCGAGGCGCCGGGTGGAGACCGCGTCGAGCCCCTCGGCGTCCACGAGTGCGCTCGCCGTCTCGACGATGAGTTCTCTGCTGAGGAGGGGCTTGCGCGGTCGGGCCATGCGGCACATAGTAGGGCTGCGGAAGAGAAACTAGCAGTGATAGTTAAAGTGGGGTGGTCGCAGATGAACCTGGAACTCGGCGAGGAGCGGACGGCCGTACGGCAGCTCGCCAGGGACTTCGTCGCCCGCGAGATCACCCCGCACGTCGTCGCGTGGGACCGCGCCGAGAGCGTCGACCGGGGCATCGTGAAAAAGCTCGGCGCGCTCGGCTTCCTCGGGCTCACCGTCGACGAGGAGTACGGCGGCTCCGGCGGCGACCACCTCACGTACTGCCTGGTCACCGAGGAGCTGGGCCGTGGTGACTCCTCGGTGCGCGGCATCGTCTCCGTCTCGCTCGGCCTGGTCGCCAAGACCGTCGCCGCACACGGCACCGAGGAGCAGAAACGGCACTGGTTGCCCCGCCTGACCGCGGGCGAGGCCGTCGGCTGCTTCGGCCTCACCGAGCCCGGGACCGGCTCGGACGCCGGGAACCTGAGCACCCGGGCCGTACGCGACGGCGGCGACTATGTGATCAACGGCGCCAAGATGTTCATCACCAACGGCACCTGGGCCGATGTGGTGCTGCTCTTCGCCCGCACCGGCGACGCTCCCGGCCACCGGGGCGTGTCCGCCTTCCTGGTTCCCGCCGACACGCCCGGACTGACCCGTCGCACGATCCACGGAAAGCTCGGACTGCGCGGCCAGGCCACCGCCGAGCTGGCCCTCGACGACGTCCGGGTGCCTGCCGGCGCCCTGCTCGGGCCCGAGGGCAAGGGCTTCTCCGTCGCCATGTCCGCGCTCGCCAAGGGCCGGATGTCGGTGGCCGCGGGCTGCGTCGGCATCGCGCAGGCCGCGCTGGACGCCGCGGTCGGGTACGCGGGCGAGCGCGAGCAGTTCGGAAAGCCCATCGCCCACTACCAGCTGGTCCAGGAGCTGATCAGCGACATCGCCGTCGACGTGGACGCCGCCCGGCTCCTGACCTGGCGGGTCGCCGACCTCATCGACCGCGGCGAGGACTTCGCCACCGCCGCCTCCAAGGCGAAGCTCTTCGCCTCCGAGGCCGCCGTCCGTGCCGCCAACAATGCCCTCCAGGTCTTCGGCGGCTACGGCTACATCGACGAGTACCCGGTCGGCAAACTGCTGCGTGATGCCCGGGTGATGACGCTGTACGAGGGCACCAGCCAGATCCAGAAACTGATCATCGGCCGCGCGCTGACCGGCGTCTCCGCCTTCTGACCTGGGCCGCGGACGGTGGGTGAGTACACAAGGTGAGTACGAGCGCCCATGCCGAGGGCCGGCGCGGGCGCGACGCTGTGCGCATGAGTGAGACACCGGTCAAGCAGCAGAACACCGCGGCGTACTACGGTCAGGCCGTCGCTTCCTTCGCCATCGCGATCGGGGCGGTCGCCGTGGGGATCTTCAACATGGAGGCCGACGCCTGGGTGCGCGCCTTCCTCGGCATAGCCGTCCTGTACCTGACCACGTCCGCCTTCACGCTCGCCAAGGTGGTCAGGGACCGGCAGGAGGCCGGGCAGATCGTCAGCCGCGTCGACCAGGCCCGGCTGGAGAAGCTGCTCGCCGAGCATGACCCCTTCCACAAGATCTAAGCGATCGCTCACCGTCACGGTATGGTGTTCGTCCTGACCAGGGAAGGGGCGAGCGATGAGTGCGGCGGACCAGACGGCCGACGAGGACAGGCCGTGGGACGAGGTCACCCCGGAGGCAGCCCGGAAGTTGCTGGTCGCCGCGGTCGAGGCGTTCGCCGAGCGCGGCTACCACGCGACCACCACACGTGACATCGCGGGCAGGGCCGGTATGAGCCCGGCCGCGCTCTACATCCACTACAAGACCAAGGAAGAGCTGCTCCACCGGATCAGCAGGATCGGCCACGACAAGGCGCTGGAGATCCTCTCCGCCGCCTACGAGGCCGACGGCACGCCCACCGAGCGGCTCGCCGGCGCCGTACGGTCCTTCGTCCGCTGGCACGCAGGCCGGTACACCACGGCGCGGGTGGTGCAGTACGAACTGGACGCGCTCGGCGAAGCCCACCGTGCCGAGATCATCGAGCTGCGCCGCGAGACGGACGCCGTGGTGCGCCGCCTCCTCGAAGAGGGCGTGGCTGCGGGCGAGTTCGATGTGCCGGACGTGCCCGGTACCGCCGTCGCCGTGCTGTCGCTCTGCATCGACGTGGCCCGCTGGTTCAACACCCAGGGGCGGCGGACGCCGGACGAGGTCGGTGTGTTCTACGCCGACCTCGTCCTGCGGATGGTGGACGCTCAGAAGAAGTAGCGGGACACGGACTCCGCCACGCACACCGGCTTGTCGCCGCCCTCGCGCTCGATCGTGACGAGGGCGGTCACCTGCACGCCGCCGCCCGCCTCCTCGACGCTCTGCACCACGGCCGTGGCGCGCAGCCGCGAGCCGACCGGGACGGGGGCGGGGAAGCGCACCTTGTTGCTGCCGTAGTTGATGCCCATCTTCATGCCCTCGACCCGCAGCACCTGCGGCACCAGGGCCGGCAGCAGTGACAGCGTCAGATAGCCGTGGGCGATCGTCGTGCCGAAGGGGCCGCTCGCCGCGCGCTCCGGATCGACGTGAATCCACTGGTGGTCGCCGGTGGCGTCGGCGAAGAGGTCGATCCGCTTCTGGTCGACCTCCAGCCAGTCGCTGTGCCCGAGCTGCTCGCCGACCCCGGCGCGCAGCTCCTCGGGGGAGGTGAAGATCCTCGGCTCTGCCATGTCCCTGGTCCCTGCCTCTCGCATTTGTCGTACGCCCATGTCTAAGCGCTTGCTCAGAATGGTGGGCGGGGGCGCTCCTGTCAACGGACGGCCGCTAGGGTTCGAGGAGTGCCACAGATTCCTGAGAAGATCCACGAGCTCACGGTCGGCCAGCTCTCCGCGCGCAGCGGCGCGGCCGTGTCCGCCTTGCACTTCTACGAGTCCAAGGGCCTCATCAGCAGTCGCCGCACCGCCGG
The DNA here is from genome assembly GCF_044390825.1 of Streptomyces sp. NPDC018833. Taxonomy (NCBI): domain Bacteria; kingdom Bacillati; phylum Actinomycetota; class Actinomycetes; order Kitasatosporales; family Streptomycetaceae; genus Streptomyces; species Streptomyces sp. NPDC018833. The sequence continues at coordinate 92,102 of NZ_JBIRZM010000020.1, read as the reverse complement.
GAACCAGCGCCGTTACAGCAGGGACGCGCTGCGGCGCGTCGCCTTCGTACGGGCCGCACAGCGCGTGGGCATCCCGCTCGCCACCATCCGGGAGGCGCTCGCCGAGCTGCCGGAGGAGCGCACCCCTGATCGCGAGGACTGGGCCCGCCTGTCGGCGGCCTGGCGCGGCGAACTCGACGAGCGGATCAAACAGCTCGGCCGGCTCCGCGACCACCTGACCGACTGCATCGGCTGCGGCTGTCTGTCCCTGGAGACGTGTGTGCTCTCCAACCCGGACGATGTCTTCGGCGACCAACTGACCGGCTCCCGCCTGCTACCGGAACGACGCCGCGCGCGGCGGACCGGTCCCTGAGCCGGACGACGCCCGGCGGAATCGGGTGCGCCACGTCCGGGCGGGGCGGTGTGCTCCACGGTCCGTGCGAGGCACGGACCGCACCGGGCGCGGCGGACCACGTCGCCTGCCGCCCGTCGGGGTGATGCGACTCGCGGACCGTTCGGTGCCCCTGCGGGTCGCGTCCGTATCGGCGGCGTCAGCGGGATGGTGCGTCCGCGGGTTGGGGACGAGGTGCGGGCCGCATCCGTGTCGGCGGCGTCAGCGGGATGGTGCGTCCGCAGCCGCGACCGCGTCTGCGTCCGCGTGCCGGGCTGCGTCCGCGGGTTGGGGACGAGGCGCGGGCCGCATCCGTATCGGCGGCGTCAGCGGGATGGTGCGTCCGCGTGCCGCGTCCGCGTCTGCGTGCCGTGCTGCGTCCGCGGGTTCGGTGGGACGTGCGGACGGTGCCCGTGCCGGGGGCCGGCGGGATGGCGCGGACGGCGACCGCGAACCGTGTCGTTCGGTGCCGCGTCCGCAGGTCGGGTGCGTGATGCGGGCGGCCACATCCGTGTCGGCGGGATGGTGCCTCCGCGGACCGTGGCCGCGCGTCGGCGGTGCCTTCGACGGGCGTGGCCGCCGCGCCCATTCCGGGCGGTGCCTGCGCACGACCGAGCGCCGGGTGTCGGCCGGGCCCTGGCCACAGGGTCTCACCGCAGGGCGTCCGCCGGGCGGGCCCGGCCCCCGGCCCCGCCCGCTCCTCTCAGGGCCCGCCCCCGCCGGCTACTCGAACTCCGTGCCGCCCTTGCGGGTCAGGTACGCCGCGCTCACCGCCTTGGCGATCGCCCGGCCGCCGACCACCGGGCTGTAGCGCTCCACCGCCGGGCGGATCACCACGCCCTCGCGCAGGTGCAGCTCGCGCCCCGAGACCGTCTCCCGGCCCGTCGCCAGGCGCAGCACCTCGTCGGTGTCGTACGGGCCCTCGTACAACCTTGGTACCAGGGGCAGTTCGCCTGCCAGCAGCGCGGTCGCGTCCAGCCAGTGGAGCCGCCCGTCGATCTCCGCCGACACGTCGAACACGGCGTAGCCGAGGCCGTCTTCGGCGCGGGCGTTCGCCCCATAGGAGAGATCCTGGACCCCCGCCCCGTACACCTCGCCGAAGACGCCGACCCGGCTCGCACCCAGCTTCTCGGCCAGGCGCGCGGCGGCCGACGGGACGTCGTGCGTCAGAACGGCCCGCCAGTACAGGTTGCTCGGGTTCTGCGTGATGGCGAGGCCCTTGGCGCCGAAGCCCTTGGACGAGACCTGCACTCTTCCGCCCTCGGCCGCTGAGTACGTCAACAGGCAGGCCGAGCCGTGCAGTTTCTCCGTCAGCACGACCGGCTCACCGGGCTCGAAGATGCCCGGGTAGCGCTGCAGGTTCTCGATGTCCACCCACGGCAGCAGGTCCGGTGCCGCCTCCACGTCGCCGCCCATCCGGGGCGGGATCGGCGGCGCCCACTTGGTGATCGCGAGCCGCTCGGCGAAGTCCGTGCCGTCCGCGGCCGCCTGCGCCAGGTCGACGTCCGCGAGCGCACGCGGCCGGCAGACGATGCCCTGCGACAGTTCGCCGCGCAGCCGGACCGCCTTGACCCGGTTGGCCTCGCCGCCCGCGAGCCGGCCGGTCAGGCCGAGCTCTTCGATCAGCCCGGTCGGGAGCACGGCCTGCTCGGGGATGTACAGGGCGGTGTCACCGGTGCGATAGACGCCCTTGGCGACGACGGCGCGGTACAGGCCCACCTGGGCCAGCTCCAGGGCGTCGGCGTTCGGGTGCTCGTGCACGGTCAGGACTTCGGCGGTGACGCGCAGCGTCGACATCAGGGCTCCTCGGTCGTGTTCCTGTTCGCCCCCTACTGTCGGCCCCGTAATCCCGCTGGGCCACGGATTTGACCTCTGGTAGCGTCGGGATCTTCGGCCGCCCGGGCCGCGAGCCGCAGCCCTCGGCCGGGACATGGCGGCACATGGCCTCCCCAGCACTCACCGCGGCGGTGGACCGCATCCGCACGGCCCTCGCCGGCATGACCAGCCCTCACGAGACGGGCCGCGGCCGCTGTCATCTCCCTGATGAGACGGCGATGTTGCACGTGGGGGGCGCGGAACTGCCCGACGAAGTCCCGCGCGGATGCACACACGAGTGGCCGGACCACTTCGACGACCAGCCACCGCGATGCGCCGTATCCTCCGCAGCTCGCGGCGCAGTTGGCCGTGCGCCGGTGAGCCGCATGCGCGCCTCCTGCCTGACCGGCCTCGGACGGGCCGGCCGGCGGAACCGGTCGGCGGAACCGGCCGACGCGATCCTCGGGCCGCGTGGATCCTTCAGCACACCCCGGACCGGCTGCGCGCCCAAGGCGCCGACCCGCCGCTCCTGTTCAGGACCGGCCCGCCGGCCGTGCCGTACGAGCAGCGGTGAACCGACGCCGGTGCGACGCCGCACGGCCGCGCGCTGACGGAAGGTCCGGGCCCCCGACCCGGAACCCCGTGTCCCTCAAGCGACCGACGCGAGCTCCCGGGACCCCGCGCGCTTCGCCGCGGCCACCGCCTCCGGTGTCAGGACGGGCTGCGGCACCACGATGCCGCAGTCGGTGCAGACCGGGCCGAACCACGGCTCGTGCTCCAGGTCCTGGCGCCACACGATGTGCGTTCCCCTGCACACCGGGCAGGCATCCCCGGGTTCCGTCTTCAGCGCGCCGATCAGGCGGCGCAGCACCTCGTCCAGCGGCTCCGAGGGATGCGTGGCGGGGCTGTCGCAGCGGGCGACCCCGTTCCCGCCCCAGGTCCGGCGATGCCAGTCGTCGATGTGTCCGGGTCGCCGCAGCCCCTCGTGCTTCTCCCGTTTGCGGCGGTCCGCGAAGTTCTCCTCGTATGCGAGCCACACGGCGCGCGCCTGTTCCAACTCCTCCAGCGCGGCCACCAGCCGCGCCGGATCGGGGGCCCTGTCCTCGGGCTCGATGCTGTGCCTGGCGCACAGATGATCCCAAGTGGCCCTGTGCCCATAAGGGGCGAACCTCTCCAGGCACTTGCGCAGTGAGTAGCGCCGCAGCGCCAGGTCACAGCGCGCGTCACGCACCTGTCTCGCAAGACTTCGGAAACCGGCCATCGCGTCGACACCTCCGTCGCTGGTACATCGGCGTTGAAGAATGGACGTAGGAGTGCCCGTTTCGGCTCCATCCAAAATCGCGACCCGTGAGGTCGGCCGGAACACGCCCCCGTCTCAGCGGCCGACGCGGCCCGCCGCCAGCACCACCCGGGCCAGTTCCTCGTGGCAGATGTCGCTGTGCGCACCCGCAGGCGGGCCACCGCGGCGCACCACCTGCGCCGCGTCGACGCTGACGCATCCCGAGTCCGGCAGGCCGTCGCGCAGCGCCTCCTCCAGGGTCAGCCGCGGCGAGCCGCCGACGGCCTGTATGCCGTCGTGGCCCATCGCCCACCACCGCCGGTCGCTGCCCACCGCCGATGCGGAGTCCCCGGCCAGGGCGGACGCCAGCGGGTAGAACACGCCGAGCGCGCTGTCGTGGCGTGAGTAGCAGGCGACGACCGGCCCGTCGACCCGCTCCTGCACGGCGGCGAGCGCGCCCGCACTGTGCGGGGCGTGCGGCAGCCCGCACGCGAACGCGTAGTGGGACAGGGCCCCTTGCAGCAGCGTCACCGACTTCACGTTGTCCGCGCCCTCCGGCAGACCGCGCAGCGCGAACGCCACCAGCCGCGCGCCCTGGCTGTGTCCGACGAGGTGCACCCGCAGCCGCGGCGCCGAGCGGGCCAGCCGGCCGAGCAGCGGGCCGAGCCCCAGCTCGCCGACCGTCCCCGCGCGGCGCTTCATCGCGTAGTAGGTCGTCTGCCGCAGCAACTCCTTGGCGCCCCGCCACGCGGAGCGCAGTCCGCCGCCGAACGGGATCGCGCCGTACAGCGAGCCGGACTCCGCGTCCAGCGCGGCGGCCAGCCTGCGGCACAGGGTGAGCGTGTCCTCGTACAGCACCGCGGGCGGGCTCTGCTCGTCATGGGGCAGGTCCTCGGCGAAGCCCGCCTCCAGACCGCCCGGGGGAGCGGCCGCCAACTGCCGTGCCAGCGTGCCGAACTCGGCGAACGCCGCACGCGACTCCGGCTGTTCGTCCAGCAGCAGCGCCAGTCTGTCCACGGCGTCGCGATGCCCGGGGAACAGCTCCGCGAGCACCGCACGCGTCGCCCCGTCCAGGCCGGGCCCCGACGGCTGGGCGCCCGCGGCCGGTGGCTCGACGTCGGGGATCGGCTCGTCCGAGAACCGCATGGAGGGCCAGACGACACCGGCGTACCCCAGCCGCGCCTGCGGGGTCTGGGCCACCAGCTTGGGGAAGGGCGCGAAGAACGACGCGTAGAGCCGCCGGGCCGTGCCCGGAGAGTTGTTCCATCCGTGGGCGAACATCACCAGGTCCGTGACGTTCTGGTCCACGAGCCCGCCGTACGGCCCCAGTACATCGCCGTCCGCGTCGAAAGTGATCTCCCGGTACGGCCGCACACCCGTCCCCGACATGCCTGCCCCTCCCCGTGGCCCCTGACCACCCAGGATCCTGCGCAAGGGCAGAAACGGCCATACCCCGGAAGCGGTCAGAGCCTGTCGGCCGCCGTGACCCGATGCAGATGGACCAGGAGGTCATAGGACGTGACCAGGCGTACGGGTTCGGGCTCGGCCGGCCACGCGTTGCCGATGTCCCGCGTCGGACGGGTCACTCCCAGCCACTCGCGGGCCGCCCGGGGCGCGCTGCGCATGTCCAGGTAGTAGTCCTTCCGCGCCACCTGCCGCAGCGTGTCCTCGTTGCTCCCGGGCTCGGGCGCGCCCACCGAGAAGGTGCGCAGCGGTTCGGCGGGGTCGGTGGTGTCGAGCGCGTTGAACGATCCCCGGCCGAAGGTGAAGCCGACACTGACATAGGCGTCGCCGACCATCTCCCGCAGGAACGTGCCCTGGACCTTCGGGTACTGCTGCGGGTTGGTCGTCACCAGCCGGACGTGCCCGTTGTGGGCGGACACCAGCATCCGGTGCCCGGTGTGCCGCTGCCACCACACGGTGTTCTCGGCCATCACCTGGTCGCGGTAGCGCATGGCCGCACCCACCTGCGCCGGGTCGAACAGGTCGTACGAGAACTCCGTGCCGGTCTGGGCGATGGCCCGGGCATGCTGGACCACCCAGGCGTGCCGCTCGCGGTCCGGCCCGGGCCGCTGCCGCTCCAGTAGCGCCAGCGCCCGCCGTACGTCTTCGGCCATGGCCTTCCGCTCCGGCAGCGGCCGGAACAGATAGCTCTTGATGGTGTCGTGGACACTGCCGGTGGGCCGGGACGCCTGGTACAACCGCTCGAACTCGGGCAGCAGTCCCGGGTAGTGCTCGCCCACATAGCCGGTCACCTCGTCGAAGAGGCGCGGTCCCGCGTAGGCGAGGTCGTTGCCCATGAACTGGACGGGGCGGTGCGGATGACGGAGGTTGTACTACGCATCCAGCGGATCAGATCCAGGTACTCGCGGGTGTGCCAGATCAGGTACGACTCCTGGAACTCCTCCCGCATGATCGTGCGCGGGTCGCCCTTGCCGTGCAGCACATAGTCGTTGAGCCGCAGGCCGGTGCTCCAGTTCGCCTCCAGTGCGTACGTGGTGAAGCCCTTGTGCTCGACGAGGTGGCGGAACATCCGGTGCTTGGTGGTGAAGAACTCCGCGGAGCCGTGAGTGGCCTCGCCCGCGCCGACGATGGTCGCGGAGCCGACCATGCGCTCCAGCGGCCGCAGGTCCGAGAGTGGTTCGGCGCCTCGCGCGAGCGCGCGGACCGGATCGTCGGTGTGCTGCTGGGCCCGGGCGGGCGCGGTGACCGTGATGGAGGCAAGGGCCATGACGAGCAGCAGCACATGCCGTAACGGAAGACGTTCGGGGTGAGTCATGGATCAAGCCTGTCCGCGCACCCGGGGGCGCGGCCAGCCTGCCGGCCCCCGCTTCCCGGTGGGGCGAACCCCACCGACGACGGTGCTCAATACCGCAGGTACCGCCGCCGTACGGCGCAGAACGCGGCGAGTTCGTCCCGCCACGCACCCACCACCTCGTCGGTGTCCGCGCCCGCGTCGATCAGTGTGCGCACCTTGGTGGAGCCGGTCAGCTTGTCGATCCAGTTGTCGGCGCGCCAGGCGAAGCCGCTCCAGCTGCGCTTCGCCGTCACCAGCAGGGCGATGCCCGTGCGGACGGGGTCGTATGACTCCCGGTCGTGGACGTGGAGTTGGACCCCCCCGACGGTCTTTCCCTGGAACTTGGAGAACGTCGGCGCGAAGTACGCCTCACGGAAGCGGACGCCCGGCAGGCGCAGTTCGCCTGCGGCCTCGGCCCAGCGGCGGTCGATGCCCTCGGCGCCCAGCAGTTCGAAGGGGCGGGTCGTGCCCCGGCCCTCGGACAGGTTCGTGCCCTCAAACAGGCAGGTGCCGGAGTAGACCAGTGCGGTGTCGGGGGTGGGCATGTTGGGGCTCGGCGGGACCCAGGGCAGCCCCGCCGCGTCGTAGAAGTCGGAGCGGCGCCATCCCGTCATGGTCACGGTCGTCAGCTCGACCGGCCGCGCCAGGAACTCCCCGTTGAAGAGCAGGGCCAGCTCGGCGACGGTCATGCCGTGCGCCTGAGAGATCGGCTCGCGGCCCACGAAGGTCGCGAACGCCTTGTCCAGCACGGGCCCGAGAGCCGCGCGGCCCGTCACCGGATTCGGCCGGTCGAGCACCACGAACCGCTTGCCCGCCAGCTCGGCGGCCTGCATGCAGTCGAAGAGGGTCCAGATGTAGGTGTAGAAGCGGGCTCCGGCGTCCTGGATGTCGAAGACGATCGTGTCGACGCCGGAGGCGCTGAAGATGTCGGCGAGCGGCCGGCCGCTCTTGAGATACGTGTCGTACACCGGCAGACCGGTCGCCGGGTCGTCGTAGCGGCCCTCGGAGCCTCCGGCCTGCGCCGTGCCGCGGAAGCCGTGCTCGGGTCCGAAGACCGCGACCAGGTTCACCTGGTCGTCGGCGTGCATGACGTCCACGATGTGCCGTACGTCGCGCGTGATGCCGGTCGGGTTGGTGACCACGCCGACCCGCTCGCCGGCGAGGAGGGCGTACCCGTCGGCGGCCAGCCGTTCGAAACCGGTGCGGACCCGGCCGCGGGCCGTGTGTGCGGCGGCGGGTGCCGCGGATGTCGCGGACAGTGCCCCCACCGCGCCGCCGGCGGCCAGCAAACCCCGTCTGGACAGGCTCATCGAGCTACCTCCGTGATCGCCGTCTGTCATGACCACGCAGGCTAGCGCTCCTGACGCCCGCCGGGAACGACCCGGGCGCGACCGTTGCGCCGCCCTCTTCCGCAGGGGAAGAGGACCGTTGCGCCGCCCTCTTCCCCTGGCACATACCGACCGGTTAGTCTGCCCGCACGGCCGGGACGCTGCGAAAGGCGGAGCTTGATGAGTACGGTGCGGGGCGCGCGGGTTGTTGTCACGGGCGCGGGCGGCGGCATCGGCGCCGCGCTGGCCCGCCGGTTCGCCGCCGGGGGCGCCCGGGTGGTGGTCAACGACATCGACGCGGGCAAGGCCAAGGCGGTCGCCGACGAGATCGGCGGCACCGCCGTGCCCGGCGACGCCTCGGTTGTCGTGGACGAGGCCCGTGACGCGCTCGACGGCGTCATCGACGTCTACTGCGCCAACGCCGGTCTCGCCTCGCCGGGCGACGCCTTCGCGGACGAGGACATCTGGGCCTCGGCCTGGGACGTCAACGTCATGGCGCACGTCCGGGCGAGCCGCGCCCTGCTGCCGGACTGGCTGGAGCGCGGCAGCGGCCGCTTCATCTCCACCGTCTCCGCCGCGGGACTGCTCACCATGATCGGCGCCGCCCCCTACAGCGTCACCAAGCACGGAGCGCTCGCCTATGCCGAGTGGCTTTCCCTCACCTACCGCCACCGCGGCCTCAAGGTCCACGCCATCTGCCCGCAGGGCGTACGGACCGACATGCTCGCCGCCACCGGATCGGCCGGCGACATCGTCCTTCACCCGACCGCGATCGAGCCCGAGGACGTCGCCGACGCCCTCTTCGACGCGATGGACGCGGACCGCTTCCTCGTACTGCCCCACCCCGAGGTCGCCGGCTACTACACGGCGCGGGCCGGCGAGCCCGACCGCTGGCTCGAGGGCATGAACCACCTCCAGCGGAAGTGGGAGGAGACGCGCCGGTGAGATCCGTGTACGCCGCACAGCCCTGGCTCGGACAGCTGACCGAGGCCCAGCGCGCCCCGGTGACCCCGGCCGCGACCGTCGTGCACTCCTTCCGTGCCGCCGTCGCCCGTGCCCCGGAACACCCCGCGCTCGCCTACTTCGACGCCCGGCTCAGCTACCGGGAGACCGACGCGCTCTCCGACTCCGTCGCCGCCCACCTCGCGGACCGCGGTGTCGCCCGCGGCGACCGCGTCGCGATCATGCTCCAGAACACCCCGCACTTCGTGCTCGCCCTGCTCGGCGCGTGGAAGGCCGGCGCGACCGTCGTCCCGCTCAACCCGATGTACAAATCGGGCGAGGTCGCCCACGTCCTCGCCGACTCCGAGGTCGCGGCGCTGATCTGCTCCGACCGGGCGTGGGAGGCGTATCTGCGCGACTGCGCCGCGGGTTCGTCCGTGCGCATCGCGATCACCGCCTGTGAGCTCGACCTCCAGACCCGTCACGACGAGCGGGTCCTCGCCTTCGAGCGGCTGCCACAGGCGGCCGACGCCGACGACCTGCTCACCGTCGCCCGCCGGGGCCTCCCCGCGCCCGCCGACCGTGAACTCGGCCCGGCCGACGTGGCGTTGATCAGCTACACCTCGGGCACCAGCGGCACCCCCAAGGGGGCGATGAACCTCCACGGCGGCATCACCTACAACGCCGAACGCCAGCGAACCGGTCATCCCGTACCCGAGGGCGCCTGCTACTTCGCACTCGCGCCCCTGTTCCACATCACCGGCATGGTCTGCCAGCTCGCCGTCTGCGTCGCCAACGCGGGCACTCTCGCCCTCGCCTACCGCTTCGAGGCGGGCGTCGTCCTCGACGCCTTCGCCGAGCACCGGCCGGCGTACACGGTCGGCCCCTCGACCGCTTTCATGGCGCTGGCCGCCCATCCCGCCGCCACCCGCGAGCACTTCGCCTCCTTCGACGTGATCTCCTCGGGAGGAGCGCCGGTGCCGCCCGCGCTGGTGGAGAAGTTCCGCGCCGGGTTCGGCCCGTACATCCGCAACGGCTACGGGCTCACCGAGTGCACCGCGCCCTGCGCCTCCGTGCCCCCCGAGAAGGAGGCGCCGGTCGACCCGGCCTCCGGCACCCTCTCCGTGGGCCTGCCGGGACCGGACACGATGGTGCGGATCATCGACGAGAACGGTGACGACGTGCCCCTCGGCGAGCAGGGCGAGATCGCCGTCCGCGGCCCCCAGGTGGTGCCCGGCTACTGGCGCATGCCGGAGGCGACGGCCCAGACGTTCCCCGACGGCGAGCTGCGCACCGGCGACATCGGCTTCATGGATCCCGACGGCTGGCTCTACGTCGTCGACCGCAAGAAGGACATGATCAACGCCTCCGGGTTCAAGGTCTGGCCCCGTGAGGTGGAGGACGTCCTCTACACGCACCCGGCGGTCCGTGAGGCGGCCGTCGTCGGCGTGCCCGACTCCTACCGCGGCGAGACCGTCAAGGCGTACGTCAGTCTCCGCCCGGAGGCGTCCGTCGGGCCAGACGAGCTCTCCGCCTACTGTGAGCGGCGGCTCGCCGCCTACAAATACCCTCGGGAAGTGACGGTCCTGCCGGAGCTCCCGAAGACCACAAGTGGGAAGATCCTCAGACGGGAACTGCGTTCCCAGGTGTAGGACAAGGAAACTCTGCGGGAAGGCGGGTGTCGGCGATGGCCAGGACGACGGACGGGGAGGCGACCCCCGTACCGCAGAGGCTGCTGGCCGCCGCCACCCGCCTGTTCGCCGAGCACGGTTACGACCGCACCTCGGTCCAGGAGATCGTGGAGGCGGCGGGCGTCACCAAGGGTGCGCTCTACCACTACTTCGGCTCCAAGGAGGACCTCCTGCAGGAGGTCTACGCGCGGGTGCTACGCGTCCAGCAGGAGCGGCTCGACGCCTTCGCGGACGCGGATGAGCCGGTGGAGGACCGGTTGCGCGGAGCCGCCGCGGACGTCGTCGTGACCACCATCGACAACCTGGACGACGCCGCGATCTTCTTCCGTTCCATGCACCACCTCAGCCCGGAGAAGCACAAGCAGGTGCGTGCCGAGCGGCGCCGCTACCACGAGCGGTTCCGGGCACTGGTGGAGGAGGGGCAGAAGAGCGGTGTCTTCTCCACGGCGACCCCGGCGGATCTTGTGGTGGACTACCACTTCGGTTCGGTGCACCACCTGTCGACGTGGTACCGCCCGGACGGGCCGATGACCAAGCAAGAGGTGGCGGACCACTTGGCGGACCTCCTGCTGAGGGCGCTGCGCCCGTAGCCCGGGGGCGCCGCGCCTCGAACGCCGGCGCGTCCGCGTTTTCCGGGGCGCCTGCCCCGTGCGCCCGCCGCCAGGATCCTTGTCCGTGACGCCCCTGTTGGGGCTCCGCCCCAAGCCCCGCGTCTCAAACCCCGGCGGGGCTGTGTTGCCTGGGGCTCTGGCCGGTGTGCCTTCGCGTCTCAATCGCCGTCTGGGCTGAGCTTTCCCGGGCGCTGGCCCCGTCCTTCGCCGGCTCAATCGCCGTCGGCGGGGCTGGGTGTCCGGGCTCCGCCCGAGGCTTGTGCCTCGATCGTCGGCGGGGGCTGAGTTTTCGGGGGCTCTGGCCGTGCATCCGCCCCAAACGCCGACGCTGTTGAACTTGCCCGGGGGCGCTGCCACCGTGCCTTTGCGCCTCGATCGCCAGCGGCGCCTTTGGCCGGGCGTGCTGGCCTCGTCCTTCGCCGGCCCAATGGCCGTCGGCGGGGCTGGGTGTCCGGGCTCCGCCCGAGGCTTGTGCCTCGATCGTCGGCGGGGGCTGAGTTTTCGGGGGCTCTGGCCGTGCATCCGCCCCAAACGCCGACGCTGTTGAACTTGCCCGGGGGCGCTGCCACCGTGCCTTTGCGCCTCGATCGCCAGCGGCGCCTTTGGCCGGGCGTGCTGGCCTCGTCCTTCGCCGGCCCAATGGCCGTCGGCGGGGCTGGACATCCGGGCTCCGCCCGAGCCCTGCGCCTCGATCGCCGGCCGGGCTGAGTTGCCAGGGGCGATGGCCCCGTGCCTCCGCGCCTCAACCGTCAGCGGGTGGATGCCCGGGCTTCGTTCGAGGCCGCGGATCAGTCGTCGGCGGGGCCGGGCTTCCGGGGCACTGCCCCGTCCTTGGCCGGCTCAATCGCCGTCGCCCGGGGCTGGATGTCCGGGCTCCGCCCGAGACCCGCGCCTCGAATGCTCGGCGGGATGAGTTGCGTGGGGCTCTGGCCCCCGTGCCCCACGCGCCCCAATCGCCAGCGGCGCCGCTGGATGTCCGGGCTCCGTCCGAGGCCGCGGGGCGAGGTGCCGGTGCGCCGGGGGCCTGGGGGCGGAGCCCTCAGTTACGGGAAGGGGCGGGGTGGGGAAAGCCCCCCGCGCCCCCCGCCTCACACGTACTTCTTCAGCTCCCGCCTCGCCAGCGACCGCTGGTGCACCTCGTCCGGTCCGTCCGCCAGCTTCAGCGTCCGCGCCGCCGCCCACAGTTCCGCGAGCGGGAAGTCCTGGCTCACGCCGCCCGCGCCGTGGACCTGCACCGCCTTGTCCAGGATGTCCACGACCGCGCGCGGTGTCGCGATCTTGATCGCCTGGATCTCGGTGTGCGCTCCCCGGTTGCCGACCGTGTCCATCAGCCACGCGGTCTTCAGCACCAGCAGCCGCAGCTGCTCCACCGTGACCCGCGCGTCCGCGATCCAGTTCTGCACGACGCCCTGCTGGGCGATCGCCTTGCCGAACGCCTCGCGGGACACAGCCCGGCGGCACATCAGCTCGATCGCGCGCTCGGCCATGCCGATCAGCCGCATGCAGTGGTGGATCCGGCCCGGCCCGAGCCGTGCCTGGGCGATGGCGAAGCCGCTGCCGACCTCGTCGATGAGGTTCGACGCGGGCACCCGGACGTCGGTGAAGACGACCTCGGCGTGGCCTCCGTGGGAGTGGTCCTCGTAGCCGTAGACCTGCATGGCGCGCCGGACCTCGACGCCCGGGGTGTCGCGCGGGACCAGGATCATCGACTGCTGGCGGCGGATGTCGTCGCCGTCCGGGTCGGTCTTGCCCATCACGATGAAGATCTTGCAGTCCGGGTTCATCGCGCCGGAGATGTACCACTTGCGGCCATTGATGACGTAGTCGTCGCCGTCGCGGTCGATCCGGGTCCGGATGTTCGTCGCGTCGGACGAGGCGACCTCGGGCTCCGTCATGGCGAAGGCGGAGCGGATCTCACCCGCGAGCAGCGGCTCCAGCCACTGCTTCTTCTGCTCGTCGTTCCCGAACTGCGCCAGGACCTCCATGTTCCCCGTGTCGGGGGCGGCGCAGTTCAGCGCGGTCGGCGCCAGGTGAGGGCTGCGGCCGGTGATCTCGGCGAGCGGCGCGTACTGCAGGTTCGTCAGGCCGGCGCCGTGCTCCGCGTCGGGCAGGAAGAGGTTCCACAGGCCCTGCTTGCGTGCCTCGGCCTTCAACTCCTCGACGATCGCCGGTGTGTCCCACGGGGACGCCAGCCGCGCGCGCTGTTCGTGCTCGATCTGCTCGGCCGGATAGACGTGCTCGTCCATGAACGCGAGCAGCTTGGCGCGGAGGTCTTCCGTGCGGGCGTCGAATGCGAAGTCCATGAGGTTCTCAGCCTTCCTGCAAAGTGGTGAGCCCGTGCTCGATGAAGAGGGGGACGAGATCGCCGATGCGATCGAAACCGGCTCCCACGGTCTGGCCGAGGGTGTAGCGGTAGTGGATGCCCTCGAGGATCACGGCGAGCTTGAACCAGGCGAACGCCGTGTACCAGGCGATCCCCGACGCGTCCCGGCCGGAACGCGTCGCGTAGCGCTCGATCAGTTCCTCGGGAGACGGATGGCCGGGGGCGGCCGCCGTGGTGCTGATGGGGGAGCCGGGCAGGTCCAGCCGGTGGCTGTACATCACCAGCAGTCCGAGGTCGGTCAGCGGATCGCCGAGCGTGGACATCTCCCAGTCCAGCACGGCCGTGATCCGGTCGTCCTCGCCGATCAGGACGTTGTCGAGGCGGTAGTCGCCGTGGATGACGGTGGCCGCGGGCGAGTCCGGCAGCGCGCGGCCCAGCGCGGAGTGCAGCTCGTCGATGCCGGGCAGCTCCCTGTTGCGCGAGGCGTCCAGTTGCTTGCCCCAGCGGCGCAGCTGCCGGTCGAGGAATCCCTCGGGCCGCCCGAAGTCGCCGAGGCCGACCGCGTCGGGGTCGACGGCGTGCAGGTCGACGAGCGTGTCGACGAGCGAGAGCACCGCGTCACGGGTGCGGGCGGGGCCGAGAGCGCCGAGCTGGTCCGCCGTGCGGTAAGGCGTGCCCTCGACGAACTCCATCACGTAGAACGGCGATCCGATGACCGACTCGTCGTCGCACAGCAGCACCGGCCGGGGGACCGGCACCCCGGTCGGTGCGAGCGCGCTGATCACCCGGTGCTCGCGCTTCATGTCGTGGGCGGTCGCCAGGACATGGCCCAGCGGCGGCCTGCGTACGACCCAGCGGCCGGTGCCGTCGGTGACCGCGTACGTGAGGTTCGAGCGGCCGCCCTGGATCAGTCGTGCGCTGAGCGGTCCGGTCACCAGCCCCGGCCGCTCGCGGTCAAGATGTCCGCGCAGCTGCTCGGGATCGAGGCCCTGTGGGGCTGGGCTCATGGTGCGTACCTCCGGAGGCGGTCCTGGTCGTCGTCCTGGCGATCGCGTTCATGATGACCGACCAGTCGGTATGTCGTCCAGTGCGCCCGCGGAACCGATGTGTGGATCACATGCAAAGGCGCGCCCGGCCCGGGGGGTGCATGCCCGGGCCGGGCGCGTCCGGCCAGGCCTGGGCCGGTCAGGCGTGGCAGGCCACCGCCACCCCGCCGTTCATCGCCGCCATGTCCGCGAAGACGGCCACAGGATCGAGCGGCGAGCCCTCCGGGAGCCCGTCGAGCTCGGCGTAAGCCCGGTGCAGATTCGCCACCAGCCGCTCGCTCTCGCGCAGTTCGGCGAACGCGCCCAGATCGGCCCCGCGTGCGGTCTGCAGCGGGGTGAGTCCCTTGGAGCGTCCCTCCTCGGCCAGCTCGGCCACGAACCGGAGGTAGCGCTCGGTCGCGTCGTACGCCGACGGGTCGGTGATCGGGCCGTGTCCGGGGACGACCGTCTCCGCGTCGAGGGAGCGCAGCACGTCGAGGGAGCGCAGAGAACCGCTCAGCGACCCCATGGGGATGAACGGCGTGCCGCCCTGGAAGATCAGGTCGCCGGTGAACACCACTTTTCGCCCGGGCAGATACGCGACCGTGTCGCCCGGTGTGTGGGCGACACCGCCCGGGTGGATCAGCCGCACCTCGATATCCCCGACATGGACGGTGAGCCGGTCGCGGTAGGTCACGGTCGGTGCGGTGATCCGGATGTCGCCGAAATCGGTCTGCGGCCAGATCAGATGCAGCTGACGGCCGGCGGCCAGCACTTCGCGGCGGCAGGCGTCGTGCCCGATCACCACGGCCTCGGGCAGGAAGACCCCGTTGCCGTAGGTGTGGTCGCCGTGGTGGTGGGTGTTGACGACGGTACGGGGGAGCGGCGCACCGGTCGCGAGCAGCGCATCCCGCAGGGCATGGGCACGCCGCTCGGTGGCCGCCGTGTCGACGAGGAGGGTCGATTCCCCGTCGCTGACGAATCCCGCGTTGTTCAGGCACCAGCCCCCGTCGGGCTGGACGTAGGCGTGAACCTCTGGTGCGAGCTGGACGGTGTACGGCTCAGTGGCAGGCAACCCTGGACCTCCAGTCGGACTGATCAGGTCGAAGTGACGTTCAGAGCCTGCCAGTCGGCGCCCGTCCGGGGAACAGCCGGTCGCCGGTCAGTGATCGTCCCAGTGGCCGTCGTGCTCGGCGTGCCGGTGTCCGTCGTGGATGTAGTCGACGTGGTCCCCGTGCACCACGGCGGGATGCCCGCAGCCTGCGCCGTGCTCATGGGTGTGGCCGCTGTGCGCGACGTGCTCGCCGGGCTCGCATTCGTCCCAGTGTCCGGAGTGCTTGCGGTGCAGATGTCCTTCGTGCGCGTAGTCGACGTGGTCGCCGTGCGGCACCTCGGTGTGTCCGCAGGACGGCCCGTGCGTGTGCTCGTGGGTGGGGTGCTCGTGGTGGAGGACGGTCATGGCGCTCCCCTTGAAGTCCGGTTTGCGGTGATCTGTGCATTCCAGGCTAGTCTCCGACCCCCGCCTGGGGCGGACACCGGGCCGTACGTATGTGTCTCCGACCCCCGCCCCGGCCGGACATCATGTGCCCCGGCCCGTCAGGTCACGATCGCGACGGCGAACGCGGCCAGCGCCAGGACGCACCCCACCGCGGCGACCGCGCCCCGCAGCGACAGCGCGGGCGGCCGGGCCGCGTCCATCGCGTCGATGCGCCGGTGCGCCACCGCCAGGAAACCGAGCCATGCGGCAACGCTCAGCCCGACCGCCGGCCATACCTCCCCGGTGGCCTGCCGGGCAGCGAGGACCGCCACCACCGTGCAGGCCAGGGTGGTCCGCCGCCACGCCAGGCGGGTCCGCTCGGGCTGCAGCCCCGGATCCCGCTCAGGGGCCGTCACACGTCGCCCCAGGAGACCACCACCACCATGGCGAGGGACACGACCGCGACCAGCAGCGCCAGCAGCGCCGGGAAGCGGGACACCGGTAGGTCCTCGCCCCGGCGCATCGCCCGCTCGCAGCGCACCCAGTGGTTCACGGCGCGCACGGCGCACGCTGCGCCCGTCCCGATCAGCGCGAGCGCGAGACCCGCCCGGACGCCCCAGCGCAGATCCGGCAGGAACTGGTCGACGGCGAAGCCGCCGCCGATGAGCGCCAGGGCCGTGCGGATCCACGCAAGGAACGTCCGCTCGTTGGCGAGCGAGAAGCGGTAGTCGGGCGTCTCGCCCTCCTCCCGTATCCGCCGGGGCGCCAACCACAGCCGCAGGCTCTGTACGAAGTCGCTCACGCTCGGCACCCTACCCGCGGTGTCACGCCGCCTGGTGGGCCCTGAGCCGCTCGTACGCGGCGAGGCCGTCCGGCACCCACTCCCACTCGCGCAGGCGTGCCTCCAGCTCGGCGTCCGTGAGGAAGCCGTGCCAGGCGACCTCCTCCACCCGCGGATTCACCGGCAGCGTGCACCGCACCTCGTAGACGTGTGACCACCAGGTCCGCACGGGGTCGCCGGACCCCTCGTACAGGAACGTGAGCACCGGTACGGGGCGCGGCAGGCCGCTCACCCCGAGCTCCTCCTCGGCCTCGCGCAGCGCGGCGTCGTCGTACGTCTCACCCGCGCCCACGACACCGCCGACGAACATGTCGTACAGGGAGGGGAAGACGAGCTTGCCGGCGGTGCGCCGGTGCACGAAGATCCGCCCGTCCCCGTCCCGTACGAGGACGAACACGCACCGGTGCCGCAGGCCCCGCGCGTACGCCTCGCCGCGCGGGGCCCGGCCGATCACCCGGTCCTGTTCGTCGACGATGTCGAGGATCTCTTCCGCGGGAATTTCTGCCGGAGCCATGGCGCCATCCAAGCACTGCGCGGGGCCGCACCGGTGCGGCGGTGCGGCCTCGCGGGGACGTCAGCGGAAGGTGGCCCGCACCGTGTCCCGGGCGGTTTCCGTACCCTGCTCGACGAGGCGGACCACGATCGTCCGGTGACCGGCGCCGTACGCGGCGGTGGCCAGCGGGAACGACCAGTCGGTCCGTCCCTCGGCCGGTCGCCAGGCGCGGGGGTCCACGGGCCCGTTGCGCTGCACGACCTGCCACTCGACCCGCGCTGTCCGGCATCACCCGGAACGCCGACGCGGCCACCTGCGAAGGCGTGCCGTCGCGCACCGCGCGGGCGTACAGCACATGCCCGCCGACGCCGAGCCGGCCGAGCTCCGCCCGCCAGCTGCCCGTGGCCTGGTCCAGCTCCGCGGAGACCGGCGAGGCGAAGGTCTCGTCGTCGACCGAGAGCTGGACGCGCCGGGTCGCCGGCCTGTCGCCGACGCCCTCCGGGTCGGAGCCGAGGTCCGGGAACGCGTACCGGCCGCCTGCGACGATGGTCGTCCCCTCCGCCGCCTCGGCGCCGTCCGCCGGGGACACGATCGTGGCGCCGAAGTCGAGCCCCGAAGGCGGCAGCGGGGCGGGGTCGAGCGTCACCTTCGAGGCATGGCCGTCCTCGTACCCCACCTCGGCGAGCGCGGTCGTGTCGGACAGCAGCTGCACGGACAACTGCTCGCCCGTGCGGGCGTGCCGCGCCGTCTCCCACTCGATCGTGAACCGCGCCCAGCCGCCGGTGACCGGTCGGCTCGCCGCCCTGCCGCGGCCTGTCTCCCGATCGGTCGCGAGGAGCACGACCGTCGGCGCCACCAGGGCGGCAGGGGCACGGGTGCGCACATACAGCTCCGCCCTCACCCGCGATCCGGCGGCGAGCGGTTCGCAGCTCCCAGCTGTGCTGGCTCGTGTAGCCGTTCTGGGCGGCCATCCGGTCGCCGAGCTCCATGAGCGCGGGGTCGTCGGGCGGATTCCCGACCGGCTGTCCGTCCGGGCTGACGGTGTCGGGCGCCAGCCCGCCGGGGCTCGGTACCAGGTTGGAGAACGTGTGGTTGGTGATCAGCCCGGTCACCTGCCGCGTGCTGAACAGCTCCCGGACGTTCTGCGTCTCGGGCTCCGAGAACGGGGCCGCGCCCCGGTAGGTGGCCTGGACGGGCTCGTCCGCCGCGCCGGGACCGCCCCAGAACCCGCCGTAGTTGCGGTTGAGGTCGACGCCCGCGCCGAAGCCGCCGGGGCTGCTCGCGAGGCCGCACTCGCCGGCGAGCGGGGCGAGGCCGTCGACGATCCGGCCTTGCGCTTGTACGCGTTCCCCGGTGTGGCGAGGATCGATCCGGTACCGCCCTCGTCGACTGAGCGGAGGTTCCTGCTCCGGGCGGCCGGGAGGCGGCTCTCCCGTACCCTCCGCGCGGCCGACCCGCCACGCCCCGGCCGACCGGGGGAGTGTGACGGAAGTCTGACGTACCGCATGATCCCCTGGCCCCTGGGCGCGCGACGTGCTCGAATCGAAAGGTGACCACACACGAGGGGGACACCGATCGCGCCCGGGCCGGCGAGGACGCCGACGGCACGACGGGCACGCCTGTCGGGCGCCGCCTGGTGCTCGGCATGCTCGGCCTCGGCGCCGCGTCGGTCGCCGTCGCGCCCCAACTCCAGCGCGGCCTCGAATCGTTCCTCGGCTCCGCGGCCGACAGGGACCCCACCGGTCTCACCCAGCTGCTGCCCAACGGCGGCGGCTTCCGCTACTACTCGGTCGCTTCCTCCGTCCCCCACAGGGACGGCACCGACTACCGCCTCACCGTCGACGGCCTCGTCGAACGCCCGACCACTTACACCCTCGCCGGCCTGCGGGCCCTGCCGCAGACCCGGATCGTGCGCGATGTGCAGTGCGTGACCGGCTGGCGTGTGCCCGACACACCGTTCGAAGGCGTGCGGCTGTCGCTGCTGCTGGAGGCGGCCGGGGTCCGCCCGGAGGGCAGGGCCGTCCGGTTCACCTGCTTCGACGGCACGTACAGCGAGAGCCTCACCCTCCCGCAGGCCCGCCGCGACGACGTGCTGGTCGCCCTGCGCATGCAGGACAAGCCGCTCAGTCATGCACACGGCGGCCCCGCCCGCCTCTATGTCGCGCCGATGTACTTCTACAAGTCGGCGAAATGGCTCTCCGGGATCACCGTCACCTCGCGTGTACGGCCCGGCTACTGGGAGGAGCGCGGCTATGACGTCGACGCCTGGGTCGGCCGGTCCAACGGCCGCAGCGACACCCCCACCGGCTGAACCACCCGTCCGTGTACGCCGGTTCACCCGCGCCGAGCGCTGGGTGCACCGCACCACCGCCGCGCTGATGCTCACCTGTGTCATGACCGCCGCCGCCCTGTACGTGCCGCAGATCGCCGAACTCGTCGGCCGCCGCCACCTCGTGGTCACCGTCCACGAGTGGGCGGGGGTCCTGCTGCCCGTGCCGTTCCTGCTCGGCCTCGCCTCGGCCGCGTTCCGCGCGGACCTGCGCCGGCTGAACCGCTTCGGCCCGCACGACCGCACCTGGCTGCGCGCCGTACGCCGCCGGGACCGCAGGTCCGCGTCCCGCCCGGCGGGGAAGTTCAACGCCGGACAGAAGATCTACGCGGCCTGGATCGCGGGCGCGATCCTGGTCATGCTCGGCACCGGACTTCTGATGTGGTTCACCGACCTCACCCCGCTGGTGTGGCGCACCGGCGCGACGTTCGTGCACGACTGGCTGTCGCTGGCGGTCGGTATCGCACTTGCCGGACACATCGCGATGGCGCTCGCCGACCCGGAGGCACGCCGAGGCATGCGCACCGGGTCGGTCGAGCGCCGGTGGGCCCGCGACCACCACTCCAGGTGGCTAAAGGACGAGTGACAGCAGCGGGACGAAGACGATGCCGACGACCGAGACGATGGTCTCCATCACCGACCAGGGCTTGATCGTCTGGGCGACGGTCAGCCGAAGTACTCCTTCACCAGCCAGAAACCGGCGTCGTTGACGTGGGGCAACCTCTCGGCCGCAGGCGGCCTGGGGTATGGCTCAGCCGTCTACACCTCGTCGCGCTCCCGACTACCCCCTACGGCAGGGGGTCACGGGTCGCATCTACCGGGCGTGGCTACGCCGGGGCCGGTACGGGCGCGTTGACGAGCACCCGCGCCGAGCGTGCACGGTCGCGCACGTTGACCCCGGCGGCGACATCGGCAGGGCCGGCGAGCCCGCACCGACGACAGCGGAGTGTTCACGGCGTCCGGAGTGGTTGTCCCCGTCCGAGGTGGTGGCCAGATTCACGATCCCGCGGTCCGCTCCAATCCCGGTCAACACATCACCCGCAGGAGTGACTCTGACCGAGTCGGCGCAGCGCGGCGAGAGCCCGCTCAGTGACTTCCTCGGGGGTTCCGCCGGCATCGACGGCGATGCCCGCCTCGTCCCGCTCGAGCGGCTGCAAGGTGGCGAACTGTGACTCGAGCAGCTCGGCCGGCATGAAGTGGCCCTTGCGCTGACGCATCCGCAGCTCGATCAGCTCACGGTCGCCGGTGAGGTGGAGGAAGACGGCATCCGGGGCGGCGGACCTCAGCCGGTCCCGGTGGGCCCGCTTGAGCGCGGAGCTGGAGACCACTCCGCCCAGGCCCGCCCTGCCGTGCGCCCACTGCCCGATCGCGTCGAGCCAGGGCTCCCGGTCCGAGTCGTCCAACGGAACACCGGCCGACATCTTGGCGATATTGGGCTCGGGGTGGAAGTCGTCGCCCTCGGCGTAAGGAACGTCGAGCCGTTCGGCGAGCAGACGCCCGATTGTGGTCTTGCCGGTCCCTGCCGTGCCCATCACCACAACCACATGGGAAGTGCTCATGGGTGCCTCGCTGTCTTCATCGGCATTGCGTCAGTGAAACCCTTGAAACACGACATATTCAAGATCCTGAGACTTGGGCATCACCCTTCTTGTCCCGGGCGTCCGTACCCGCTCCCCGTGATCGCAGAAGGCCCAGGGCTTCACACGCAGGTGCTCGACGCCCTCGGTCTGGCGATCACCGCGGGCGAATGCCCCGGGGGCGTCCTGTGCACGGACGAGGTCGTCCAGCGCTTCGACGTCTCGCGCACCGTCGTCCGGGAAGTGGTCCCGGGTCCTCGAAACCATGCGCCTCGTCGAGTCACGGCGCCGTGTCGGCGTGACCGTACGGCCCACCGAGGAGTGGAACGTCTGTGACCCGCGGGTCATCCACTGGCGCCTCGCGGGTGCCGACCGCCCGCGCCAGCTGCGCTCCCTCACCGTGCTGCGCTCGGCGATCGAACCGGTGGCCGCCTCCCTCGCCGCAGTCAACGCCACCCCCGAGCAGTGCGCCGCCCTCACCGAGGAGGCCATCGGCATGGTCGCCACCTCACGCGGCCCCCAACGGGAGGGCCACCTCGAGCACGACATCTCCTTCCACCGGATCGTGCTCAATGCCTCGGGCAACGAGACGTTCGCCCGGCTCGGTGACCTCGTCGCCGAGGTCCTGGCCGGCCGGACCCACCACCACGTGATGTCCGACGGCCCCGATCCGAGGGCCGTGACGCTCCATGTGCGGCTCGCCGAAGCCGTTCGCGAAGGCGATGCCGCCCGGGGCGGAGAGCCTGACGAGAGAGATCGCGCGTCGGCAGCATTGCCGCCGAGCGCTAGTTCGTGCCGCAAATGAAGGCCGGGCCCCTCTGGACATCCCGCGGGGCCCGGCCTTCGCCGTACCTCAGCCGTGGTGGCCGCCGTGGCCCGCGCCGTGGTCGAACCTCAGTGCCTCCTTGGGCATGACCACGAACGGGCGCATCATCCCCATGTCCTCGTGCTCCAGCAGATGGCAGTGGTACATGAACCGCCCGTGTGCCCCGTCGAACCGGCCCATCACCTTCACCAGCTCCGCCTCCGCGACCCGGAAGACGTCCTTCCAACCCTGCTCGTTCGCGGGTACCGCGAGCGTGCGGTCCGGGTCGGGCGCGACCGGCGTCCGCGTACCGCCGATCTCCGGGTCGAAGCCGTCCACCCGGTACGCCTCCCGGCTCATGACCTGGAAGTCGGCGAGGTGGATGTGCATCGGGTGCACGGGCGCGCCCAGGTTGAGGAACGACCACTGCTCGTACGAGCCCTCGCCGATCGTGAAGCCGAGCGCGTCGTTGAACGTCCGCGAGGTGCGCCGGTAGGTCCGCACCGTGCCGTCCGGGCCCCGGAGCTGGATCACCCCCTCCGCCGGCACCCGGACGCCGGCGCCCTTCACCTCCGTCATCTCCCAGATCTCCGGATGACCGCCGCCGCCCGCGGTCTGCGGCGGCGTCAGCACGATCAGCCGGTGCCCGTGGTCGACCAGATCGTGGTCGAACCGGCGGAACGACCCGGACAGCACCGGCGGCAGCACGAACGGATCCGGCTCGCACGTCTCACGCACCCGGAACTCCATCACCTGCGGATACGGCACGCTGTCGGCCAGATCCGGCACGCCCGCGGGCGCGTTGCGCCCCTTGTTCACCAGCCGCACCCGGCGTCCGGCCAGCGCCCGGAAGTCGATCAGCAGGTCGAACCGCTCCGCGGGGGCGATGGTCAGCGGCTGCCCGCCCGGGAAGTCCACCGGCACCGGTCGCGGCAGCAGTCCCCCGTCGCTGCCGATCTGCCGCACCACGCCGGGCACCGGACGGTCGTGCTCGTCCACCAGCACCAGGTTGTAGATCCGGGCGTTGGAGGCGTTCACCAGCCGGAAGCGGTACCAGGCGTCGTCCACGTCGAGGTGCGGCCAGATCGTCCCGTTGACCGTGGAGTACGGCCCGAAGAACGGCAGCGACACCGGCTTGCCCGTCTCCGGATGGCTCGCGATCAGCACCGAGGTCTTGTGCAGCAGGCGGCCGTTCAGCCGCCCGTCCTCGTCCGTGTCGAGGTTGCGGTCGGCGAGGATCAGCGGCACCTCACGCGCGCCGGACGGCAGCCCCAGCGCGTCCTCCTCGTCGTCGCGGACGAGGTACGTGCCCACCAGACCGGCGTAGACGTTCCACCGGGTGATGTTCATGGCGTGGTCGTGGTACCACCACTGCGCCGCGTGATGGTCGTTCGGGTACTCCGACAACTGCGCGTCCCCGTAGGTGACGGCGTTGTCCGCCCAGCCGTCGTTGCCGCCGCCGGTCTGCGCGCCGTGCAGATGCGTCACCGACCACGCGGGCAGGGCCGCCACGTTCTCGTCCGGCTTCACGCCCTCGCGCCCCGGCCGGTTGTGCGGCAGCGGCTGTCCCGCGGGCGTCGGGCCGACCTCCACCGCGGTGACCGGGTACTCACTGCCTGGCGGAATGCGGTTGGTCCAGGCGATCCTGATCCGCTGCCCGCGCCGCACCTCGATGGTGGGCCCCGGGACGCTGCCCTCGTATCCCCACATCAGCGTCGGCGGCAGCTGGGAGTGCATCCGCACCCAGGTGGGACGCAGCGCGATCTCGATCTCCTGACGGACATCTGCCACGTCGGGCCGCAGCACCGGCGGAATCGTCAGCGGATCGGCGTAGGGCGTCAGCGCGCCGGGCCGGCCGGGACGGCGCCCGGCCTCCTCGATCGCTTCGGCCGCGGCGGCGCGCTCAATGATCTCGGTCAAGGTTCTCTCCCCCGTACAGCTCTTCCGTGCGGAACCCCTCCTGCACCCGGTAGGACTCTGCCCCTTCCTCCGTAGTTGCCGTATCCGTGTCCTCTGGCCGAAATCGCCCTCTTGGGCGGCGTCTTCGGCATACCGTTCGAGCCATCGCGGCGCGCCGCCGTGACAGGCCGCGGCGGTAAGGACGCCACGTCGAGGAAGGGCAGGTCCAGCGATGCCCCAGCAGGTGCAAGGCGTGATCGCACCCGGGAAGAACGAGCCGGTGCGGGTCGAGACGATCACCGTCCCCGACCCGGGGCCGGGCGAGGCGGTCGTGAAGGTGCAGGCATGCGGCGTCTGCCACACCGATCTGCACTACAAGCAGGGCGGGATCAACGACGAGTTCCCCTTCCTGCTCGGCCACGAGGCGGCCGGAGTCATCGAGTCGGTCGGCGACGGTGTCACCGATGTCGCGCCGGGCGACTTCGTGATCCTCAACTGGCGGGCCGTGTGCGGCCGGTGCCGTGCATGCCTGCGCGGCAGGCCCTGGTACTGCTTCGACACGCACAACGCCGGGCAGCGGATGACGCTCACCGCCTCCGGCACCGAACTGTCCCCCGCCCTGGGCATCGGCGCCTTCGCCGAGAAGACCCTCGTCGCCGCCGGCCAGTGCACCAAGGTCGACGCCGCCGTGTCCCCGGCCGTGGCCGGACTGCTCGGCTGCGGCGTCATGGCGGGCATCGGCGCGGCCGTCAACACCGGCGCGGTCGGCCGCGGCGACACGGTCGCCGTCATCGGCTGCGGCGGCGTCGGTGACGCGGCAGTCGTGGGCGCACGGCTCGCGGGCGCGGCGAAGATCATCGCGGTCGACATCGACGACCGCAAGCTGGAGACCGCGCGGACGATGGGCGCCACCCACACCGTCAACTCCCGCTCCACGGACCCGGTCGAGGCGATCCGCGAACTCACCGGCGGTTTTGGCGCGGATGTCGTGATCGAGGCCGTCGGCCGCCCGGAGACGTACCGGCAGGCCTTCTACGCCCGTGACCTGGCCGGCACGGTCGTCCTCGTCGGCGTGCCCACCCCCGACATGATGCTGGAACTGCCCCTGCTGGACGTCTTCGGCCGCGGCGGCGCCCTCAAGTCGTCCTGGTACGGCGACTGCCTGCCCTCCCGGGACTTTCCCATGCTCATCGACCTGCACCAGCAGGGCCGCATCGACCTCGGGGCGTTCGTCACCGAGACCATCGGCATCGGCGACGTCGAGGCGGCCTTCGCCCGGATGCATGAGGGCGATGTCCTGCGTTCGGTCGTCCTGCTGTGATCACCAGGCTGACAGCCGCAGCCCGCTCTCGAAACGGCACGGCTCACCCGTCACCGGATCGGTGAACTCCAGGCTGCGGGCGAGGAGCTGAAGCGGCCGGGAGTAGTCCTCGGGCCCCGGGCGCAGCACCTGTGGATAGACCGGGTCGTACAGGAGGGGCAGGCCCAGGGCATTCATGTGGACCCGCAGTTGATGCGTGCGGCCGGTGGCCGGCAGCAGCCGGTACCGGCCGAGCGTGCCGCGCACCTCCATCAGCTCGATCCGGCTCTCGCTGTTCGGCTCGCCCGGCACCTCCCGGGCGGCGATCACCCCGCGTTCCTTCTCGATCCGGCTGCGTACGGTGCGGGGCAGGGCGACCCCCGGGTCGTACGGCGCGATCGCCTCGTACTCCTTGCGCACCCGCCGGTCCCGGAACAGCGCCTGGTAGGCGCCGCGGTCCCCGGGCCGCACGACGAACAGCACCAGCCCCGCGGTCAGCCGGTCGAGCCGGTGCGCGGGCTGGAGCTCGGGCAGCCCCAGCTCCCTGCGCAGCCGGGCCAGCGCGGTCTCGGTGATGTGGCTGCCGCGCGGGACCGTGGCGAGGAAGTGCGGCTTGTCGGCGATCACGATGCGTTCGTCGCGGTGCACGATGCCGACCTCGAAGGGGACCCGTTCCTCGGCGGCGAAATCCCGGTGGAAGAACAGATACCGCCCGGCCTCGTAGGGCTCGTCGGCCGTGACGGGGCCGTCCGCCGAGACGATACGGCCCTGGTCGAGCATGGCGTCGACCTGCTCGGCGCCGATGGCGTTCGCGTACCGCTCCACGAGATGGTCCCGCACGGTGGCCCACAGCCCGTCCGGATCGGCGGGCAGCCGCAGCCGCACCGGGTCGATGCCGTCGCGCTGCGGCAGCGGCGACGGCGGGGCCTTGTGTCTGCGTCTCACCGAGAGACTGTATGCCCACGCACCGCCTGCGGTGCCGCCCCGCCGACCTGGCACCACGGCACCCGTGAGATCCCGCGGCACTCGGGAGATCCCGCGGCACTCGGGAGATCCCGCGGCACTCGGGAGATCCCGCGGCGGAGCGGGAAACAAAGATCCCCACGGCGGACCGTGGGGATCTTGCTGGTGTCCGAGGGGGGACTTGAACCCCCACGCCCGATAAAGGGCACTAGCACCTCAAGCTAGCGCGTCTGCCATTCCGCCACCCGGACAAGGTGTCTGTCTCTCGGCCCTGGGCCGTTCCGACGTGGAAAACCATAGCAAACATTCGGCCCCCCTCGATCACACCCCTGGCCCTGTGAA
Organism: Streptomyces sp. NPDC018833; assembly: GCF_044390825.1. Lineage (NCBI taxonomy): Bacteria > Bacillati > Actinomycetota > Actinomycetes > Kitasatosporales > Streptomycetaceae > Streptomyces > Streptomyces sp. NPDC018833. The sequence goes on along the minus strand of NZ_JBIRZM010000020.1, from coordinate 65,895 downwards.
CGCCCCATGACGTCCGTAGCCGCCCTTGGGCAATGAGCAACGGGGCGGGAGGATGAGGACGGACCAGCAGCAGCGACAGTGGGAGGAATCAGCGTGAGCGAGTCCAACACGGGCCGGGCCGTCTCTGGTGAGGACGAGGTCGTCGACCTCTGTCGTGAGCTGATCCGGATCGACACCAGCAACTACGGCGACCACTCGGGACCCGGTGAGCGCGCCGCGGCGGAGTACGTCGCCGAGAAGCTCGCCGAGGTCGGCCTGGAGCCGCAGATCTTCGAGTCGCACAAGGGCAGGGCCTCCACCGTGGCCCGCATCGAGGGGGAGGACCCGTCCCGGCCTGCGCTGCTCATCCACGGACACACCGACGTCGTCCCCGCCAACGCCACCGACTGGACGCACCATCCGTTCTCGGGCGAGATCGCCGACGGCTGCGTCTGGGGCCGGGGCGCGGTGGACATGAAGGACATGGACGCCATGACGCTGGCGGTCGTCCGCGACAGGCTGCGCAGCGGTCGCAAGCCGCCGCGCGACATCGTGCTGGCGTTCCTCGCCGACGAGGAGGCCGGCGGCACGTACGGCGCCCGCCACCTGGTCGACAAGCATCCCGGCCTGTTCGAGGGCGTCACCGAGGCCATCGGCGAGGTCGGCGGCTTCTCCTTCACCGTCAACGAGAATCTGCGCCTCTACCTGGTCGAGACGGCGCAGAAGGGCATGCACTGGATGCGCCTGACCGTCGAGGGCACGGCGGGACACGGCTCGATGACCAACAACGACAACGCCATCACCGAACTCTGCGAGGCCGTCGGCCGGCTCGGCCGCCACCAGTGGCCGGTCAGGATGACCAAGACCGTCCGCAGCTTCCTCGACGAGTTGTCCGACGCGCTCGGCACCCCGCTCGACCCGGAGGACATGGACGCCACGCTCGCGAAGCTCGGCGGCATCGCCAAGATGGTCGGCGCCACCCTGCGCAACTCGGCCGCCCCCACCATGCTCGGCGCCGGCTACAAGGTGAACGTCATCCCCGGCCAGGCGACCGCTCACGTCGACGGGCGCTTCCTGCCCGGCTACGAGGAGGAGTTCCTCGCCGACCTGGACCGGCTGCTCGGCCCCCGGGTCCGGCGCGAGGACGTCCACGGCGACAAGGCGCTGGAGACCAGCTTCGACGGCGCCCTCGTGGACGCCATGCAGGTGGCACTCAAGGCCGAGGACCCGATCGCCCGTGCCGTGCCGTACATGCTCTCCGGCGGCACCGACGCCAAGTCCTTCGACGACCTCGGCATCCGCTGCTTCGGCTTCGCGCCGCTGAAGCTGCCGCCGGAGCTGGACTTCGCGGGCATGTTCCACGGGGTCGACGAACGGGTTCCCGTCGACGGCCTGAAGTTCGGCGTCCGTGTGCTCGACCGATTCCTCGACCACTGCTGAATGCGCGGGAACCGGGTCGATCGAGGGACGGTGCCATTAATCGTCAGCATGTGCACTCCTGACCGGAAAGAGTGAATGGGGGTTTCGGCTCGTAGCCCCCCTGCTCCCTCCTCGTTACAGGTGATGCGGTCCGCGGCTGGGATCGTATTTGCCAACAAGGAGGAATGATGATCAAGAAGGTCGTCGCTGCTGCGGCTGCCACCGGTGGTCTGGTGCTGGCGGGTGCGGGGGTGGCCATGGCCGACGCCGGCACCCTGGGCACTGCCACCGACTCCCCGGGCGTGCTCTCGGGCAACGTCGTCCAGGCGCCCGTCCACGTGCCGTTGAACCTGTGCGGCAACACGGTCGACGTCATCGGGCTGCTGAACCCCGCCTTCGGCAACACCTGCGCCAACGCGTGACGTTCTGACCCGACCTGCGAGGTCCGGGTTTGATCCGGGCGGCTCCCGAGTGCGCACGCACTCCGGAGCCGCCCGATGCTTCCACCCCGGGGAAACACGCCGGGGCATTCCTGAAAGCTGGAAGGCAGGGCATCAAGACATGCGACAGGTCACGCGTAAAGGCCTGATCACCGTGGCGGCGGCGGGCGGCGTGCTCGCGCTCGGCGGGGGCTACGCACAAGCGGAATCAGGCGCCACCGGTGCGGCTTCGAATTCGCCCGGCATTCTGTCCGGGAATTCGGTGCAGGCACCCGTGCACGCCCCGGTGAACCTCTGCGGGAACACCGTGGACGTCATCGGACTCCTCAATCCCTCCATGGGCAACAAGTGCACCAACGTGTCCGGGTCGGGCTCCGGGTCGGCCGGCCAAGCGGGCGGCTCGCAAGCCGAAGGCGGCGCGAGCAACTCTCCCGGTGTGGCCTCGGGCAACCAGGTCCAGGCGCCGGTCGACCTTCCCGTCAACGCCTGCGGGAACAGCGTCACCATCGGTGGGCTGCTCAACCCGTCGTTGGGCAATGGCTGCGGGAACGGGACGGGCGGATCGACGACGCCCGATACTCCGGACAACCCTGATACTCCGGACAACCCGGGGACCCCCGACAACCCGGGGACCCCCGACAACCCGGGAACCCCGGACAACCCGGGGACTCCGGACACCCCCGGCACTCCGACCAACCCGGGGACCCCGGAGACCCCCACGGTGCCCGGCACCCCCAGCACGCCCGAGACGCCGGATAGCCGGAACACTCCGCAGACCCCGGACTCGAACACCCCCGGTGCGCAGACCGTCACACCGTCCACGGGCGGCGAGCTGGCGGAGACCGGAGTCGACGCGCTCGGCCTGCTCGCGCCGACCGGGGCCGGCCTGCTGCTCGGCGGTGCCCTGCTCTACCGCCGCGCGCGAGCGGCGGCATAAGCCGGCACAGCTCCGGTGCATGGAAGGAGCGGGCCCTCGCGATCGGGGGCCCGCTTCTTTCCCGGTGAGCTCGGCGTGCGAGCTCACCAGGTGGCGCGTACCTGGCGGATGATGCGCCGACGCAACCGCACGCGGCGGCTTCCGTCCCGGTGCAGCGTCAGTCGGTCCAACTCCCAGTGTCCGTACTCGGCATGGTCGGTCAGCAGACGGGTCGCGTCCTTGCGGGAGACCCCGCGCGGGACGTACACGTCGACAAATTCGTATTCCGGCATCGCATCTATTGTGCGTGCAGCGGCCCGGTACGGATAGCGTCTGCACTATGTCTGATGCTGCGCAGCCCACCGCTGCCGAGGTACGTGCCGCCGCAGAGGCGGTCAAAGCCGCGCTGGACCGCCACCTCGAGGCGGTCGAGAACCGCACGGGAGAGGACGACCCGGCCGTCTACGACGCCTTCAACGCGCTCGCTGCGGCGGCGGAGGCGTATGACGAGCGGCTCTACGACCGCTACGACGAGGTGACACCGTTCGAGATCCCGGGGGCGGACGACTCACTGCCGCCGTACGCGGGCCCTGAGCAGCCGAACGCCGTCAGCGTGCTGATCCGGCGCGACTACGCCGTGGTCGAGTCGCAGCGGCTGCTCGCCCAGGCACAGCGCATCGCCGATCTCGACCCCGACGCGGCGGACCGGCCCGAGAACGCGCCGAACGTCGGCGCGAGCGTGCATGCGGCGCTCGGCGTGCTCTTCGGGGAGTTCGAACCGGACGAGATCGCCTCTCGGCACAAGGAGTTCGGCCTTGCGGAGGGGGACTCCACACTTTGGGTGTCCGCCGCGGACGAACTGCCCGAACCGGGGGAGTGGCTCAGCGCCCCCTTCGACCAGGCCGACCCCGAGCGGGTCGTCTGCCGCTTCGATGTCAGCTCGGTCTTCGACGAGGAGGATCTCGCGGAGGAGCTGGAGGACCTCGACGAGGAGTCGTGACGGCGGCGGTCCGGGCGCCGGTCGCCCGAAGCTGCGCGGCTTCGCGCCGCCGCCCGGCCGACGCCCCTGCGCCCGCACTGACGCTGCTGGGCCGAGCGATGAGGCTCTGGCAGGCCGATACGGCCCTGGACGATGCCATCGCGTCGTCCAGGGCCGTAGCCGTTCCTACGGCGCGGGCGCCAGCAGCCCCTCCAGCAGCGAGCGCAGCCGGGTGGTGCGCTCCGTACCCGGCGCCTCTCCCACGGCACGGGCGAGCGCCTGGTCGACGCCGTGCACCACGGACAGATGGCGCTCGGCGCGCCCGAACGCGGTGTACACCCACGGCCGGCTCAGCACCTGCGCCGCGTCCCCCGGCAGCACCACGACCACGGCCGGCCAGCGCATGCCGGCGGCCTGGTGCGCCGTGAGGGCCCAGCCGTGGCGGACCGCCGACTCGACCCGCTCCCTGGGCACGACCGTGCTGGTGCCCTCGCAGTCCAGCTGCAGACCCTCCGTGTCCGCCGAGACCACGGTGCCGGTCAGCGTCCGGCCGAGTGCCGGGGCATAGGCGACACGGTCGCCCGGGTCGAAGCCGCCGAACCGGCCGGGGCCAGGGTTCAGCCGCTGCTTGAGCGCCGCGTTGAGCGCGCGGGTGCCCGCCGAGCCGCCGTGCCCGACGGTGATCACCTGGGTCTGTTCGGCCGGTACGCCGATCGCCCGCGGCACCGAGTCGGCGACGAGCTGCACGGTGCGGTGGACGGCCTCGCCCGCGTCCCGCACCGGGACGATGACGATCTCCCTGTCCGGCGCCGGCACCTGGGCCAGCTCGCCTGCGCCGATACCGGACACCAGCTCGCCGAGCGGACCCGGGTCGGGCCTCCGCGAGGCGATCTGCGGACACACCCGGGCGGCCATGACGTCCCCGAACACCCGACCCGCACCTGCCGACCCCAGCACCGCGGGGTCACCGCTGAGCACGAGGCGGCTGCCGTCGGGCATCGACTCGACCAGCATCGCGGCAGTCTCCACATCGAGCTGCGGCGCGTCGAGGACGACCAGGACATCGAGCGCCAGAGCGCCGCCATCGTCCCGGCCGGGCCCGGCCACGCCCGAGAGCAGCGCCGCAACCGTGACGGCACCCGCTTCGGCCCCGAGTCTGCGGCTGCCGTTCTCGGAGTGCGTGGCCACGACCGCGCGCAGACCCATCTCGCGAGCCCGTGCCGCAAGAGCGACCGGCTCGGCGCGGGCCGCCTCGCCGCCGGTGTGCACGACGAGCCCGTGCGCACCCGCCGCCCGGACCAGCTCGGGGCCCTCCCAGTCGTCGGCGGGGCCGGTCCTGACGAGCCGGGCCAGCCCGTCGGCCAGGCTCTCCTCGGCCATGGCGTACCGGTCGAGCCCGAGAAGCACGGTCACCGGCTCCGTGGCCTCCTCCTCGGCCACGCCCTCCTGGAAGACCAGTACGGCTCCGTCGGCGACGGCCTGCTGGACGGCCTCGTCGGGATCCGGGACCTTCCACTCGGCCAGCGCGGCGCGCACAGCGGATGCGTCCTGGGCGGTGTGTCCCTGGAGCGCTGCCCGCTCCAGCAGCCAGCTCACGAGCGCCGACGTACGCCGCTCGTCCGCGGGTCCGCACTCGTCGCCGAACAGGGCCCGCGCGAAGCCGTCCGCCTGCTCGGGCCGGACGCCCGGCACGGACAGCAGCTGCCAGGGGTCGTCCGCGAGCAGATCCGCGGCGGACTCGCCGAGAACCTCGGCGACCTGACCGGCGCGGGCCTCGGGCGCACCGCCCCTGGCGAGCACCGCCCGCACCGCGGCCACGGTCTCGGGCGAGACCTCCGGCGCGCGCGCCGGGGCCCGTACGGGGGCGGGGGGCGCGGCCGCCGGTGCGGGCCGCCGGGGCTCGGGCGGCGCCGCGTCGAAGAACGCCGACCCCTGGGCGTCGCCGCTCTCCACGGCGCGCACGGCGGCGAGAAGGTCCGCCGCCTTCCCACTGAGCTTGGCCCCGCTCTCGATGGGCCCGCCCCGCTCGGACTTCCGCTGCTCGATCCGCGCCCGCAGCTCCCGCTGCGCGGCGATCTCGGCCTCGGCCTCACTGCTCTCGGGGGTGGCCCCGTCCCGCCCGTCTGCGACCGCTGCCGCGTCGCCGACGGCGCCCTCGCTCTCGTCGCCGGCTGCGGCGCCCGGCGGGCCCTGGGCGTCGCGCTCGTGCGCCGAACCCTCCGCCGGTCCGTGGTCGTCGCCGCCCGTGTCGCCTTCGGCGGTTGCGTCGTCCACTTCGTGGCCGCCGTCCGCCGGGTCAGGGCCTTGTGCCCGTTCGGTGTCGTCGCCCGTCCCGCCTGCGGCGCTGTGGCCGCCGTCCGCCGGAGGGCCCTCCGGCTCCTGCGGCTCGCCGGCCGGGCCCTGAGAGTCATCCGCTTGCGCCGAACCCTCCGCCGAGCCGTGGTCGTAGCCGGTTGCCGCGCCCGTCGCGTCGGCGGCCGCGCCGTCCACCCCGCGGCTGGCATCCGCCGTGACGGGGTCTGCGATCTCCGGTCCCCCGGCGCCGTCAGTGGCGGCTGCCGAGCCACGTGTCGGCGCGCCCGCGCCACCCGCACCACCGACGCCACCCGCGGCGGTCGCCGGGTCGGCGGCCGCGCCGTCCGCCCCGCGTCCGCCGTCCGCCGGAGGACCCTCGCCCGCCGGGCCTTGCACGTCGCGCTCGTGCGCCGAACCCTCCACCGGGCCGTGGTCGTCGTAGTCCACCTCGTGGTCGCCATCCGCCGAGTCAGGGGCCTGTGCCCCTTCGGCGGCCGCGCCGTCCACCCCGCGGCTGGCATCCGCCGTGACGGGGGCTGCGATCTCCATCCCCCCGGCGCCGCCGGTGGCCGCCGCCGGCCCACCCGTCGCGCCAGGGGCCTGCGCCCCAGCGGCGTCGTCGCTCGCCGTGGACGTCCCGCGCGCCGGACCCTTGGCCTCACGCGCGTGCGCCGAGCCGTCCGCCGGGACCGAGGGGTGCGGGCCCGCGGCGTCGGCGGGTGGGGCGGCGGGTGGGGAGCCGGGGGGCGTCCCCGGTGTGGGCGCGGTCACAGCGTGCTCCAGTCCTGGTCGGGATAGCGGTGCACGGGCGCCGACACGTCGTCCAGCGCCTGGCAGATCTCGTCAGGAAGACTAAGCGCCTCCACCGACAACGCCGCCGTGAGCTGCTGCGCGGTGCGCGCGCCCACGATGGGGGCCACCACGCCCGGCCTGTCCCGCACCCACGCCAGCGCCACCTCCAGCGGCGTCGCCGCCAGACCGTCGGCCGCCGTCGCCACCGCGTCCACGATGCGGCTCGCCGCCTCGTCGAGGTACGGCTCCACGAACGGTGCCATGTGCTGCGACGCGCCACGGGAGTCGGCGGGCGTGGCCGTGCGGTACTTGCCGGTGAGCACACCCCGCCCCAGCGGGGAGGACGGCAGCAGCCCCACGCCGAGGTCCAGCGCCGCCGGCAGCACTTCCCGCTCCACTCCGCGCTGCAGCAGCGAGTACTCCATCTGTGTGCTCGCCAGCCGCGTCCGCACGCCGGGCACCGACATCTGCCAGGTCGCCGCCTTGGCCAGCTGCCAGCCGCAGAAGTTCGACACGCCCGCATACCGCGCCCGACCGCTCGCGACCGCGATGTCGAGCGCCTGGAGTGTCTCGTCCAGCGGTGTTCCCGGGTCGAAGGCGTGGACCTGCCAGAGGTCCACGTATTCCGTCCCGAGCCGCTCCAGCGACGCGTCGAGCGCGGCCATGAGATGCCCGCGCGATCCGTCGAAGCGCCGGTCCGGGTCGGGCACGCTGCCCGCTTTCGTGGCTATGACCAGCTCCCGGCGCGGCACGAGCCGCTCCACCAGCCGGCCCAGGAGATACTCCGCGTCCCCGCCGCCGTACACATCGGCCGTGTCGACGAGTGTCCCGCCCGCTTCCCAGAAGACCTTCAACAGGTCGGCGGCGTCGTGCTCGTCGGTGTCCCTGCCCCACGTCAGGGTGCCGAGTCCGATGCGGGACACGCGCAGGCCGGTGCGGCCGAGATGCCTCTGCTCCATGGGCGCTGAGATTAGTGGCCACGGGCCCACGCCGAGAGAGCCTGTGGACAACGTCCTCTGCCGGATCCCAAGTACCCGCGTTAGAGTCCCGGGAACAGGCATTACTGATCAGTAAGAGGGAGCGGTTATGCGGCTCGGCATCAACCTCGGCTACTGGGGTGCGGGGATGGACAGTGACAACCTCGCCGTCGCGCAGGAGGCCGACAGGCTCGGCTACGACGTCTGCTGGGCGGCGGAGGCGTACGGCTCCGACGCCCCCACCGTGCTCAGCTGGGTCGCCGCCCAGACCGAGCGCATCGACGTCGGTTCCGCGATCCTCCAGATCCCGGCCCGCCAGCCCGCCATGACCGCGATGACCGCCGCGACCCTGGACTCGCTGTCCGGCGGCCGTTTCCGCCTCGGCCTCGGCGTGTCCGGGCCGCAGGTCTCGGAGGGCTGGTACGGCGTCAAGTTCGACAAGCCCCTCGCCCGCACGCGCGAGTACGTCGAGATCGTCCGCAAGGCGATGGCCCGCGAGCGTCTGACGTACGAGGGCGAGCACTGGACGCTCCCGCTCCCCGACGGTCCGGGCAAGCCGATCAAGCTCACCGTCCACCCGCAGCGTGAGCACATCCCGGTGTACATCGCGGCGATCGGCCCCAAGAACCTTGAGCAGACGGGCGAGATCGCCGACGGCGCCCTGCTGATCTTCCCCTCCGCGGACCATCTCGAGGAGACAGCGCTCAAGCACCTCCGCGCGGGCCGGGAGAAGGCCGGCAGGACGATGGACGGCTTCGACGTCTGTCCGACACTGCCGCTCGCGATCGGCGACGACGTCACCGGACTCGCCGACATGTTCCGCCCGTACACCGCGCTGTACGTCGGCGGCATGGGCAGCCGGAAGCAGAACTTCTACAACCAGCTCGCCCAGCGCATGGGCTACGAGAAGGAAGCCGCCGAGATCCAGGACAAGTACCTGTCCGGCGACAAGGCGGGCGCGGCCGCGGCGGTGCCGCACCAGTTGATCGACCAGACGGCGCTGCTCGGGTCCGTCGAGCGGATCGCCGACCGGATGGCCGCCTACGCCGCGGCCGGCGTCACCACCCTCACCCTGTCCCCCGCCGGCTTCACGCTCGACGAGCGGATCGCCGCGTTGCGCGCCGGCACTGAGGCCCTGGAGCTGTCCGGCGCCGCCTGACGAGGAGGTCTGCGGCCGTGGTGGGGGCTCGGGGGTCTTCCCCGCCACGGCCGTCACGCGGTACAACGCGCGACCCGCGCGGCGGTTACTCCCTTGGGGCCTCGTGCCGTGTCGTCCGTTCGGACCAGTCGGGTGCGCCACCTGTTGCCACCTCCGGCGTCCCGTCTTTGACTCGTTCTTTGCGGATGCCTGTCACGGAGGTGGCACAGACATGCTCTCGGCCCGGAGTATTTTTCAGGAAATCATCGACAGCGATGACGCCTACCGGCTGTTCTGCTCCATCGCGGCCAGCGGCGAGACCCAGGGCGGCTGGGAGAACGCCCGCATCGCCGCCCTCGTCCCGGAGAGCATGCGCCACCTGACGCCCAAGATCACCCGGCACGGCGCGGACGAGGACAAGCACGGCCGCATCTTCCACGCGCTGCTCAAGAAGCGGCAGCTCGAGCCCGTCCCGGTCCCGCCCGAGACGGACTACACCATGCGCCTGGAGAAGCAGGGCATCGGCCTCGCCCACGACAAGCTGCGTCGCGACGAGCCGCTCACCGATGAGGACATCATCGTCTACCTCTCGCACAGCAGGGTCACCGAGCAGCGAGCCTCCGACCAGATGATCATGCTCCTCAAGCACTTCGCCGACCACCCCGAGGTCGGCAAGGCCATCAGGATGATCTCCGCCGACGAGAACAATCATCTGGCCTACTGCCACGAGGAGTTGCTCCGCCTTGCCGCGGCAGGACACGGACGCCTGATCCAGCGCGTGCTGCGGGAGAGCTCACTCCGTGAGATCAAGGTCTACCGCGACGTCAGCCTGGCGGTGATGCGCCACATGGGCCGGCTCCTGGGGTGGCCGAAGGCCAAGTCCGCGGCGCTCGCCGCAGGCATCCAGGGGATGTACGCCTACGAGCGGCTCGGCGGCTGGCGCCGCATGGTCTCGCTCACGATGCCGGAGCGGCGCGGCGTACTCGACGGTCCGCCCACCCCCGCGCCTGCGATCTGAGGCCCGCCCACCCCCGCGCCTGCCGGGTGAGGACTGAGGTGGGGCGCCCCGCCCGCACCGTCCGACAGGCCGCCGCGCCCGGTCCTACAACCAGCCCCGGTGCTTGAACAGCCGGTGCAGCCCGATGACCGCGGCCGCCATCAGCAGCACGACCGCCGGGTACCCCCACACCCAGTGGAGCTCCGGCATGTGGTCGAAGTTCATTCCGTAGATCCCCGCGACCATCGTCGGGACCGCCGCCATCGCCGCCCACGCGGAGATCTTGCGCATGTCGTCGTTCTGCCGCACTCCCATCTGCGCGAGGTGGGCGGACAGGATGTCCGACAGCAGCCGATCCAACCCCTCCACCTGCTCGTTCGCCCGGGTGAGATGGTCGCTGACGTCCCGGAAGAACGGCTGCGCCTGCTCATGGACGAAGGGCACACCGGCTCCCGCCAGCCGGGCCATCGGTGCCGCCAGCGGACCGGCCGCCCTGCGGAACTCCAGCACCTGGCGCTTGAAGGTGTAGATCCGCGCCGCCGTGTTCTTGGCGTCCTTGCCGCCGGGCGCGAAGACCTCCGCCTCCATCTCCTCCAGGTCCACCTGCAACTCGGCGGCCACGTCGATGTAGTGGTCGACGACCGCGTCGCTGATCGCGTAGAGCACCGCGGTCGGTCCGTGCCGCAGGACGGCGGGCTCCGCCTCCAGCCGTTCGCGTACGGTGCGCAGCGGGGCGCCCTCACCGTGGCGGACCGTGACCACGAACGAGTCCCCTATGAACACCATCAGTTCACCGGTGCTGACGGCATCGCTCTCCGGCTCGTAGACCACCGGCTTCAGCACCACGAACAGTGAGTCGTCGTACACCTCCAGCTTCGGCCGCTGATGTGCTTTGAGCGCGTCCTCCACGGCCAGCGGATGCAGCGAGAACTCGTCGGCGACATGGCCGAACTCGTCCGCGGTCGGCTCGTGCAGACCGATCCACAAAAAGGCGTCGCCGGTGGCCCGCGCCTCGTCCAGGGCGTCGGAGAAGTCCGCCGGACCCTCGGTGCGGCGTCCGTCACGGTAAATGGCGCAGTCCACAATCACGGCGCGCATTCTTCCCTGCCCACGCCCCGGGCACACCCCGGTACGGCGCGGGACGGCCGTAGTCTTGCCGACATGGCCACGCTCATCCTCGTACGCCACGGACGTTCCACCGCCAACACCGCCGGGGTGCTCGCCGGCCGGACGCCCGGCGTCCACCTCGACGAACGCGGCTTCGCCCAGGCCGCCCAGCTGCCGGCCCGCCTCGCCGGGGTACCGCTCGCCGCCGCCGTCTCCAGCCCGCTGGAGCGCTGCCGCGAGACGCTGCAGCCACTGCTCGCCGCGCGGCCCACGCTGACACTGGAGACCGACCCCCGGATCGGCGAGTGCGACTACGGCGACTGGTCCGGCCGCAAACTCGCCGAACTCACCGACGAGCCACTGATGGAGGTCGTGCAGCAGCACCCGTCCGCCGCGGCCTTCCCCGGCGGTGAGTCCATGCGCGCCATGCAGGCCCGCGCTGTCGACGCCGTCCGCGAGTGGAACGCACGCATCGAGCAGGAGCACGGCGAAAGCGCCGTCTACGCGATGTGCTCGCACGGGGACATCATCAAGTCCCTGGTCGCCGACGCCCTCGGCATGCATCTCGACCTCTTCCAGCGGATCCATGTGGAGCCGTGCTCGCTCACCGCGATCCGCTACACCCGAACCCGTCCTTTCCTGCTGCGCCTCGGCGACACAGGGGACTTCGGCTCCCTCGTGCCGCGGGCGAGCGGGGAGGAGGAGAGCGAGGAGAGCGGGCGCGCGGTCGTCGGGGGCGGCGCGGGCGCACCGTGATCGCGTGGAGCAGTAGGGTGGACGGGCCGAAAGACCGATCCGAAGACCGATCCCAAGGGAGACAGGACGTGTCCCGTCAGGTGTTCCTCTACGACCCGCCGGAGCGTTTCGTGGCCGGCACGGTCGGGCTGCCTGGACGCCGTACGTTCTTCCTGCAGGCTTCCGCCGCAGGGCGCGTCACCAGCGTCGCTCTGGAGAAGACCCAGGTCGCCGCGCTGGCCGAGCGGATCGACGAGCTCCTGGACGAGGTGGTGCGCCGCACCGGGGGAAACGCGCCCGTGCCGGCCATGGCCCCTGCGGACGTCGCCGACACCGCGCCGCTCGACATCCCGGTCGAGGAGGAGTTCCGCGTCGGCACGATGGCGCTGGCGTGGGACGGCGAGGAACAGCGCATGATCGTTGAGGCGCAGGCGCTGGTCGAGCTGGACGCGGACTCCGAGGAGGACCTCGCGGAGGCCGAGGAGCGGCTGCTCCAGGACGAGGAGAACGGCCCCCCGATGCTGCGCGTCCGGCTCACCGGTGCCCAGGCCAGGGCGTTCGCCAAGCGTGCGCTGGACGTGGTGAACGCAGGCCGCCCGCCGTGCCCGCTGTGCAGTCTGCCGCTCGATCCGGAAGGACACGTATGCCCGCGCCAGAACGGATACCGACGGGGCGCGTGAGCGCGGGCGACATGCTCACGCTCCTGACGAAGGGTGAGCTCACCATCCGCGGCCAGGTGCGCGAGGCGTCCAACGCGGTGCTCTTCTGCTCCGTGGCGTACGAGGGCGACGAGATCCACTGCGTCTACAAGCCGATCGCCGGCGAGCGCCCGCTGTGGGACTTCCCCGACGGCACCCTCGCCCAGCGCGAAGTGGCGGCGTACGAGCTCTCCGAAGCCACCGGCTGGGGGCTGGTGCCGCCCACCGTGCTCCGTGACGGGCCCTACGGCCAGGGCATGGTCCAGCTGTGGATCGAGGCCGACCCCGAGGCAGCGCTGCTCGCGCTCGTCGAGGACGAGGAGCCGGGCGAGGGCTGGAAGGCGGTCGGCTTCGCCGACGTCGGCGAAGGGCGCACGGCCCTGCTCGTCCACGCCGACGACGAGCGGCTGCGCCGTCTTGCCGTGCTCGACGCGGTGATCAACAACGGTGACCGCAAGGGCGGCCATCTGCTGCCCACGGCCGACGGGGCGCTGTACGCCATCGACCACGGTGTCACGTTCAACGCCGAGGACAAGCTGCGGACGCTCCTGTGGGGCTGGGCGGGGGAGCCGCTGCCCGAGGAGGCGACCCGGGCGCTCGCGTCGGTGGCCGCCGCGCTCGTGGACGGTGCGGCGCTCGCTGCTCGTCTGGCCGAATTGCTCACTCCCGACGAGGTCGCCGCCGTACGGGACCGTGTGGCGGCCCTGCTGACCTCCGGGACCCATCCCGTGCCGTCGGGCGAGTGGCCTGCGATTCCCTGGCCGCCGGTGTAGAAGCCCCGGCAGGCATACCTCGCGTTCGATCGCAAGAGTGCCCAACCGGTCAAGAGCAGTGATCCGGTTCGTATGCGGAACATGCGTCCGGTTAGGCTCGTGGCATGCATGCCTGGCCCGCTTCTGAGGTCCCCGCCCTGCCCGGCAAGGGCCGCGACCTCCGGATCCACGACACCGCGACCGACGGTCTGGTGACCCTTGACCCCGGTCCCGTCGCCCGTATCTACGTCTGCGGCATCACGCCGTACGACGCGACCCACCTGGGTCACGCGGCGACCTACAACGCGTTCGACCTTGTGCAGCGCGTGTGGCTCGACACCAAGCGGCAGGTTCACTACGTCCAGAACGTGACGGACGTCGACGATCCGCTGCTCGAGCGCGCGATCCGCGACGGGCACGACTGGACCGAGCTCGCCGAGCGCGAAACGGCGCTGTTCCGCGAGGACATGACCGCGCTGCGGATGCTCCCCCCGCAGCACTACATCGGTGCCGTCGAGGCGATACCGGGCATCGTTCCGCTGGTGGAACGGCTCAGGGACGCCGGCGCCGCCTATGAACTCGAAGGCGACATCTACTTCTCCGTGGAGGCGGACCCGCACTTCGGCGAGGTCTCCCGCCTCGACGCCGAGGCGATGCGCCTGCTGTCCGCGGAGCGCGGTGGCGACCCGGACCGCCCGGGCAAGAAGAACCCCCTCGACCCGATGCTGTGGATGGCCGCCCGCGAGGGCGAGCCCAGCTGGGACGGCGCCAGTCTCGGTCTCGGCAGGCCCGGCTGGCACATCGAGTGCGTGGCCATCGCCCTGGACCACCTCGGCATGGGCTTCGACGTGCAGGGCGGCGGCTCCGACCTCGCCTTCCCGCACCACGAGATGGGCGCCTCACACGCGCAGGTGCTCACCGGCGAGCACCCCTTCGCCAAGGCCTACGTCCATGCGGGCATGGTCGCCCTCCACGGCGAGAAGATGTCCAAATCCAAGGGCAACCTCGTCTTCGTCTCCGCGCTGCGCCGTGACGGCGTCGATCCCGCCGCGATCCGGCTCGCCCTGCTCTCGCGCCACTACCGGGCCGACTGGGAGTGGACGGACAGCGTGCTGCGGGACGCGGTCGAGCGGCTCGGGCGCTGGCGCGCGGCCGTCTCGCGGCCCGACGGCCCGTCCGCGGACACCCTGGTCGAGGAGATCCGCGAGGCGCTCGCGAACGACCTCGACGCCCCCGCCGCGCTGGCCGCGGTGGACCGCTGGGCCGCACGCCAGCAGTCCGAGGGCGGCACGGACGAAGGCGCTCCCGGGCTGGCGTCCCGCGCTGTCGACGCTCTGCTGGGCGTCGCGCTGTAGGGCCCCTCGGCCGGGCGGCCCGGCTCCACCGGCTAACGGTGGACGACACCGAAGTACGACGGCTGTCGACCGGGCCGAGCGGCGCAACGCACGGCGGGGTGGCACCGGCCCGGTGCCACCCCGCCGTGCGTGTCCCTCGCTCAGTCCTCGGACGACCCCGTCGCCTCGCCGCCGTCGTCCTCACGGTCCGCCTCCGGCGGCTCGGCACCGGGCTCCGCAGGGCCCGGCTCCGAGCGGGGCGGCGCCGGTGGGCGGGTACGCCCGCTGGAGGTGTCGCGCAGGTACGAGCTGCCCTCGCCCCCGTCGGTGGCGTGGCCGGAGCCGGAGCCAGGGCCGCCGTCGCGCCGCCGGAGATAGCGCTCGAACTCACGGGCGATGGCCTCGCCGGACGCCTCGGGCAGCTCGGCGGTGTCCCGCGCCTCCTCCAGCGTCTGCACGTACTCGGCCACCTCGCTGTCCTCGGCGGCCAGTTGGTCCACGCCCAACTGCCAGGCCCGTGCGTCCTCGGGGAGTTCGCCCAGGGGGATGCGCAGGTCGATCAGGTCCTCCAGGCGGTTCAGCAGCGCCAGCGTGGCCTTGGGATTGGGCGGCTGGGACACGTAGTGCGGGACCGCGGCCCACAGGCTCACCGCCGGGACCCCGGCGTGGGTGCACGCCTCCTGGAGGATGCCCACGATGCCGGTCGGACCTTCGTAGCGCGTCTCCTCCAGGTCCATCGTCCGCGCCAGCTCCGGGTCGGAAGTGATGCCGCTGACAGGGACCGGCCGCGTGTGCGGGGTGTCACCGAGCAGCGCGCCGAGGATCACGACCATCTCGACGCCGAGCTCGTGGGCGAAGCCCAGGATCTCGTTGCAGAACGAACGCCAGCGCATGGACGGTTCGATGCCCCGGACCAGGACCAGGTCGCGCGGCTTGTCGCCACCGATGCGGACCACGGAGAGCCGGGTGGTGGGCCAGGTGATCTTCCGTACACCGCTGTCCAGCCACACCGTGGGCCGGTTGACCTGGAAGTCGTAGTAGTCCTCGGCGTCGAGCGCCGCGAACACCTCGCCCTTCCATTCCCGGTCCAGGTGAGCGACCGCGGTGGAGGCGGCGTCGCCGGCGTCGTTCCAGCCCTCGAACGCGGCCACCATGACCGGGTCGATCAGCTCGGGTACCCCCTCGAGCTCGATCACCCAGGCCTCCTTCCGAAGTTCCCTTTAGTACGTCCCAACCTTACGGCTTACCGGGTGCCCGGCCGCAGCCCCCTTGCACGCCCGGGTGAACTTCTCGGCAAGGGGCACATGCCAAGCATGCGAACGGCTGGACCGCTCATTCATCCGAGCTGTACGCGGAAAATCCTGCACCGACGTCGGGCTGTGTCGTCATGGCGGCGCCATGCATCCGATGTCCAGGAGAGGTCCGATGTTCTCGCATGGGGCACCGGATCAAGGAGCCGACCAGCCCGGACGACGAGCTCGGCCACGCCGCCGTACGCGGGCCGGCCCGGCAAGGTCGCCACCGGCGAACACGTCCCCAGCCGTGTCGTCTTCGATCAGCTCGTGCAGGCCGGGGCCGTCGACCCCGTGCAGGTCGACGCGGCCCGCGTCGCGGGCGTCAACGAGAACACAGGGGGGCCGGCCCCCGGCCGGAGAAGCGCGCTACAGCGTCGACCGCAGCCGCTGCTCCACGCTCGCCACATGCACCGTCGCCCACGACCGCGCCGCCTCCGCGTCGCGGTCCCGCAGGGCCGACAGGATCGCCCGGTGTTCGTGGAGCGTGCGGCTCACCGCGTCCTTCTGGGTCAGGCCGCGCCAGATGCGGGCAAGGGTCGCGGGGCCGGCCAGGCCGTCCAGCAGGGAGTACAGCACCGAGTTCCCCGAGGACTTGGCGATGCCGCGGTGGAACTCCAGGTCCGCCGCGGCCAGTTCCTCCACCGGCGGTTGCGGCCCCAGCGCGTCCAACTGATCGACCAGGGCGCCCAGTTCGGCCTCGCCGATCCGCGCCGCCGCCATCGCCGTGGCCGCCGGCTCCAGAATGCGCCGCACCGCGAGGAACTCCAGCACCGTGTCGTCCTGGTGGAAGTCGGCGACGAAGGTCAGTGGCTCCAGGAGCAGTTGCGGGTCGAGGCTCGTCACATAGGTGCCATCGCCCTGTCGCACGTCGAGGATGCGGAGCAGGGAGAGCGCCCGCACCGCCTCGCGCAGTGAGTTCCGCGACAGGCCCAGCTCCGCGGCCAGCTCGCTCTCCTTGGGGAGCCGGTCGCCCGGGCGCAGCGCACCGGAGACGATCATCCCCTTGATCTTCTGGATGGCCTCGTCGGTGACCGCCACGGCGACCTCCATACATCCGATGCATAGACCGATCATGCCGCCTGCAACCATCCTTGGACACGGTCTTCTCCCGCCCGGTCCGCCGGTCGGCAGGGCCGTTGCCAGAAGCTGACGAAGTCCACTGCCTCCCTGCCCCGCGCCTCACCCTCGGGGGAAGGAAACCTCATGACGACTGTGGCCGCCGCGCCTGCCCCCTCCTCCTCGACAGCCGCGCGGCTGGAGCGACTTCCTCACTCGCGCTGGCACGTCAAAGTCCGGTTCCTGATCGGAGCCGTCACGTTCTTCGAGGCGTTCGACCAACTGCTGGCCGCCTCCGCCCTCCCCGCCCTGAGGAGCGAGTGGCACCTGACGACGGGGCAGGCCACCGTCGCGCTGACCGCGTCCTCGGTCGGCATGCTCCTCGGCGCGCTCGTGGCCGGCTGGCTCGGCGACCGGATCGGGCGGGTGCGCACGGTCGCCCTCGGAGTCGCCGTGACGGGTCTCGCCTCACTGGCCGTCGCCTTCACCGGCGGCGTCGAGACCTTCTCGCTGTTCCGCTTCGTCCAGGGCATCGGCATCGGCGGCGTCGTCCCCGTGGCCGCCACGTACATCAACGAGATCGCACGCTCCGACAGGCGCGGCCGGTTCGTGCTCCTGTACGAGGTCGTCTTCCCGGCCGGCCTGGCGACGGCCACCCTCGTCGCCGTGTGGGTGGTGCCCCATCTCGGCTGGCGCGCGATGTTCGTCATCGGCACCATGCCCGTCCTGTTCGCCGCACTGCTGCCGCGGTACGTGGCCGAGTCCCCGCGCTGGCTGCTCGCCCGGGGCCGTGTGGAGGAGGCGGAGGAGGCCATGGCTCGCATCGAGGCCGAGGTCGTTCAGGCCACGCGGGAGCCGCTGCCCGCCCCGGTGCTCGCCGTGCGGGCCGAGGAGACCTCGCAGGGGCGCCTTCGTGAACTCTTCGCGGGCCGCTACCTGCGCCGGACGGCGGTCGTCTCCGTGCTCTGGTTCGTCGCGTACTACGTCAACCACGGCATCTCCACCTGGCTGCCGTCCCTCTACACCCAGAAATTCGGCCTCGATCTGTCCACCGCGCTCGGCTACACCCTGCTGAGCAACGTCACCGGACTGCTCGGCACGCTCCTCGTCGCGCTGGTGGTCGACCGGACGGGGCGCAGACCGGCCCTCGTCGCCGGGCTGGGCGGCAGCATGGTCGTCCTCGGGAGGCTGGCCCTGGCCGGCGGCGGCTCCGGCTCCCAGGTCGCGCTCTTCGCGTCGGGCACGACCTTCTTCCTGTACGCGGTCAACACCGGGCTCTACCTGTACTCGCCCGAGCTCTACCCGACCCGCAACCGTGCCAAGGGCGCCGCGTTCGGCGGTCTGTGGAACCGCCTCGGGGTCATCCTCGGCCCGGTCACCGTGGGAGCGGTCCTTGCCGCGGGCGGCAGCCTGAGCCTGATCTTCGGGCACTTCGCCGCTGTTGCGGCGGTGGGGGCGGTCGTCGCCCTGCTCGCCGTCGAGACCAAGGGCAGAACGCTGGAGGAACTCAACTCCTGACAGCGGCAGGGGCGGGGGCCCGGCCGTGGGGGCCCCCCACAAATTGCCGGGGGGGGAAGATTTGGCCGAACCGGCGCGCGCCGTCCGCCGCGGGCGGGGGGCCCCCGGGCCCCCGGGCCACCCCCGGGCCACACGGGTGTCTAAAAAAACCGCGCCCCGGGGGGGGGGGGGCCCCCCCCGGGGGCCCCCCCCCCCACATGTGCCGTGTGGCTACTTCTTGCCGAGCACGTCCTCGACCCTTCCGCGGATCTCGTCCGTCGCGAGTCCCCGGATCGTCAGCGTCGTACGGCGGCGCAGCACGTCGTCCGCCGTCTCGGCCCACTCGTGGTCGCGCGCGTACACGACCTGCGCCCAGATCTCCGGGGCGTCCGGGTGGATGCGCTCGGCCAGCGCCGGGTCCTCGCTCGCCATACGGGCTATGTCGAACGACAGCGAGCCGTAGTGCGTGGCGAGGTGGCGGGCGGTGTCGGCCGCCATGCGCGGGCCGGGCGTACCGCCGTCCACCAGGAGACGGTGCGCCACGGCGTTCGGGTTGGCGATACCGGGCAGCGGCAGCTTCTTCGGCAGCTGTGCGATCGGCTCCATGTCCTCCGCGAGCGGCCGTCCCGGCAGCTCGGCCAGCTTGTTCATCACCGTGCGGCCGATGTGGCGGAAGGTCGTCCACTTGCCGCCGGCCACCGACAGCATGCCGCCGCTGCCCTCGGTGACGACGGTCTCCCGCTTGGCCTTGGAGGTGTCGCCGGGACCGCCGGGCAGGACGCGCAGACCGGCGAAGGAGTACGTGATCAGATCGCGCGACAGCTGCTGGTCGCGGATCGAGAACGCGGCCTCGTCCAGGATCTGGGTGATGTCCTTCTCGTTGACCGCGACGTCCGCCGGGTCGCCCTCGAACTCCTCGTCCGTCGTACCGAGCAGCAGCATGTCCTCCCAGGGCAGGGCGAACGTGATGCGGTACTTGTCGATCGGAGTGGCGAGCGCGGCCTTCCACGGGGAGGTGCGCTTGAGAACCAGGTGCGCGCCCTTCGACAGACGGATGGAGGGAGCCGCGTTCGGGTCCTCCATCCGGCGCAGGTGGTCGACCCACGGACCGGTCGCGTTGAGTACCAGGCGGGCGTCGACGCCGAACTCGGTGCCGTTGGTACGGTCCTTGAGCTCCGCGCCGGTGACCCGGCCGCGGGTGAAGCGCAGCCCGGTGACCTCGGCGTGGTTGATGACGGTCGCCCCGGCCTCGACGGCCGCACGGACCGTCATCAGCGCCATGCGCGCGTCGTTCATCTGGTCGTCGCCGTAGACCGCGACGGCCTTGAGATTGTCGGTGCGCAGCTCGGGCACGTCGGCCGCGGCCTTCGCCGGGCTGAGCAGGTGGCCGACGCCGTCACCGAACGCGGAGAGCGCGGAGTAGGCGAAGACGCCGGCCCCGAGCTTGGCGGCACCGTGCGGGCCGCCCTTGTAGACGGGCAGGTAGAAGGTGAGCGGGTTCGCCAGGTGCGGCGCCACCTGGCGGGAGACCGCACGCCGCTCGAAGTGGTTCTCCGCGACCAGCTTCACCGCGCCGGTCTGCAGGTAGCGCAGACCGCCGTGGAGCAGCTTGGACGAGGCGGAGGAGGTGGCGCCGGCGAAGTCGCCGGCGTCCACCAGAGCCACCCGCAGCCCGGACTGCGCCGCATGCCAGGCGGTGGAGATGCCCAGGATGCCGCCGCCGATCACCAGGAGGTCGTACGTCGCCGTGGAGAGCTGCTCCCGGGTCTCGGCGCGGCTCGCTGCCTTGAAGGAGGACACCGTCGAGCCGGAGGCCGGGTGCGTCCCGTGGTCAGGGACGCTCTGCAGGGTGGTCATCATTGCTCCTCGTCAGTTTTCCTCGTCGAGCCAGCCCATGGTCCGCTCCACGGCCTTGAGCCAGCTCTTGTACTCGCTGTCACGCTTGTCAGCGTCCATGCGGGGGGTCCACTCGGCGGCCCTGCGCCAGTTGGCGCGCAGCGCGTCGGTGTCCGGCCAGAAGCCGACGGCCAGGCCGGCGGCGTAGGCGGCGCCGAGGCAGGTCGTCTCGGCGACCATCGGGCGCACCACGGGGGCGTCCAGGAAGTCCGAGAGGGTCTGCATCAGCAGGTTGTTGGAGGTCATGCCGCCGTCGACCTTGAGCGCGGTGAGCTCGACGCCGGAGTCCTTCGTCATGGCGTCGGTGATCTCACGGGTCTGCCAGGCGGTGGCCTCGAGAACGGCGCGCGCGATGTGCGCCTTGGTGACGTACCGGGTCAGGCCGGCGATCACACCGCGGGCGTCGGAGCGCCAGTACGGGGCGAACAGACCGGAGAAGGCCGGCACGAAGTAGGCGCCGCCGTTGTCCTCGACCGAGGAGGCGAGGGTCTCGATCTCGGCGGCGGAGTTGATCAGGCCCATCTGGTCGCGCATCCACTGCACCAGCGAACCGGTGACGGCGATCGAACCCTCCAGGGCGTACACCGCCTCCTGGTCGCCGATGCGGTATCCGACGGTGGTCAGCAGGCCGTTGTAGGAGTTGACGGGCTCGTTACCGGTGTTCATCAGCATGAAGGTGCCGGTGCCGTACGTGGACTTGGCCTCGCCCTGCGAGAAGCAGGTCTGGCCGAACAGGGCCGCCTGCTGGTCGCCCAGCGCGGAGGCGACCGGGATGCCGTCCAGTGCGCCGCCCTTGGCGAGGCCGTAGACCTCGGCGGAGGAGCGGATCTCCGGCAGGATCGCCGCCGGCACCTCCATGGACTGAAGGATCTTCTCGTCCCACTCCATGGTGTGCAGGTTCATCAGCATGGTGCGGGAGGCGTTGGTGACGTCGGTGACGTGCACACCGCCGTCGACTCCACCCGTCAGGTTCCAGATGACCCAGGAGTCCATGGTGCCGAAGAGGATCTCGCCGCGCTCGGCGCGCTCCCGCAGCCCCTCGACGTTGTCGAGCAGCCAGCGGGCTTTCGGTCCGGCGAAGTACGAGGCCAGCGGCAGGCCGGTCTCACGGCGGAAGCGGTCCTGGCCCACGTTGCGGCCGAGGTCCTTGCACAGGGCGTCGGTGCGGGTGTCCTGCCAGACGATGGCGTTGTGGACGGGCTCGCCGGTGTTCTTGTCCCACAGCAGCGTCGTCTCGCGCTGGTTGGTGATGCCGATGGCCTTGACGTCGGCGGAGGTGATGCCGGCCTTGTCGATGGCTCCGGCCACGACCTCCTGGACGTTGGCCCAGATCTCGGCGGCGTCGTGCTCCACCCAGCCCGGCTTCGGGAAGATCTGCTCGTGCTCCTTCTGGTCGACGGAGACGATGCGCCCGTCCTTGTCGAAGACGATGCAGCGGCTGGAGGTGGTGCCCTGGTCGATGGCCGCGATGAACGGGCCGGTGGTGTGTGCGTCGGTCACGGTGTGCTCCTGCTCAGGTCTCGGGGAATACGGCTCGTGCTGCTGATCCGGCTCACGCGAACGCGATGTTGTAGATACCCGCGGCGATTGCCGCACCGATCAGGGGACCGGCGACGGGGATCCAGGCGTAGCCCCAGTCGGAGCCGCCCTTGTTCGGGAGCGGGAGCAGGGCGTGCACGATGCGCGGGCCCAGGTCGCGGGCGGGGTTGATGGCGTAGCCGGTGGGGCCGCCGAGCGAGAGACCGATACCGACGACCGCGAGGGCGACGATCAGTCCGCCGATCGGGCCGAGGCCCTCGCCGCTGTTGTTGAGGCCCTGGGTGAGCACGGCCAGGACCAGCACGACCGTGCCGATGATCTCGGTGGCGAGGTTCTGCCAGACGCTGCGGACCTCGGGGCCGGTGGAGAAGACGCCGAGGACCGGGCCGGCCTTGGCGGCGCTCCCGTCGTGCGGCCCCTCGATGGCCTTCTCGGCCGGGTCGCCCACGATCTCGGGGTCGGTCAGGTGCGCCTGGAACTGGCCGTAGTAGGCGATCCAGACCAGCGCGGCACCGATCATGGCGCCGAGCAGTTGTCCGGCTATGTAGACCGGGACGTTGCCCCAGTCGTTGTCCTTGATCGCGATGCCGAGGGTGACGGCCGGGTTGAGGTGGGCGCCGGACAGGGCACCCGTCATGTAGACCGCGGTCATGACCGCGAATCCCCACCCGAAGGTGATGGCCAGCCAGCCGGCGTTCTGCGCCTTCGAGCGCTTGAGTACGACGGCGGCGACAACGCCGCCACCGAGCAGGATGAGTACGGCGGTACCGATGATCTCGCCGATGAAGATGTCGGAGTTGGACACCCGCGACTCCTTTGTCCTTCGTCCAGGGGAAGGCGAACCCCGGGTCCCTCCGGTGGTCCGCGCCCTCAGGTGAGGGCGTTTTCCGGCCTGGCGTTGTCACACTCTAGCGTTTATTGCCGTTTGGTGTTCGACAATGCCGACCGGTGAACGGCAGTTTTGTCCCCCGTTAACACGACGTCAAGAGCTGGGTTGGCCGAAAACCGGATCGTTATCCGATGATGTGCGCAGGCGCTCAGAAGCGTCCGGCGCCGAGGTCGCGCGAAACGGCGCGGGCGCACTCCCGCACCGCGGCCACCAGCTCGGACCGCAGCTCCCCGGGGCCGTCGCAGACCCGCTCCACGGCGCCCGTGATGGCCACCGCGCCGACGGGGATGCGCCGCCGGTCGTGGATGGGGGCGGCCACCGCGGCCACGCCCTCCCACGTCTCCTCCACGTCGGCCGCCCAGCCGCGGGCCCTGGTGTGATCCAGTACGGTCTCGAAGGCGTCGAGCGCGGTCACCGTCTGGGGGGTGAACGCCTTGCGCTCGACCTCGATCGCCTCGGTGTGCGCCACGGGGTCGTAGGCCGCGAGCACCTTGCCCAGAGCCGTGGAGTGCAGCGGCTGCATGGCCCCGACCTCCAGTACCTGGCGGCTGTCGTCGGGCCGGAAGACATGGTGGACGATGAGGACGCCGTGCTTGTGCAGTACGCCAAGATGCACGCTCTCGCCGCTGGAGCGCGCGAGGTCGTCGGTCCAGACGAGGGCGCGGGCCCGTAGTTCGTGCACGTCCAGGTAGCTGTTGCCGAGCCGCAGCAGCTCCGCCCCCAGCTGGTAGCGGCCGGAGGCGGTGTCCTGCTCCACGAAGCCCTCGGCCTGGAGCGTGCGCAGTATCCCGTGGGCCGTCCCCTTGGCGAGGTCCAGTGAGGAAGCGATGTCCGACAGTCCCAGCCGGCGCTCGCCGCCCGCGAGCAGCCGCAGCATCGCCGCGGCGCGCTCCAGGGACTGAATGTTCTTCGCCATCGGATCGGCCCTTCTTCAACTGCGGCTCGACGAGTAGGTTCGGCAAGCGGGGTTCGACAATGCTGAACACTATCGGTCCATGCCGACCTTGGTCATCGCAGAGTGAGTATCCTCCCACCGAGCTACCGACGGAAACCCGGATGGTGCGGTTTCGTCCGCGTCGTGGGACACCTCCACGCCGGAAGGGGCGCGCGGCTACTCTGGCTGCGTGCGTCGTCCACCCGAGGACGCAAAGCCGACAGCCGTCGCATCCCAGGGAGCACAATCCATGGCCTCGTCGCCGACCCCTTCCGCTGACAGCCGGACCCGAATCGACGCACTGCGTGAAGCGCTCGCCACCCGGGTGGTGGTGGCGGACGGTGCGATGGGCACGATGCTTCAGGCGCAGGACCCGAGTCTTGAGGACTTCGAGAACCTCGAGGGCTGCAATGAGGTCCTCAACGTCACGCGGCCCGACATCGTCCGCTCGGTCCACGAGGCCTACTTCGAGGTGGGTGTCGACTGCGTCGAGACGAACACGTTCGGTGCGAACCTCGCGGCGCTGGGGGAGTACGACATTCCCGGGCGTGTCTTCGAGCTGTCGGAGGCGGGCGCCCGCCTCGCCCGTGAGGTCGCGGACGAGTTCACGGCCTCGACCGGGCAGCAGCGCTGGGTGCTGGGTTCCATGGGCCCGGGTACCAAACTGCCGACGCTGGGCCACGCCCCTTATACGGCGCTGCGCGACGCGTACCAGCAGAACGCCGAGGGCATGATCGCCGGCGGTGCCGACGCCCTGCTCGTCGAGACGACCCAGGACCTGCTCCAGACCAAGGCCGCGATCCTCGGTGCCCGCCGCGCGCTGGACGCCACCGGCACCAGCCTGCCTCTGATCTGCTCCGTGACGGTCGAGACGACCGGCACGATGCTGCTCGGCTCGGAGATCGGCGCGGCGCTGACCGCGCTGGAGCCGCTGGGCATCGACATGATCGGTCTGAACTGTGCGACCGGTCCGGCCGAGATGAGCGAGCACCTGCGCTACCTCGCCCGCCACTCCCGCGTCCCGCTGTCCTGCATGCCGAACGCCGGCCTGCCGGTCCTCGGCAAGGACGGGGCCCATTACCCGTTGACCGCGCCCGAGCTCGCCGACGCCCAGGAGACGTTCGTCCGCGAGTACGGCCTGTCGCTGGTCGGCGGCTGCTGCGGTACGACGCCGGAGCATCTGCGCCAGGTTGTGGAGCGGGTGCGCGGCATGGAGCCCGGGGCCCGTGATCCGCGCCCGGAGCCGGGTGCCGCGTCGCTGTACCAGACGGTGCCGTTCCGGCAGGACACCGCGTACATGGCGATCGGCGAGCGGACGAACGCGAACGGCTCGAAGAAGTTCCGTGAGGCGATGCTGGAGGGCCGCTGGGACGACTGTGTGGAGATGGCCCGCGACCAGATCCGCGAGGGCGCCCACATGCTCGACCTGTGTGTCGACTACGTCGGCCGGGACGGCGTGGCGGACATGGAGGAGCTGGCGGGCCGGTTCGCCACTGCGTCGACGCTGCCGATCGTGCTGGACTCCACCGAGGTCGACGTCCTCCGGGCGGGCCTGGAGAAGCTGGGCGGGCGCGCCGTCATCAACTCGGTGAACTACGAGGACGGTGACGGTCCCGAGTCGCGTTTCGCGAAGGTGACGCGCCTGGCCCAGGAGCACGGTGCCGCGCTGATCGCGCTGACGATCGACGAGGAGGGCCAGGCCCGCAGCGTCGAGCACAAGGTGGCCGTCGCCGAGCGGATCATCGCCGACCTGACCGGCAATTGGGGCATCCATGAGTCGGACATCCTCATCGACACGCTGACCTTCACGATCTGCACGGGCCAGGAGGAGTCCCGCAAGGACGGCATCAACACCATCGGGGCCATCAGGGAACTGAAGAGGCGTCATCCCGAGGTGCAGACCACGCTCGGTCTGTCGAACATCTCCTTCGGTCTCAACCCGGCCGCCCGCATCCTGCTCAACTCCGTCTTCCTCGACGAGTGCGTGAAGGCGGGTCTGGACTCGGCGATCGTGCACGCCTCCAAGATCCTGCCGATCGCCCGCTTCGACGAGGAGCAGGTGACCACGGCGCTCGACCTGATCTACGACCGGCGCAGTGAGGGCTATGACCCGCTGCAGAAGCTGATGGCGCTGTTCGAGGGCGTCAACACCAAGTCGATGAAGGCCGGAAAGGCGGAGGAGCTGCTCGCCCTGCCGCTGGAGATGCGCCTCAAGCGGCGCATCATCGACGGTGAGAAGAACGGCCTTGAGGCGGACCTGGACGAGGCGCTGCGCGACCGGCCCGCTCTGGACATCGTCAACGACACGCTGCTGGACGGCATGAAGGTCGTCGGTGAACTCTTCGGGTCCGGCCAGATGCAGCTGCCCTTCGTGCTGCAGTCGGCCGAGGTGATGAAGACCGCGGTGGCCCACCTGGAACCGCACATGGAGAAGACCGACGACGAGGGCAAGGGCACCATCGTCCTGGCCACGGTGCGCGGCGACGTGCACGACATCGGCAAGAACCTGGTCGACATCATCCTGTCCAACAACGGCTACAACGTGGTCAATCTGGGCATCAAGCAGCCCGTCTCCGCGATCCTGGAGGCGGCGGAGGAGTACAGGGCCGATGTCATCGGCATGTCCGGCCTGCTCGTCAAGTCCACAGTGATCATGAAGGAGAACCTGGAGGAGCTCAACCAGCGCAAGATGGCCGCCGACTACCCCGTCATCCTCGGCGGTGCGGCCCTCACCCGGGCGTATGTCGAGCAGGATCTCCACGAGATCTACGAAGGCGAGGTCCGCTACGCCCGCGACGCCTTCGAGGGCCTGCGCCTGATGGACGCTCTCATCGCCGTCAAGCGCGGCGTGCCCGGCGCCGTCCTGCCTGAGCTCAAGCAGCGCCGCGTGCGTGCCACGACATCCGCGGTGGTGGAGGAGCCCGCCGCGGAAGGCGCGGTCCGCTCCGACGTGGCCACGGACAACCGGGTGCCCGAGCCGCCGTTCTGGGGCACTCGCGTCGTCAAGGGCATCCAGCTCAAGGAGTACGCCTCCTGGCTCGACGAAGGCGCACTCTTCAAGGGCCAGTGGGGCCTCAAGCAGGCCCGCACCGGCGACGGGCCCTCCTACGAGGAGCTCGTGGAGAGCGAGGGACGGCCGCGGCTGCGCGGGTGGCTGGACCAGCTGCACACGCAGAACCTGTTGGAGGCGGCCGTCGTCTACGGCTACTTCCCCTGCGTGTCCAAGGGCGACGACCTGATCCTGCTGAACGAGGACGGCTCCGAGCGGACCCGTTTCTCCTTCCCGCGCCAGCGCCGCGGCCGCAGGCTGTGCCTCGCGGACTTCTTCCGCCCGGAGGAGTCTGGCGAGACCGATGTCGTCGGCCTCCAGGTGGTCACCGTCGGCTCCCGGATCGGCGAGGAGACCGCCAAGCTCTTCGAGGCCGACTCCTACCGCGACTACCTCGAACTGCACGGGTTGTCCGTTCAGCTGGCCGAAGCCCTCGCCGAGTACTGGCACGCCCGCGTCCGCGCCGAGCTCGGTTTCGGAGGTGAGGACCCCGCGGACGTCGAGGACATGTTCGCCCTGAAGTACCGCGGCGCCCGGTTCTCCCTCGGCTACGGCGCCTGCCCCGATCTGGAGGACCGCGCCAAGATCGCGGAGCTGCTGCGGCCCGAGCGGATCGGCGTACAGCTGTCCGAAGAGTTCCAGCTGCACCCGGAGCAGTCCACGGACGCCATCGTCATTCACCACCCCGAGGCAAAGTATTTCAACGCACGCTGATCGGACGAGTCGTACACTGGTCGGTCCAGTGCAGGCCGGTCACCAGTTCTTGCGGGAGAGCCGCGGGGAGAGGTGGCCGGCCTTCTCGTCCCTTCCGGAGGTGTGCCGATGACCAGCACGGTCCCCGCGTCCATGACCCGTACGGCCGATGGGGCGGCGCTCCAGGCCGTCTTCCTCGACATGGACGGCACCCTCGTCGACACGGAGGGCTTCTGGTGGGACGCCGAGGTGGAGGTCTTCGCCGACCTCGGGCACCAGCTGGACGAGACGTGGCGCGACATCGTGGTCGGCGGGCCCATGACCCGCAGCGCCGGGTACCTGATCGAGGCCACGGGCGCCGACATCAGCCTCGCCGAACTGACCGTGCTGCTCAACGACAGGTTCGAGGACAGGATCGCCCGCGGCGTGCCGATGATGCCCGGAGCGGAGCGGCTGCTGGCCGAGCTCGCCGCGCACAACGTGCCCACGGCGCTGGTCTCCGCCTCCCACCGCCGCATCATCGACCGCATCCTCGCCTCGCTCGGCCCCCAGTACTTCGCCCTGTCGGTCGCCGGTGACGAGGTGCCGCGCACCAAGCCGCACCCCGACCCCTACCTGCTGGCCGCGCAGGGGCTCGGTGCCGACCCGATGAGATGCGCGGTCGTCGAGGACACGGCGACCGGAGTGGCCGCCGCCGAGGCGGCCGGCTGCCGGGTCGTCGCCGTGCCTTCGGTGGCGCCGATCCCGCCGGCCGCGGGCAGACTCGTCGTTCGGTCACTCGAAGAAGTCGACCTGCTTTTCCTGCGCACCCTCATCACATCACCGCACTGATACGCATACGGTCCGTGTTTCTCGAAAGGACGAAACACAGAGCAGTCGCCCGTGCTTTTTCGGTGACCATTGGTATTACCGGTCAGTAATCGACAGAGCGTTCCCCTGCGTGACGTTGGTCACTGTGCGTGCTGGTTTCCGCTGAGCCGGCCGGCGCCTGATGTCCCCTTCGACCGGGACCGGGCGCCGCGGCCTGTCCGCTTTGCCTCGGGAGGGCATGAATCTTCCGCGTCACGACCGCCTGCGCGCAGACGTTCATGATCACTCAGCGATTACACCCCAACTCGGTCCGGTTCACGCTTTGCTGGCGTCGCCGACTAATCTCGTCGCGAGAACTTCGTCGCCTCACCCTCGTGTCCCGCCGGCCACCAAGCCGTCGGAGACACCAGGACCGATCGCTCTGTATCCCCGGCCCGATCGAGCCGCCCCGACCGGGCGGAAGTGGCGGAGTGACCTCCACAGATCGCTGTATCCCAGTGCCGGATGGATGAGGGAGTACGTCCACGATGAACGTCAAGACTTTGGTGCCGCTGGCCGCGATCGGCCTGCTCGCGCCTGTGCTCGTCGCCTGCGGCAGTACGGACGGCGGGTCGGGCGGCGGTGACGCCATTGTCGTGGGCACCACGGACCAGTTCGAAGCCAACGCCGACGCTCCCGCCCCGCTCGACCCGGCCTACGCCTACGACACCGGCGCGTGGAACGTCCTGCGCCAGACCTTCCAGACGCTGATGCACCCGCCGCGCGGCGGCGGCGAGCCCGTCCCGGACGCCGCCGAGTCCTGCACCTTCACGGACAACGCGAGCGAGAGCTACCGCTGCAAGCTGCGCAGTGGCCTGCGGTTCGCCGACGGCACCCCGGTGACCGCCGAGGACGTCAAGTTCTCCATCCAGCGCGTGCTCGACATCGACGCCGACAACGGCACCGCCGCCCTTCTGTCGAACATCGACACCATCGAGACCAAGGGCGACGACGAGGTCATCTTCCACCTCGCCACGCCCGACGCCACCTTCCCGTACAAGCTCTCGACGCCGGTCGCCGCGATCGTCAGCCCCAAGCAGTACGACGGGAAGAAGCTCCGCGAGGGCTTCCAGGTCGACGGCAGCGGCCCGTACACCGCCAGGGCCGAGACGGACGGGGACCACGTCTCCAAGATCGTCTTCACCAAGAACCCCCACTACCAAGGCGACATCAAGGTCCGCAACGACAAGGTCGAACTGCGGTCGTTCGCCGACGCCGACGCCATGGGCAAGGCGCTCGAGTCCGGTGACATCGACCTGATGACACGTGCCATGTCCCCCGAGCAGATCGAGGAGCTGTCGGTCAGCCCCAAGGAGGGCATCACGCTCACCGAGGTCCCCGGCCTGGAGATCCGCTACCTCGCCTTCAACACCGAAGACCCGTCGGTGAAGAACAAGGCCGTGCGCCAGGCCATGGCGGCCGTCATCGACCGCGGCCAGATCGCCGGCAAGGTCTACGGCTCCACCGCCGAGCCGCTCTACTCGCTGATCCCGACGAGCATCGCCGCCCACACCAATTCGTTCTACAACAAGTACGGCGAGCCGAGCCGCAAGAAGGCCGCGGCCATCCTGAGCGACGCGGGCATCGAAACCCCCGTCAAGCTGGAGTTGAACTACACCACCGACAAGTACGGTGACGGCACGGCCAAGGAGTTCGAGGCACTCCGCGATCAGCTGAACGCCGGCAAGCTCTTCGATGTCACCGTCAAGGGCACCGAGTGGTCCAAGTTCCGCCCGGCGCAGAAGCGCGGCGACTACGCCGTGTACGGCCTCGGCTGGTTCCCCGACTTCCCGGACCCGGACAACTACACTGCTCCGTTCCTCGACGAGGGCAACTTCCTCAACTCTCCCTACGTGAGCGAAGAGGCGCGCAAACTCATCCCGCAGTCGCGCCGTGAGGCGGACCGCACCGCGGCCTCGCCCGCCTTCAAGCGGATCCAGGAGATCGTCGCCAACGACGTGCCGGTGCTGCCGCTGTGGCAGGGCAAGCAGTACGTCGCCGCACGGGACGACATCACGGGCGTCGAGTGGGCGCTCAACACCAGCTCCGATCTTCAGTTGTGGGAGCTGGCCCGCGGCAGCGACGTCTGATCCGGAGCACCCGCACAGACACGGACGGCCGGTGTCCGGCAGTGGCGAAAGCCTCCGCCGGACACCGGCCGTCCCCATGAAGCCGGCTGCCCGCGCTCACTGGGCGCCGGGGCGCACCAGACCGCTCTCGTACGCGTACACCGCGGCCTGGACGCGGTCGCGCAGGCCCAACTTGGTGAGCACATGGCCGACATGCGTCTTCACGGTCGTCTCGCTGACGAAGAGATCCGCGGCGATCTCCGCGTTCGACAGCCCGCGCGCGACCAGTTTGAGCACCTCGACCTCGCGATCGGTCAGGCTGTTGAGCGTGTCCGGAACGGGGTCGTCCCCGGAGGGGAGGTGATCGGCGTACTTGTCGAGGAGCCTTCGGGTGATGCTCGGCGCCAGCATCGCCTCGCCCGCCGCGACCACCCGGATCGCCTGCACCAGCTCATTGGCCGGGGCGTCCTTCAACAGGAAGCCGCTGGCCCCGGCGCGCAGCGCCTCCACCACGTACTCGTCGAGGTCGAAGGTCGTCAGCACCAGCACCTTCGCCGGGCCGTCCCGCCCCGGGCCCGTGATCTGCCGGGTCGCCTCGACACCGTCCATCCGGGGCATCCGGATGTCCATCAGCACCACATCGGGCTGCAACGCCCGCACCTGATCGAGGGCCTGGAGGCCGTCCCCGGCCTCACCCACCACCGCGATGTCCTGCTCCGCCTCGAGAATCATCCGGAAACCGGTGCGCAGCAGCGGTTGGTCGTCGACCAGTAGGACGCGGATCGCCACGGGTACTCCTTCTTTAGACCGGGCCCATTCTGCCCTGACCATCCTCGACCGACGCGGCCGGGGAAACGCTCAGTGGATAAACCGGGGGAGTGCCGCCGAACTCGGGACAGAACGCCTGGTGGTCGCACCAGCCGCACAGCTTGGTCGGCCGCGGCCGCCAGTCACCGGACCGCGTCGCCTGCCGGATCGCGTCCCACAGGGCGAGCAGTTTGCGCTCCATCCGCGCCAGGTCGTCCATCACCGGGTCGTAGGTCAGCACGTCGCCGCTGCCGAGGTACACCAGCTGGAGGCGGCGGGGGAGCACGTTCTTCAGCCGCCAGATCACCAGCGCGTAGAACTTCATCTGGAACAGCGCGCCTTCGCTGTACTCCGGGCGGGGCGCCTTGCCCGTCTTGTAGTCGACGATGCGCACCTCGCCCGTCGGTGCGATGTCCACCCGGTCGATCACCCCGCGCAGCCGCAGCCCCGACTCCAGCTCCGTCTCCACGAACATCTCCCGCTCGGCGGGCTCGAGCCGGGTCGGGTCCTCCAGCGAGAACCACCGCTCCACCAACTGCTCCGCCTCGCCGAGCCAGCGTGCCAGCCGCTCGCCGCCGGTGTCCTCGGCGAACAGCTCGCCCAACTCCGGCCTGCTCTCCAGCAGCCTGGTCCACTGGCCGGGAATCATCGCCTTGGCCCGCGGCGCCGTGCGCCGGATGGCCGGATCGTCGAAGAGCCGCTCCAGCACCGCATGCACCAGCGTGCCGCGGGTCGCCGCCTCGCTCGGCTTCTCCGGCAGTCTGTCGATCACCCGGAACCGGTACAGCAAGGGGCACTGCATGAAGTCACTTGCCCGGGAGGGCGACAGAGACATCGGCTCCGCGGCCGGTCTCGGCTCCACGGCAGCGGTCGCCACGCCGTCCGCTTCGGGTGCGGACACCGGCTCCGGGGCAGCGGCGGGAGCCCCGACGACGGGCGCGACGGGCTGCTGGCTCATACTCATGACTCAGACCCTACGGCCCGCCGCTGACAGCGAGCGGCATACCATCGACGACAGGAGCTCGCCCATGCATGATCGAGCGAGCGAGACCTCTGCGAAGAGCCTTGGCGACGAAGGGACCCCGTGAACGAGGACGACACGAGCGGCGAGCGCGAGCGGCCACGGTCGGATGCGGGCAAGGGCGGGCCGGACGGTGGCGGGAAGCGCGGCTCGGGAGGACCGGGCGGCGGGATTCTCATGGGCCGCCCCTTCGGCGTGCCCGTCTACGTCGCCCCCAGCTGGTTCGTCGTCGCGGCCCTGATCACCTGGGTCTTCGGCGGCCAACTCGACCGCGTCCTGCCCGAACTGGGCGGCGCCCGGTACCTGGTGTCGCTGTTCTTCGCCGTCGCGTTCTACGCCTCCGTCCTCGTCCACGAGCTCGCCCACACCCTCGCCGCGCTCCGGTTCAAACTGCCGGTGCGGCGCATCCAGCTCCAGTTCTTCGGCGGCGTCTCCGAGATCGAGAAGGAGACCGAGACACCCGGCCGGGAGTTCGTCCTCGCCTTCGTCGGCCCGCTGCTCTCCCTCGTCCTGGCCGGTCTGTTCTACCTGGGCATGGCGGCCGTCGAGCCCGGCACCGTGCCCGGAGTGCTGCTCGCCGGACTGATGATCTCCAACCTGATCGTCGCCGCATTCAACCTGCTGCCCGGACTGCCCCTCGACGGCGGCCGCATGCTGCGCGCCGTCGTCTGGAAGATCAGCGGCAAGCCCATGACCGGCACCATCGCCGCAGCCTGGGTCGGCCGCGCGCTCGCCGTCGCCGTCCTCATCGGCCTTCCGCTGCTCACCCACACCGGCGCCCTCGGCAACGCGACCGAGGACATCGGCGGCATGGAGACCGTCACCGACGCGCTGCTCGCGGCGATCCTCGCGGCCATCATCTGGACCGGCGCCGGCAACAGCCTGCGCATGGCCCGGCTCCGCGAGCACCTGCCCGAGCTCGCGGCCCGCGCGCTCACCCGCCGCGCCGTCCCCGTCGAGACCGACACCCCGCTCTCGGAGGCCCTGCGCCGCGCGAACGAGGCCGGGGCCCGCGCCCTCGTCGTCGTCGACGGCCACGGAGAGCCCACGGCGCTGGTCCGCGAGGCGGCCATCGTCGGCGTCGCGGAGCACCGCCGCCCCTGGGTCGCGGTGAGCGCCCTGGCGCAGGAGCTGACCGAGGACATGAAGGTCCCCGCCGAGCTCGCCGGGGAGGCCCTGCTCGACAGGCTCCGTGCCGCGCCCGCGACGGAGTACCTGGTCGTGGAGGAGACCGGCGAGATCTACGGCGTCCTGTCCACGGCTGACGTCGAACGTGCGTTCGTCGCGGCGATGGCTCGGCCGTCTTCCTCGTAAGGCTCGGTTCTCCCCCTGGCTTCGCCGTGGGAACCCCCACCGGGGCGCTTTCAGCGGGTGTCGACGGTCGATCGTGCCCGGTCCTTCGTTCCTCAGGACCTCCGCGCTCCCCCCAGCTGCCGCTGGGTGGTGCCCTCCCTCCCTTTCGACACCCGCGCGCCCCTTCGGCTCACTCGCCACGTGGTGGGCACGGTCGGTGGAGCGGCCGACGAATCCGTAGCCCCTCCTGGGCCGGGGCGTGCCCGCTGTGAAGCCGGACCCCACAGGCCGCCGACGGCGCCCGCCGTCGGCACGGCATGCCCGGATCCGGACGTCCGTCAGGGGACCCCGTCGCCCCCGCCCGCGGTCGGCACGGTCCGGGTGTGGTCGCGATGGGCCGGCGGAGCCGACGGTCCTCCTGGCCCGCCCCCACCGGCCGGAGCGTGGTCCGGGGCGTGGCCTGGGCCCGGTAGGCTGGTCACATGTCCGAACCGACCGGTGCCGCCCGCCGTCGCGGGCCCTTCAAGGTCGGGGACCAGGTCCAGCTCACCGACCCCAAGGGACGCCACTACACGTTCACGCTCGAGGCCGGGAAGAACTTCCACACCCACAAGGGTTCCTTCCCCCACGACGAGCTGATCGGCGCTCCCGAGGGCAGTGTTGTCCGTACCACGGGAAACGTCGCCTACCTCGCGCTGCGCCCCCTGCTCCCCGACTACGTCCTGTCCATGCCCCGCGGCGCCGCCGTGGTCTATCCCAAGGACGCGGGGCAGATCCTGGCCTTCGCCGACATCTTCCCCGGCGCACGCGTCGTGGAGGCCGGCGTCGGCTCGGGCTCGCTGAGCAGCTTCCTCCTGCGCGCCATCGGCGACCACGGCATGCTCCACTCCTACGAGCGCCGCGCGGACTTCGCCGAGATCGCACAGGCCAACGTGGAGCGCTACTTCGGCGGCCCGCACCCCGCCTGGCAGCTCACCGTCGGCGACCTCCAGGACAACCTGACCGACTCCGACGTCGACCGCGTCATCCTGGACATGCTCGCCCCCTGGGAGTGCCTGGAGGCCGTCTCCAAGGCGCTCGTCCCAGGCGGCATCCTGTGCTGCTACGTCGCGACGACCACCCAGCTCGCGCGCACCGTCGAGTCCATCAGGGAGATCGGCTGCTTCGCCGAGCCACAGCCCTGGGAGTCGATGATCAGGAACTGGCACGTCGAGGGACTGGCCGTGCGCCCTGACCACCGGATGATCGGACACACCGGCTTCCTCGTCACCGCCCGCCGTCTCGCCGACGGTGTGGAGCCCCCGATGCGCCGCCGCCGCCCCGCCAAGGGAGCCTACGGCGAGGACTACGAGGGGCCGAACAAGGGCTGACGCCCGCGCAGCCGCTCGCCCGAGTCCGTCCGGCCTGCCGCCCACGCAACGCACCGCCGCCGCCGCCGAGTTCCCGTGCCCCGCACGGAACTGGGCGGCGGCGCTGTCCTCCTGACCCGGCGTCGGGCCCGGCCTTTCTTTACCCGAGGCTTACGGACCCCGCTGTTCCGGTCCCGTGTGACGTATGGCACGATGCTGGCCACCCCCACCAGCACTGGCCTTCGGAGGAGACTCCCCGCGTGCAGAACTCCGCAGCCGTTCCGGACCTCGCGCACACTCACGCCCGCCCGGTGCACTGGCTGGCCACCGCGACGGCGATGGCCGCGGTCGTGGCCGCCGCCGGCTTCGTCCAGCCCGACGCCGCGACTGCGTCGCAGAAGGGTTCGGAGCCGCAAACGGCGACGGCCGCGGCGCCCGTGCCCGCACCCGACCCGGCGGACGTCCGGTTGCCACTGGAATGCGGCGCCGTCGGCAGTGTCGTCACCAAGCGGGCCACGGGCGACCTCGACGGCGACGGCAGTCCGGAAACGGTCGTCGCCGCCCGGTGCGACGCCGGGTCGGGCACCCCGCCGAGCGGCGTGTACGTCCTCGCGGCGGGCCGCGGCACCGCGGCACGCGTCGTGGCGACCCTTGTTCAGCCCGCAGAGAAACTGAGTGCCGGCGCGCTCGCCGTGCGTGACGGCGCGATCACCGCCAGCCTGCTCGGCTACTCGTCACCGCAGGTGCCCAGCTGCTGCCCCGATGAGCAGGAGAGGGTCGAATGGCGGTGGCGTGGCGGGAAGTTCGTGCGCGCTGCCCTGCCGGAAGTGCGCGGTATGTGACCGTTCATTCCGCAGCGCGCAGTAGGTGACCGCTCACTGGGCGTCGGGGCCGTAGATCTCCACCCTGTCCGAAACCCGACGTACGTGGATGCAGTCGCCCGGGCACTCCTTGGCCGAATCCACCACATCGGTCAGCAGCGGCAGCGGAACGGGCGTTGTGGCGCCCGGGGCCTGGAGCAGTTCGTCGTCCGCGGACTTCACATAGGCCAGCCCGTCGATGTCGAGCTCGAAGACCTCGGGAGCGTACTGCGCACAGATTCCGTCGCCGGTGCAGAGGTCCTGGTCGATCCAGACCTCGAGCGCATCTGCGGCACCTGCGGTGGGAACCTCGTGCTGCACGGTCATATCTCCTGCCGTTTCCTTCGTCGGGCGCAGCAAGTGAAGCAAGTCGCGCCAGCCCTGACGGGTGTTGAACGCTTCGACGATACAACCGACCGCTTTCCGATGTTGCGGGGTGGGTATCTGCTGGGTATTCCCCTGGCACGAGGGAGAGCGCAAGGGTGAAGATCGGACACACCCCTTCCGTCTTTGTGATCTAGGGGTTTCAATCACCACCCACACAGGTAGGGTCAGGAAGCGTCCAGCTCCCCTTGGAGGAGGTGAGGACCGTGGCAGCCCACGACGACGACATCAACCGCGGCATCCGGCCGGGGCGGGGGTCTGAAGACCCAGCCGGCCAGGTTGCCTATCTCGAGCAGGAAATCGCCGTCCTGCGCCGCAAGCTCGCCGACTCTCCGCGCCATACGAGGATTCTCGAAGAGCGGATCGTCGAGCTGCAGACCAACCTGGCCGGCGTGTCCGCACAGAACGAGCGGCTCGCCAACACGCTCCGTGAGGCCCGCGACCAGATCGTGGCCCTCAAGGAGGAGGTCGACCGGCTCGCGCAGCCGCCGGCCGGCTTCGGTGTCTTCCTGCAGGCGAACGAGGACGGCACGTGCGACATCTTCACCGGGGGCCGCAAGCTCCGGGTGAACGTGAGCCCCAGCGTCGAGCTCGACGAGCTCCGGCGCGGCCAGGAGGTCATGCTCAACGAGGCGCTCAATGTGGTCGAGGCCATGGAGTTCGAGCGCGCCGGGGACATCGTCACCCTCAAGGAGATCCTCGAGGACGGCGAGCGCGCCCTGGTGATCGGGCACACCGACGAGGAACGGGTGGTGCGGCTCGCGGACACGCTGCTGGACATCACCATCCGGGCAGGCGACGCGCTGCTGCTCGAGCCGCGCTCCGGCTACGTCTACGAAGTGATCCCGAAGAGCGAGGTCGAGGATCTCGTCCTCGAAGAGGTTCCGGACGTCGATTACACCAAGATCGGCGGACTGGGCAACCAGATCGAGATGATCCGCGACGCGGTTGAGCTGCCGTACCTCTACCCCGACCTCTTCAAGGAGCACGAACTGCGGCCGCCGAAGGGCATCCTGCTCTACGGCCCGCCGGGCTGCGGCAAGACGCTCATCGCCAAGGCCGTCGCCAACTCCCTTGCCAAGAAGGTCGCCGAGGTGACCGGGCAGCCTGCGGGGAAGAGCTACTTCCTCAACATCAAGGGCCCCGAGCTCCTCAACAAGTACGTGGGTGAGACCGAGCGGCACATCCGCCTCGTCTTCCAGCGTGCCCGGGAGAAGGCGAGCGAGGGCACCCCCGTCATCGTCTTCTTCGACGAGATGGAGTCCCTCTTCCGCACCCGTGGCTCGGGTGTCAGCTCGGACGTGGAGAACACCATCGTCCCGCAGCTGCTCGCCGAGATCGACGGTGTGGAGGGGCTGGAGAACGTCATCGTCATCGGCGCCTCCAACCGTGAGGACATGATCGACCCCGCGATCCTGCGGCCCGGCCGGCTCGACGTCAAGATCAAGATCGAGCGTCCGGACGCGGAGGCCGCCAAGGACATCTTCGCCAAGTACCTCACCCCCTCGCTCCCGCTGCACGCAGACGACCTCGGCGAGCACAGCGGATCGAAGGAGGCCGCGGCACACGCCATGATCCAGTCGGTCGTGGAGCAGATGTACGCGGAGTCCGAGGAGAACCGCTTCCTTGAGGTCACGTACGCCAACGGCGACAAGGAAGTCCTCTACTTCAAGGACTTCAACTCCGGCGCGATGATCCAGAACATTGTCGACCGGGCCAAGAAAATGGCCATCAAGGCCTTCCTCGACCACAACCAGAAGGGCATCCGCGTCTCCCACCTCCTCCAGGCTTGCGTGGACGAGTTCAAGGAGAACGAGGACCTGCCCAACACCACCAACCCGGACGACTGGGCCCGGATCTCCGGAAAGAAGGGCGAGCGGATCGTCTTCATCCGCACCCTTGTCACCGGAAAGCAGGGCGCCGACACCGGCCGGTCCATCGACACGGTGGCGAACACCGGTCAGTACCTGTAAGCAGGCGCACCGGCTGCGGATGCCACGGTCCCCCCGCGTCAGCAGGGGGGCGGCATCCGCAGCCCGATGCTTTCCGGACAGGTGACGCCACACCGGAGCAATGACCAAATTGATCTCCCCACCCACGCGGCGGCGTTCTAGGCTCGTCGGTACCGCCGCATTGCGGAGTGCGGGGACGGGCACCGCACGCGTACCGGAGAGCCAGCGGTATCTGAGCGCCGCTCCCAGCGGGGAGCGCCGCCGGGCAAGGAGGGCCGCATGACCGTACGGCGAGTAATGGGCATCGAGACGGAGTACGGCATCTCCGTCCCGGGCCACCCGAACGCCAATGCCATGCTCACCTCGTCCCAGATCGTCAATGCGTACGCGGCGGCGATGCACCGGGCGCGCCGCGCCCGCTGGGACTTCGAGGAGGAGAATCCGCTGCGGGACGCCCGCGGCTTCGACCTCGCCCGCGAGGCCGCCGACTCCAGCCAGCTCACCGACGAGGACATCGGTCTGGCCAACGTGATCCTCACCAACGGCGCCCGGCTCTACGTCGACCATGCTCACCCCGAGTACAGCTCGCCCGAGGTCACCAACCCGCGCGACGCCGTGCTCTGGGACAAGGCCGGTGAACGGATCATGGCCGAGGCCGCCGAGCGGGCTGCCCAGCTGCCCGGCGCGCAGCCGATCCACCTGTACAAGAACAACACCGACAACAAGGGCGCGTCCTACGGCACGCACGAGAACTACCTGATGAAGCGGGAGACCCCGTTCTCGGACATCGTGCGCCATCTGACGCCCTTCTTCGTCTCCCGGCAGGTCGTCACGGGCGCGGGCCGGGTGGGAATCGGCCAGGACGGCCGTGAGCACGGGTTCCAGATCAGCCAGCGCGCGGACTATTTCGAGGTCGAGGTCGGCCTTGAGACCACCCTCAAGCGGCCGATCATCAACACCCGCGATGAACCGCACTCCGACGCCGAGAAGTACCGCCGGCTGCATGTGATCATCGGCGACGCGAACCTGTCGGAGATCTCCACCTACCTCAAGCTGGGCACCACGGCCCTCGTCCTGTCGATGATCGAGGACGGGTTCATCGCGGTCGACCTCGCGGTCGAGCAGCCCGTGCGCACCCTGCACCAGGTCTCGCACGACCCGAGTCTCCAGCATTTGGTCACTCTGCGTAGCGGCCGGACGCTCACCGCAGTCCAATTGCAGATGGAGTACTTCGAGCTCGCCCGCAAGTACGTCGAGGAGCGCTTCGGCGCCGACGCCGACGAGCAGACCAAGGACGTCCTCACTCGCTGGGAGGACACGCTCAACCGCCTGGAGAACGACCCCATGAGCCTGTCCGGCGAGCTGGACTGGATCGCCAAGCGGGAGCTCATGGAGGGCTACCGGCGCCGTGACAGCGTGGACTGGGACGCGCCCCGCCTCCACCTCGTGGACCTGCAGTACGCGGACGTCCGTCCCGACAAGGGTCTGTACAACCGCCTGGCGGCCCGAGGGAAGATGAAGCGCCTCCTGGACGAGCAGGCGGTCCAACGGGCCGAGGCGAGCCCTCCAGAAGACACCAGGGCCTATTTCCGCGGCCGCTGCCTGGAGCAGTACGCGGACGACGTGGCCGCGGCGTCCTGGGACTCGGTCATCTTCGATCTGCCCGGTCGTGACTCTCTGCAACGAGTGCCCACGCTGGAACCTCTGCGCGGGACGCGCAACCATGTCAAGGAGCTCCTGGACCGGTGCCGCACGGCCGAAGAGCTGGTCCGCGTGCTGTCCGGGCACTGATTCGCGGCTGAAAGGCCTCCCGTCCGGGAATCATCGAGGTGGTCCCCGGACGTTGAGCGAAAGTACGGGGCCGATGTCGGACCCGGCTTGTAGGGTCTGATCTTGACCGAACGAACTCACGTCAGGGCAAACCGAGCGGGGTGAGGGACATGGCGACCAAGGACACCGGCGGCGGGCAGCAGAAGGCCACGCGTTCCACGGAGGAGGTCGAGGAGCAGGCGCAGGAAGCGCAGGCGGCCGAAGACCTCAAGGAGCGCCAGGAGAAGCTGTCGGACGACGTCGACTCCGTACTGGACGAGATCGACGACGTCCTCGAGGAGAACGCGGAGGACTTCGTGCGGTCCTTCGTGCAAAAGGGCGGCCAGTAGCTGCCGTTGTCCGTCCCGGTCCCGTCGGCGAAAGCCGAGGGGACCGGGACGGATGACCGGCCACGGCGCGGGTAAGGTCCGTGCACAGTTCGAAAGATCGGCCCGCGCGCGAAGAGGCGGGCCGCCGCCTACCCGGAAGGAAACGCGTGGAAGCCAACCCTCGTAGCACCGGGCGTCTGCCGGCAGCCTTCCTGACGCCGGGCTCCTCGTCCTTCATGGACTTCCTGGGCGAGCACTCCCCGGACCTGCTCCCCGGCAACCGCTCGCTGCCGCCCGTGCAGGGAGCCTTCGAGGCGCCGCACGGCACGACCATCGTCGCGACGACGTTCTCCGGCGGCGTCGTGCTCGCCGGTGACCGCCGCGCCACCATGGGCAACATGATCGCGCAGCGCGACATGCAGAAGGTCTTCCCGGCCGACGAGTACTCGGCCGTGGGCATCGCCGGCACCGCGGGTCTCGCCGTGGAGATGGTCAAGCTGTTCCAGCTGGAGCTGGAGCACTTCGAGAAGGTGGAGGGCGTCCAGCTCTCCCTGGAGGGCAAGGCGAACCGCCTCTCCACGATGATCCGCAGCAACCTCGGCATGGCCATGCAGGGCCTCGCCGTCGTGCCGCTCTTCGCCGGTTACGACATCGACCGCGACAGGGGCCGCATCTTCTCGTACGACGTCACGGGCGGCCGTTCCGAGGAACAGGGGTACGCGGCCACCGGCTCCGGCTCGATCTTCGCGCGCGGTGCCATGAAGAAGCTCTACCGCGAGGACCAGACCGAGCAGCAGGCCACCACGCTGGTCGTCCAGGCGCTGTACGACGCAGCCGACGACGACTCGGCGACCGGCGGCCCGGACGTGGCCCGGCGGATCTACCCCATCGTCACGGTCATCACGGACGAGGGTTTCCGCAGGCTCACCGAGGCGGAGACCTCCGAGATCGCCCGTTCGATCCTCGAAGGCCGCCTCGCCCACCCCGACGGCCCGCGCGCCGCGCTGCTCTGACCCATGTACTCGCCTTTGACAGAAAGGGACGGATAGCCGGTGTCGACGCCGTTCTACGTCTCGCCCCAGCAGGCCATGGCCGACCGTGCGGAGTACGCCCGCAAGGGCATCGCCCGTGGTCGCAGCCTCGTCGTGATGCAGTACGCCGACGGCATCGTCTTCGTCGGCGAGAACCCGTCCCGTGCGCTGCACAAGTTCAGTGAGATCTATGACCGCATCGGCTTCGCCGCGGCCGGCAAGTACAACGAGTACGAAAACCTCCGCATCGGCGGCGTCCGCTACGCGGACCTGCGCGGATACACCTACGACCGCGACGACGTGACGGCCCGCGGCCTGGCCAACGTCTACGCGCAGACGCTGGGCACCATCTTCTCCAGCGCCGGTGAGAAGCCGTACGAGGTGGAGCTGGTCGTCGCCGAGGTGGGCGCGTCCCCGGAGGGCGACCAGATCTACCGCCTTCCGCACGACGGCTCGATCGTGGACGAGCACGGCTCGGTCGCGGTCGGCGGCAACGCGGAGCAGATCAGCAGCTTCCTCGACCAGCGCCACCGCGACGGGATGTCGCTGGCCGAGGCGCTGAAGCTCGCGGTCCAGGCCCTGTCGAGCCAGGCCAACGGCACCGACCGCGAGATCCCGGCCGAGCGCCTGGAGGTCGCCGTCCTGGACCGTACGAGGCCGCAGGCGCGGAAGTTCAAGCGGATCGTCGGCCGGCAGCTGTCGCGGTTGCTGGAGGCCGAGGAGGCCGCCACGGCGCCCACGGACGCCCCTTCGGACATCGAGGAGACGGAAGAGGGCGAGGAGTAGCCCGCCCCGCCCCTGACGCCCGTGCCCCGGGCCGCCCGTGCGGTCCGGGGCACGGCCGCGCCCGGGGCCGGAGGGGCCTTATGGCGTCATGCACGGCCTGCGGAGCGCACGGTGGGCGGGAGTGCCCAGTGGTGGAGTTCGTCGCCGTGACGGGTCAGCCAGGTGCCGTCGCCGAGCGCGGTGACGGCCGTGCCGACCCGGCGGGGATAGCGCAGCCTGCCCAATGGCGCGAGGGTACGCGCGTCGCACAGCCAGTGGCGGGTGGCGGGCGGCCTGCACCGGGCGAAGATCCGGCCCGTGACCAGGACATGGGCGGCGTCGATCAGGCAGGCCGCGGTGAACTCGTCGTTCTCGGGGTCCGCGACGAGCGCGGACAGGTCGAACAGCGCGGTCTGCTCGTCGCTCGCGGCGTCGTGCGCTGCTAGCTCGTCACGGTCGTCGTTGACGGCGATGTGTTCGGCGCGCCGCAGGGTGAGGGCCCGGCTGGTGCCGGGCAGGAAGCCGACGACCTCGTGCATGCCGACCCCGCCGCGGATGTGGAGCCCGTCATGGCGGGGTTCGACCCACCAGGTCGTCCAGCTCGCCCATGCCGTCCAGCAGGACAGCGCCAGCAGGTGGCCGTCGGGGTGCCAGGCGCCGGTCATGTCGGAGGCGATCGAGCCGACGGGCCGCTCGGCGAGGACGGCGCCGGTGGCGGTGTTCAGGAGCATCAGCGTGTCCCGGACGTACACGCGCTCCTCGGTGTCCGGCTTGAGCGTCGGCACGACGGCGCAGACCAGGCGGCCGTCAGGGCTGACGACCGGAGCACCTGGTGGCCGCGGGTCGCGTGAGCCGTGGTGCCAGACGGGGTGGGGGGAGCGCCCAGCGGGTGTGCCCGTCGGAGCCGACCGCCCGGATCCTGGCGCTCTCGGCCGCGACGACCGACCCGTCGGGCAGCGGGGTGGCACGGCACGGGCAGGGCAGCGCCAGGGAGTGCAGCAGCGACGGTCCGCCCGCGAGGAACGCCGTGCGGTCGTGCAGCTCCAGCCGGTCCTCGTGCCGGACGCCGAGCCGCCCGCCGGACGCGGGGTGCACCGAGCCCAGGGTTCGTACGCCGCCGAGCAGCGTCGCGTCTATCGGGCGCTGGGCCGCACTGGTCATGATCGCGATCGTTCCACGGCCCGTCGCGGCGCCTCAAGCGCGGACGCCGCGAATCGGTCAGGCGGACGGCCGGCCGTCCGCGGCCGGTCGCGCCGCGCCGTCGGCGGACGCCGCGCCGCTGTGCGCCGGGGGCGCCGAGGAGCCGCGTACGGCCAGTTCGACCGGGAGGACGTCCTGTTCGGGCGGCCGGTCGTCCAGCACCGCGAGCAGCGCCGACATGCCCCGTTCGCCGATCCGCTCGGCCGGGAGGCGCACCGTGGTGAGTTCCGGTTCGACGGCGGTGGCCAGGGCGAGGTCGTCGAAGCCGGTGACGGAGACGTCCTCGGGGACGCGCAGCCCGAGCCGGCGCACGGCCTTGCAGGCGCCCGCGGCCAGGATGTCGTCGTCGCAGACCAGCGCGGTCGGCCGCGGGCCGGACGTGGTGAGCGCCCGCTCGGCCGCCGCACGGCCGGACGCCACGTCGAGCGGGGCGGCAACCGTGGTCAGCTCCGCGTCCGGGACGCCCGCCAGCGCGGAGTGCAACGCCCGGGCGCGTACGTCGAAGGTCCAGGAGGCGACGGCGGAGGCGAGATGGACGAAGCGGCGATGTCCCAGCCCGAGCAGATGGTCCGTCACCTGCCGCATGCCGTCGGCGATGTCCAGGTTGACGTGGGCGGCGACACCGGCGTCCGCCGGGTCGCTGTCCAGCATCACGAGCGGCAGGTCGCTGCCGCGGATCGCGGCGAGCGTCCCGGAGGCCATCGAAGAGGCGATGACGCCGTCGAGAGCGGCGCGGGCGGAGGCGAACGGATCCTTCGCCGGACCGATGCCCTCGGGGGACGGGTAGAGCACGACGCCGAAGCCGTGGCGGGCGGCGACGGTGGCCGCACCGGTGTAGACGCGGGCGAAGAACTCGTTCGTGAGAGCCGGCACCACGAGCAGGGCCGTCCTGGTGCGCCCGAGACGCAGATTGCGGGCAGCGAGGTTGGGCCGGTAGCCGATCTCCCGGGCGGCGTCGCGCACCGAAGCGGCGGTG
Organism: Streptomyces sp. NPDC018833; assembly: GCF_044390825.1. NCBI lineage: Bacteria > Bacillati > Actinomycetota > Actinomycetes > Kitasatosporales > Streptomycetaceae > Streptomyces > Streptomyces sp. NPDC018833. The sequence continues at coordinate 21,795 of NZ_JBIRZM010000020.1, read as the reverse complement.
CGCTCGGAGACACGACCGCGCCATTTGTCGCCCAGGACGAGGGAGACCGTGGCCTGCGAGACCCCGGCAACGCGGGCGACGTCCTTGCTGGTGGGGCGGGTGGAACCCGCTTCCGCCGGGACGGGACGGCCCTCGGGGGTCTGGTGTGCCATGCCGTGCCGTCCTCGGCCGCGCCTGACTGTTCGTCGACAACGCCCGGGGCGGCGGCTCGGTGGACCCGCGGACTGTCGACATGGTACGTATGGAGGACCACGTTATACGTAAAACCTCGGCAGGCCGGGGGAGAGGGGTTGCCGGATGGCCGCCGGATACGCAGACATCCTCAGAGCGCCGCATGCCGCACGGCTGCTGAGCGGCACTCTGGTGGGCCGGCTGCCCAACGCCACCGCGCACATCGCGATCGTCCTGTTCACCCGCGCGGAAGGCGGCAGCTACACCCTCGCCGGCGCCCTCGCCGCCGTGTACGGAGCCGCGACCGCCGTGGGACAGCCCCTGCTCGGCCGCGCCGTCGACCTGTACGGACAGCCGAAGGTCCAGTTCCCCTCCGCCGTCGTCTCGGGGCTCGGCATGCTGCTGCTGGCCGTCGCCGGAACGGGCTCGCTGCCTCTCGCGTACGCCGCGGTGACCGTAGCGGGCCTGTTCACCCCGCCGCTGGAAGGCGGGCTGCGTGCCCTGTGGCCGAGCGTGCTGGGCCATGAGGAGCGCGTCCACCGCGCGTACGCCATGGACGCGGTCGCACAGGAGATCATGTTCACCGTCGGACCCCTGCTGGTCACCGTCCTCGTCTCCGTCTGGTCCCCCGCCGCCGCGCTCCTCGTCATCAACGCGATAGGCGTCATCGGCGCCCTGTCCGTGGTCATGTCCCAGCCCTCCCGCGCCTGGCGCTCGGCACCCCGGGAGGCCCACTGGCTCGGCGCGCTGCGCTCCCCGGGGCTGCTCGCCCTGCTGGGCGCGTTCTTCTTCGTGGGGCTCGCGCTCGGATCCATCACCGTCGCCGGTGTCGCCTACGCGGACGACCACGGCCGCGAGGCGGTCTACGGCTGGCTGATGGCGGCCCTCGGTCTCGGCGCACTCGTCGGCGGCACCGTGTACGGCGCACGGCAGTGGGCGGGAGCGCCCGAGACCAGGCTGCGCGCCATCATCGCGCTGCTCGCCCTCGGTTATCTGCCGCTGGTGCTCACCCCCGGTGTCGTCGCGATGACAGCGCTGTCCGCGCTCGCGGGCGTCTTCCTCGCACCCGCCATCGCCTGCGCGTTCATCGTCGTCGACCGGCACGCCCCGCGCGGCACGGTCACCGAGGCGTTCTCCTGGCTGGTGACCACCTTCGGTGTCGGCGCGGCCGTCGGCACCGCCGTCGCCGGACCCGCCGTCGAGATCGGTGGCACCGCGTGGAGCTTCGCCGTGGCCGGTGCCGGGGGATTCGCCGCCCTGCTCGTTCTGACGGCCACTCAGCGCGTGCTCGCCGTCGCCGGCCGTACCGGCGATATTGCGGGCCCGGACGCGGACTCATCGGAAAATGATCGAAACGGGGCCGTCCAACCCGGTTTCAGCTCAGGCCGTGAGGCGTAATGTTCAGACATGGACCGCCGCATTTTCGGGCTGGAGAACGAGTACGGCGTCACGTGCACGTTCAGGGGACAGCGCCGACTGTCACCTGACGAAGTGGCGCGCTACCTCTTCCGCCGTGTCGTGTCATGGGGCCGCAGCAGCAATGTCTTTCTGCGGAACGGTGCCCGCCTGTACCTCGACGTGGGCTCGCATCCGGAATACGCAACGCCGGAATGCGACAACGTGACCGAACTGGTCACGCACGACAAGGCCGGCGAGCGCATTCTGGAAGGCCTGCTCGTCGACGCCGAACGCCGCCTGCACGAGGAGGGAATCGCGGGCGACGTCTATCTCTTCAAGAACAACACCGACTCGGCGGGAAACTCCTACGGCTGCCACGAGAACTATCTCGTCGCCCGGCACGGCGAGTTCTCCCGGCTCGCCGACATCCTCATTCCCTTCCTCGTGACGAGGCAGCTGCTCTGCGGCGCGGGTAAAGTGCTGCAGACGCCGCGCGGCGCGGTCTACTGCGTCAGCCAGCGCGCCGAGCACATCTGGGAGGGCGTCAGCTCCGCCACCACCCGCTCCCGCCCGATCATCAACACCCGCGACGAACCGCACGCGGACGCCGAGCGCTACCGCCGACTCCATGTCATCGTCGGCGACTCGAACATGTCCGAGACGACCATGCTCCTCAAGGTCGGCGCCACCGACCTCGTACTGCGCATGATCGAGGCGGGCACCGTCATGCGCGACCTCACCCTGGAGAACCCGATCCGGGCCATCCGCGAGGTCAGCCACGACATCACCGGCCAGCGCAAGGTGCGCCTCGCCTCAGGCCGCGAGGCCTCCGCCCTCGAGGTCCAGCGCGAGTACTACGAGAAGGCCGTCGACTTCGTCGACCGCCGGGGCATCCGCACCGGCACGGTCGCCCAGGTCCTCGAGCTGTGGGGCCGCACGCTGGACGCCATCGAGACCGAGGACCTCGACCGCATCGGCACCGAGATCGACTGGGTCATGAAGTACAAGCTGCTGGAGCGTTACCGCGCCAAGCACAACATGACCATGTCGCATCCGCGGGTCGCGCAGATAGACCTCGCGTACCACGACATCCACCGCAGGCGCGGGCTGTACTACCTCCTGGAGCGCAAGGGCCAGGCCGCCCGGATCTGCAACGACCTGAAGATCTTCGAGGGCAAATCGGTGCCCCCGCAGACCACCAGGGCGCGACTGCGCGGCGACTTCATCCGCCGTGCGCAGGAACAGCGGCGGGACTTCACCGTCGACTGGGTGCACCTCAAGCTCAACGACCAGGCGCAGCGGACCGTGCTCTGCAAGGACCCGTTCCGCTCGGTCGACGACCGCGTGGAGAAACTCATCGCCGGCATGTAGCACGCGGTAGCACGAAGAATCGGAACGTCACTCGGGCCCCGTACGTTTCTCGTACGGGGCCCTTGACACGCCCTAGAGTGTCCGCAACTACTGAGCCGTAAGAGATCTGAGGAACACGTGCGCCGACTTGCCGGCCTTCTCGTCGTGCCCCTGCTGCTGTTGTCGACAGCGGCCTGCGGCAGCGAAGACAAGGACTCCGATTCCGCTTCCGCTTCCAACTCTGCCGTCTCGATGACGAACGGGCTGCCCACGATCACCGCAGGCAAGAAGTTCGGTGAGAAGCCGACCCTGGCCAAGGGCGAGGGTGAGCCGCCCAAGGAGCTGAAGGTCAACGTCATCAGTGAGGGCGACGGTCCGGCCCTGAAGAAGGGCGACCTGGCCAAGGTCGACTACCTCGGCCAGCTGTGGGACGGCGACAAGCCGTTCGACAACAGCTTCGACCGCGGTGAGCCGTTCGCGGTCACGATCGGTGGCGGCGGTGTCATCGAGGGCTGGCAGAAGGCGCTGGACGGCCAGAAGGTCGGCAGCCGGATCGAGGTCGCCATCCCGCCGGAGCTCGGCTACGGCGCGCAGGGCCAGGGGGAGATCCCGGCCAACGCCACGCTGGCCTTCGTGATGGACGTCGTCAAGGGCACCACCCTGCCGAGCGCTGCCAAGGGCAGCGAGGTCGCCCAGGACAACATCGACCTGCCGAAGGTCGGCACCAACACCGACGGCAAGGCGCCGTCCATCACGGTGCCCAAGAAGGACGCGCCGACCAAGCTCGTGTCGAACTACATCATCGAGGGCACCGGCCCGGCGGTGAAGGCGAGCGACACGCTGGCCGTGCAGTACAAGGGCGTCCTGTGGAAGGGCGGCAAGGAGTTCGACAGCAGCTACGCCCGGGGCGGCGCGCCGGTCAACTTCCCGCTGGCACAGGTGATTCCGGGCTGGCAGAAGGGTCTGGAGGGCAAGAAGGCGGGCAGCCGTGTCCTGCTCGTCGTGCCCCCGGACCTGGCCTACGGCGACCAGGAGCAGCAGGGCATCCCCGCCAAGTCGACGCTGGTCTTCTCCGTGGACATCCTGGCTGTTCTGTAAGACTGTCCCGGTTGACTCGCACGAAAGAACGCAAGGAGCGACATCCGTGAGCATCGAGAAGCCCGAGATCGACTTCCCGGGCGGCGAGCCGCCGGCCGACCTTGAGATCAAGGACATCTGGGAGGGCGACGGCCCGGAGGCCAAGGCGGGCGACACCGTCTCCGTCCACTACGTGGGCGTGGCCTTCTCCACGGGCGAGGAGTTCGACGCCTCGTGGAACCGCGGCACCCCGCTGCAGTTCCAGCTCGGCGCCGGCCAGGTCATCCAGGGCTGGGACAAGGGCGTGCAGGGCATGAAGGTCGGTGGCCGGCGCCAGCTGACCATCCCCGCGCACCTGGCCTACGGCGACCGCGGTGCCGGTGGCGGCCGTATCGCCCCCGGCGAGACGCTGATCTTCGTCTGCGACCTGGTCTCCGCCTGACGGAGTGTCGCGGAGCGCTGCACAGCGTGACGAGGGCCCGTGCCTCCCCTGGACGCCGTCCAGGGGCTGAGAGGCACGGGCCCTCGCTTTTGTCCCGACACCCCGGGGCGGTACGGTCGACGGGCGTAAGGGACTTCGAGAAAAGAGGTGAAGGGCGTCGATGGCCATTGCCAAGGCCGAGCGGCTGATGAATCTCGCGCTGTGTCTGCTCGGGACCCGGCGCCCGCTCAGCAAGCGGGAGCTGCGCGGGTCCATCGAGGCGTACCTGGAGGCCGGCTCCGACGACTCCTTCAACCGGATGTTCGAGCGCGACAAGGACGATCTGCGTGAACTCGGCTTGGTCATCGAGACGGTGGAGTCCCTCGACGGCGACATCGGCTACCTCGCCCGCCGCGACAGCAACCGTCTCCCGCCGATCACCCTCGACGCCGAGGAGGCCGCCGCCCTGGGCCTGGCCGCCAAGGTGTGGCAGCAGGCCCGCCTCGCCGGCGCCGCCAGCGGCGCCCTGCAGAAGCTGCGCGCCGCCGGCATGCCCGAGACCGAGGACGCCTACGAGGCGCACCACAGCGCCCTCGAACCCCGCATCCCCGTCCACGAGTCCGCCTTCGAGCCGCTGATGCTGGCCTGCCGCGACCGCCGCCCCGTCGTCTTCGACTACCGCAAGGCGAACTCCGCGCACCCCGAGCAGCGGCATGTCGAGCCCTGGGCGCTGGAATGCTGGCGCGGTCACTGGTACCTGGCCGGATACGACCGCGGGCGCGGGGCGGAGCGCGTCTTCCGGCTGTCCCGTATCACCGGCAAGGTCCGCTCGCGCGCGGGCTCGTTCACGGTGCCGGTGCCCGATGTCGTCACCGTGCGGGAGACCGTGGAGAGCTGGGCGGGGGAGACCGCGACCCGCTCCGCCCTGATCCGGCTGCGCTCGGGCTGCGGCTACCCGCTGCGTTCACGGGCCACGGCCGTACGGGAACTCGTCGGCGGCTGGGACGAGTTGGATATTCCGTACGGGCACGGACTGGACGCCTGGCTCGTCGAGTTCGGCCCGGACGTCGTCGTGCTGGAGCCCGCCGACCTGCGGGCCGACGTGGTCGACCGGCTGCGTGCCGTGGCCAAGGGCTGAGGGAGATGCGGACCATGGCAGCCAACGCCATCGACCAGACCCGGCGCATGCTGTCGCTGGTGACGTATCTGCGCGAGCGCCCCGGCGCGCGTATCGCGGACGTCGCCCGCGCCTTCGGCATCACCGAGGACGAGCTCATCTCCGACCTCGACGTCCTGCCCATGTGCGGGACCAGCTTCCGCGGCGGCGACCTGCTGGACATCGACACCGACGGCGAGCGCATCTGGTGGCGCAACCCGGACGCCTCCGGCGAGTCCACTGCCGAGCCGCTGCGTCTCGCCGCCGACGAGGCGACGGCGCTGCTGGTGGCGGCCAGGGCCGTCGCGACCCTGCCCGGCCTGCGCGAGGGAGACCGGGACGCTCTGCTGCGGGCCACGGCGAAGCTGGAGGCCGCCGCGGGCGAGGCCGCCGGAGCCAGCTCCCGGCTGTCGGTGACGTTCGAGTCCGAGGGCGGTGTCTTCGCCGACGTCGACCGGGCCATCTCCGAGCGCCGCCGTCTGTGGTTGCGCTACTACTCACCCGCGCGCGACGAGCTCACCGAGCGCGAGGTCGACCCCATCCGCCTCTTCGCCGTCGGCCACACCTACATGGAGGCCTGGTGCCGGCTCTCCGAGGCGCGCCGCACCTTCCGCCTCGACCGGGTCGCGGAGATCCGGCTGCTCGACGCCCCGGCCGCCCCGCCCGAGATCGAACTGCGCGACCTCTCCGAAGGACTGGTGCAGCCCTCCGCCGGCGACCCCGAGGTGATCGTCGAGGTGGGCCCCGGCGGACGCTGGGTCGCCGAGTACTACCCGCACGACAGCGCGGAGGAGCTACCCGACGGCGGGCTGCGCATCACCCTGCGCACCCCGGCCCCCGCTTCCCTGCGCAGGCTCGCGCTGCGCCTGGGCCGCGACGGGCGCATCGTCTCGCCGCCGGAGCTCGCCACCAGCGCGCGGACGGCGGCGCAGGACGCGCTCGCCGCCTACGACGGCGAGGACGCCGGACGGGACGAAGGAGTACGCATTCCATGACGGTGATCCCCCAGATCCCCGCCCCCGTCGGGCCGGTGCTCTTCAAGGCGGCCTGCCCCGACTGCCGGGCGCGCTTCGAGCTGACCGCGGGGGCGCTGCGTCTGGCGATCGGCGGCAGCCGCCGGACCACCTTCTACTCGTTCACCTGCCCCGAGTGCGGCTCGGCCGTCCGCAAGCCGGCCGGGGAGCGCATCGTGGAGCTGCTGACCGGCGGCGGCGTGCGCACCCTGCGCCTGCACACCACCGCGTAGGCTCCTCGCATGTTCTGGCCCATGCTCGCCGTCGCCCTCGGTTTCCTCGGTATCGCCGTCCTCGGCGTCCTCGGCATCAAGGTCTTCATCGAGGCCCAGCGCCTGGGCCGCGAGGTCGCCCGCACCGCTCAGCGCATCGACCGGGCGGCCGAGGACCTGGAGCGGGCGGCGACGTCCCTGGCGCGGACCGGGAAGACGCTGCCCTGAGCGCGTCCCCGGAGCGGACCGGGAAGACGCTGCCCTGAGCGCGTCCCCGGAGCGGACCGGGAAGAAGAGGCTTCTCCGGCCCGCCGGACGGTGATCGACGGTCGCGTGAGGCGGCCGGCGGAGGTCACGACGCACCCTGCTGCGGCGCTGATCCTGGCGGTACGCTGCTGATGGCGGCACCGGAGATGAGGCGCCGACCGCTGACGGGTGTACGCACAGGGATTGCCGTGCGTTTACCCGCCCGAGTTACGATCGCTGCCGGTCGTTTCGGACGTCGGTCCGGCGCGAGCCGCAGCCTAGAGCCCCAAGCCGCCTCGGTGAGAAGGTAGACACAGTTATGTTCCGACAGATCGGCCCCACCGAGATCATCATCATCGCGCTTCTCATCCTCCTTCTGTTCGGGGCCAAGAAGCTCCCCGACATGGCGCGTTCGCTGGGCAAGTCCGCCCGCATCCTCAAGAGCGAGGCCAAGGCGATGAAGTCCGAGGGCCAGCCGACGGCGGCGCCCGCGGAGCCGAAGGACCCGGCACAGGGCCAGGCGGCGCCCCGCACCATCCAGGCCGCGCCCGGCGATGTGACCAGCGCTCGCCCTGTGACCGAGCCCACCGACACCCCCCAGCGCTGATCGAAGGCCACACCGACCGTGGCCTGCCGCACGAGATGAGGACGTGGGTTGCTCAAGTCTGCCCGCTCGAAACAGAAGGAGAAGGACCCCGAGGGGCGGATGCCACTCGCGGACCATCTGCGTGAGCTCCGAAACAGGCTCGCCAAGGCCATGCTGGCGATCGTCATCGCCTCGGCCGTCGCGGTGGTCTACAGCCAGGAGTTGATGGACTTCCTCACCTCGCCCGTGCCGGAGTGCGGGAAGGACGGCCCGAAGAAGGGCGGGGTGTGCGCCACCATCGTCTACACCGACCTGCTGTCGCCGTTCACGACGACGGTCAAGGTGGTTCTGATGGCCGGCATCGTCGCCTCGTGCCCGATCTGGCTCTACCAGCTGTGGGCCTTCGTCGCACCGGGTCTGCACAGGAGCGAGAAGAAGTACAGCTACTACTTCGCCGCCGCCGCGGCGCCGCTGTTCGCCCTGGGCGTGTACTTCGCGTACCTGATCATGCCGGTGAGCATGAAGGTCCTGCTCTCCATCACCCCGGCCCCGGCGGAGAACCTGCTGAGCGTCGACAAGATCCTGGACTTCACCGTCCGGATGGTGCTGATCTTCGGCTTCTCCTTCGAGTTGCCGCTCCTGCTGATCATGCTGAACCTGACCGGCATGGTGACCGGCCGGCGGATGCTCGGCTGGTGGCGGGGCGCCGTCATGGGCATTTTCGTCTTCGGCGCGATCGCCACCCCCTCCACCGACCCGCTCGGCATGGTGGCGCTGTCCGGGCCGATCATCCTGCTCTACTTCCTCGCCGTCGGCTTCTCGCTGCTCAACGACCGCCGCAGGCGCCGTAACGACCCGGATGCCGAGCTCGACGACGACGAGGCCTCCGAGCTCGACCTGACGCCCTCGGACCTCGGGGAGGTCGAGGCCGTCTCCGCCTTCAGGGCGCTGCCCGAGCAGGCCACCGGCGACGTCGACGGTGGCCGGTCGAACCGGCTCAACGGATACGACGACATCACCTGACGCACGGTCGCCGACACGTTTGGTGAGGGGCCGAAGAGGAATCTTCGGCCCCTTCTTCGTGTGCAAGCGCCGCCCGTCGAGGGTAAGCGCACGAGTCGGTGCGGCCGTCACATAAAGATCCGCTCACTGTCAGAGGGGGCGGGTAGGCTCATGAGCAAGATGACCGAGGATCTCTCTCCCGCCGAGCGCTATGCCGCCGCACGCGTCCGCGCTGCTGAGGAGGCCACCGCACTGGCCCCCTTCCGCGCGTTGTACGACTTCGACCTCGATCCGTTCCAGATCGAGGCATGCCAGGCTCTGGAGGCGGGCAAGGGCGTGCTCGTCGCCGCGCCCACCGGCTCGGGCAAGACCATCGTGGGCGAGTTCGCCGTCCACCTGGCCCTCGCGCAGGGCCGCAAGTGCTTCTACACCACGCCCATCAAGGCGCTGTCCAACCAGAAGTACACGGACCTGGTCAGGCGGTACGGCGCGGCGAAGGTCGGCCTCCTGACCGGGGACAACAGTGTTAACTCCGAGGCGCCCGTGGTCGTGATGACCACCGAGGTGCTGAGGAACATGCTGTACGCGGGCTCCCAGTCGCTCATAGGCCTCGGCTACGTGGTCATGGACGAGGTGCACTACCTCTCCGACCGCTTCCGTGGTGCCGTGTGGGAGGAAGTGATCATTCACCTCCCCGAGTCGGTCACGCTCGTGTCACTGTCCGCGACCGTGTCGAATGCGGAGGAGTTCGGCGACTGGCTGGACACCGTGCGCGGTGACACCGAGGTGATCGTCTCCGAGGAGCGGCCCGTCCCGCTGTGGCAGCACGTCATGGCAGGCCGCCGGATGTACGACCTCTTCGAAGAGGGCACAGACCATGGTGGTCGAGGCCGGACCCGGCGCGAGGTCAACCCCGACCTGGTGCGGCTGGCCCGCATGGAGAACCAGCGCACGTACAACCCGCGCGACCGGCGCCGGGGAAAGATGGTGCGCGAGGCCGACCGGGAGCGCGAGCGGCGCCAGCGCAGCCGTATCTGGACCCCGGGCAGGCCCGAGGTCATCGACCGGCTGGACGCCGAAGGACTGCTGCCCGCCATCACGTTCATCTTCAGCCGTGCGGCCTGTGAGGCCGCCGTGCAGCAGTGCCTCTACGCCGGCCTCAGGCTCAACGACGACGAGGCACGCGCCAAGGTGCGCGAGATCGTGGAGGAGCGCACCGCCGCCATCCCCACCGAGGACCTGCACGTCCTCGGCTACTACGAGTGGCTGGAAGGGCTGGAGCGCGGCATCGCCGCCCACCACGCGGGCATGCTGCCGACCTTCAAGGAGGTCGTGGAGGAGCTCTTCGTCCGGGGCCTGGTCAAGGCCGTGTTCGCCACCGAGACGCTGGCGCTCGGCATCAACATGCCCGCCCGCTCCGTGGTGTTGGAGAAGCTCGTCAAGTGGAACGGCGAGCAGCACGCGGACATCACCCCCGGTGAGTACACGCAGTTGACCGGCCGGGCAGGCCGCCGCGGCATCGACGTGGAGGGGCACGCCGTCGTCCTGTGGCAGCGGGCCATGGACCCGGAGGCGCTCGCCGGACTGGCCGGCACCCGCACCTATCCGCTGCGCTCCAGCTTCAAACCGTCGTACAACATGGCGGTCAATCTTGTGCACCAGTTCGGCCGGCACCGCTCGCGCGAGCTGCTGGAGACATCGTTCGCGCAGTTCCAGGCGGACCGCTCCGTCGTCGGCGTCTCGCGCCAGGTCCAGCGCAACGAGGAGGGCCTGCAGGGGTACCTGGAGGGCATGACCTGCCACCTCGGCGACTTCGAGGAGTACGCGCAGCTGCGCCGCGAGTTGAAGGACCGTGAGACGGAGCTGGCCAAGCAGGGCACCGCACAGCGCAGGGCCGCCGCGGCCGCCTCGCTGGAGAAGCTCAAGCCCGGAGACGTCATCCACGTCCCGACCGGCAAGTTCGCCGGTCTGGCACTGGTGCTGGACCCGGGGCTGCCCGCCGGCCGGACCAACGGCCACCGCGGCGGCTTCGAGTACCACGACGGACCGCGCCCGCTGGTGCTCACCGCGGAGCGCCAGGTCAAACGGCTGGCGTCCATAGATTTCCCGGTGCCCGTAGAGGCGTTGGAGCGGATGCGCATCCCGAGGTCGTTCAACGCCCGCTCCCCGCAGTCCCGGCGCGATCTGGCCTCCGCTCTGCGCACCAAGGCCGGTCACATCGTGCCCGACCGGCGCCGCAAGGAGCGGTCGCCCGCGTCGGACGACCGTCAGATAGCCCGTCTGCGCGCCGAGTTGCGCGCGCACCCCTGCCACGGCTGCGACGACCGCGAGGACCACGCCCGCTGGGCCGAGCGCTATCACCGCCTGAAGCGCGACACCCGTCAGCTGGAGCGCCGGATCGAGGGCCGCACCAACACGATCGCGCGGACCTTCGACCGGATCGTCGCCCTGCTGACCGAGATGGACTACCTGCGGGGCAACGAGGTCACGGAGCACGGCCAGCGCCTCGCCCGGCTCTACGGGGAGCTGGACCTGCTGGCGAGCGAATGCCTGCGCGACCGGGTGTGGGAAGGGCTCAACCCGGCCGAACTGGCCGCGTGCGTCTCGGCCTTGGTCTACGAGGCACGGCAGGCCGACGACGCCGTGGCGCCCAAGGTGCCCACGGGGCGTGCGAAGACCGCGCTGGCCGAAATGGTCCGCATCTGGGGTCGGCTGGACGCCCTGGAGGAGGAGTTCAAGATCAACCAGGCGGAAGGGGTCGGGCAGCGCGAGCCGGACCTCGGTTTCGCCTGGGCCGCGTACCAGTGGGCCTCGGACAAGGGGCTCGACGAGGTGCTGCGCGAGGCGGAGATGCCCGCGGGCGACTTCGTGCGCTGGTGCAAGCAGGTCATCGATGTGCTCGGCCAGATCGCGGCGGCGGCGCCCCGCGAGGACAGCACCGTCGCGAAGAACGCCCGCAAGGCGGTCGACGCGCTGCTGAGGGGCGTCGTGGCCTACAGCTCCGTCGGGTGAGACCGGACGCCGCGCCGCCTCCGCCCGGTCGGGCAGAGGCGGCGCGGTCACGTCTGCGTCCGATGTGACGCGGAACGGCCCCGGCCGGGGCGGTCGCGCCGCCGGTCAGCTCCAGAAGGAGTTCATCTCGTCGATGTCCTCGGTGCACTCGTCCATGTCGGTGACCTTGCCGCCGACGATCGTGAAGAACAGGCCTTGGCGAATCTCGATACCACGGTCGCCGCGGTCCGCCCTGGTCGTGTGGAAGGACATCACGTGCCCGCGCCCGTCGGCGAGCACGGCCTCCAGCTGAACCTGCATCGTTCCGCCGGTCTCCTCGCCCATGCGGCGGAACACGTCGAGAATGGCGTCGCGTCCCTTGTGATGGCCGGAAAGCGGGTTGTCGCCGGGCACGTGGTAGACGGCGTCGGCCGTCATGAGGGAGCTCAATGTCTCCATGTCGCCTTCGGTGAACGCTACGTAACCCCGGCGGACCAGGGCGCAATCGGGGTGCTCGGACATTCGGATACACGCCTTTCGTCCCGATGGATTCCCTTTCGTTCCATCATCCGTCGGGCCCGAAAAGCTGTCCACGGACCGTGGATCGGCAGCTCACGGCTGCGGCGAAGGGCCCGCTGCGGCCAGCGCGCACGCCAGCTCGGTGAGGTCGGCCGACCGCAGCACCCGGTCCCCGAAGCCCGGAAGCGGTACGTGCAGCGCCTGCGTCCAGCGCTCGGGCACGGCGTCGATTCCGTAGACGGCCCCGGCCAGTGCGCCGGTCACCGCCGCAACCGTGTCGGTGTCGCCGCCGAGATCGATCGCGGCGGTCAGCGATGCCTCGAACGAGGGCGTCGTGCGCAGGGCCCACAGCGCCGAGCCGAGGCATGGCCACACCGCGCCGTTGAACTCCGTTGCCTCCTGCGGGTGCCAGTGGGGGGCCAGCACCGTGGCCCATCGGGCGCGGTGACCGGGGTGCACCTGAGCGAGCGCGTCGGGCACCGCGGCCAGGGGGTCCATGCCGTCCAGGGCCACGCGGATCAACTCGTGCAGCACGGCGGTGCCCTCCCAGGCGGCACGGTCCCCGTGGGTGAGCGCCGCGAGCTCGCGTGCGGCGGCCATGGTCGCCGCACGGCCCGCGCGGGCGAAGAAGACCGCGGACGTCGAGGCCCGCATCAGCGAACCGTTGCCCGCGGCCCGCCCCGTCATCTGGAAGTGCAGCGCCGCCGCGGTGTCCCACGGGTCGCCGCTGGTGAGGACCTGCTCCGTCTGGAGCCCGATGTCCTTGGGGTCGCCCGCGGCCCAGGTCCGGAACCGTGCGAAGAGGTCCGCCCCGTCGACTCGGCCGTGCTTCAGCAGCGACTCCCCGACGAGCACGGCCATGTGTGTGTCGTCCGTCGCCTCGCCCGGGTCCCATCCGCCACCCCCGCACATCTCGCCCGGGCCCTCCCCGAAGTGCGAGCGGAAGACGCCTCGTTCACCGAACTCGAAGGGCGCGCCCAGGGCGTCGCCTACGGCCGAGCCGACGACGGCGCCGACGGCGCGGTCCACACGTGTGGGGGCGGGGGTCTGCTCCATCGCGCCAGCATAGGAGGGCAGTTCTCCAGACACGCCGCCTTGTCACCGGTCATGCCACGAGCCTCTTGCCGTGCCAGGTCACCATGGCGAGATGGCGGCGTACGTCCCCGAGGAGACCAGGACCAGCCGAAGCCGGACCGGCTCCCGCCGAGGCAGTGGGCACCCGGACGTGGCCTGGCCCGACCTGCGTCACCCACTCCCGTATCTACGCCGACGGCTCCTGCTCCCGTTCCACCTGCTCGTTCCATTCGCGCTTGATCGCGCGCCATGCCTCGTCCGACTTGCCCAGGCGCCAGTAGCCCGAGATCGACAACTGCTCGCGCGGCAGCCCGCGTTCCACGCGCAGCAGGCGGCGCAGTTCCTTCACGCAGCCCGCCTCGCCGTGGACGAACGCGCAGACCTCGCCCGCCGGGAAGTCGAGCGCCGCCACCGCGGTCACCAGCGCCTCTCCCTGCGGGCGGTCGCCGCGGTGCAGCCATGTGATCTCCACACCGTCGGGCGTGAGGACCTTCTGCTCCTCCTCCGGACCGGCCACCTCCACGAAGGCGTGCACCACCGCACCGGCCGGCATCTGCTCCAGCGTCGCGGCGATCGCCGGGAGCGCGCTCTCGTCGCCCGCCAGCAGATGCCAGTCAGCCGTGGGCGCGGGGGCATAACCACCGCCCGGGCCCAGGAAGCGCACCGTCTCACCGACGTGGGCGCGCGCCGCCCACGGTCCGGCGAGGCCCTCGTCGCCATGGACGACGAAGTCGATCGTCAGCTCGCCGTGCACGGCGTCCCAGTGCCGCACCGTGTACGTACGGTTCGAGGGCCACTGCTCGCGGGGGAACTCCTCGCGGATCCGCTCCATGTCGAACGGCTCCGGGTAGCGCACGCCCGGCACCGGGAAGAGCAACTTCACATACTGGTCGGTGGACTCGCCGATCCCGAACGAGTCCGACGCGTCGAGGCCGAGCACCACGCGCACCATGTGCGGCGTGAGTCGCTCGGTGCGCACGACCTTCGCCTCGTGGACCTTCGGTGCCTTGCGGGCCGGTCGCTCTGCCACGGTGCTCTCCCTGGAGCTTGGAACCTGAAACCTTGGTGCTTAGGCTTGCCTAAGCTAACACCTTCAGGTGCCGAGGACCGTGGGCAGGGACCCCTCAGCGCTCCAGCGCCGCCAGCAGCCGCACCACCGCTCCGCCGAGCCCCCAGCGCCCCGCCAGCTCCTTCAGCGCGCCCGGGTCGCGCGGCGCGCTCGGCAGGGAGGCGTCGAACACGGGCAGCGGCACATCGGACGCGACCTTGACGACCTTCGGCGCCACGGCGAGATACGGCCTGGCCTCGTCCAGGCGCTTGCGCTGAGAGGGAGTCAGCTTCGACGTACGGTCGTCGATCGCCGCCATGATCCCGGCCAGGTCGCCGTACGCGTCGAGCAGCTTCGCCGCCGTCTTCTCGCCGATGCCCGGCACCCCCGGCAGCCCGTCACTCGGATCGCCGCGCAGCGTCGCGAGGTCGGCATAGCCGGGACCGTCCACGCCGTACTTCTCGCGCAGCCACGCCTCGTCCGTCACCTGCAGCGTCCCGACGCCCTTCAGCGGATAGAGCACCCGCCGCTCGCGCGCGTCGTCGATCAGCTGGAACAGGTCCCGGTCGCCGGTGACGATGTCGACCGGGCCGGTGGCCCGCGCGGTCAGGGTGCCGATCACGTCGTCCGCCTCGTAACCCTCGGCGCCGACGCGTGCGATACCGACGGCGGCGAGCACCTCCTGGATCACCGGCACCTGCGGATCGAGGGTGTCCGGAGTCTCCTCGACGTCCGGGCCCTGCTCCTGCTCCTCGGCCACGCGGTGCGCCTTGTACGACGGGATGAGGTCCACCCGCCACTGCGGCCGCCAGTCGTCGTCCCAGCAGGCGACCAGGTCGTCGGGGCGGTGGTCCTGCACGAGGCGTGCGATGAAGTCCAGCAGCCCGCGCACCGCGTTGACCGGGGTGCCGTCGGGAGCCCGGACCGAGTCGGGGACCCCGTAATAGGCGCGGAAGTACAGGGAGGCGGTGTCGAGGAGCATCAGGCGTCGGGTCACACCGACGATGATGCCGCACCCCAACGACAGCGACCGCCGCACCCGTGAGGCCCCCCGTCTCATGACGCGGGTCACCTCGCGTTGGCCGGTGGGGCCTGCGTTGCCGCGCCGCGAAGGGGTCCCCGCCGAGCCGGCCACCGTCGGCCCTGGCGCCGACCCACGCCTTTCGGCCGTGACCGGTGTGATCCCGCTACTCCAGCGCTCGACGAGTACGAAGGGGCGGATGCTGCGTAAGGTGATACAGGACCCAGGGGAGGGGAGCCCGACCAATGGATGCGAAGGACGCGAAGGACACCAAGGAGAGGGAAGAGCCTCTCCGGGTGGGCGCGGCCGTGCGCAAACGGCGGCGGGCCCTGCGTCTCACCCTGGCCGCTGTCGCGGGCCGCAGCGGCCTGTCCGTGCCTTTCCTCAGCCAGATCGAGAACGAGCGCGCCCGCCCCAGCCTCCGTTCCCTCCAGCGCGTCGCCGACGCCCTCGACACCACGGCCGAGACGCTGCTGGCCGCCTCCGATTCGGCGCGCACCATCGACCTCATGCGCGCCGGTGACAGCGCCCACCCCGGTACCCCACCGGCCGGAGTCCGCTCCCTGGTCCGCGGCCGCCACCAGTTGCACGCCACGGAGTACAGCGGTGAGCGGGAGACCGAGGGCGAGTTCCAGCACCGCAACGACGAGCTGCTGTACGTGGCGGAGGGCGCCGTCGAGGTGGAGGCCGAAGGCCGTGCCCACCGGCTCGGCCGGGGCGACTCGCTCTTCCTCTCCGGCGGCGTACGGCACCGCTGGCGGGCCACCACCGCCGACACCCGCATCCTGGTCGTCGCGGTCTCGGACCACATCGCGGCGCACAACGACCCGCGGGGCTGACCTCGTGCGCGTGGTCTCGCTCGTTCCCTCGCTGACCGAGGCCGTCGCCGCGACCGCGCCCGGACTGCTGGTCGGCGCCACCGACTGGTGCAGCCACCCCGCCGGGCTGGACGTCGTGCGCGTCGGCGGCACCAAGAACCCCGACGTGGCGGCCGTCGCGGCACTGCGGCCCGACCTCGTGATAGCCAACGAGGAGGAGAACCGGGAACCCGATCTCGCGGCCCTGCGGGCGGCGGGCTTCGATGTGATGGTCACCGAGGTGCGCGGCCTGGACCAGGCGCTGAGCGAGCTGGAACGGGTCCTCGTCGAGGGCTGCGGGCTCGCGCGGCCGCGCTGGCTCGACGACGCCCGCGCGGCCTGGTCGGCGGTCGTGCCCCTCGCCGCGGCCCGCGCCTTCGTTCCGATCTGGCGCAGGCCCTGGATGGTCCTCGGCCGCGACACCTTCGCAGGCGACCTGCTCGCCCGGCTCGGGGTCGTCAACGTCTACGGCGGACACGCCGAGCGCTATCCGCGGATCGCGCTCGACGCGCTGCGGGAGACCGGCGCGGACCTGGTCGTCCTGCCCGACGAGCCGTACGCCTTCGGCCCGGACGACGGCCCCGAATCCTTTGCCGGCCTGCCCGCCGCTCTCGTCGACGGTCGGGCGCTGACCTGGTACGGGCCGTCCCTCGTCGACGCGCCGCGGGTGCTCATCGCCGCGCTGTCAGCAGCTCTCCGCGCAGCACCCCACGGACGGTGAGGGCGCCGGCCGCCACCCAGGCCGCGGCGAGGAGGGCGTACAGGCCGATCGCCAGCCACTCGTACGCCACCAGGCCCGTGTGCCCCGCCAGCGTCTGCGCCCCCGTCACACAGGTCCCGACCGGGAAGGTGAAGGCCCACCAGCTCATCGTGAACGGCAGCCCGGCACGGGCGGCGCGCACCACCATCGCACCGGCGAGCGTCAGCCACAGCAGCGCGAAACCCATCACCGGCACGCCGTAGACGACGGCGAGCGCGCCGAGGCCGTGCGCGTACGGCGCGTCGATCGCGACGGGGGCCACGTCCGCCAGCTTGTTGACCGCGGTCGTCGACTGGCCGAGCGGGCCGAGGACGAGGAACAGGGCCGGCGTCAGCGCGAGGGGCAGGGGGCCGTGGTGCACGAGCCGGGCGAAGACGACGGGCAGGATCAGCAGGGTCGCCAGCAGGCTGATCCCGAACATCGCGTAGCTCGCCAGCAGCAGCGCCTCCCGTGACTGGCCGGCGGGCAGATGCGGCACCAGCAGTGGGCCGAACGACGCGGAGACCATCGGCGCGACTACCGGCAGCAGCCACACGGGCGAGGCGGTGCCCGGGGTCACCCGGTGGCGTACGACCATCAGGTACGGCACCGCCACGGCCACCACCAGTCCCACCGCCGTGCCCGCCGCGAACAGGACTCCTGCGACGATCACGGCCACGTGGGCGCCGATCACGTCCCGTCCCGCGCTCAGCGCGCCCACGCCGACCGCGAGCAGCGCCATCGACAGGCAGCCGTAGAACGGTGCGACGGCCGGGTCCAGCAGATGGGCGCGCGCCCGGTCGCGGTGGTGGATCCAGTGCGCGGCACGGGCCGCGAGCAGCACCCACAGGAGCACGGCGGACAGGGTCCACACCGCGGCACAGGCGGTGTGCAGTCCCGGCACACGCACCGGCAGCGCGTCGCCCGCCGTGCCGACGATCGCGGTCCCCATCACCGCGGCGTACCAGTTCGGGCCGAGGTCCCGTACGGACGGCAGCCTGACCGCGAGAGAACGGCGGGGTGCGCCGAAGAGGAGGCTGCGGGCCTGGGCGACGGTGACCATGACGTCACCTTCGCGGCCGCGAGAAGCCCCCGCCAGACACCTTGCCCCTATCACCCCATAAGCTGGTCTTATGAGTGACGAGGAACGTGTGCCGCTCGCCCATCGCGTGCCCGACCTGGGGGCGCTCGAACTCCTGCTCGCCGTCGCCCGGCACGGGAGCTTGGGGCGGGCCGCTCGAGAGCTCGGCATCACCCAGCCCGCGGCCAGCAGCCGTGTCCGTTCCATGGAGCGCCAGCTGGGCGTGGCTCTCGTAGACCGGTCCCCGCGCGGATCCAAGCTCACCGCGGCAGGGGCGCTCGTCACCGACTGGGCGCGGCGGGTCGTGGAGGCGGCCGAAGCGTTCGACGCCGGGGCACAGGCGCTGCGCGGTCGTCGTGACTCCCGGCTGAGAGTGGCCGCCAGCATGACGATCGCCGAATACCTCCTGCCGGGCTGGCTGATCGCCCTGCGCGCCGATCGCCCCGGCACGGCCGTCTCGCTGCTCGCCGGGAACTCGGCGGCGGTCGCGGACCGGTTGCTCACGGGGGAGGCGGACCTGGGCTTCGTGGAGGGCCTGGCCGTCCCGGAAGGGCTGGACGGGGCGGTCATCGGCCACGACCGCCTGTTCGTGGTCGCCGCCCCCGCCCACGCGTGGGCGCGCCGCCGCCGGGCGCCGCTCACTCCCGCCGAGCTGGCCGCGTCCCCGCTCGTCCTGCGCGAACGCGGCTCCGGTACACGACAGGTGCTCGACTCCGCGCTGTCCCGCTACGGCGGCCTGGCCGACCCGCTGCTGGAGCTGGCCTCGACGACTGCGGTGAAGGCGGCGGCGGTCAGCGGGGCGGGTCCGGCGGTCCTGAGCGAACTGGCGGTGACCGAGGAACTGGCGTCGCACCGCCTGGTCCGCATCCCGGTGGAGGGCGTCCGCCTGGACCGCGACCTCCGCGCGGTCTGGCCCCACGGCCAACGCCCGGCCGGCCCGGCCCGCGATCTGCTGTCGTTGACGCGAGCGTCGCGGTAGGGGCGGGGCGGGTCCGCTGCGCTGGGCCGTTTCCCCACCCTCCTTCCCGTGACCGGGCTTCGCCCGCACCCGTACGCCCGGACCGGTACCCGCGCTTCGCGCGGTGATTCGGGGCGCCGCCCTTACGCCCGGCGGGGCTGATTTCAGCCCGTCCGGCGACCCCGGACACCGCGCAAAGCGCGGTACGGGGTCCGGGGCTTGCCCCGGTTTCGGGAAGGGGCGGGTAGGCGAACGGTCCGCGCAGCGTTACCCCGCCGCCCCCACCAGCCCCGCCATCACCCGCACGTCCGTGCCCATCTCCGGGTGCCACTGGACACCCAGCACCCACGCCTCCCCCGGCCTCTCCACGGCCTCCACCGTGCCGTCCTCCGCGTACGCGCACGGGACGAGGCCCTCGCCGAGACGGTCCACCGCCTGGTGGTGGTACGTCGGGACCGACGACTCCTCCGGCACGATCTCCGCGTACAGCGTTCCGGGCACCGGCTTCACCGCGTGCTCGCCGAACACGCCCACCGCACCTCCCGACCCGGTGTGGTCGTCCAGGTGCTGGGCCAGCGTCCCGCCGAGTGCCACGTTCAGCAGTTGCATGCCGCGGCAGATGCCCAGCAGTGGCGTCCCGGCCGCCAGCGCCGCCCGGATCAGGGCCAGTTCCCACGCGTCGCGCTCGGGGGCCGGGGGGCCGGTGCGGGGCGAGCGATCGGCGCCGTACCGCTCCGGGGCGACATCCGGGCCGCCCGCGACGACCAGGCCGTCGAGGCGGGCGACGACCGATCCCGCGACCGCCGGGTCGTCCGGGGGCAACATCGCGGCGAGGCCGCCGGCAGCCTGGACCAGCCGTGGATAGGCGGCCGGCAGCAGCGCGGCGGGCAGGTCCCACACCCCCCACCGCGCGGACGCCTCCAGGTAGGTGCTGACGCCGATGAGCGGCTTGGACACGTGCACGTCGTTCACTTCCGTTCGAGTTCCGCCTCGGCCGCCGCCAGCGCGGCGAACTCCTCCTCGGGTGCCCGCGCCACCAGCCGATGCCGACTGTAGAAGGCGAAGTACGCAAGAGCCACGGCGTAGACGGCGAGCGCCGTGAAGGCAGCATCCTTGTCCACCAGGAACGTCGCGACCAGCGCGGACAGCGCCAGCACGAACGCGACGGACGAGGTGACGACACCGCCGGGGGTCCGGTAGGGGCGCGGGAGTCCGGGCTCGCGACGGCGCAGCACGATGTGCGACAGCGCCATCAGCGCGTAGCTGATCGTCGCGCCGAAGACCGCGATGTTCAGCATCCGCGCGCCGTTCCCCGTCCCCGCCGCCAGCGCGAAGCCGATAGCGCCCGGGATCAGCAGCCCCAGGTAGGGGGACTTGCGCCGGCTGGTCAGCGACAGAAAGCGCGGCAGATATCCGGCCCGGGACAGGGCGAAGAGCTGCCGGGAGCCCGCGTAGATCAGCGAGAAGAAGGAGGCGACGAGACCGGCGAGGCCGGCGTAGTTGACGAAGCGGCTGAGCGGCGTCGGGTCGCCGTCCCCCTGGAGCGCCACGACCAGCGGGTTCCCGGCCTCCTGGATGGCCGCCGAGCCGCGCGCGCCGGTCGAGGCGAAGAACGTCACCACCGCGAGCAGGACCAGGATGGCCATGGAGATCGCCAGCGCCCGCGGCATCGAGCGCACCGGGTCCTTGGCCTCCTCCGCCGCGAGGGGCACACCCTCGACGCCGAGGAAGAACCACATGCCGAACGGGAACGCGGCCCAGATGCCGAGCAGACCGAAGGGCAGCCAGGAGTTCGCGCCGAAGGCCTCCTTGTCGACGGGGATGTCGTTCAGACCGCCCGCGTGGAAGTCCGTGAACGCGCCGACGGCGAAGATCAGCAGCGCGGCGACGGCGATGGCCGTCACCACCAGGCTGAAGCGCAGCGCCTCTCCGACGCCCCACAGGTGGATGCCGATGAAGATCGCGAAGCAGGCGAGATAGACCGGCCAGCCGGACTCCAGGCCGAACAGGCCGAGGGATTCGACGTAGTCGCCGATGAAGATCGAGATCGCGGCGGGCGCGAGGATGTACTCGATGAGGATCGCCGTGCCGGTGAGGAAACCGCCCCAGGTGCCGAGGGCGCGCCGGGCGAACCCGTAACCGCCGCCCGCCGTCGGCAGGATCGCGGACAGCTCGGCGAGCGCGAAGACCAGGCAGGCGTACATCGCGCCCATCAGCAGGGTGGCGACGGCCAGTCCGCCGAAGCCGCCCTTCGACAGGCCGATGTTCCAGCCGGAGAAGTCGCCGGAGACGACGTACGCGACGCCGAGACCGGTCAGGAGCAGCCAGCCGGCGCTGCCCCTGCGCAAGGCGCGGCGGTTCAGATAGGCGTCCCCCACGGGCTCGGCCGGGGAGGACGCGGGGGACGGGGTGCGCGAGGTGGTGCCTTCAGCCATGGGTCGCTCCTGGCTCAGGTGCTCAGGTCAAAGGTTTGTGCGGACACCTTTGCGGCACTGGGGCGGCAGCGCAAGCCCTCTGTGCAAAGCCGGGGGTCACGGATCGGCCCTGCCGTCGGGCAAACCGGGGTCGCCTGCCGGCCCGCCGGTACGCAACCGTGGGTCGCGTGCCGGCCCGCCGTCGCGCAATACGGAGACGCCTACCGGCACCGCCGCCGCGCTCGACGGCCTTGCGGACCGGACGTACGTCGCTCCCGGTCGCCGTCCCCCTAGATGATCGATTCCAAGGGATCGGCTGCGCGCATGAGGTGAGGGAGCCCAACGTCAGTGTGTGAAGACAGAGTGGGACTCCCTCGCCACCGCACTCTATGTGAAGACCGACGACCTGCTGAAGGACTCACCGCATCTCGCGCCGTGGCGGCCGGCGGTGGGGATTACCC
>NZ_JBIRZM010000019.1:119358-150091 GCF_044390825.1 Streptomyces sp. NPDC018833 | reverse complement strand
CTTGCGTTTCCGACTCTATCAGATCTTTCCGACCCGATTTCCTCGGTGCTTTCCAGTTCTTCGCTTTCGCGCTTCCCTTTCCAGCGGCTCCGACTCTATCAGATCCTTTCGGGCCTGATTCCCGGTCAGCGGGAGTTGCCTTCCCGGCCGTTGGGCCGTTCCGACGTGGTGAGACTTTAGCGGAGTCGCGGACCCCGACGCTAATCGGGGTCACGCTCGTTCGAAGATCGAACGAGGATTCCTCATTCGCGAAAACGCACGCAAAAGACGGGCAGCAGAAAGTCTGTCGCTCGCTCGAGTGGGTCTTGCGGAATGGTGTCCGGGGACCAGCCGGGGCCGGTGCTCACGTCGGACAACTCGGAGAACACTACGGATGGGGGAATCCGATGTCAACCCAGGGGCCGCAAGCGTACTGTGGCTGCGTGACTACGCGCATGTGCCTCACCCTGTGGTGGGCCGCCTGACGGCGGCCGGCACCTGCGCATGCTCTTCCACGGCCGCCGCTTCGGCGGCCGTTCGCGTATCCCCGCTCCGGGGTTCCGGCCGCAAGACAGCGGCGGCTTCGGCCCGGACACGGAGTGGAGTACGGAATGAAGCGGATCTTCAGCGGCATCAAGCCGACGGGGCACCTGACCCTCGGCAACTACCTCGGGGCCATGCGACGGTGGGTCGAGATCGATCAGCACCGGTCGGACGCGCTGTTCAGCGTCGTCGACCTGCACGCGCTGACAGTGGAGCACGATCCGGCGCGAGTGCGCAGACTCAGCCGCCAGGCGGCGACGCTGTTGCTGGCCGCGGGCCTGGACCCCGAGCGGTGCACGCTGTTCGTACAGAGCCATGTCGACGAGCATGCGCGGCTGTCGTACATCCTCGAGTGCACGGCCACCGACGGCGAGCTGCGACGCATGATCCAGTACAAGGAGAAGAGCGCGCAGGCCCGGGGCTCCGGAGAGAGCGTGCGGCTGTCCCTGCTCACGTACCCGGTGCTGATGGCGGCGGACATCCTCGCCTACGGGACGGACGAAGTGCCGGTCGGCGACGACCAGGCCCAGCACGTGGAACTCACCCGGGATCTGGCCGTGCGGTTCAACCAGCGGTACGGGCACACCTTCACCGTGCCCCGGGCGACGCATCCCCCGGTGGCGGCGCGGGTCATGGATCTGCAGGACCCCACGTCGAAGATGGGCAAGTCCCATGAGGCGGGGGCCGGGATCGTCTATCTGCTCGACGACGCGGACGTGGTGCGCAAGAAAGTGCTGCGCGCGGTCACGGACAGCGGGCGCGATGTCGCCTACGACCGGGCGGCGCGGCCCGGGGTCACCAATCTGCTGGAGATCCTGGCGGCCTGTGCCGATGGCGACCCGATGGAGCTGGCCGGCTCGTACTCCTCGTACGGGGCGCTGAAGAAGGAGGTGGCCGACGCGGTGGTGGAGGTGCTGAGGCCGGTCCGGGAGCGGCACGCCCGGCTCGCCGCCGATCCGTCGTACATCGACGAGGTGCTGCGCAAGGGTGCGGAGCGGGCCAGAGGGATGGCGCGGCCCACGGTCGACGCCGCCTTTTCCGCGATCGGGCTGCTGCCCGCGTGACGCGCACACCGGCCCGCCGCCGGTCGACGGCGGCGGGCCGGGATCTCGACGGCGACCGGCTGCTCAGCCGTTGCCGGAGGCGAGCTCGCGGCTGCGGTCGCGGGCGGCTTCGAGGGCGGCGATGAGGGCCGCCCGTACGCCGTGGTTCTCCAGTTCACGGATGGCGCTGATCGTGGTGCCTGCCGGAGAGGTGACGGCCTCGCGGAGCTTCACGGGGTGCTCACCGCTGTCGCGGAGCATCACGGCGGCGCCGATGGCGGCCTGGACGATCAGGTCGTGGGCCTGGGCGCGGGGGAGGCCGAGCAGAATGCCGGCGTCGGTCATCGCCTCGACGAGGAAGTAGAAGTACGCCGGGCCCGAGCCGGAGAGCGCGGTGGCCGCGTCCTGCTGGGACTCGGGCACGCGCAGCGTCTTGCCGACGCCGCCGAAGATCTCCTCGGCGTGGACGACGTGCTCCGTGGTGGCGTGGCTGCCGGCCGAGATCACGGACATGCCTTCGTCGACGAGGACGGGCGTGTTGGGCATGACGCGGACGACGGGGGTCCCCGCGGCCAGGCGCTCCTCGATGAAGGCGGAGGTGATGCCTGCCGCGGCGCTGATGACGAGCCGGTCGGCGGTGATGTGGGGGGCCAGTTCGTCGAGGAGCTTGCCCATGTCCTGGGGCTTGACGGCGAGGATGAGGGTGTCGGCGCGCTTGGCCGCCTCGGCGTTGGAGACCGGCTCGACCCCGTAGCGGGTGCGGAGCTCCTCGGCGCGCTCGGGGCGGCGGGTGGTGACCAGCAGGTCGGCGGGGTGCCAGCCCGCGCGGATCATGCCGCTGAGCAGGGCTTCGCCGATCTTGCCCGTGCCGAGGACTGCGACTGTCTGGGTCATGGCTCTTTCACCTCGCCGGTCGGGATGCGTGCGCTCACATCCTTGCACCGGGGGCGTCGGGGTGCCGGAGGAGTCCGAGGGGCGGGCACCCCGGGCATGTCCCGGCGCGGCCGGCGCCAGTCAGGCGGTGCGGCGGCGCAGGGTGGCCGCACCGAGTGCGACGACGAGTACGGCGCAGGCTGCCACGACCACGACGTCGCGGACGAAGTCGGCGGTGGTGTCGGCGTGGTGCTGCACCTCGGTCATGGCGTCGACGGCGTACGACATGGGCAGCACGTTCGACACGGCCTCCAGGACGGGCTGCATCCGGTCCCGTGCGGTGAACAGGCCGCACAGCAGCAGCTGGGGGAAGATCACGGCCGGCATGAACTGGACCGCCTGGAACTCGGAGGCGGCGAACGCCGAGACGAACAGGCCGAGAGCGGTGCCGAGCAGCGCGTCGAGGAGTGCGACGAGAAGCAGCAGCCAGGGCGAGCCGACGACGTCGAGGCCGAGGACCCACAGGGCGAGTCCGGTGGCGAGGACGGACTGGACGAAGGCGACGAGGCCGAAGGCGATCGCGTATCCGGCGATCAGGTCGCCCTTGCCGAGGGGCATGGCCAGCAGACGTTCCAGGGTGCCCGAGGTGCGCTCGCGCAGGGTGGCGATGGAGGAGACCAGGAACATCGTGATCAGCGGGAAGATGCCGAGCAGGGAGGCGCCGATGGAGTCGAAGGTGCGCGGGTCGGCGTCGAAGACGTAGCGCAGCAGGAGCAGCATCACGCACGGCACGAGCAGCATCAGGGCGATGGAGCGCGGGTCGTGGCGGAGCTGGCGCAGGACTCGGGCCGCGGTGGCGAGGGTGCGGGCAGAGTTCATCGGGCGTTCTCCTGAAGGGCGTCGGCCTCGTCGACCAGGTGGAGGAAGGCCTCTTCGACGGTTGCGGAGCGGGTGCGGGTGCGCAGGTCGTCCGGGGCGTCCTCGGCAAGGATCTCGCCGTCGCGCATGAGGATGAGCCGGTCGCAGCGCTCGGCCTCGTCCATGACGTGGGAGGACACGAGGATCGTCGCGCCGCGTTCGTCGGCGAGGCGGTGGAAGAGGGCCCACAGGTCGCGGCGCAGGACGGGGTCCAGGCCGACGGTGGGTTCGTCGAGCACGAGGACCTCGGGGGTGCCGAGCAGGGCGACGGCGAGGGAGACGCGGCTGCGCTGGCCGCCGGAGAGGCGTCCGGCGAGGGCATCGGCGTGCGAGCTGAGGTCGACGTCGGCGACGGCGCGGGCGACGCATTCCTCGCGGGCGTCGCGGTGGGCACGGCCGGGGAGCAGGACGGCGGCGAAGTAGTCGAGGTTCTGGCGGACGGTGAGGTCGTCGTAGACGGAGGGGGCCTGGGTGACGTAGCCGATGCGGGAGCGGAGCTCGGCGTCGCCGGCCGGTCGGCCGAGGACCTCCAGGGTGCCGGTGACCTTGGCCTGGGTGCCGACGACGGCGCGCATCAGGGTCGACTTGCCGCAGCCGGACGGGCCGAGGAGGCCGGTGATGCGGCCGGGCAGGACGGTGAAATCGACACCGTGGAGGACGGTGCGCTCTCCTCGTACGACGGTGAGGCCGCGGGCCAGGACGGCGACGCCAGAGGAATTCACCATGTGATGAATAATGCGCCTGGGGGTGCTGGGGCGTCAAGGACACGGGCTCTGTGGCACTGCGTGGGCTCGCTGCGGACGGCTCGCCGCGCGGGCTCACTGGAGGAAGGGCGGCGGCACGGACGAGCGTGCGCGCCGTGGCACGCACGGAACGGAGTGGGAGAGCCGGCGCGGAAGGCTAGCCGCGCCCGGAACGGCCGTTCTTGCGGCCGCGGGCCGCGGGGTTCCCGGAGCGGGTGCCGCGGCGCTTCGCGTACTGCTGGAGCGCCGTTTCATACTCTGCGCGGCGCAGCCTCTCGCCGGGGGCCTCCATGGCGCAGCGCAGGGAGTAGGCGATGAGGGAGCCGATGAAACCGATCGTCTTCAGGCTGCGCAGTGAGTCCTCGGCGGCGGAGCCGGAGGGGCGGCGGCCGAAGCCCTCCCAGGTCTTGCGGAAGGCGATGGCGCTGCAGACGGCGAACATCACGACGACGAGGGTGTTCACGAAGCCCCCGACCTCGGCGATGGCCAGGCCCTGGTAGGCGAAGCGCAGCACGAGCGCGGCGGCGAAGGCGGTGACCAGCGCGCCGAGGCCGACGCCCGCCCGGCGCAGCCCGTAGCCCCCGTCGTGTTCGACCCAGGTGGTGCCGAAGTAACGGATGGGCTCGGGCCGCGGGCCGGTGCCGGTCGTCGTGCCGGTGGTGTCGCCGGTGCTCTCGGTGTGCTCGCTCACGGGTCGATTATCCCCGTGGCCGGGCTAGTGGCCCCGCGACGGGGCGAGTGTCCCCGAGACCGGGCGACTGTTCCCGAGACCGGGCGACTGTCCCCGAGACCGGGCGACTGTCCCCGTGGCCGGCGGGTATCGCCGCCACAGGGCCAGCGGTCAGGAGCAGCGCGGGGCCACGTATCCGTCGCTGCCGGTCTTGACGTACGCGTCCGAGACGAACTCGCCGTCGGCGATGTTGTCCCAGAGGTTGGTGGTGCCGTAGGGGCCGGAGATCCACTCGCCGGGCTTCTGGCAGTAGACCGGGACCTTCACGTTGTACGGCAGGGTCCGGATCAGCCGGTACATCGTGCCGGGGCCGGACCGTACGTTGAGCCGGTAGCCGGGCGCGACCGGGTATCTGACGACGTCCGTCGCGGCTTCGACGCGGACGACGCTCTCACTGGCCTCTTCAACAGACATGTGCCACTCCCCCGTTGCTCTTCATGTCACTGCGACGCGCAGGCTAGCAAGCCCTGACCGAATCAAACGAGCCATCGACTAGGCTCCGTGCGTCGCGCTTGCGGACGAACACACGGGGGTGGGCGATGCCGCCGCTGCGGGAGAGCGGAACCGGCCCAGAAGCGGAACTTCCGCTGTATGCCGGGCAGTACCGGCTTGAGGCATGCCTGGGCGTCGGCGGCATGGGGGTCGTACACCTCGCCAGGTCGGCATCGGGACTGCGGCTCGCGGTCAAGGTCGTCCACCAGCAGTACGCGGCGGACCCCGAGTTCAGGGCGCGGTTCCGGCAGGAGGTCGCCGCCGCGCGACGGGTGAGCGGTGCTTTCACCGCCTCCGTCGTGGACGCCGACCCGGATGACGACCGCCCATGGATGGCCACCCTCTACGTCCCCGGTCCCACGCTCGCGGACCAGGTGAAACGGAACGGTCCCCTGGCTCCCGCCGAGTTGCGCAGGCTGACGGCAGGGCTCGCCGAGGCGCTGCGCGACATCCACCGTGCCGGTGTCGTCCACCGGGACCTCAAGCCCAGCAATGTGCTGCTCACCGATTCCGGGCCGAAGGTCATCGACTTCGGCATCTCGCGGCCCTTCGACAGCGATCTGCGGACGGAGACGGGCAAGCTGATCGGTTCGCCGCCCTTCATGGCGCCGGAGCAGTTCCAGCGGCCTCGCGAAGTGGGCCCGGCCGCCGACGTGTTCGCGCTGGGGTCGGTGCTGGTGCACGCCGCGACGGGACGCGGGCCCTTCGACTCCGGCAGTCCGTACATCGTGGCCTATCAGGTGGTCCACGACGAGCCGGATCTGACGGGCGTCCCCCTCGAACTCGCCCCGCTCGTCGGCCGCTGTCTCGCCAAGGACCCCCTGGAGCGGCCTACACCCGACGAGATCATGACGGAGTTGCGTCCCCCGTCGTACGAGGCGACGGCGTTCATACCCGCGCAGCGCCGCGCAGCGGGCGGCGACCCCTCGGCGGCGAGCGGGCCGGACACCACCACGCACGTCAGCAGCCGTCCGTATGCGACGCGGACGCGGACCCGCACCACGGCGAGGCGCAGGCGGCTCGTCGCGGCCGGCGCCGCGCTGTTCGTCCTCCTCGGCGGGGGCGCCCTCGCCCTCGCCCTCGAAGGGAGGGACACCCCGGAGAGGTCCGGCACCACCGCCCGGGCGGCGGAGAACGGGGCGTTCGCACCGTGGCGGACGACGCTGCGCACCACCGAAGGCTCCCTCCCCGCCTGCGCGTACGCGGGCGGCGCGCTGTACTGCACGGCGCAGGGCGCGGGAACGGCCAGGATCGATCCCGACAGCGGCCGGCTGGTGTGGCAGGCCGCGGTGCCCGAGGGGATGGCCGCTGCGGACCCCGGCTCGGGCCCGGCCGTCCCCGGCGGCCTGGTGCACACGGCCTGGACCACGACACGGGCGGCGCAGATCCGGACGTACGGGACGGCCGACGGCGCACCCGGCTGGCGCGCGGACGTCTCCGCGTATCAGACCGGATTCGGACAGGCCGGCGACACCGTCCTCCTCGTCCCGCCGGCCGGACCGGTGAAGGCCCTCGACGCGGCAACGGGCAATCAGCGCTGGCACCGTGCCGTGCCGGGGCACAGCCGCCCGGACTTCGGCCCCTACAACGAGGAGACGGGTCTGCTGCATCTCTTCGAGGGCTCCGCGGACGGACGGACCACCCTCGTCACGGCGGTGCGTCCGCGCAGCGGGGAGGTGGCGTGGCAGCGCAGGCTGGCGGGGAACCTCACCCCCGCGGCGACCGTCGGCAGCACCCTGTTCCTGACGTCGACCGACGCGAACACGCAGACGGACGCCGTGGTGCGGTACGACCCGCGGCGGGGGTCCGCACACCGAGTGCGGCTGCCGTTCCCCCTGTCCGAGCCCAAGGCGGCCGTCCGGGGCGACACCGTCCACCTGCTCTCGCGCGGCGGCACGCTGCTGGCCGTCGACACGCGCCCGGGCACGGGCGCGGCCGACGCCGAGCTGTGGCGGCTGGAGACCGGGGCGGGACGCACGTCCGCCCCTGTCCTCGCCGGCCGCGACCGGCTCTACTTCTCGTCGGCCGACGGCCGGCTCTTCGCTGTCGACACGGCGGAGGGACGGGTGCTCGGCCAGACCCGGCCCCGGCTGCGCGGCGGCAAGCTGGGATTCGCGGCCACCCTGCCCGCTCCCGTCGTTGCCCCCGGCAAGGCCTTCGCCACCGCTCCCGACGGCTCCGTCTTCGCCGTCGACGCGAAGGACCCGGCGCGCTGGTGAGCGCGCCGGGTCCGGCGGTGTGTTCGCGGGGGCGTCAACCCAGCCGGGAGACGTCCCGCACCGCGCCCTTGTCCGCGCTCGTCGCCATCGCCGCGTAGGCCCGCAGCGCCGCCGAGACCTTGCGCTCGCGCGCCTTCGGGGCGTAGACGCCGTTCAGCGCCTCGCGGCGGGCGGCGAGCGTCGCGTCGTCGACGAGCAGCTCGATCGAGCGGCCGGGGATGTCGATACGGATGCGATCGCCGTCCTCGACGAGCGCGATCGTGCCGCCCGAGGCCGCCTCCGGCGAGGCGTGGCCGATCGAGAGGCCGGACGTGCCACCGGAGAAGCGGCCGTCGGTGATCAGGGCGCAGGTCTTGCCCAGGCCGCGGCCCTTGAGGAAGGACGTCGGGTAGAGCATCTCCTGCATGCCGGGGCCGCCCTTGGGGCCCTCGTAGCGGATGACCACGACATCGCCGTGGGTGATCTCCTTGCGGAGGATCTTGTCGACGGCCTCGTCCTGGGATTCGCAGACGACGGCCGGGCCCTCGAAGGTCCAGATGGACTCGTCGACACCGGCGGTCTTCACCACGCAGCCGTCGACGGCGAGGTTGCCGCGCAGGACCGCGAGTCCGCCGTCCTTGGAGTACGCGTGCTCCGCGGAGCGGATGCAGCCGTTCTGGGCGTCGTCGTCCAGCGCGTCCCAGCGCTCGGACTGCGAGAACGCGGTGGCTGAGCGGACGCAGCCCGGCGCCGCGTGCCACAGCTCAACGGACTCGGCGGACGGTGAACCGCCGCGCACGTCCCAGTTCTTGAGCCAGTCCGCGAGCGACGGGCTGTGCACGGAGTGCACGTCCTCGTTCAGCAGTCCGGCGCGGTGCAGCTCGCCCAGCAGCGCGGGGATACCGCCGGCGCGGTGGACGTCCTCCATGTAGTACGTGCGGTTCTTGGCGACGTTCGGCGCGACCTTCGCCAGGCAGGGCACCCGGCGCGAGACGGCGTCGATCTCGTTGAGGCCGAACTCGACGCCCGCCTCCTGGGCTGCGGCCAGCAGGTGCAGGATCGTGTTCGTCGAGCCGCCCATGGCGATGTCGAGGGCCATGGCGTTCTCGAAGGCAGCGAACGTGGCGATGTTGCGCGGCAGGACGGACTCGTCGCCCTGCTCGTAGTACCGCTTGGTGATGTCGACGACCGTCGCGGCGGCGTTCTCGTAGAGCGCCTTGCGGGCGGTGTGGGTGGCGAGGACGGAGCCGTTGCCCGGCAGGGAGAGGCCGATGGCCTCGGTCAGGCAGTTCATCGAGTTGGCGGTGAACATGCCCGAACAGGAGCCGCAGGTCGGGCAGGCGTTCTCCTCGATGCGGAGGATGTCCTCGTCCGAGATCTTGTCGTTGACCGCGTCCGAGATCGCGTCGACCAGATCGAGCGTGCGGACGGTGCCGTCGACGAGCGTCGCCCGGCCGGACTCCATCGGGCCGCCGGAGACGAAGACGGTCGGAATGTTGAGGCGCAGGGCGGCCATCAGCATGCCCGGGGTGATCTTGTCGCAGTTGGAGATGCAGATCAGCGCGTCCGCGCAGTGCGCCTCGACCATGTACTCGACGGAGTCGGCGATCAGGTCGCGTGAGGGCAGCGAGTAGAGCATGCCGCCGTGGCCCATGGCGATGCCGTCGTCGACGGCGATCGTGTTGAACTCGCGGGGCACCGCGCCCGCGGCCTTGATGGCTTCGGAGACGATCCGGCCGACCGGTGCGAGGTGGGTGTGGCCGGGCACGAACTCGGTGAAGGAGTTGGCGACGCCGACGATCGGCTTGCCGATGTCCTCGCTCGCTACGCCCGACGCCCGCATAAGGGCGCGGGCGCCCGCCATGTTGCGGCCGTGGGTGACAGTGCGGGACCTCAGCTCGGGCATCGTCGCTCGCTCCTCGTCGTGATGGGTGTACCTGCTCCGAGCGTACGCCGCGGCTCCAAGATCTGGACAGCTTGTCCGGAATGCGGGACGTTCGGCTCAGTCCTTGGTCGGCATCACAGGGCCGGTTGCGCGGCAGGGGCCCAGGGGGAGTGGAGCCGCCCAGTCCCAGGCGGACGGCACAAGCCCGGCGGCGCGACAGGGAACGGTGGCGCGGCGGGGAACGGTGGCGCGACAGGCCCAAGGGGCATGGGCCCGTTCACTCCTCGGCCGGCGGCGCCGCCGGGCCCGGGGGGCCGGCCGATGCCCCGGCGTTCGGGTCGGTCAGATAACGCTGGAGGGTGGGCGCCACCATCCGCACGATCTGCCCGGGATCGGCCGACGCCAGCGGCTCCACCTGGAGCACGTAGCGCATCATCGCGATCCCGATCATGTGGGACGCGGCGAGCTCCGCACGGAACCGCGCGTCCGGTACGTCCAGCTCCCCCGCCACCCGCTCCAGCAGCCGCCGCAGGACGACACCGCGCAGCACCTTGGCCGCCGCCTCGTGCGTGAGGGCGGAGCGGATGACGGCCAGCAGCGGGGCCCGTGAGGCCGGGTTCTCCCAGATGCCGATGAAGTAGCGGGCCAGCCGCTCCCCGATGCCTTCCGGGCCCTGGCCGAGGATCTGCGGGATGACCATCGCCGGCTCGAGCGAGACCTCGACCGCGGCGGCGAACACGTCGTCCTTGGTGCCGAAGTAGTGGTGCACGAGCGCCGCGTCGACCCCGGCCGCCCGCGCGATCCCGCGCATCGTCGTCTTGTCGTAACCGCGCTCGGCGAACTCCGCGCGCGCCGCCGTGAGGATCCGCTCCCGCGCGCCCGGCCCTTCCGCGGCCGCCTCGCGGGCGGGCCGGCCGCGCCGCCGGGGTGCCGCGCCGGTCATCGCCTCGTACCGGTCCCGTCGTGCACCCGGGACGAGGCCGAGGACGCCAGATGCAGCCGGGTGAAGGCCAGTGCCTCGGCGAGGTCGGCCTCACGTTCGGCGGCGGACATGGCACGCCGGGTGTTGACCTCGATGACGACATGGCCGTCGAAGCCGTTCCCGGCCAGGCGCTCCAGCAGCTCGGCGCAGGGCTGGCCGCCGCGGCCCGGCACCAGGTGCTCGTCCTTCGCGGACCCCTTGCCGTCGGCCAGGTGCACATGGACGAGCCGGTCGCCCATCCGGTCCACCATCGCCATGGTGTCGGTGCGTGAGGTCGCCGTGTGCGACAGGTCGAGGGTGAAGTGCCGGTAGTCGTCCTTGGTGACGTCCCAGTCGGGGGCGTACGCGAGCATCTCGCGGTCCCGGTAACGCCAGGGGTACATGTTCTCCACGGCGAACCGGACGTCGGTCTCGTCCGCCATGCGCCAGATGCCGTTGACGAAGTCGCGTGCGTACTGCCGCTGCCACCGGAACGGCGGGTGCACGACCACCGTCGAGGCCCCCAGCTTCTCCGCGGCCGCCTGCGCCCGCTGGAGCTTGACCCACGGGTCGGTGGACCAGACGCGCTGGGTGATCAGCAGGCAGGGCGCGTGGACGGCGTGGATGGGGACCTGGTGGTAGTCGGAGAGCCTGCGCAGCGCCTCGATGTCCTGGCTGACGGGATCCGTCCAGACCATGATCTCGACGCCGTCGTAGCCGAGGCGCGCGGCGATCTCGAAGGCCGTCGCCGTCGACTCCGGATAGACGGAAGCCGTCGACAGGACAACCTTCGCATCCGGGATGCGCACCACTGGTTCAGCCACGACAGACAGCCTAAAGGCACCTCCTAGGGGGTCGGGAGATGGTCGAGGCGCCGCAGGATGACGCCCTCGCGCAGCGCCCAGGGGCAGATCTCCAGCTCCTCGGCACCGAAGAGGTCCATCGCACCCTCCGCGACCAGGGCCCCGGCCAAGAGCTGAGGGGCACGGCCCGGGGAGACGCCGGGCAGTCCCGCACGCTGTTCCACGGTCATGGCGGCGAGCTTGGGCACCCAGCCGACGAGTGACGAACGACTCAGCACGCGCTGGATGTACAGACCCTCCGCGGAGCGTGCCGCGCCGGCGATCCGGGCGAGCTGCTTGAAGGTCTTGGAGGTGGCGACGATGTGGTCCGGCGGGCCGAAGCGGCTGAACTCGCCGACGACACGGGCGATCTCGGCGCGCACATGGCGGCGCAGCGCCTTCACGTCCTGCGGGTCCGGCGGGTCGCCGGGCAGCAGCCCGGCGGTCAGCCGGCCCGCTCCCAGCGGCAGGGACACGGCGGCGTCGGGCTCCTCGTCTATGCCGAACGCGATCTCCAGGGAGCCGCCGCCGATGTCCAGGACGAGGAGCTTCCCGGCCGACCAGCCGAACCAGCGGCGGGCGGCGAGGAACGTCAGCCGGGCCTCCTCCTCGCCGGTGAGCACCGTCAGCTCGACCCCCGTCTCCGCCTTCACCCGGGACAGGAGCATGTCCGCGTTGGTCGCCTCGCGCACGGCGGAGGTGGCGAAGGAAAGGACCTCCTCACAGCCCTTGTCCTCGGCGGCCTGCAGCGCGTCGGCGATGGTGTGCACCAGCCGCTCGATGCCCTCCTCTCCGATGGCGCCGCCATCGTCGAGCAGCTCGGCGAGGCGCAGCTCCGCCTTGTGCGAGTGCGCGGGCAGCGGGCGGGCGCCTGGGTGGGCGTCCACCGCCAGCAGGTGAACCGTGTTCGAACCGACGTCGAGGACTCCGAGTCTCATGGACGGAACGCTACTGCGGTCGCGCGCATACGCTGGAGCCGTGCCAAAGACGAAAAAGGCGAAGCCGGGCAAAGCCGTACCCGAGAAGAAGATCAAGCACGACGAGAAGGGTCTGGACTTTCCCCGTGCCTGGGTGGAGTTCCCGGATCCGGCCGACGCCGAACAGGTATTCCGGTGCGATCTGACGTGGCTCACCTCACGTTGGAGCTGCATCTTCGGCAGCGGTTGCCAGGGGATCCAGGCGGGGCGCGCGGACGACGGCTGCTGCACGCTGGGCGCGCACTTCTCCGACGAGGAGGACGAGCAGCGCGTGGCGGGGCACGTGGCGCGCCTGACCCCGGACCTGTGGCAGTTCCACGACGTCGGCACCGAAACGGGCTGGGTGGAGCAGGACGAGGACGGCGAACGCCAGACGCGCCGCTGGGAAGGCTCCTGCATCTTCCAGAACCGTCCGGGCTTCGCGGGCGGCGCGGGCTGCTCGCTGCACATCCTGGCGCTGCGGGAGGGCCGGGAGCCGCTGGAGACGAAGCCGGACGTGTGCTGGCAGCTGCCGGTCCGGCGGACGTACGACTGGATCGACCGGCCCGACGACAGCCGGGTGCTCCAGGTGTCGATCGGCGAGTACGACCGCCGCGGCTGGGGCCCCGGCGGCCATGACCTGCACTGGTGGTGCACCTCCGCGACATCGGCGCACGGTGCGGGTGAGCCGGTGTACGTGACGTACCGCCCGGAGTTGACGGAGCTGATGGGCAAGGCTGCGTACGACGTGCTGGTGGAGCTGTGCGAGGCCCGTCTGGCGTCGTCGCTGCCGCTGGTGGCACCGCACCCTGCGGACCCGAAGCCCCGCTGAGCCCGGGGCCGGCCGGGAGCGGAGGACCGTTTCGGCCGCGTGGGCGGGCGGACGGGTGAGCCGGACGGGCAGGCGGTCCGGGAGGGGTGAGTCAGCCGAGCGGGCGGGTCGGCTCGGGCCGGGAGGGTCGGCTCGGGCCGGGAGGGACCGTTTCCGCCGGTCAGTGCGAGGGCGGCGGGGTCGCCGGCTCGGACGGCGGGTCCGGCTGTGACGGGGGCGGGTCCGACGGATCCGCCGAGGACGGCGGCGGACCGGAGGTCGGCGGAGTCGGGCCCGGCGAGGACGGCGGCGGACTGGTAGGCGGCGGGCTCGACGGCGGTGTGGGGGTCGGGTCCGGGTCGGCCGAGGAAGGCGGCGGGCTGGTGGCCCCATGGCCCTGGATCGCCAGGACCGCGCCGGCGGGATCGATGCCGACCTGCGCCCGCCAGGGGCCGGACGGCTCTCGCGAGGGGTCGACGGTGATGGAGAGAGTGATCGTTTCGCCGGGGTGCAGGGTGCCGGACGAGCGGATCGAACGAAGCCAGTGCGCGTCCGTCCACAGCGACCAGTCGACGGGGGAGCCGCCGGACGCCGTGAGCGTGATCAAGGTGGTCTCCCCGGCGGGCCGCGCCTCGACCGTGAGCCTGCCCGGGCCTCGCCCGGGTGCGGAGGGCGGCGCGGGAGTGCCCGTGCTGATCACCGCGACGGAGACGTCGCTCGTGTGGTGGTCGGCCGTGAACCGGGGGTCCGGCTCGGCGCTCGCGTTGCCCGCGTTCTCGTAGTGGCCGTACGGGCCGCCCTCGCCCGGGCCGCCCGGGTCGCCCGCGCTGACGGCCGGGCCGCGATGTCCCTCGCCCGTCAGCGGCGCCCCGCGGTAGGCCGCCCACAGCGCCAACACCGGAGCGGCCACAACCGTGGCCACGACGGTGGCGGTGACCGCGCGGGCACGCATCCGGCCCCGCCGGGCCGTGTGGTCCTTGGGGTCCAGCGGGAAGCCACCGGGGCCGAAGCGCGGGCCGCCGGAACGGGTGCGCGGGACGTGCCGCATCGCCACGTACGCGGCGGAGCGCGGCGCCTCGACCAGCGGGAGCGTGGCCGGGGTGACACTCGAACCGGGCCAGGGCCCCCGCGCGCCGGCACGCTCGGCGGCACGGCGGCAGCGCGGGCAGTCGTCGACGTGGCGGACGAGCTCACGGCGCAGCGCGGCGGAGAGCAGGACGCGGTTGTCGCCGGTGAGCCGGGCGACGGCCGGACAGGTGCCGGTCTCGACGACGGCGAGCGCGGCCCGGGTCCGCTCCACCTCGCAGGCCGCGGCGGCGAGCAGCTCGCGGGCGGTGGCCTCTGTGAGACCGAGGACGCAGGCGACGGCGGCCGGGCCGAGGCCGTGGCGCACGGCCAGTTCGAGGGCCTCGCGCTGCTCGGGGGTGGTTCCCGCGGCCTCGGGCCAGGCCAGCCGGGCCAGTTCGGCGCGGCGGCGCTCGGCGGCCTCGGGGGCGAGACGGGGGGACGCCTGGCTCTCGTCGGCGGCGGGCCGCCCGGTGTGGACGCCCTGGCGCCTTCGGCGCTGTTCGGTCAGCCGGCGCAGACAGGCCCAGCGCGCCAGTGCGTACATCCAGGCCTTCTTCTCGGCCTCGCCGGACGGGCAGCGTCCGTGCTGCCG
This sequence comes from Streptomyces sp. NPDC018833, assembly GCF_044390825.1. Classification (NCBI taxonomy): domain Bacteria; kingdom Bacillati; phylum Actinomycetota; class Actinomycetes; order Kitasatosporales; family Streptomycetaceae; genus Streptomyces; species Streptomyces sp. NPDC018833. The sequence goes on along the minus strand of NZ_JBIRZM010000019.1, from coordinate 135,457 downwards.
TTCGGCGATGGCGAGGACGTCACCGAGGACCGCCGTCGCCGCGTCGTGGTCGCACAGCACGGAGAGGCAGTAGGTGAACAGGCCGTCGAGGTACGGCTCGTAGCGCGCGGGCAGTCGCTCGGCGGACGGACGGGGCGCACGATGATGCGCCCGGTGTGCGCCGGTGGTGTGGGTAGGGGTTTCCAGCCTGCTGCTCGTCACTCGGTGACCGTAGGGGCAGCACCGGACCTCGTTCGCACCGCTTGAACACTTTTAACCCATACGGGTGAACCGTTCCCTCTGGGAGGACAGGTGGGAAAGGTTCCGCGCCCCCGGGTATCCACCGGTTCGCGCCGCGTGCCGGGCAGCGCGCCTCCCGCGGGCGGCCGCCGGTCCGGCCTGTCAGTGGTCACCGCTACGGTTTGCGCATGGCTGCCCGTACGAAATCCGCGAAGGACCGGCCGTCCTTCCGCTGCACCGAATGCGGCTGGACCACGGCCAAGTGGCTCGGCCGCTGCCCCGAGTGCCAGGCGTGGGGCACGGTGGAGGAGTACGGCGCGCCCGCCGTCCGCACCACGGCCGCGGGCCGGGTCTCCACCGCCGCGGTGCCCATCGGCCAGGTGGACGGCCGGCAGGCGACCGCGCGCTCCACGGGCGTCGACGAGCTCGACCGGGTCCTCGGCGGCGGTCTGGTGCCGGGGGCCGTGGTGCTGCTCGCGGGCGAGCCCGGCGTCGGCAAGTCGACGCTGCTGCTCGACGTGGCCGCCAAGGCGGCGAGCGACGAACACCGGACGTTGTACGTGACGGGCGAGGAGTCCGCGAGCCAGGTGCGCCTGCGCGCCGACCGGATCGGCGCGCTGCACGACCACCTGTTCCTCGCGGCGGAGACGGATCTGTCCGCGGTCCTCGGCCATCTGGACGCGGTCAAGCCGTCGCTGCTGATCCTCGACTCGGTGCAGACCGTGGCCTCCCCCGAGATCGACGGCGCGCCCGGCGGCATGGCCCAGGTCCGTGAGGTCGCGGGCGCCCTGATCCGCGCTTCCAAGGACCGCGGCATGTCCACGCTGCTGGTGGGCCATGTGACGAAGGACGGCGCCATCGCCGGCCCGCGTCTGCTGGAGCACCTGGTCGACGTGGTGCTGCACTTCGAGGGCGACCGGCACGCCCGCCTCCGCCTGGTCCGCGGCGTGAAGAACAGATACGGGGCGACGGACGAGGTCGGCTGCTTCGAGCTGCACGACGAGGGCATCACCAGCCTCGCCGACCCCTCGGGCCTGTTCCTCACCCGCCGCGACGCGCCCGTCCCCGGCACCTGCCTCACCGTCACCCTGGAGGGCCGCCGCCCCCTCGTCGCCGAGGTGCAGGCGCTGACGGTCGACTCCCAGATCCCCTCCCCACGGCGCACCACATCGGGCCTGGAGACCTCTCGGGTGTCGATGATGCTCGCGGTGCTGGAGCAGCGCGGCCGGATCTCCGCGCTCGGCAAGCGCGACATCTACAGCGCGACGGTCGGCGGTGTGAAGCTCTCGGAGCCTGCGGCGGACCTCGCGATCGCGCTCGCACTGGCGTCGGCGGCCAGCGACACTCCGCTGCCGAAGAACCTGGTCGCGATCGGCGAGGTGGGACTCGCCGGGGAGGTCAGACGGGTGACGGGCGTGCAGCGCCGGCTCGCCGAGGCGCACCGGCTGGGCTTCACCCAGGCGCTGGTGCCCTCCGATCCGGGGAAGGTCCCGGCGGGCATGAAGGTTACGGAGGTCGCCGACATGGGGGATGCTCTGCGGGTGCTCCCGAGCGGCCGGCGGAAGGCTCCCGACGGCGCCTGAGGCGTACGCCCCACGGGGCGACGAGGCTCGCCGGTAGACTTTGCCCTGGTCTCGCCCACCCGTACGAGCCGGAGGAGTGCAGTGGCAGCCAAGGACGGGGCAGCAGCACCCGGAAAGTCCGGCCAAGGCACGGGCAACGAAGCGCTGATCCGCGCCGCCCTGAGCGCGGTCGCCCCGGGCACCGCCCTGCGCGACGGACTGGAGCGCATCCTCAGGGGGAACACCGGTGGTCTGATCGTTCTCGGCATGGACAAGACGGTCGAGTCGATGTGCACCGGCGGCTTCGTGATGGACGTGGAGTTCACCGCGACCCGGCTGCGTGAGCTGTGCAAACTGGACGGCGCGCTCATCCTCGACAAGGACATCTCCAAGATCCACCGGGCCGGCGTCCAGCTGGTCCCGGACGCGTCCATCCCGACCGAGGAGACCGGCACTCGGCACCGCACCGCGGACCGGGTGTCGCGCCAGTGCGGCTTCCCGGTCGTGTCCGTGTCCCAGTCGATGCGGCTGATCGCGCTGTACGTGGACGGCGAGCGCCGTGTCCTGGAGGAGTCCGCCGCGATCCTTTCGCGGGCGAACCAGGCCCTCGCCACCCTGGAGCGCTACAAGCTCCGCCTCGACGAGGTCGCGGGCACGCTCTCGGCGCTGGAGATCGAGGACCTGGTCACCGTCCGGGACGTCACGGCGGTGGCGCAGCGCCTGGAGATGGTGCGACGGATCGCCACGGAGATCGCCGAGTACGTGGTGGAGCTGGGCACCGACGGCCGCCTCCTCTCCCTCCAGCTCGACGAGTTGATCGCGGGCGTGGAGCCCGAGCGCGAGCTGGTCGTCCGGGACTACGTGCCGGAGCCGACGGCGAAGCGCTCGCGCACCGTGGACGAGGCGCTGGCGGAGCTGGACGCGCTCACGCACACCGAGCTCCTCGAACTGCCCGTCGTGGCCAGGGCGCTGGGCTACAGCGGCTCGCCCGAGACGCTGGACTCCGCGGTCTCGCCGCGCGGCTACCGCCTGCTGGCGAAGGTCCCGCGACTGCCGGGCGCGATCATCGAACGGCTGGTGGAGCACTTCGGCGGTCTGCAGAAGCTGCTCGCCGCCAGCGTGGACGACCTCCAGGCCGTGGACGGTGTCGGCGAGGCGCGGGCGCGCAGCGTCCGGGAGGGCCTGTCGCGGCTGGCGGAGTCGTCGATCCTGGAGCGGTACGTCTGAGACGCGTACTCAGGTCGCTAGAGGGGCGTAAGGCCAGACGCGTACGGCTGAGGCGGGTGCGGCCGAGAGGGTGCGGCTGAGACGGGTACAGCTGAGGGGCTTCATGACCAGGTCACAAAGCCCCTCGCCCGTACATCCACGAAATCGTTCAGTCCTTCTCCAGGCGGAACGATGCGGGCAGCACCTTCGCGCCCGGGAACGACGCCTCGACCAGGTAGGTGCCCGGCACGGCGCTGCCCGGCGACGGCGTCGGGCACTGCGGCGCGCTGCGCCTCCTGTCCCACTCCACGATGTGCGTGATCGTCCCGTTGCCGGGGATCCGCAGGAACCGGGCCGGGGCCGTACGCGGGCAGTGGGCCGACGACCACACGTCCTCGTCCTCGCTGTCGGTGACGGTGAACACCGCCGCCTTCGGGCCGAAGTCCGCCTTGCAGGTCGTGCCCGACGAGTTGGTGACCACGAGTCTGAACGAGGGCTTCTCGCCCGGCCGGTAGGACACCTTGGTGGTGCTCAGCGTCAACTTCAATGCGCCCGGAGCGCAGTTGGGGAGGGCCGAGCCGACCGGGACCTGCTGCCCGGGGGATCCGCCGGCCGCACCGCTCGTGGCTCCGGAGCCGCCCGTGGCCGTGCCCGCGCCGCCGGTGGCGCCGTCCGCACCGCCCGTGGGCGCGGTGCCGTCACCGGAACCGCCCGCACCGCCGGAACCGGTCACGCCGTCGCCCGACTCGTCGCGTCCGCCGGGCTGTTGGCTGATCGCCGGGCCGGACTGATCGGGTCCGGGGGTGATCGAGGGTGCGGGGGACTGGCCCTTGCCGTCCGCCGTGTTGCTGCCGCCGTCGCCCCCGCCGGAGGTGACGGCCCACACGATCAGCATCGCGAACAGCGCGACCACTGACGCCGCGACCGCCCTCCGTCGCCAGTAGATGGAGGAGGGAAGCGGCCCGATCGGATTGCGCAGAGATCCCACGAAGCGAACTCTACGAGAGATCGCGCCCAACTCCCGCCCCACCCGCCGCCCTGAGCACGAAGTTCTGCCGATCATCATCACGGACTCGTCACGGACCCGGTTCCACGGGTCCGTTGCTTACGTCAGGGATGGTTCCGGCCAATCGCAGCGAGTGACCGACCCGCCTGGGACGATACGGTCCGTCACCATGGACAGCAGCATCACGCGCGATCTCTACCGCGACATCACCGACTTCGCCCACACCACGCCCGCCTGGGTGCAGCACCTCGCCGAACTGTGGACGGAGGCAGGGCTGCTGCTGTTCGGCGTGCTGTTCCTGCTCGCGTGGTGGCGGTCACGGACGGCTGACCCGGGCCGGATAGCCCTCGCGGTCCTCGCGCCGCTCGCGACCGCGGTCGGCTATGTGGTCAGCGAATCCCTCAAGTCCCTTGTGGACGAGGAGCGTCCGTGCCGCACGGTCACGGAGGCGGCCGTGTCGCTCGTAGCGTGTCCGCCGACCGGCGACTGGTCCTTCCCGAGCAACCACGCGGCCATCGCCGGTGCGGCGGCCATGACGCTCGCGATCGCGTGGCCGCGGATCGCCCCGCTGACGGTCCCGATGGCGCTGCTGATGGCCTTCTCACGCGTCTTCGTCGGGGTGCACTACCCGCACGACGTACTGACCGGGCTGTCGGTGGGCGCGCTCGCCGCGGCCGCCTGCACGGCGGCCGCGCTGCGCCCGGCCCGGTCGCTGCTCGCCACCATGCGCACGAGCCGTGCGACCATCCCGCTCTGGCTCGCCGGCCCGGGCCCGGCCCAGGAGCCCGCTCGCCCGGCATCCCCGCGCGCGTCGGCGGACCACGGCTGACGCCGGGGCAGGCGGGGCAGGCCGGGCAGCTTGCCCCGCGGGCGAGGCCCACCCCCGGGCGACAGCCCGCGGCAGCGCACGCCGGTCCCCCGGGGGCGTGCCGCCGGTGGCCCGGACGGGGACCCGCGGGGACGCTGCCACACCCCGGAGGTGTAGTCACGCCCAGCGGGGGCGGTGTACGGGCTGCCCGCCCCGCGGGCGAGGCCCGCCCGCAGGCGGTGCCGCACGTGACGACGCATCCCCGGTGTGCCCGGGGCGGGCCGCCCGCCGGCCGGCGGGGCTCGCCGACGGCGGGCGGCTGCCGCCCCGGAAGCGCGCACAGCGGGGGGGTACTTCCTTCGTCCGCCGGGCGAGGCCTGCCGCAGGCGACACCCCCGGCGGCGGCCGGAGCGGCCCGCCGGTGATTCCCAGCAGCGGGCCAGGGCCCGCACCGGCAGCGCGCTGCCGGTGACGCCCCAACGGACCGCGGCTGACCCCGACGGCCCACGCGGCCGCTCGCCACGCGCGCAAGGCCCGCCCGCAGGTGATACGCCCACGGCAGCGCACGCCGGCGGCGGGATGCCGGCGCGCCGAATGGGTCTCGCCAGGGACACCACACCCGGAGATGGAGCCCCACTCCACCCCCAGCGGGCCGACGTACGCCCAGGGGTTCCTGCCCCGCGAGCGAGGCCTGCCCGCAGGCGGTGCCGCGCGTGGCGGCGACCCGTGATGTCGGAGGTGGACCGCCGGCGGCCCCCGGCGGGGCTCGTCCGAGGGGGCGCTTGCGAGGCTCCGCAGGGCGCTCACACCGCGGTGACATCTGCGGGGCAGGGCACCTGCCATGCCCCGGCGGGGCGAGCCTGCCGCAGGCGACACCCCGGCGACGCCCGGAGCGGCCCGCCGGTGATTCCCCGGCCGGGAGGCGTCACGCCCCAGCGCGGCACACCGCGCCCGGCCGGGACGCGTCACGCCCCAACGCGGCACACCGCCGATGCGCCCGGGGGACGGGGGCCAGTGCGCCCGCGAGGCGCGGGCCTGCCGCGGGCAACACCCCCGGCGGCGCACGACCCGCCCGGGCCCGGTGATGGATCGCCGATGACTCCCGGCCGAGGCCCGCACCCGGCGGCGCACCCCCCAACGCCCAGGGCGCACCTGCCGTGCCCGCCCCGGCGAGGCCCGCACCGCCTCGGCGCGCCCCTGGGCCCCGCCCGGGGGCCGGTGCCTGCGGCACCCGACGGGCCGGGCGTGCCAGGATCGTCAGTGCCATGACTGTCATTGACGCTTCCCAGACGCCCGACGCCCTCGACCCCCGAGCCCTCCACGTCCCCGTCATCGCCTGGTTCGACCAGCACGCCCGTGATCTCCCCTGGCGCCGCCCGGAGGCCGGTGCCTGGGGCGTGATGGTCAGCGAGTTCATGCTTCAGCAGACCCCGGTCTCCCGGGTGCTCCCCGTGTACGAGCAGTGGCTGGCGCGCTGGCCGCGCCCCGCCGACCTCGCGGCAGAGGCCCCCGGCGAGGCCGTCCGCGCCTGGGGGCGGCTCGGCTATCCGCGGCGTGCGCTGCGTCTGCACGGCGCGGCCCAGGCCATAGCGGAGCGGCACGGCGGCGAGGTGCCGCGCGACCACGCGCAGTTGCTCGCCCTGCCGGGCATCGGCGAGTACACGGCGGCGGCCGTGGCCTCCTTCGCGTACGGGCAGCGGCACGCCGTGCTCGACACCAATGTGCGGCGGGTCCTCGCCCGCGCCGCGACCGGCATCCAATACCCGCCGAACGCGACCACCGCCGCCGAGCGCCGCCTCGCCCGGGCGCTGCTCCCCGACGAGGACCACACCGCGGCCCGCTGGGCGGCGGCGTCCATGGAGCTGGGCGCTCTGCTGTGCACGGCCAGGAACGAGGACTGCGGCCGCTGCCCGATCGCCGCGCAGTGCGCCTGGCGGCTGGCGGGGAAGCCCGCGCACGAGGGCCCCGCGCGCCGCGGACAGACGTACGCCGGGACCGACCGCCAGGTGCGCGGCCGGCTGCTGGCGGTGCTGCGCGAGGCGGTGACGCCGGTGCCGCAGTCGGCGCTCGACAAGGTCTGGCACGAACCGGTGCAGCGCGCACGGGCGCTGGACGGACTGGTCGCCGACGGTCTCGTGGAGCCCCTGGACGGCGGCCTGTACCGGCTGCCTGTCGGCTGAACCTAACGGTTTACCCCACCACCACCGCACCTCAAACATCCGCTGTTACACAACCGATGGACGGCCGTGTGCCGTCCGACGGCTGCTCCGCACAGCGCCGTGACAACCCGTCCGTAGCTTCTGTCACGCAAGGACACACGGGGTTTCACGGGGAGGCGGTTGTGATGGCGCATGGCGAGGTGCTCGACTTCGAGGAGTACGTACGCACCCGGCAGGAGGCGCTGCTGCGCAGCGCCCGGCGTCTCGTCCCCGACCCGGTCGACGCACAGGACCTGCTGCAGACCGCGCTGGTGCGCACCTACGGCCGGTGGGACGGAATCGCGGACAAGTCGCTCGCGGACGCGTACCTTCGCCGCGTGATGATCAATACGCGCACGGAGTGGTGGCGCGCCCGGAAGCTCGAAGAGGTCCCCACCGAGCAGCTCCCCGACGCGAGCGTCGACGACGGCAGCGATCAGCGTGCCGACCGTGCCCTGCTGATGGACGTCCTCAAGGTGCTGGCCCCCAAGCAGCGCAGCGTGGTCGTGCTGCGCCACTGGGAGCAGATGAGCACCGAGGAGACCGCCGCCGCGCTGGGCATGTCGGCGGGTACGGTGAAGAGCACGCTGCACCGGGCGCTCGCGAAGCTCCGCCAGGAGCTTCAGTCGCGGGACCTGGACACCCGCGCCCTGGAGCGCGACGAGTCGCGGCATACCCATCAGCAGGGCGAACGGGAGCGGGAGCGGTGCGCGGCCTGACAGGCACAAGCGGCAGCGGGACACGGGTGGCGGGCAGTACGGCGACGGCCGGGCTGGTCGCCTTCGCCCTGTTCGCCGCGGCCTGTTCCACCGGCGGTTCGGGTCTGCAGGACGAAGGGGCGGCCCCGTCGGACCACGCGGCGAAGGCCACGCCGTCCCCGGCGCCGTCCGGGAGCGCCGGTCAGTTCACGAGGGCCGTCGACGCGGTGGAACTGCTCAAGAACGACCCGAAGGTCAGCGCCCGGGTCAAGGCGGACCTGCGGTCGTGCGCCAAGGACTCGTACCCCGTGGACACCTCGTACGGGATCCTCACCGGCAGTTCGGCCCCCGACGTCGTGGTGAACGTGATGACCTGCGCCGATGCCGTCGGCCTCGGCACCTATGTGTACCGGGAGAACGGCGACACGTACGAGAATGTCTTCGCCGTCGAAGAGCCCGCGGTGTACTCGGCGATCGACCGGGGCGACCTGGTGGTGACCAAGCAGGTGTACGCCAAGGGCGATCCGGTGGCCGAGCCGTCCGGCGAGGAGGTCACCACCTACCGTTGGACCGCCGGGAAGTTCACGCAGCAGTTCTGGGTGCGCAACGAATACAGCAGGTCGGTCGGCGAGGGGGAGGTCGTCGCCTCGGACCCGCCCGCCCCCGGCAACTGACCCACCCGAGAAACGATCCCGAACGAGAGCTGAGAGCTGAGAGCTGACGGATGGCCGATACCCATGTCCTGTTCGTCGAAGACGACGATGTCATCCGCGAAGCCACCCAACTCGCGCTGGAGCGCGTCGGCTTCACGGTTACGGCCGTGCCCGACGGGCTGAAGGGCCTGGAGGCGTTCCGGACGAACCGGCCGGACATCGCGCTGCTCGACGTGATGGTCCCCGGCCTGGACGGCGTGAGCCTGTGCCGCCGCATCCGCGACGAGTCGACCGTGCCCGTGATCATGCTCTCGGCGCGCGCGGACGCGATCGACGTGGTGCTCGGTCTGGAGGCCGGCGCCGACGACTATGTGACCAAGCCCTTCGACGGCGCGGTGCTCGTGGCCCGCATCCGCGCGGTGCTGCGCCGCTTCGGGCATGCGAGCGGCGGCACGGGCGATCCGGCCGCCACCCGGCAGCGGGACCAGGGCGGCGTCCTGGTCTTCGGTGACCTGGAGATCGACACCGAGGGCATGGAGGTCCGCAGGGGCGGCAAGCCGGTCGGCCTGACGCCCACGGAGATGCGGCTGCTGCTGGAGTTCTCCTCGACGCCCGGCACCGTGCTCTCGCGCGACAAACTGCTGGAGCGTGTCTGGGACTACGGCTGGGGAGGCGACACCCGCGTCGTCGACGTCCATGTCCAGCGGCTGCGGACGAAGATCGGACAGGACCGCATCGAGACGGTCCGCGGCTTCGGTTACAAGCTGAAGGCGTGACGCAGGCCGTATGAGCTCGGGACAGGACACCGCCGTATGAGACGCCCCGCCCTGCGCATCCGCGGTCTGCGCACCGGCTCTTTGCGCACCGGCGTCCGGTGGAAGATCAGCATCGCCATCGCCGGCGTCGGTGCGCTCATCGCCATGGCGCTGAGCCTGGTCGTGCACAACGCGGCACGCGTGTCCATGCTCGACAACGCCCGTGCCGTGCAGATGGACCGCATCCTGCTCGCCCAGCGCTGGTACGAGACCGCCAAGAACCGCGACCCCCGCTTCAACAGCAAGATCAATGACCCGGCTCTCCCCGATGAGCTCAAGAGGCTGATGCGGGAGAACCGGCGCGGCTCCTACGTCGACGACCGCGGCGAGACGCCCGAGATCTGGGCCGCGGTGCCGCTCGCGAACGGCGAAGTGCTCTCCCTGCGCACCGAGTTCGCCGGGCGCAGCGCCACCGTGATGAAGGATCTCGACCGGGCGCTGATCATCGGCTCGGTGTCCGTCGTGCTCTGCGGCTCCGCGCTCGGCGTGCTCATCGGCGGCCAGCTCTCGCGCCGGCTGCGCAAGGCGGCGGCGGCCGCGGGCAACGTGGCGCAGGGCAACACAGACGTACGGGTCAGGGACGCCATCGGCGGGGTCATACGCGACGAGACGGACGAACTGGCCCGGGCCGTGGACGCGCTGACCGATGCGCTGCAGTCCCGTATCGAGGCGGAACGCCGGGTCACCGCGGACATCGCGCACGAACTGCGCACGCCCGTGACCGGTCTGCTGACCGCGGCCGAGCTGCTGCCGCCCGGACGTCCCACCGAGCTGGTGCGGGACCGGGCCCAGGCGATGCGCACGCTGGTGGAGGACGTGCTGGAGGTCGCACGGCTCGACAGCGCGTCGGAGCGGGCGGAGCTGCAGGAGATCCAGCTCGGCGAGTTCGTCGGACGTCGCGTCGCCGCACTGCACCCGGAGGCGGACATCCGTGTCGTCCACGAGTCCTGGGTCAGCACCGATCCACGGCGCCTCGAGCGGATCCTGGGCAATCTGCTGACCAACGCGGTGAAGTACGGCAAGGACCCGATCGAGGTGACCGTCGAGGGCCGTGTGGTGCGCGTACGGGACCACGGGCCCGGGTTCCCGGAGGCACTGCTGCGCGAGGGGCCGAGCCGGTTCCGTACGGGGGCGAGCGACCGGGCCGGCACGGGCCACGGCCTGGGTCTCACCATCGCGGCGGGGCAGGCGCGGGTGCTGGGGGCCCGCCTGACCTTCCGCAACGCGGCTCCGGAGGGCTCGACGCCGCTGGGGGCGTCGGGCGGGGCGATCGCGGTGCTCTGGCTGCCGGAGCACGCGCCGACGAACACGGGAAGCTTCCCGATGCTGCCGTTGGACACCTGAGGCCGGGGCGTCGCCCAGGCGTGGCGTACGTCGGTCACGACGCGGTCGCCGGAGCCACGGATGACGGGCGGCACACGACGAAGACGACGAGCCCGGCCGCTTCGGCGGCCGGGCTCGTCGGCCGTCGTCGTCCGTCTCACGCTCGGCCTCTCCGCTCAGACGCGCTCGGCGAGCCTGTCCTCCGCGCCGGCCACGTCCTGCCGCCCGGTGGCCTCGTCCTGCCGCCCGGTGGCTTCGGGGCCCTCTGCCGGGCCGGCACCCCGCAGAGGCACCTCCTTGACGAAGAAGGCGGCCACCAGTCCGACGACCGCGACGGCCCCGCCGACGAGGAAGGCGGCGTGCGTACCGGACGCGACCGCGAACTCGTACGCCTCCCGGACCGGGTCCGGCAGCTTCGCGAGGCTTGCCGCATCCAGCTGTGCGGAGGCCGCGGTCGCCCGCGCACCGCCCCGCGCGGCCATCTCGTCCTGCACCCGGGCGGTGAACAGAGCACCCATGATGGCGACGCCGAAGGAACTGCCCAGCGTGCGGAAGAGCGTCGACGCGGAGGAGGCGACGCCCATGTCCTTCATCTCGACGCTGTTCTGCGCGACCAGCATGGTGATCTGCATCAGGAAGCCCATGCCGGCGCCGAGGACGGCCATGTAGAGCCCGGAGGTCAGCCGCGAGGTGCCGGTGTCCATGGTGGCCAGCAGGAACAGGCCGGCGACCATCAGGGCACCGCCGACGATGGGGAAGAGGCGGTATTTGCCGGTGTTGGTCGTGACCCGGCCCGCGACCATCGAGACGGCGAGCATGGAGAGCAGCAGCGGCAGGAGGAGCAGCCCGGAGTTGGTGGCCGACGCGCCCTGGACCGACTGCTGGAACAGCGGGAGGAAGAGCACGGCGCCGAACATCACGAAACCGGTGAAGAAGCCGATGACGGACATCAGCGCGAAGTTGCGGCTGCGAAAGATGTGCAGTGGCATGATCGGCTCGGCGGCCCGGGCCTCGACGAAGAGGAAGCCCACGAGCGAGGCCGCGCCGATGGCCGCCAGCTCCATGATCACGGCAGAGTCCCAGGCGTACTCCGTACCGCCCCAGGTGGTGACCAGCACGATCGCGGTGATACCGACGGTGAGCAGCGCGGCGCCCAGGTAGTCGACGCGGGCCGTGCTGCGCGGCTTCTTCGGCAGGTGGAGGACCGCGGTGACCATGGCGAGGGCGACCGCACCGAGCGGCACGTTGATGTAGAAGCTCCAGCGCCAGCCGAGGTGGTCGGTGATCGTGCCGCCGAGCAGCGGTCCGCCGATCATGGCGATGGCCATGACGGCGGCCATCATTCCCTGGTACCGGCCGCGCTCACGGGGCGGCACGAGGTCGCCGATGATCGCCATCACGCCGACCATCAGACCACCGGCACCAAGTCCCTGCACCGCGCGGAAGCCGATCAGCTGCCCCATGTCCTGGGCCATGCCGCTGAGCACGGAACCGATCAGGAAGATCACGATCGAGGCGAGGAAGACGCCCTTGCGGCCGTACAGGTCGCCGAGCTTGCCCCAGATCGGGGTGGAGGCCGCGGTCGCCAGCGTGTAGGAGGTGACCACCCACGACAAGTGCTCCAGCCCGCCGAGCTCGCCGACGATGGTGGGCATCGCGGTACCCACGATCATGTTGTCGAGCATCGCCAGCAGCATCGCGATCATGAGCGCGAGCATCACCACGCGCACGCTCCGCTCCGGCCGTACGCCCTTCTTCCCCGCCGCGGCCGACGAAGCCGTCGCCTGTTTCGCTGTGTCCGCCATTGTCCCCGCTCCCCAGTCACTTACTTGCCGCCCGGCAAGTTACTACAATGGGGACGGTAGATCCCTGACTAGCCGGGCGTCAAGTAAGTTTTTCGGGAGCGGAGACAGCAGCATGGGCACCACACGGCAGCCGCGCCGGGGCAACACACGGCAGCGCATCCAGGACGTGGCTCTGGAGCTGTTCGCCGAGCAGGGGTACGAGAAGACCTCGCTGCGCGAGATCGCCGAGGCCCTCGACGTCACCAAGGCCGCGCTGTACTACCACTTCAAAACCAAGGAAGACATCGTGGTCAGTCTCTTCCAGGACCTGACGCGGCCCATGGACGAGCTGATCGAATGGGCGCAGGGCCAGCCGCGCACGCTGGAGACGAAGAAAGAGGTGCTGCGGCGCTACAACGACGCGCTGACCGCCGCGGCGCCGCTGTTCCGGTTCATGCAGGAGAACCAGGCGACCATGCGCGAGCTCAGCATCGGTGAGTCGTTCAAGGACCGCATGATCTCCATGCTCGCGCTCTTCCGGGAGCCCGACGCGGAACTGACCGACCAGGTCCGCTGCGTCTCGGCACTGTTCACCCTGCACGCTGCGATCTACGCCCTCAACGACGTCGAGGGCGACCCGGAGGACAAGCGTGATGCCGTCCTCGAGGTCGCCCTCGATCTGATCGCCCAGGCACACCGCGCCAGGGGCTGATCCACTCCTGGGATGTGTCAGATGGTGACGCCGACGGTGCGCAGGAAGGCCACCGGGTTGAGCGCCGAGCCGTAGTTCGGGGTCGTACGGATCTCGAAGTGCAGGTGGGGGCCGGAGGAGTTGCCGGTGTTGCCGGACTTCGCGATCGTCTGGCCGGCCTTCACCGTCGAACCGACGGAGACGTTGATCGTCGAGAGGTGGGCGTACTGCGAGAACTTGCCGTTGGCGTGCTTGACCACGATGGCGTTGCCGTACGCGGGGCCGTCGCCGCCACCGTTCGGGCCGGCCTTGACGACCGTACCGGCGCCTGCGGCCTTGACCGGGGTGCCGGTCGGGACGGCGAAGTCCTGGCCGGAGTGCTTGGCGGACCACATGGCGCCGCCCTGGGCGAAGCTGGCGGTCAGCGTGTACTTGTTGACGGGCTTGACCCACGCGGCCGGCTTCTTGGCGGCCTTCTTCGCCGCAGCCTTCGTCGCCGCGGCCTTCTTGGCGGCGGCCTGCTTGGCGGCAGCCTGCTTGGCAGCGGCCTGCTGGGCCTTCGCCTTCGCCGCCTTGGCCTGCGCGGCGGCCTTCGCCTGGGCGTCGGCCTGGGCGGCGACCGCGGAAGCGGCGTCAACGACGGCCGGCTTGCCGGCCTTGCCCGCATCGGCGGAGGCGACACCCGCACCGGCTCCGACGACCATCACGGCACCCATTCCGGCGGCCACGACGGCCCCACGGGTACGGAGCACGGACGGGCGGAGACGGTGGATCATGGTGCGCTTCGACATACGGGAGAACCTCCGGGCATGAAAGGACCCGGCGTGCTCGCCGGGCTGGCTCCACATTGGTAACCCGGCCCCCCAAGTCGCCTCAAATGCCCCATCTACGACATCAGGTCGTAGTCCCAGCTCCGGGAATCAGACTCTTGACACCGTCCGGACACAGCCGAGGGACTCCCGGAACAAGGTCGACATATACGGATCGCGTCAGGTTTAAGCCCATGTCCTGGCCCTGTCGGGCCGTTACCCACCGCGCCTGCGGCGCCCAGGTCCACCACTGGGCCGCAGGCCCCGCCACGCAAGGGGCCGAAACCCCCTCGCATGGTCCCGACACGGCACTATTAGATCTAGTAGGTCCGATTCGTCCTGTGCGCCTTGTCACGAACGAGGCCCGCCGAAGGGGCTTGGATCGTGACCCAGGCCACGACAACGGGGGCTGCCGGGAGCTGCGAGAGGCGCCCGGAATGCGGCATTCAACGGTGACCGGGGCCACACGACACGGCGTAAGGCGTCCTTCCGGAGCGAGTGCGCCTGCGGGATCCTCCCGTGGCATGAGCAGACCCGTGAATCCCGTGCACCGCCGCCGCGGCCACCGCCGCGGCTGGATCTGGACCGCCGTCGCCGGACTCGCCTGCACCCTCACCCTCAGCTCCCCCGCCGACGCCGGCCCCTCGGACACCGGCCTGAGGAACGCGATCGACGCGATCCTCTCCGACGCCCGCCTCGACGGCGGCGCCGCGAGTGTCGTCATCGCCGACGCCACCACCCGGGAGCGCCTCTACCGGCACGACGCGGCCGACCGCCTCATGCCCGCCTCCAACACCAAGCTCCCCACGTCCGTCGCCGCCATGGCCCTCCTCGGCCCCGACCACCGCTACACCACCGACGTCCTGGCCACGGGCATCGTCCGCGGCTCCACCCTGCACGGCGATCTGTACCTGCGCGGCAGCGGCGACCCCACGATGCTCGCGACGGACTACGACCGGCTCGCCGCCGACCTCGCCGCGAGCGGAATCGACGGCGTCACCGGCCGACTCGTCGCCGACGACACCCGCTTCGACGACCAGCGCCTCGGCCGCTCCTGGGCGGCCGACGACGAGTCCTCGTACTACTCGGCGCAGATCTCCGCGCTCACCCTCGCGCCCGACACCGACTACGACGCCGGCACGGTCGTCGTCGAGGCCGTGCCGGGGAACCGGCCCGGCGACCGGCCGCAGGTGAAGCTGACCCCGTCCAACGACTACGTGCGCCTCGACATCCGCGCCTCGACCGTGGAAGCGGGCCACCCCGACACGCTCACCGTCGAACGCCGCCACGGCACCAACACGATCACCGTCAGCGGTGACATCCCCCTCGGCGCTGAGGCCACCAAGGAATGGATCACCGTCTGGGAGCCCACCGGCTACGCCGCCGCCGTCTTCGCGGACGCCCTCGCCGACCATGGCGTACGGGTGACGGGCAGCCCGCGTCTGGGACGCGCCACCCCGCCCGGTGCCCGCACACTCGCCTCGCACCGCTCCATGCCGCTCAAGGAGCTGATGCACCCCTTCATGAAGCTGTCGAACAACATGCATGCCGAGGCCCTGACGAAGACGATCGGCCACCGGGCCTCCGGCCGCGGCACCTGGGACGCGGGCCTGGCGGCGATCAGCGGGTATCTGGCGAAAGAAGGCGTACGGACCGGCTCCCTGCGCCAGGCCGACGGCTCCGGCCTGTCCCGGATGAACCTCGTCCCGGCCGAGGAGCTGGCCGCCCTGCTGCTCTCCGTGCGCGACGCACCCTGGTACGCGGACTGGAAGACGTCCCTGCCGGTCGCCTGCGCCCCTGACCGGGCGGTCGGCGGCACGCTGCGCTCCCGGATGTGCTCGACCCCCGCGGCGCTCAACGCCCGCGCCAAGACGGGCTCGCTCACCGGCGCCTCGGCACTGTCGGGCTACGTCACCGACGCGGGTGGCCGGGAGCTGGTGTTCAGCGTCGTCCTCAACAACTACCTGGCGTCATCGGTCAAGAGCATCGAGGACGCGATCGTCGTGACGCTGGCGTCCTCGAACACCGCCAAGGGCACGTTCACGACCGCGCGGCCGCCCGGCACACGTACGGCCGAGCCGGACGCCGCCCTCGAGTGCTCCTGGCGGAAGCCGGCACGCTGCTGACCGCGGTCCCGCGTCCTGCCCGTGGTCCCCGCGCCGGGAGCCGCGGGCAGGCCCAGGGACCGCGCGGTGCGCGTGCGCCGGACGGGCACGGAGACGGGCCGGGGGGGGGGGGCCCCCCGCGGGGGGCCGCCGGCCCCCCCCCCCCCCCCCCCCCCCCCCCCCCCCCCCCCCCCCCCCACCCCCCCCCCCCCCGCCCCCCCC
>NZ_JBIRZM010000019.1:29873-119349 GCF_044390825.1 Streptomyces sp. NPDC018833 | reverse complement strand
GCCCCCCGGCGGGGGGGGGGGGGGCCCCCCCGCGGGGGGGGGGGGGGGGGGGGCGCGGGGGGGCCGGGCGGGGGGGGGGCCCCCCCCCCGGGGGGGGGGCCGCCCCCCGCCCCGACACGTCAACCGGCCCGCAGGGCCGCCGTCACGCGTCCTTCGACAGGTTCGGCCCCGTGCCGCCGGCCGCCTGCTCGATGGGCGGGACGTCCGGCAGAGCCGACTTCTCCTCGCCGCGGAAGGTGAACTTCTGCTGCTCACCCTCGCCCTCGGTGTCCACGACCACGATGTGACCGGGACGCAGCTCGCCGAAGAGGATCTTCTCCGACAGGATGTCCTCGATCTCGCGCTGGATCGTCCGGCGCAGCGGCCGGGCACCCAGGACCGGATCGTAGCCCTTCTTGGCGAGGAGCGACTTGGCCGTCGAGCTGAGCTCGATGCCCATGTCGCGGTCCTTCAGCCGCTCGTCCACCTTGGCGATCATCAGGTCGACGATCTGGATGATGTCTTCCTCGGTGAGCTGGTGGAAGACGACCGTGTCGTCGACACGGTTGAGGAACTCGGGCCGGAAGTGCTGCTTCAGCTCTTCGTTGACCTTCGCCTTCATCCGCTCGTATCCGGTCTTGACGTCGCCCTGGGCCGCGAAGCCCAGGTTGAAGCCCTTGGAGATGTCCCGGGTCCCGAGGTTGGTCGTCATGATGATGACCGTGTTCTTGAAGTCCACGACGCGGCCCTGGGAGTCGGTCAGGCGACCGTCCTCCAGGATCTGCAGAAGCGAATTGAAGATATCGGGGTGGGCCTTCTCGACCTCGTCGAAGAGGACGACGGAGAACGGCTTCCGGCGCACCTTCTCGGTGAGCTGGCCGCCCTCTTCGTAGCCCACGTATCCGGGCGGGGAACCGAAGAGACGGGAAACCGTGTGCTTCTCGCTGAACTCCGACATGTCGAGGGAGATCAGCGCGTCCTCGTCGCCGAAGAGGAATTCGGCGAGCGTCTTGGAGAGCTCGGTCTTACCGACACCGGAGGGGCCGGCGAAGATGAACGAACCACCGGGGCGCTTCGGGTCCTTCAGACCGGCTCGTGTACGGCGAATGGCCTGCGAGAGGGCCTTGATGGCGTCCTTCTGCCCGATGACGCGCTTGTGAAGCTCGTCCTCCATGCGCAGCAGACGCGAGGACTCCTCCTCGGTCAGCTTGAAGACCGGGATGCCGGTGGCGGTCGCGAGGACCTCGGCGATCAGCTCGCCGTCGACCTCCGCGACGACGTCCATGTCGCCGGCCTTCCACTCCTTCTCCCGCTTGGCCTTCGCCGCCAGCAGCTGCTTCTCCTTGTCACGGAGGGAAGCCGCCTTCTCGAAGTCCTGGGAGTCGATCGCGGACTCCTTGTCCCGGCGCACGCCGGCGATCTTCTCGTCGAACTCGCGCAGGTCCGGCGGCGCGGTCATCCGGCGGATACGCATCCGGGAACCGGCCTCGTCGATCAGGTCGATCGCCTTGTCCGGCAGGAAGCGGTCCGAGATGTACCGGTCGGCCAGGGTGGCGGCCTGGACCAGCGCCTCGTCCGTGATGGAGACCCGGTGGTGGGCCTCGTAGCGGTCGCGCAGACCCTTGAGGATCTCGATCGTGTGCGGCAGCGACGGCTCCGCGACCTGGATGGGCTGGAAGCGGCGCTCCAGGGCCGCGTCCTTCTCCAGGTGCTTGCGGTACTCGTCGAGCGTGGTGGCGCCGATGGTCTGCAGCTCACCTCGCGCCAGCATCGGCTTGAGGATGCTCGCGGCGTCGATCGCGCCCTCGGCGGCGCCCGCACCCACCAGGGTGTGGAGCTCGTCGATGAACAGGATGATGTCGCCGCGGGTGCGGATCTCCTTGAGGACCTTCTTCAGGCGCTCCTCGAAGTCACCGCGGTAGCGGGAGCCGGCGACCAGCGCGCCCAGGTCGAGGGTGTAGAGGTGCTTGTCCTTGAGGGTCTCGGGCACCTCGCCCTTGACGATGGCCTGCGCCAGGCCCTCGACGACCGCCGTCTTGCCGACGCCGGGCTCGCCGATGAGCACGGGGTTGTTCTTGGTACGGCGGGACAGCACCTGCATGACCCGCTCGATCTCCTTCTCGCGCCCGATGACCGGGTCGAGCTTGGACTCACGAGCGGCCTGGGTGAGGTTCCGGCCGAACTGGTCGAGGACCAGGGAGGTCGAGGGCGTGCCCTCGGCCGGGCCGCCCGCGGTGGCGGCTTCCTTGCCCTGGTAACCGGAGAGCAGCTGGATGACCTGCTGCCGCACCCGGTTGAGATCGGCGCCCAGCTTCACGAGGACCTGGGCGGCGACACCCTCGCCCTCACGGATCAGGCCGAGCAGGATGTGCTCGGTGCCGATGTAGTTGTGGCCCAGCTGAAGAGCCTCCCGGAGCGACAGCTCCAGGACCTTCTTGGCACGGGGCGTGAAGGGGATGTGCCCGGACGGGGCCTGCTGGCCCTGGCCGATGATCTCCTCCACCTGCTGGCGGACCGCCTCGAGCGAAATCCCGAGGCTCTCCAGGGCCTTAGCGGCGACACCCTCACCCTCGTGGATAAGGCCCAGGAGGATGTGCTCGGTGCCGATGTAGTTGTGGTTGAGCATCCGGGCTTCTTCCTGAGCCAGGACGACAACCCGCCGCGCGCGGTCGGTGAACCTCTCGAACATCGTTAATCGCTCCTCAGAGCGGTCAGGCAGTAAGGGGTCGGTCCCCTCCCTGTCCTTCCGCAGCTTAGTCCCGCAAGCGGGGACCGCTCATTCCAACTGCCGACACCCGTCTGTGGCCTCCTGAGCCCTGAACGCCGACAACTGCTCCAACCCGATGGTGCGAGACGATGTTCCCGCAGGCCAGGCAGTTACCCCCACCATCAGTACGCCGATGGCGAACGCGAGACGGCCCGGCGAGCGTGTCGCCCCTCCCCACTAGGAATGTCTTACCCGTAAGCAGTGACAGTCCATGCGGCGCGCAGCCATTCCCTCAGCTAAGGGCGAACAACCTTGCGCCGTTCCACACGTCCGAGGGACACCGATTCAGCCACCCTGTGCGACGTGATTCACACCGTGCGTAACTCTTCGGGTGGGCGCGCAGTTCCCCGGACATGGTCTTCGCCATCCCACATCCCCGGGCGCCCCTCGAAGGCGGCGCCGTGCACTGGTACCGCAGCGCACTTGGCTGGGCGGCGGAAGGATCGCCCGTGGAACTGCTCGTCGGGCGGGATTTCGACCTGCTGGAGCTGCCCGCCGATGCCGGGGACGCTGTGCTGCGGCGCGTGGCCGCGACCGGGCCCGTGGCCGTACAGGGAGACAGAATGCGGCTGCTGGTCGCCGCAGGGAGCGCGGCGGAGCTGCCGGGGCTGCTCGACTGGCTCGAATGGGGCGGCGTCGATCTCGACCTGACCACCATCGGCGAGGGCGGGCGGATGACCGCCCCGCCGCCGCCCGGAGCCGACCACGTCCGGGGAGCCGCCCGCTGGCTGCGCCCTCCGGGGCGGGGGAGCCGGCTGCCGGCTCTCGCCGGACTCGGGGGCAGTGGGGATGCCCCCGATCTCGTGCGACTGGTGGACACGGCGGCGACGGAATGCCACCGCGTCCGGCTGCTGCGCGCCGGACGCGCGCCCGTGCAGCACGGGGACGATCAGGCGTTGGCCTTCTCGTAGGCCTCACGAACGGTCGCCGGGACACGGCCGCGGTCGTTGACCTCGAAGCCGTTCGCCTTGGCCCAGGCGCGGATCTCGGCGGTGTCCTTGTTACCGCCCGACACCGCCCGGCCCTTGCCACGGCCGGCCGCCGCACGGCCGCCGGTACGCCGGCCGTTCTTCGCGTAGGGCTCGAGGAGGCCCCGGAGCTTGTCCGCATTGGCGGTGGTGAGGTCGATCTCGTAGGTCTTGCCGTCCAGAGCGAACGTCACCGTCTCGTCCGCCTCGCCGCCGTCGAGGTCGTCGACAAGAAGGACCTGAACCTTCTGTGCCACCGGATTTCCTTTCATCGAAAATGCAGTACGCGGAAAGGAAACCGCTTTTCCCTGAAAAACACAAACCCTCGGCAGAGGTTCGGAACCCCGAGAACACGGGAAACGTGCGCGATTCGGACATAGGGATCGGGCCTCTTGTGGCGATCACAGGTGCAGAAGCATCCGGCTGTTGCCCAAGGTGTTCGGCTTCACTCGTTCGAGGCCCAGGAACTCGGCGACGCCCTCGTCATAGGAACGCAGCAGCTCGGCGTAGACATCCGTGTCCACCGGAGTCTGCGTCTCACCGATCTCGACGAAGCCGTGCTTCGAGAAGAAGTCGACTTCGAAGGTGAGACAGAAAACGCGGCGCACTCCGAGCCAGCGGGCGGTCTGCAACAGCTTCCCGAGCACCTGGTGCCCGATGCCGTGCCCCTGGAAGGCGGGGTCCACAGCGAGTGTGCGCACTTCGGCGAGGTCTTCCCACATCACATGCAGGGCCCCGCAGCCGACGACCCTGGCGTCCGCGTCGCGTTCCGCGACCCAGAACTCCTGGATGGCTTCGTAAAGGGTGACCGTCGCTTTGTCGAGCAGGATGCCTTCACTCACGTACGGATCCACGAGACGGCGCACGTCCGGGACATCCCCGGTCCGGGCACGCCGGACGGTGATGGCATTTGCTGCGGGATAAGGCATGGTCCGACGCTATCGCCCCGGCGCTCCCGGACGGTCGCCGGCCTCGTCGCCCTGAACGATGCGCAGGGCGGCTTGCAGCGACTCGCGCTGCTCGGGCGACATCATGCCGAAGAACGCGACGAGGGCGGCGGCGGGGTTGTCGCTCTTGGACCAGGCTTCGTTCATCAGTGCGGCCGAGTAGGCGGCCCGGGTGGAGACGGCCGTATATCGATAGGCCCGGCCGTCGACTTCCCTGCGCACCCAGCCCTTCTGGTGGAGATTGTCCATTACCGTCATGACGGTGGTGTAGGCGATGGACCGTTCCTGCTGAAGGTCTTCCAGGACTTCCCTGACCGTGACCGGCCGGTTCCATTGCCAGACCCGTGTCATGACGGCGTCTTCGAGCTCTCCCAATTGACGGGGCACATTGCCACCATAGTGGGAGATACGGCACTCATCCCCTATTGATGAGCAAAAAGGACGTACGGCCTGGAATCTGCCGTACGTCCTCGTTGTGCTGCTCGGGCAATGCGGACGCCGGAGTGCCCTGCTGGTCTCAGGCGTCGGGCCCCGACTGCCGGGCCGACTCGGCGCGGGCGAGCGCGGCGTCCACGGCCGCATCCTCCTTGGCCTTGTTGGAACCGCCCTGGCTCTTGACGATCGTCACGACCAGACCGATGAAGAAGGCGGCCATCACCACCGGGGGCACGAGCGCGGAAACGTAGTCCATGCCGTCCAGAGTAGCTATCCGGCGGCGCGCTGTTCCGGCGGGGGCGTCGGCTTGCGGCGTGGCGGAAACACTTCCGAGGGCTTGGGTACGGGCTTCTCGTCCGGGTGGGAGGGGGCGGGCTTCGGCCGCTGCGGTTGCTGCGGCTGCGGCTTGCCCTTCTGCTCGTCGGACGCGCGTCCGCCGGGCAGCGCCATGAGACGGGCGCGGCGGGGCGCGCTCGCCGGCGCCGGCACCCGCACGGCCGGTGCGGGCACCGGCTGCTGTGCGAGCCGGGCCCGCATGGACTGCTCGGAGAGCGCCAGGCAGCGCCGCAGTACGGCAGCGGCCACCGGGTTGCCGCGCAGGGCGCGCAGGGCGGCGAGATCGTCGGTCACGGGCTCGTGGCCGGCGGCCAGGGCCTCCTGGAGGAGCTCCAGATAGCCGACGGCCGAGCCGGGCAACGCGGCGCGGTAGCGGGCGAGGTCGGCGACGAGGAAGTCGCGCAGGCGGCCCGCCTCGCGCACGGCCTCGTCGAGGGAGTCGGCCAGGCGCAGGCACTCCCTGACGTCCTCGTCGACGAGGGGAACGGGATGGAGGGCGGCGGCGAGGGCGCGTCGGAGCACACGCAGCTCGTCAGCGCCGAACGCCATGCCGCCGTGGGATCCGTATGGCGTGGGCATGGCCCGACCATACGAGCCGAAGGCACAAATTCCCACTAATGGTATGAAAGCGGGCGTTGCGCCTCGTGAGGTGTCACCCGGAGCGCCGCACCGAAGGCGCTGCGGTGCCCGCCGCCCCGGGGGTCACAGACGCGAGAAGTTCCGCTCGTAGACCAGCCGCAGACCGATCAGCGTCAGCCACGGCTCGTGCTCGTCGATCGCCGACGACTCGCCCAGCACCATCGGCGCCAGACCGCCCGTGGCGATCACCGTCACCTCGTCCGGGTCCTCCGCCAGCTCCCGCTTCATGCGGTGGACCACCCCGTCCACCTGGCCGGCGAAGCCGTAGACGATGCCGGACTGCATCGCCTCGACCGTGTTCTTGCCGATCACGCTCCGGGGGCGGACGACCTCGATCTTGCGCAGTTGAGCGCCCTTGACCCCGAGCGCGTCGACAGAGATCTCGATGCCAGGGGCGATCACACCGCCCACGTACTCGCCCCGCACGCTCACCGCGTCGAACGTCGTCGCCGTGCCGAAGTCGACGACGATTGCCGGGCCCCCGTACAGGTCGACCGCCGCGGCCGCGTTGATGATGCGGTCCGCGCCGACCTCCTTGGGGTTGTCCGTCAGGACCGGGACGCCGGTCTTGATGCCGGGCTCGACGAGGACCGCCGGGACGTCGCCGTAGTAGCGGCGGGTGACCTCGCGCAGTTCGTGCAGCACCGAAGGGACGGTGGAGCAGATCGCGATGCCCTCGATGCCGTCGCCCAGTTCCTCGCCGAGCAGGGGGTGCATGCTCATCAGCCCCTGCAGCAGGACGGCCAGCTCGTCCGCGGTGCGGCGCGCGTCGGTGGAGATGCGCCAGTGCTCGAGGATCTCCTCACCGTCGAAGAGGCCCAGCACGGTGTGGGTGTTGCCGGCGTCGATGGTGAGCAGCATCAGGCGTCGACCTCACGGAGGTCGAGGCCGATGTCGAGGATCGGGGACGAGTGCGTGAGCGCGCCCACCGCCAGGTAGTCGACGCCCGTCTCGGCGTACGCGCGGGCGTTGGCCAGGGTCAGGCGGCCGGAGGACTCCAGGATCGCGCGGCCCGCCACGAGCGTGACGGCCTCCTCGGTCTCGGCCGGGGTGAGGTTGTCCAGCAGGATCAGGTCGGCGCCGGCGTCGATGACCTCGCGGACCTGGTGCAGCGTGTCGACCTCGACCTCGATGGCCAGGTCGGGGAAGCGGTCCCGCACGGCCTTGAACGCCGCGGCGACACCGCCCGCCGCCACCACGTGGTTGTCCTTGACCAGAGCCGCGTCGGACAACGACATCCGGTGGTTCACCCCACCGCCGCAGCGCACCGCGTACTTCTCCAGGGCGCGCAGTCCAGGCGTCGTCTTGCGGGTGTCGCGCACCTTGGCCTTGGTGCCTTCGAGTGCGTCGGCCCAGGCACGGGTGGCGGTCGCGATGCCGGAGAGGCGGCACAGGATGTTCAGCGCGCTGCGCTCACCGGTGAGGAGGTCGCGGGTGCCCGCCGTGACCGAGAGCAGCTTGTCGCCCGCCTCGACACGGTCGCCGTCCTCGACATGCCGCTCGACCTCGAAGTCGGAGGTGCACACGATCGACAGGATGGCCTCGGCGACCCGCAGCCCGGCGACCGTGCCCGCCTCCCGGGCGGTGAAGTCACCGGTGGCGACGGCGTCCTGCGGCACGGTCGCCACGCTGGTGACGTCCACGCCGCCGTCGAGGTCCTCCTCGATGGCGAGATGAGCGATGTCCTCGACCTGCACGGGGTCGAGGCCGGCGGCCGCGAGGAGTTCGGCGAGGGCGGGGTCGAGCCCGCTCTCGTACGTCTCGTCGGCGCAGCCGCAGCCGTCGCCGCAGCCCGCGTCGGATGCGGCAGGTGTGCCGATCTGGATCAGCGGTACGTCCACGGGCTCCGGACGTTCTTCGGGCGTGGTCACGGTTGCGGCTCCCTGGGGGCGTTGGGCGTTACGGGCGGAAAGGCTTCGCCGGCGGTGCGCCGTACGACGAGGCGGCGGTCGGGCGTGAGCCGGACCGTGATGTGGCGGCGCCAGTCGGCGTCGTCGCGGTCGGCGTGGTCCTCGCGCCAGTGGCAGCC
The DNA here is from genome assembly GCF_044390825.1 of Streptomyces sp. NPDC018833. Taxonomy (NCBI): domain Bacteria; kingdom Bacillati; phylum Actinomycetota; class Actinomycetes; order Kitasatosporales; family Streptomycetaceae; genus Streptomyces; species Streptomyces sp. NPDC018833. The sequence goes on along the minus strand of NZ_JBIRZM010000019.1, from coordinate 111,249 downwards.
GCGGGTCTCGGCGCGCTCGCGGGCCGCGGCGACCAGGACCCGGGAGACCAGCAGGAGGTTGGTGGCCTCCCACGACTCGACACCGGGCTCCGCCGCCTTCGGTCCGTCGGCGTCGTGGGCCGCGTGCAGCGACAGCGCCTCCAGCGCGTCGGCCGCGTCGTCGAGGCTGGCCGCGGTCCTGATGACGCCGGCGCCGTGCGTCATGATCCGCTGGACCTCGTGACGCTGCTCGGGCGCGAGGAGCGGGGCGGTGTCCCCGTCCGCCTCCCGGAGCACTCCGGGAGGCGCGTCCGCACGCAAGGCGATGTCGGCCGCGATCCGCTCGGCGAAGACCAGGCCCTCCAGGAGGGAGTTGGACGCGAGGCGGTTGGCGCCATGGACGCCGGTGCAGGCGACCTCGCCGCAGGCGTACAGGCCCGGGACCGTGGTGCGGCCGTGCAGGTCGGTGCGTACACCGCCCGAGGCGTAGTGCGCGGCCGGGGCGACCGGGATCGGCTCGGTCACCGGGTCGATGCCGTGGCTGCGGCAGGCGGCGAGGATCGTGGGGAAGCGCTGCTCCCACATCTCGGCGCCGAAGTGGCGGGCGTCGAGGTACATGTGCTCCGTGCCCTGCTCCCGCATGCGGCGCATGATGCCCTTGGCGACGATGTCGCGCGGGGCGAGCTCGGCCAGCTCGTGCTGTCCGACCATAAAGCGCGTGCCGGCCGCGTCCACGAGATACGCGCCCTCGCCCCGTACCGCCTCCGACACCAGCGGCTGCTGGCCCTCGCTGTCCGCGCCGAGGAACAGCACCGTGGGGTGGAACTGCACGAACTCCAGGTCCGACACCTCGGCCCCGGCGCGCAGCGCGAGCGCCACGCCGTCGCCGGTGGAGACCGCGGGATTGGTGGTCGCGGAGAAGACCTGGCCCATGCCGCCGGTGGCGAGGACGACGGTGGGGGCGTGGACGGCGCCGACGCCGTCGTGCTGGCCCTCGCCCATGACATGGAGCGTGATGCCGGCCGTGCGGCCGTCGGCATCGGTGAGCAGGTCGAGGACCAGGGCGTTCTCGATCGTGCGCATGCCCTGGTCGCGGACCGCGTCGACCAGGGCGCGGGAGATCTCGGCGCCGGTCGCGTCACCGCCCGCATGGGCGATGCGGCGGCGGTGGTGGCCGCCTTCGCGGGTGAGCTCTATCTCGCCGGACGCCGGGTCGGTGTCGAAGCGGGCGCCGGTGGCGATCAGTCGCCGCACGGCGTCGGGGCCCTCGGTGACCAGGGTGCGCACCGCCTCCTCGTCGCACAGCCCCGCGCCCGCGACCAAGGTGTCGTCCAGGTGTTGCCCGGGCGTGTCGCCCTCGCCGAGCGCGGCGGCGATGCCGCCCTGCGCCCAGCGGGTGGAGCCGTCGTCGAGGCGTGCCTTGGTGACCACGACGGTGCTCAGACCGGCTGCGGCGCACCGCAATGCGGCGGTGAGGCCGGCGACGCCCGAGCCGACCACGACGACGTCGGCGTCGATGGCCCACCCCGGGGCGGGGGCGGTCAGCCGTATTCCGGTCACTGCTGGGCTCCGAAGGTCAGGGGGATGTTGTCGATCAGGCGGGTGGTGCCGACCTTGGCGGCGACAGCGAGGACCGCCTCCCCGGTGTGGTCGTCGGGGACGTCGGTGAAGGTGACGGGGTCGACGAGCGCCAGGTAGTCCACCACCAGCGGCGGGTCGGCCTGCGCGGCCTCGTCCAGCACGGCACGGGCCGCGGCCCGCACGGCGTCCGCGCCGCCCGGCGGGGCGGCCTGCGCGACGGCGTGGGCGTCGGCCGCGGCCCTCGCCTCGCCCATCGCGGACAGGGCGGCGGCGCGGGCGGGCGCGGCGTGGACGGCCTCGGCGCGGGCGTGCAGCGCCTGCTGGGCGGCGAGGCGGTCACGGGCGGCGAACAGGGCACGGGACAGGGCGAGGGCGGTGCTCCGCTCGGCGTGCGAGAGATAGGCGTTGCGGCTGGAGCGGGCGAGGCCGCTGTCCTCGCGGACGGTGGGCACGCCGACGATCTCCACGGGGAAGTTCAGATCATGGACCATGCGGCGGATCAGGGCGAGCTGTTGGGCGTCCTTCTGCCCGAACAGCGCGACGTCGGGCGAGGTGAGGTGCAGCAGCTTGGCGACGACGGTGAGCATGCCGTCGAAGTGGCCGGGGCGCGTTCGGCCCTCCAGCACCTCGCCCATGGGGCCCGCGGTGATGCGCACCTGGGGCTCGCCACCCGGGTAGACCTCGTCGACGGAGGGCGCGAACACCGCGTCGGCGCCCGCCCCTTCGGCCACCCGCAGGTCGGCCTCCAGGGTGCGGGGGTAGCGGTCGAGGTCCTCACCGGCCCCGAACTGCAGCGGGTTGACGAAGACGGTGACGACGACGAAGCCCGTGTCGCCGACGTGCTCGCGGGCGGCCCGGATCAGCCCGGCATGCCCCTCGTGGAGCGCCCCCATGGTCATCACGACGGCTGTGCGGCCGGGGACGGCGTGGTGCTCGACGACGTACCGGAGGTCCTCCCGCGTCGGCACCAGCTCGACTTCGCGCCTGGTCTTACGGCTCATCCCAGGTCCCCCTCCGCGAGGACGCCCAGCAGGTCTTCGGCGAGCTCCGGCTTGAGCATGCCGTGTGCGAGGGCCCGGTCCGCGGTCGAACGGGCCATGGCCAGATAGCCGGCGACCGTGCCGGGCGCGTGCTTGCGCAGCTCGGCGACGTGCGCGGCGACCGTGCCCGCGTCGCCACGGGCGACGGGGCCGGTCAGCGCCGCGTCGCCCGAACGCAGCGCATTGTCCAGGGCCGCGCCGAGGAGCGGGCCGAGCATCCGGTCCGGGGCCGCGACCCCGGCGGTGCGCAGCAGCTCCATGGACTGGGCGACCAGGGTGACGAGGTGGTTCGCGCCGAGCGCGAGGGCCGCGTGGTAGAGCGGGCGCGCCTCCTCCTCGATCCACTCGGGCTCGCCGCCCATCTCGATGACCAGCGCCTCGGCCGCGAGCCGCAGCTCCTCGGGCGCGGTCACACCGAACGAGCAGCCCGCGAGCCGTTGGACGTCCACGGGCGTCCCCGTGAACGTCATCGCAGGATGCAGCGCGAGCGGCAGCGCACCGGCGCGCGTCGCCGCGTCGAGCACCCTGGTGCCGAACCGGCCGGAGGTGTGCACGAGCAGCTGCCCCGGCCGCACGGCGCCGGTCTCGACCAGGCCGTCGACGAGACCGGGCAGCGCGTCGTCGGGGACGGTGAGCAGCACGAGCTCGGCGCGGGCGAGCACCTCGGCGGGCGGCACGAGGGGGACGTCCGGGAGCAGCGCGGCGGCGCGTCGCACGGACGCGTCCGAGACGCCCGAGACGGCCACCGGCCGGTGACCGGCCAGCTGGAGCGAGGCGGCGAGGGCGGGGCCGACACGGCCCGCTCCGACCACGCCCACGGTCAACCGGGCGGGACGGTCCCGCGGGTCGAGCGGGTCCTGTGATGGTGTGGCATTCACGCGGCGGTGCCTTCCGTTCCAGTCCGCGGGGGGTACCGGACGATTTCTCGTCATGATGCTACGCCAGCGGTTCCGCCGCCCCCGCGGTTGTCCACAGGCTGTGGGCGATGATCGGACCGTGACGGATACGAGCGAGCACAGTGAACGGCGACGCATGCTCGCCGCGTGGCGCACTTCGGAGCGTGTGCTGTGGCGGACCTCCGCCGAACTGCGCGTGGGAGACGGCCTGGCGGCACTGGCCTCGGGCGCCGCCGATGTGTACGACCCGGACGAGCCGGTCGACCTGTACGGCGACGGGATCGTGGCCGAGCTGGAGCGGCGCACGGCCGCGTTGCTCGGCCTCCCGGCGGCGGTGTACTTCCCCACCGGGACGATGGCGCAGCAGGTGGCCCTGCGCTGCTGGGCGGGCCGCACCGGCAACGCGACGGTGGCGCTGCATCCGCAGGCGCATCCCGAAGTGCACGAGCGTTCCGCACTCTCCGTGGTGAGCGGGCTCCGCACGATGCACCCGACGCACCGGCCGCGCCTGCCGACGGCGGACGAGGTCGCCGAGTGCGACGAGCCCTTCGGCGCGCTGATGCTGGAACTGCCGCTCCGGGACGCCGGATTCGTCCTGCCGACGTGGGAGGAACTGGTGGACGTCGTGGAGGCGGCGCGCGAAAGGGAGGCAGTGGTGCACTTCGACGGCGCGCGCCTTTGGGAGTGCGCCCCCCACTTCGGCCGCCCGCTGGACGAGATCGCGGCGCTCGCGGACAGCGTGTACGTGTCGTTCTACAAGTCCCTGGGCGGCCTCGCGGGGGCCGTGCTCGCGGGCCCCGAGTCCCTGGCGGACGAGGCACGCGCCTGGCGCCACCGGTACGGCGGCCGACTGTTCCAGCAGTACCCGGCGGTGCTGTCGGCCCTGATCGGGCTGGAGCGCGAACTGCCACGGCTGCCGTCGTACGTCGCCCACGCGAAGGTGGTCGCGGCCGCGCTGACGGACGCACTGCGCGCGGCGGGCGTCCCCTGGTCCCGCGTCAACCCGCCGGTCCCGCACACCCACCAGTTCCAGGTGTGGCTGCCGTACGAGGCGGACGCGCTGAACGAGGCGGGCCTGACGCAGTCGGAGGAGACGGGCGTGACGCTCTTCCGCCGCTGGTTCTCGGAGGGCTGCCCGCCGGGAGTCTCGGTGACGGAGGTGACGGTGTCGTCCGAGGGGCTCACGTGGACGGCGGCGGACGTGAAGGAGGCGGTGGAGGAATTCCTGCGCCGGGTGGGGTGAGGGGCGCGCTGCCGGTCCCCGTGCCGCGGATGCGCCTGTGCCGCAACCTCGCGCATGCCGCGTACACGACGAGCGAACCGACCGACGGAAAAGAGCGCGGGGCTCATCTCGACGCGCAGGTGAAGGCGTTACAGACCGGCTGGACGTGCCCGCCATGGTCCGGCTCGGCAGCGACTTCCCGGAGACTGTGTCGCGCCCGATCAGTCGAAGCGGATGTGCCGCACGCCCGTCCACGCCTTGCGCAGCCGGTGCCTCAGCGGTCCGTCCGTGTTCGGCGCGAGCCGCAGGCCCGCCGAGCGGGCGATGAGGTCCGCCACCTGCGGCACGCTCAGCCGGTCGGTGTGGATGTGCTCCCCGAAGCGGGGTTCGCGCAGCCGTTCCAGGCAGTCGTCGAGCCGCTGTACGGCGAAGCTCTCGCGCTTCAGACCGCGCCCGAGCCCCCGCTCCCGCAGCCGCCGCAGCACCGTCTCGCGCTCGGCGAGCAGAGCGAAGTGGCGCACGTCGTGCCCGGCCTCGTTCCGCAGGCGGCCCACGATCTGCTCGAAGTACGCCGGTTCGACGAGGGTCATGGGCGCGATGACGACGCCGTCGTGCCCGCGCAGGGTCAGGTCGAGCACCTCGTAGACGCCCTGACGCCACGCTGCGAGGTCCTGGAAGTCGTTACGCAGCGCGGGCGGTGTCATCCGGTGCAGGCCGAAGCCGACGTGCTCGGGATCGCACACGACGCTGCCCCGCAGGCGCCGCCGCAGTTCGTACGCCGTCTGCGTCTTGCCACCGCCGAACGGCCCGTTGATCCACAGCAGCACGGCGCTCAGACCGGTCCGCCGCCGCCCGCGCGTACGAGGCCCGTCTCGTAGGCGAGCACCACGACCTGGACGCGGTCGCGCAGGCCGAGCTTGGTCAGTATGCGGCCCACATGCGTCTTCACGGTGGCCTCCGAGAGCACCAGCCGGGCCGCGATCTCTCCGTTCGACAGGCCCTGCGCGACCAGCAGCATCACTTCGCGCTCGCGCTCGGTGAGCCGCTGGAGCTCCTTGTGCTGCGGCTCGGTGCCCGAGCTCGGCAGCATCGGTGAGAAGCGGTCCAGCAGGCGGCGGGTGGTCGACGGCGCGACGACCGCGTCGCCGCTGTGCACGGAGCGGATGGCGCCGAGCAGTTCGCCGGGCGGCACGTCCTTGAGCATGAAGCCGCTGGCACCGGCCCTGAGCCCGGAGAAGGCGTACTCGTCGAGGTCGAAGGTGGTCAGGATCAGCACCTTCGGCGCGTCCGGCTCGGCGCAGATGCGGCGGGTGGCCTCCACACCGTCGAGCCGCGGCATGCGGACGTCCATCAGCACGACGTCCACGGCGGTGGAGCGCAGGTTCTCGATCGCCTCCGCGCCGTCCCCGGCCTCGGCGACGACCTCCATGTCCGGCTGGGCGGCGAGCACCATGCGGAATCCGGTGCGCAGGAGCACCTGGTCGTCGACGAGCATCACGCGGATGGGGATCACAGTCGGCTTCCTCGATCTGTCGTGGCTGTGGGGTGCTGTGCTGTGGGGCGGTGAGGGCGGTGAAAGCCGTGGGCTCTAGTGGGTGGGCTTGAGCGGGAGGAGCGCGCTGATCCGGAAGCCGCCGCCCGGTCGCGGCCCCGCGTCCAGCGTTCCGCCGACCATACCGACGCGCTCGCGCATGCCGATCAGACCGTGGCCGCGGCCGTCCGCGCCGCCATCCTCGTACAGCTCGTGCGACGCCCCGCGCCCGTCGTCCTCGACGAGCAGGCCGAGACCGTCGTCGAAGTAGACGAGCCGCACGCTGGCACCGGCCTCCGGGCCGCCGTGCTTGCGGGTGTTGGTGAGCGCTTCCTGCACGATGCGGTACGCGGTGAGCTCGACGCCGCTCGGCAGCGACCGCGGCATGCCCTCGATCTTGAAGTCGACGGTCAGTCCGGCGCAGCGGACCTGCTCGACCAGTTCCTCGATCTGCTCGACGTCCGGCTGCGGGACGTACTCCCCGCTCTCCGGGGCGTCGCCGGTGCGCAGCACACCGAGCAGCCGGCGCATCTCGGCGAGCGCCTGCCGCCCGGTCGTGGAGATGGTCTCCAGTGCCTGCCTGGCCTGGTCGGGTGCGGCGTCCAGCACATAGGCGGCACCGTCGGCCTGGACGACCATGACGGAGACGTTGTGGGCGACGACGTCGTGGAGTTCGCGGGCGATACGGGCGCGCTCGGCCGCGACCGCGACCTTCGCCTGCGCCTCGCGCTCCTTCTCCAGCCGGGTGGCCCGCTCCTCCAGCTGGGCGAAGTACGCGCGCCGGGTGCGTATCGAGTCGCCGAGGACCCAGGCGAGGGCGAACGGCAGGCTCATGATCACGGTGACGAAGATCCGGCCGAGGCTGCCCTGCTCCTCCTCGGGCCAGCGGATCTGCGCCAGCGTGGCCGCCGACAGGCCGCCGATCAGCGCGAGCCGGGACGCCCAGCGCGGACCGCCGTGCGCGGCGACGGTGTAGATGATCACCATCATCGCGAAGTCCGCCGGGTTGACCTCGATGTCCAGCACCAGCTGGGCGACGCCCGCGAGTGCGGCGAGCACCAGCATCTTCTCCGGCACGACGCGGCGCAGTGCGACCACCACGCTCAGCACCACCACGACCCCGGCCGCAGTGAGCCGGGACCCCAGCCCCACAGGCACCTGGACCACCCACAACATGGCGAACCCGAAGAGCATGACGGCCCAGAAGCTGTCGGTGCCCGTCGGGTGTCTGCGGAGGAAGTCGTAGAGGCGCTGCACGTCACCAAGCGTAAGGAAAGGAGACAGGTGCCAGAGTCAACCGGAGGGGCGATCCGGTCGGCGGAGCCGTACTCCGCAAGGTGGAGACTGGTGCGCGTGACGTATGAGACCTCAGCACGCGCCCCTGCCGGGAGCTCCGGATGGCGCGGGTGGCGGGCCGCGACCGAGACCGCCCTGTACGGCCCCGACGGCTTCTACCTGCGGCCCGAGGGCCCGGCGGGCCACTTCCGTACCTCCGTGCACGCCTCCCCGGTGTTCGCCTGGGCCGTCGCCCGGCTGCTGCTCGACGTCGCGGCCGCGTACGGAATCGACGAGCCGGCGCTCGTCGACGTCGGGGCAGGCCGCGGCGAACTGCTGACGGGCGTGCTGGCCGCACTGCCGCCCGGCTTTCCCGTGCGCGCCTGCGCCGTGGAGCGGGCCGCGCGGCCGGCGGGGCTCGACCCGCGCATCGAGTGGAAGGACGCGCCGCCGGACGGGATACACGGACTGCTGTTCGCGAACGAGTGGTTGGACAACGTCCCAGTCGACGTCGCCGAGACGGACGAGCACGGCGTGGTGCGCAGGGTCCTGGTGAACGCGGCGGGCGAGGAGCGCCTGGGCGAGGAGGTCGACGGAGCCGACGCCGAGTGGCTGGCCCGCTGGTGGCCGCTCACGGAACCGGGCACCCGGGCGGAAATCGGCCGCCCGCGCGACGAGGCGTGGGCGCGGGCCGTCGGCCGCATGGCGTCGGGCCTCGCGGTGGCCGTCGACTACGCGCACACGGCCGGCACGAGGCCGCCGTACGGCACGCTGGCCGGCTTCCGCGACGGCCGCGAGGTGCGCCCGGTCCCGGACGGCAGCTGCGACATCACGGCCCACGTGGCGCTGGACGCGTGCGCGGCGGCCGTGGGCCCGGCGGGAGCCGGGGAAGCGGACCCGGCACAGCGTCCGGCGGCAGCCTGGGAACAGACCCCGGCAGCGGTGCGGAATGGGACTACGGCAAGAGACGGGGCAGCAGCCCGGGCAATGCCCCCGGCGCGGGACCGGCGTGTGGAGGCCGGTGAGGCGGGCCGCCCGGCGGAGGGCCGGGAAGCGGCCCCGGCAGCGGCGCGGGGAAGGGCTGCGGCAGAGGGCCTGGCAGCGGACCCGGTTGAGGGACCGGCTTCCCCGGCGGCAGCAGACCCGGCACAGCGTCCGGCGGCAGCCCGGGAACAGACCCCGGCAGCCGCGCGGGGAAAGGCTGCGGCAGACGGCCTGGCAGCGGACCCGGTTGAGGGACCGGCAGCGCGCCCCGCCGCGCGGCTGTTCGGGCAGCGCGAGGCGCTGCGGCGGCTGGGGGTGACGGCCGAGCGGCCGCCGTTGTCCCTGGCGTCGTCAGACCCGGTGGCGTACGTCCGCGCCCTGTCGCACACCGGAGAGGCGGCGGAACTCACGGCGAAGGGCGGCCTGGGTGACTTCGTCTGGCTGGTGCAGCGGATCGGGCCGGAACGGCCCGCCGGGCCTCTGTCAGACTGGTGACCATGACGGAGACCACGGTCGGCATCGGCGGAGCGGCGGAGAGCACCGACATGGTGCTCAACATCGGCCCCCAGCATCCCTCCACACACGGTGTGCTGCGGCTGCGTCTCGTGCTGGACGGCGAGCGCATCCGGCACGCGGAGCCGGTCGTCGGCTATATGCACCGCGGCGCCGAGAAGCTCTTCGAGGCGCGCGACTACCGCCAGATCGTGGTGCTGGCCAACCGGCACGACTGGCTCTCCGCCTTCTCCAACGAGCTCGGCGTCGTCATGGCCGTCGAGCGCATGCTCGGCATGGAGGTCCCGGAGCGCGCGGTGTGGACCCGTACGCTCCTCGCCGAGCTCAACCGGGTCCTCAACCACCTGATGTTCCTCGGGTCGTATCCGCTCGAACTGGGTGGTATCACCCCGGTGTTCTACGCCTTCCGCGAGCGCGAGGAGCTCCAGGCCGTCATGGAGGAGGTCTCCGGCGGCCGGATGCACTACATGTTCAACCGGGTCGGCGGTCTCAAGGAGGACCTTCCGGCCGGCTGGCTCGGGCGGGCCCGGCACGCGGTGGCCGACGTCCGCTCCCGGATGGACGTGTACGACCGTCTGGTCCTCGGCAACGAGATCTTCCGCGGTCGTACGCGCGGTGTGGGCGTCCTGTCGGCCGATGCGGTGCACGCGTTCGGCGTGAGCGGGCCCATCGCCCGGGCCTCGGGCGTCGACTTCGACCTGCGCCGGGACGAGCCGTACCTCGCGTACGGGGAGCTCCAGGACACGCTCACGGTCGTCACCCGCTCCGACGGCGACTGCCTGGCCCGCTTCGAGGTGCTGCTGGAGCAGACGCACAACGCGCTCGACCTGGCGGACGCCTGCCTGGACCGCATCGCCGAGCTGCCGCCGGGCCCGATCAACCAGCGGCTGCCCAAGGTGCTGAAGGCACCCGAGGGCCACACCTACGCCTGGACCGAGAACCCGCTCGGCATCAACGGCTACTACCTGGTCTCCAAGGGTGACAAGACCCCCTACCGGCTCAAGCTGCGCTCGGCGTCGTACAACAACATCCAGGCCCTGACCGTGCTGCTGCCGGGGACGCTCGTCGCCGACATGGTCGCGATCCTGGGATCGCTGTTCTTCGTCGTCGGCGACATCGACAAGTAGGCGTCGGCAGGCAGACAGGCACGCAGGCGGCGGCACGCAGGCGGCGCCGCCTGGCGCGGACGGCCGTCCTACGAGACCGCGTCGCGCAGCTGGACGACGTCCAGCTGCTCCGTCTCGTCGTGCGCGGTCAGGTCGATGACCTTGCCGACCGCGCGGGGCTCCTTCATATGCACGGCCGCCAGGGCCTCTTCGCCCACCACGTCGGCGAGGTCCTCGTGCTGCACGGCCTCGATCGCCTTCTGTACCGGCTGCGCGACCGGCTGCGCGCCCTGTACGGGGTCGACGCCCGCGCCCGCGCCGGTGCCCGTGCCCGTCCCGAAGAAGTCGAAGCCGCCCTCGGGGCGCTTGGCGCGCGAACGCTCAGCGCCGTAGGGCACGATCGCCGAGGCGGCGGGCACGGGACGGCGCGCGGGCAGGGCGGACGCCGGACGGGCGTGCTGCCCGGCCCCGGCGCCCGCCGCGTGCTTCCCCTGCGGTTCCTCCGCCTCCCGTGCCCGCTCGGCCAGATCCCGGGCGCGGGCCTCTTCGACGGTGTGCCTTGCCTCCTGGGCAGCGGCGTTGCGCGAGAGGTCCTCCAGCGCCTTGGCGGCCCGCAGATACATCGAAGGGGTCGGCGTCGAACCGGCCGGCAGCAGCGCCTTCGACGGCGCGGCCGCCTCGATCGCGAGCTGCCTGCGGCCTTCCAGGGCGCTGGCGCGCTCCGTCTCCGCGTTCGCGTACCGCCGCAGCAGAGCGGCGTGTTCCCCGCGCAGCCCGGCGAGCTCCACCCGCTTGGCGCGCAGCTTGGCGTCGAGCTTGAGACGCAGCTCCCGCGACTCCTCGATGTCCGCCTCGAGCTCGGCTACGCGCTCCTCGGTCTTCCACTGGTCGCTGGCGCGCGCACGGCTGAGCTCCGCGACCCGGCGGCCCGCGCTGCGGTCCCAACTGCGCATCAGCACAGCGCCGGTGACCGCGGCGGCAGCGGCGGCCGCCACCAGGATGCGCAGAGCTACGGCATTTCCGACAAACCACGCGCCGGCAGCGCACAGTACCGACGCTCCGGCCACGGCCGAAGGCGGCAGCAGCTTGTGCAGGGGCGGGGAATGGCGGTGGCGTCCACGTGGCATGGCCAGAAATTTACCGCGCGTAGAGGTCTTGTGGGGTGTCGGCCCGGCAAATCTCTGGTCGAAAACGCCGGGCCGGCCACATCCCTACTTCTCGAGCAGCCCCTTCGAATGGAGATAGTCCCTCGCGGCGTCCTCCGGCTTCGCCCGCTCGGCGTCCACCGAGCGGTTCAACTCGGTGAGATCCGCGGTGGTCAGCACATCCGTGAGCTGGCCGAGGACTTCGGCTATCTCCTTGCCCCCGGCGTCCCGCGCATTGACCAGGGGCAGGACGTTGTCGGCGTTCTGGAGCTTCTTGTCGTCCTCCAGCAGCACGAGTCCGAAGCTTTCCAGCGTGGCATCGGTGGTGGTGGTCAGCACGAGCTGGTCCTCACCGTCCTTGACCGCCTGCTTGGCCTGCGGTGTCCCGACGCCCTTGGGGTCCACGCCCGCGACGTCGATGCCGTACGTCTTCTTCAGACCGGGGGCGCAGAAGGGCCTGACCTCGCACTCGTCACCCGCCGCGATCTTCACCTTCAGCCCCGACTTCCCGAGATCGGAAAGAGTCCTGAGGCTGTTCTTCTCGGCGAATTGCCTGGAGACCGCGAACGCGTTCTGGTCGACGGCCTCGCCCGCGTCGAGCACCTTCAGTCCGCGCGGTTCGGCGAGCCTGGTGAGCGCGGCCACGGTAGCGGCGACATCGCTGGAGGCGACGGGCTCGTCCTCCGGTGCCTTCGGCCCGTTCACCTTCGCGTTGAGGAATTCGGCGACCGTGGCGGCATATTCCGGTACGACGTCTATCTCGCCCTTCTCCAGGGAAGGTTCGTACAGCTCGCGGTTCTTCACCGTGGTGACCGACGTCTCGTATCCGGCGTCGGCCAGCAGCTGGGCGTAGAGCTCGGCGAGCACCTTGGACTCGGTGAAGGCCGCCGCGCCGACGACGAGCGTGCCCTTCTCACCGGGCCCGGCCGCCGAGCCGCCGCCGTCCTTCTTCTGCTCCAGGCTGTCGCCGCCGCACGCGGCCAGAGAACCCACGAGGGCCACCACACCGAGTACCGCGCCCGCGACGCGTGAGGTCTTGCTCATCAGGTTCTCCGTCCATGCGACCGATATACCGAAACAGATGGGCGAAACGAAGGGGGTCATCAGCGCACCGCGTCAGCCGCCCGCCGACGCCGCGGCCTTGCGCAGGGGGTTCAGCAGCCGGTCGGCGGCGACCAGCAGCCCCTCCACCAGGAGTGCGAGCCCGCCGGCGAGCAGCGCGCCCGCGACGACCTGCGGCGTGTTGTACGTGGTGAATCCGGCGGTGATGATCCGGCCCAGCCCGCCCTGTCCCACCATCGACGCGATCGTCGCCGTGGCCACCACCTGGACGGCGGCCGACCGCAGCCCGGTCATCAGCAGCGGATAGGCGAGGGGCAGCTCCACGCGGAGGAACAGCTGGCCGCCCGACATGCCCATCCCCCGCGCGACCTCGACCACCGCGCGGTCCACCTCCCGCATGCCCACATACGCGTTCGTCAGCAGCGGCGGTACGGCGAAGAGGACCAGCGCGCTGATCGTCGGCACATAGCCGGCGCTGCGCAGCGGCGTGAGCATGAACAGGGCGAGGACGGCGAAGACCGGGATCGCACGGCCGGCGTTGGAGAGGTTGACCGCGAGGGCGCCGCCCCTGCCGATGTGCCCGAGCCACAGAGCGATCGGCAGGGCGATCGCACAGGCCAGGGCGAGCGCCGCACCACTGACGTACACATGCTCGCCCAGCCGGTGCCATGCGCCGCCTTCCCCCTGCCAGTTCGACCCGGTGGTGAGCCACGTCCACGCATCGGTGACCACTCCCATCAGACCTTCGCCTCCGCCGTGCGTATGCGCGTCCAAGGGGTGAGCAGCCGCTGGGCGCCGAGGAGAGCCAGGTCCGCGAGCACCGCCAGCAGCACGCACAGCACCGAGGCGGTCAGCACTTGCGCCTTGAAGGTCGTCTGCACGCCGTCGTCTATGAGGTTGCCGAGGCCGCCCTTGCCGACGAGGGCGCCGACCGTCGTCAGCGCGATCGTCGACACCGTCGCTATGCGCACACCCGCCATCAGCGCGGGAAGCGCCAAGGGCAATTCCACCTCCCACAGCAGGCGGGCCGGCCCGTACCCCATGCCCCGGGCGGCCTCGCGCACCTCGGCGGGCACCGCCCGGAGCCCGGCCAGGATGTTCCGCACGAGGATGGTGAGGGAGTAGAGCACGAGGCCCGTCACGACCAGGGCGGCGGACAGTCCGAAGAAGGGCAGCAGCAGCGAGAACATCGCGAGCGAGGGGATCGTGTAGAGCAGGGTCGTCAGGCCGAGCACCGGGCCCGCGAACCGCGGCTGCGCGCGCACGAGCAGCGCGAGAGGCAACGCGACCGCCAGTCCGATAACGACCGACGCCGCGGTGATCCAGACGTGCTGGACCGTCGCGTCCGTCAACTCGGTGCTGCGGCTGCGCAGATACTCCGCACAGAACCAGTCGTTCGCCGCGAGACAGCTGCTCGCGGCACGTCCCGTAACCATCCCTTCCCACCTCCCCCGGAACGCCGAACACACGTCTGACGATCAACGGTTACGACCCTAACCCCGACCACTGACAATCGCCGAGGACCAGCACATTGCAGCAACATGGCTTTCATACAAGCGCCGTCACAATGGGGAGTCATGATCCGTTTCGACACTGTCAGCAAGCGGTACGCGGATGGCACCACCGCCGTGGACGACCTCTCCTTCGAGGTCGCCGAGGGTGAACTGGTCACCCTCGTGGGCCCCTCGGGCTGCGGCAAGACGACCACCATGAAGATGGTCAACCGCCTCATAGAGCCGAGCAGCGGCCGCATATTCATGGACGGACACGACATCTCCGCCGTCGATCCCGTCGCGCTGCGCCGCCGCATCGGTTATGTGATCCAGCAGGTCGGACTGTTCCCGCACAGGACCGTCCTCGACAACACGGCCACCGTTCCCCACCTCCTCGGCGCCGGCCGGACCAAGGCCCGTGCGCGCGCCGCCGAACTGCTCGACCTCGTCGGACTCGACCCCGCCGTCTACGGCGACCGCTACCCCGAGCAGCTGTCCGGCGGCCAGCGCCAGCGCGTCGGCGTCGCCCGCGCGCTCGCCGCCGACCCGCCCGTGCTGCTGATGGACGAGCCGTTCGGCGCGGTCGACCCCGTGGTCCGCGAGCACCTGCAGAACGAGTTCCTCAAGCTGCAGTCGCAGGTGCGCAAGACGATCCTGTTCGTCACCCACGACATCGAGGAGGCCGTGCGCCTCGGAGACCGTATCGCCGTCTACGGCCAGGGCAGGATCGAGCAGTTGGACGCGCCCGCCACCGTGCTTGGCGCTCCCGCCAACGACTACGTGGCCGACTTCGTCGGCGCCGACCGCGGGCTCAAGCGGCTCTCCGTCACCCCCATCGAGGAAGGCGATCTGGAGCAGCCCCCCGTCGTGCACCTCGGTGACCCGCTGCCCCGCGAGCTCGGCTCGCGCTGGGCCGTGGTCCTCGACGGGGAGGACAATCTGCACGGCTGGATCTCCGCGGAGCAGGCGCGGCGCAGCGGTTCGGTGGGCGAGCACGCCCGCCGCATGGAGGCCTGGCTGCCGGTCGGCGCCTCGCTCAAGCAGGCGTTCGCCACGATGCTCCAGCACGACGCGGGCTGGATCGCGGTGATCGACAAGGAGGAGACGGGCCGGTTCCTCGGCGTGCTGACCCCGGCCCGGCTGCACGAGGCGCTGCGCCGCTCGATCGACGCGGACGCTCAGGACATCGCGCGGGCGGATGTCGCGCTGGAGTCGATCGCCACGGTGTCGACGACTGTCTCCACCGACAAGGGCTGACGGCGGCCGGGGCCGCCGAGTGGGAACGGCCCCGGGGCACGTCACCGGGTGCGAACGGCCCCGGGGCACGTCACCGGGTGCGAACGCGGGCCCCGGGGCACGCCACCGGGTAACGCGGCCCCGCGAGTGGCGTCCGGTCCGTCCGCACGTGCTGCGGCCGCCCCTCGGCCCCGTGTGCCGCCGCCCACAGGGCCGGTGACCGGCGAGGTCGGCGCCACGGCCGGGCACGCCAGGCCCAGTGCTGCGCCTCCGGAGGGCTCCGGCCCCGCGCGGGAGTGGGTACGTCACCCGCGTAAGGAGCCCCGCCAGCCCGCCGACGCGCGGGGGCCTGCGCCATGCTGGTACTGCCCGCGCCGCCGAAGCCGCGCCCAGCTGGACACGACGACCCGCGGCCCCGTGGGCGATCCCCCGTCGGACCACGACCACGCCCCGCCGCCCCGCCGGCGATCCCCGCCGGACAACCACCTCGCCTGCGGCGAGAAGCCCGCCCCCGGCGGCGCCCCCGCGCCCCGGCTGGACACGACGGCCCGCTCCCACGCGAGGCATTGCGTCGCCCTCGCCGACTCGCCGCCCCCAGCCGATGTCCCGCGTCCAGCCGGCGCCTCCTCGCCGGCTGGACGCCACGCCCACGCGAGGAGCCCCGGCGGCCGCGTCACGTCGCGCTGAGGCGGCTGCCCAGCCACTCCAGGGCCGGCGGGATCTCCCGGCGCCAGGTGTTGAAGTTGTGCCCGCCGCTGTCGAGCATGATCGACGACACCCGCGCGGGCGCCTTCACCTTCTCGACGAAGGCGAGAGTCCCCTTCAGGTTGCCCTCGCCCTGCCGGGACGTCGTGACCAGGAACGACGACCTGCCCTGCGGCAGATGGTCCAGGCTCCACAGCAGATCCGCCCGCTGCCGGGCCCGCTGGTCGCCGTGGAAGAGGTCGCCCGTCGTCGGGTCCTCCGCGGCCTTGTAGTACGCGGAGAGACCGGCCCCCGCCGCGAACTGCCCCGGATGGTGCAGCGCGATCTTCAAGGCGCAGTAACCGCCTGTGGAGTTGCCGATGAACCCCCAGTTCCGCGGCGCCGTGCCGACCCGGTACGTCTCCGAGACGGCCTTCGGCAGGTCCTTCGCGAAGAACGTCTCGGCCTTGGGCCCGCCCGGCACGTCCACGCACTCGGTGTCCCTCGGCGGCGCGACGGTCGGCCGCAGCATCACCAGGACCATCGGCTGCATCCGCCCCTCCCCGGCCAGCTTGTGCGCCGTGGACGGGTACTTGAGGCCCTTGAGCAGGTTCTCCGCCGTGCCCGGGTAACCGGTGAGCACGACGGCCGCCGGGAAGGTGCGGTGCCGGTGCTCCTCCTGGAAGTACTCCGGCGGCAGGTACACGTACGCGGGGCTGTTGATCCCCGATGTCGCCCCGGCCACGACGACCTTGTGGATCTGCCCGCCGGTCACCGCCCGCGCGCCGCCTGGCACATCCGGCCTGCGCTTCTCGACGACCTTGATGCTGCTGCCCGCCGAGTGGTCCTGAACGACACCGGTCTCCTGTTCCTGTCCGAAGAGGTCGGCCCAGGAGCCGTAGAACAGGAAGGAGTTGTTGGCGGCGAGGGCGACGGCGACGAACAGCGCGAGCTGCGTGGCGAGCAGCAGTCCGATCCGCCCGGCCACCGGCCGCGGCCCGCCGCGGGCCAGCCGGGGCCACAGCAACACGGTGGCGGTGAACAGCAGGACCGCTGCCGCTACGGCCAAGGCCAGGACTTTGTTGCTGGTCAGACCCATGGGTTCAGGCGCTTTCTGCTTCGGTCCGGCGTCGGTGATCCGCACCCGGCAGGGGCCGGCTGGCCGAGAATTTCCCGGTGGCGGATGAACCCGCCTCCGGTGAGCGCCGTCCTAGAGAGCGCACATCGTCCGGGGCCGACCGACCTGAGGCCCGGACGCAGGATCTCTCGCGGAGTCACGGGAAGCGATGTCTGCAACGGTAGATGGTGACAAATCAGCATTGGTTCCGAATCGGGTGGCCAATGGGGAGACGAGTCGCGTGACGAACCGCCCGGCGAACCAGGTGAGGAACCAGGGCACCAGTCGCGCGATCATCCGCGTACGTCGCGTCCTGCGCGGTCCCCGCCCCGAGGCGGTGCCCGCGCTCGTCGGATCGGCCTGCACCCTCGTCGGCCTCATCGACATCGCGGCCGGCGTCTTCCCCCGGTTCCGGCACAGCCGGATGCACACCCTCGCCGAGGTGCTGCCCGGCGCCCTCGGCCCGTTCGCCGCCGCGCTCTCGCTCAGCACCGGAGTCCTGCTGCTCCTGCTCGCACACGGGATCAAGCGCCACAAGCGGCGCGCCTGGCGGGCCGCGGTGGTCCTGCTGCCCGCGGGGGCCGTGGCCCAGTTCGTCTACCGCCACTCCGTCGTCGGAGTCGTCGTCTCGCTCGGCCTGCTGGCACTGCTGCTGCGGCATCGCGGCGAGTTCGCCGCCCTGCCGGACCCCCGCAGCCGCTGGCGCGCACTCGCCAACTTCATTGTACTGAGCGCCGGTTCACTCGGCCTCGGACTGGTGATCGTCAGCGCCCACCCGGGCAGAATCGTCGGCAATCCCGGGCTCACCGACCGTCTCGAGCACGTGATGTACGGACTGGTCGGCTTCGAGGGCCCCGTCGACTGGACCGGCAACGTCCCGTGGACCGTGGGCTACTCGCTCGGCGCACTCGGCCTGCTGACCGCCGTCACCACGATCTACCTCGCCTTCCGGCCCGAGCACCCCGCCGCCCGCCTCACCGCCGACGACGAGCGCCGGCTGCGTGCCCTGCTCGCGGCGCACGGCCGCCGCGACTCGCTCGGCCACTTCGCGCTCCGCCGCGACAAGGGCGTCGTGTTCTCGCCCAGCGGCAAGGCCGCCGTCTGCTATCGCGTCGTCTCCGGCGTGATGCTCGCCAGCGGCGACCCGATCGGCGACGTCGAGGCCTGGCCCGGCGCCATCGAGCGCTTCATGGACGAGGCCAAGGCCCACTCCTGGACCCCGGCCGTCATGGGCTGCTCGGAGACCGGCGGCGAGGTCTGGACGCGCGAGACCGGACTCGACGCCCTGGAACTCGGGGACGAGGCGGTGGTGGACGTCGCGGATTTCTCCCTGACCGGGCGCGCGATGCGGAACGTACGTCAGATGGTCAAGCGCATCGAGCGCAATGGCTACGAGACACGCGTACGGCGCGCCCGTGACCTCACCGCCGACGAGCTGGAACGGATCCGGCGGGCCGCGGCCGACTGGCGCGGCACCGACACCGAACGCGGCTTCTCGATGGCCCTCGGCCGGATCGGCGACCCCGCCGACGGCGACGCCGTCATCGCCACCGCGCACAAGGCCGACGAGCACGCCCTGGGCGGCGAGGGGAACCACGGCGGCTACGGCGACCTGAAGGCGGTCATCCACTTCGTGCCCTGGGGGTGCGACGGGATGTCCCTGGAGTTGATGCGCCGCGACCGCTCCGCCGACCCCGGCATGAACGAACTGCTGATCGTCGCGGCCCTCCAGGCCGCTCCCGCCCTCGGCGTCGAGCGGGTCTCCCTCAACTTCGCGATGTTCCGTTCGGCACTCGCCAGGGGCGAGAAGATCGGCGCGGGCCCGGTGCTGCGGCTGTGGCGGGGACTTCTGGTGTTCCTCTCCCGCTGGTTCCAGATCGAGTCGCTGTACAAGTTCAACGCCAAGTTCCGGCCGCGCTGGGAGCCGCGCTTCGTCGTCTTCCGCAACACCCGTGACCTGCCCCGCATCGGCTTCGCCGCCATGCAGGCGGAAGGGTTTGTGAACCTCTCGCTGCCCCGCCCGTTCGCCCGCCTCCGCACGGCGTCCGCCCCGCGCCCTTGCGCCCACTTCCCCCGCCCCGCCGAACAGCACGAGGCACAGGCGGCCTGACACCCGCCGCCCGCCCACGGACACCGCCGTCCGGCCACGGACACCGCCGTCCGGCCACGGAAGCCCGTGGACACCGCCGCCCGGCCACCGATGAGCCCCGCCGCCCCGGTCCGGCCGGGAACCGCAGGCCCTAGGCTGACCACATGAGTACGTTGCGAGGACGGGGAACGGCCAGCGGCCTGCCGGAGTGGGATCGCTGTGCGGTCATGGGTGTCGTCAATGTGACGCCCGACTCCTTCTCCGACGGAGGTCAGTGGTTCGACACCACGGCCGCGATCAAGCGCGGCCTGGATCTGGTCGCCCAGGGCGCCGACCTCGTCGACGTCGGTGGCGAGTCCACGAGACCAGGAGCGACCCGGGTCGACGAGGCCGAGGAGCTGCGCCGGGTCGTCCCGGTCGTCCGCGGACTCGCCGCCGAGGGCGTGGTCGTCTCCGTCGACACCATGCGCGCATCGGTCGCCGAGCAGGCGGTCGCCGCCGGGGCCGGCCTGGTCAACGACGTCAGCGGCGGCCTCGCCGACCCCCGTATGGTCCCGGTCGTCGCGGCGACGGGCACCCCGTTCGTGGTGATGCACTGGCGGGGCTTCAGCGAGGACATGAACAACCGCGCCGTCTACCGCGACGTGGTGGCGGAGGTCGTGTCGGAGCTGCGTGAGCGCATGGAGGCCGTCGTCGCGGGCGGCATCGCACCCGAGCGCATCGTGATCGATCCGGGCCTCGGCTTCGCCAAGACGGCCGAGCACGATCTCGCGCTCGTCGCCCATCTCGAGGAGCTGCGCACGCTCGGCCGTCCGGTCCTGGTCGCCGCCTCCCGGAAGCGGTTCCTCGGCCGGGTGCTCGCCAAGGAGGGCGCCGCACCACCGGCCAGGGAACGCGACGCGGCCACCGCCGCCGTCTCGGCCATCGCCGCCCACGAGGGTGCGTGGGCCGTGCGCGTCCACGAGGTGCGGGCCACGGCCGACGCCGTGCGCGTCGCCCGCGCCGTCGAGGGCGCCCGGTGACCTCCACCGACACCGAGCTGGTCGAGAAGGCCAACACCGCCTTCTACGAGGCGATGGAACGGGGCGACTTCGAGCTGCTGTCCGCGCTCTGGCTGAACGACGACATCTCCTGCGTCCACCCCGGCTGGCCCGTGCTCTCCGGCCGCGGCGAGGTCCTGCGCTCGTACGCGCTGATCATGGCGAACACGGAGTACATCCAGTTCTTCCTCACCGATGTGAAGGTGAACGTGGCCGGTGACACGGCGCTCGTCACCTGCACCGAGAACATCCTCAGCGGCGGCCCCGCCGAGGCGGCGGGCGAGCTCGGTCCGCTCGTCGGCCAGCTGGTAGTCGCCACGAATGTGTTCCGCCGCACATCCGACGGTTGGAAGATCTGGTCACATCACGGTTCCCCCGTACTGACGGAAACCGAGGACGAAGAGGACGAGGACAGCCCCTCGTAAGTGGGTAAGCGCCCTCAAGAAGGTTCGTGGCTGCCTCCCCCGGGTATACGCGGCTACCCCAGCTCCGCGCCGTTTCCCCCGGACCCCCGTGGGCACGTCGTGTCGGTGCTCGCAGGTAGATTCGATGGCGGGTACCGCGCCACCCGCACGTGGCCGGGTGCCCGCATCCGCCAGTAAAGAAAGCAGGAGTGATTCGCGTGGATCGTGTCGCGCTGCGCGGCCTCAAGGCCCGCGGGCACCATGGCGTCTTCCCCCGGGAGCGGGAGGAGGGCCAGACCTTCATCATCGACCTGGTGCTCGGCCTGGACACCCGCCCGGCGGCGGCGTCCGACGACCTGGCGAAGACCGTGCACTACGGCGTGGTGGCGGAAGAGGTCGTCGCGATCGTCGAAGGCGACCCTGTCGACCTGATCGAGACGCTGGCCGAGCGCATCGCCCAGCAGTGCCTCAAGCACGACGGCGTGGAGGAGGTCGAGGTGGTGGTGCACAAGCCGGACGCCCCGATCACGGTGCCCTTCGACGACGTGACCATCACGATCACCCGGAGCCGAGTATGAACCAGGCCGCGAGCGACCCGACCGTGCAGCCGGTGCCCACCTCCGTGGTGGCGCAGGTGGACGCTGCCGACATCACGCTGTCCAATCCCAAACAGGCGGTGATCTCGCTCGGCTCCAACCTGGGCAACCGACTGGAGACCCTGCAGGGCGCGATCGACGCCCTCGAGGACACGCCGGGCCTGCGGGTCAAGGCGGTCTCCCCGGTGTACGAGACGGAGCCGTGGGGCGTCGAGCCCGGCAGCCAGCCGTCCTACTTCAACGCGGTGGTCCTGGTGAAGACGACACTGCCGCCGTCCTCGCTGCTGGAGCGCGGCCAGGCCATCGAGGAGGCGTTCGACCGTGTCCGCGCGGAGCGCTGGGGCCCGCGCACGATCGACGTCGACATCGTGGCGTACGCGGACGTCGTCTCCGACGACCCGGTCCTCACCCTCCCCCACCCGCGCGCCCACGAGCGTGCCTTCGTCCTCGCCCCCTGGCACGACGTCCAGCCCGAGGCTCAGCTCCCGGGTGTGGGCCCCGTCGCCGAGCTGCTCGCCGGCGTCGGCGCCGGCGGCGTCCGGCCCCGCACCGACCTGGAACTACGGCTGCCCGAATAGTCGTTAGGCTCCGTACGGGGCGTTCCGCACGAGGGCGTCCCGCGCACGACGACGCGTACGGGGTGCCCGTACGACACGACAGCTGAAGGGCGGCTCCCAGCGGTGAAGCAACTACGGCTCGGTGTGCTGGCCGGACTCTTCGCCGCGGCCGGAGTCCTGTCCTGGGGCGGCGCGCGCCTGTGGGACTCGCTGGGCTCGCTGCCGAGCGTTCCGCTGGCCGCGCCCATCGTCCTCGCGGCGATCGCCGCGATCCTCGCCGCCACCGCGCTGTCGCTGCGGGCCCGGCTGAAGGCGCAGCGCGAGCGCCGCCCGGGCGCCAAGGGCGTCGAGCCGCTGATGGCGGCGCGCGCCGTCGTCTTCGGCCAGGCGAGCGCGCTGGTCGCGGCACTGGTGAGCGGCATGTACGGCGGCACGGGCGTGTTCCTGCTCGGCTCGCTCGACGTCCCCGCCCGCCGGGACCAGGCGATCTACGCCGGGTTCTCGGTCGTCGCGGGCATCGCCGTGATCGCGGCCGCGATGTTCCTGGAGCGCGTCTGCAAGCTCCCCGAGGACGGGGACGACAACAACGACCACGCGGCCCGCGCGGTCTGAGAATCACACCGCCCGGGCCCGGCTCACAGCAGCATGCCGGGCGCGACCTCACCTGTCGCCGGGATCGGCGATCCGGCGAGGGCCTTTCGTGGGGATCCGGCCGGATCAGTGAATGGCCGCCCCCACGCCGCAGGGGCTACGGGGGTCACCGCAGGCCGTGGGGAAGCATGGCTGGGCACCCGAAGCCCGGCGCGATCCGAACGAGAGGCCCTAGCGCGCCAGGATCAGGCTCATCGCCTCGGCACGCGTCGTGGAGTCGCGCAGCTGACCCCGTACAGCCGAGGTCGTCGTCTTGGCCCCGGGCTTGCGGATGCCCCGGACGGACATGCACATGTGCTCGGCCTCGATCACGACGATCGCGCCCCGGGCTTCGAGAATCCGCATGAGGGAATCGGCGATCTGAGTGGTGAGCCGCTCCTGCACCTGGGGCCGGCGGGCGTAGACGTCGACCAGCCGGGCCAGCTTCGACAGTCCGGTGATCTTTCCGGTCTCCGCAGGGATGTACCCCACATGTGCCACGCCGTGGAAGGGCAGCAAGTGGTGCTCGCAGAAGCTGACCAGCTCGATGTCCTTGACCAGGATCATCTCGTCGTGGCCCAGGTCGAAGGTGGTGGTCAGGACCTCCTCCGGTTCCTGTCGCATGCCGGACAGGAGCTCCTTGTACGCCCGCGCCACCCGCGCCGGCGTCTCGCGCAGGCCCTCGCGGTCCGGGTCCTCGCCCACCGCCAGCAGCAGCTCGCGTACCGCGCTCTCCGCCCGCTTCTCGTCGAACTCGGCGATCGAACGCTCGCCGTCCAGCGTCACCGGGTCGGTCATCTGTGCCTCGTTCCTGTTGCTCGGGCCGCGGGCATACGGAAATGCCGCGTCCCCCAGGCTAAAACCTGGGGGACGCGGCGTTCATTCCGGGGCGGGCGCCGAAGGCCGAGGTCAGGCCTCGGGGCGCTCCTCGGGGACCGCCTCGACGGTCTCGCTCGGAGCCGCCTTGGTGACGTCTGCCACCGTCGGCGCGCTGCCGTTCGCACCGTTGGTCAGTGCGAGCTCCTTGGGGGAGAGCACCGGCGGACGGGTGGAGGGCGTACGGCGGGAGGAACCGGTCCACGCCGGGCGGGCCGGGCGCTTCACGATCGGGGCGAAGATCTCCGCGATCTCCTCCTTGCCGAGGGTCTCCTTCTCCAGCAGCTTCAGGACCAGGTTGTCGAGGACGTCGCGGTTCTCGACAAGGATCTCCCAGGCCTCGTTGTGCGCGGTCTCGATGAGCTTCTTGACCTCTTCGTCGACGAGCGCCGCGACCTCTTCCGAGTAGTCGCGCTGGTGCGCCATCTCGCGACCCAGGAAGGGCTCGGAGTTGTCGCCGCCGAACTTGATCGCGCCGAGCCGCTCGGTCATGCCGTACTGCGTGACCATCGCGCGGGCCGTGGCCGTCGCCTTCTCGATGTCGTTCGCCGCGCCGGTGGTCGGGTCGTGGAAGACGAGCTCCTCGGCAGCGCGGCCGCCCAGCATGTAGGCCAGCTGGTCGAGCATCTCGTTGCGCGTGGTGGAGTACTTGTCCTCGTCCGGGAGCACCATCGTGTAACCGAGGGCCCGGCCGCGGGACAGGATCGTGATCTTGTGGACCGGGTCGGAGTTCGGTGAGGCCGCCGCGACGAGGGCGTGTCCGCCCTCGTGGTACGCGGTGATCTTCTTCTCCTTGTCGGACATGATCCGGGTCCGCTTCTGCGGGCCCGCCACGACGCGGTCGATCGCCTCGTCCAGGGAGTGGTTGTCGATCAGCTTCTTGTCGCTGCGGGCGGTCAGGAGCGCCGCCTCGTTCAGGACATTGGAGAGATCGGCACCGGTGAAGCCGGGCGTACGCCGGGCGACCGCGCCCAGGTCGACGTCCGGGGCGACCGGCTTGCCCTTCTGGTGGACCTTGAGGATCTCCAGACGGCCCTGCATGTCCGGGCGGTCGACGGCGATCTGCCGGTCGAAGCGGCCGGGGCGCAGCAGCGCCGGGTCGAGGATGTCGGGCCGGTTGGTTGCGGCGATCAGGATGACGCCGCCCTTCACGTCGAAGCCGTCCATCTCGACGAGCAGCTGGTTCAGTGTCTGCTCGCGCTCGTCGTGGCCACCGCCGAGACCCGCACCACGGTGCCGGCCGACGGCGTCGATCTCGTCCACGAAGACGATCGCCGGGGCGTTCGCCTTGGCCTGCTCGAACAGGTCGCGGACACGGGAGGCACCGACACCGACGAACATCTCGACGAAGTCGGAACCGGAGATCGAGTAGAAGGGGACACCCGCCTCGCCCGCGACGGCGCGCGCGAGCAGCGTCTTGCCGGTGCCGGGCGGGCCGTAGAGCAGCACACCCTTGGGGATCTTGGCGCCGACGGCCTGGAACTTGGCGGGCTCCTGGAGGAACTCCTTGATCTCGTGGAGCTCCTCGACCGCCTCGTCGGACCCGGCCACGTCGGCGAAGGTCGTCTTGGGGGTGTCCTTGGTGATGAGCTTGGCCTTGGACTTCCCGAAGTTCATGACTCGGGAGCCGCCGCCCTGCATCTGGTTCATCAGGAAGAGGAAGACCACGACGATCAGGACGAAGGGCAGGAGCGAGAGCAGGACCGAGACGAACGGGCTCTGCTTCGACGGCGAGACCGTGTAGCCCTTCTCGATCTCACCGGCCTCGAACTTCTCCTGCAGCTTGTCGGCCAGGTCGGCGCCCTGGGTGCCGATGTAGCTGGCCTGCACCTTGGTGCCGCCGTCGACCTTCAGGCCCTTGTTGAGCTCGATCTTGATGATCTGCTCGTCGCCAGTGGTCAGCTTTGCCTGTTTGACCTGGTTCTTGTCGATCGCCTGGACGACCTTGCCGGTGTCCACCGTCTTGTAGCCGCCGGACGAGCCGACGACCTGCATCAGCACGACCACGGCGAGGACGGCCAGCACGATCCACATGACCGGCCCACGGAAGTATCGCTTCACGTCCATCCATACGGAGCGAATCCGCTCCGTCCCTCCTGCCCGTAGGTTAATGCTGCTGTGGGACTTGCTATGAGATTGCTATGGGAAAAGACAACTGTTCTTCGGACGGTACCTCAGCATGGCCACCGGGGACCGCCTTCCCTTGCTCCAACGGCGGAAAGGCGGTCTGGGTTCCCCCTGGGTGTGCCGGTGCCTCAGCCCCCGTAGACGTGCGGCGCGAGCGTGCCGACGAAGGGGAGGTTGCGGTACTTCTCCGCGTAGTCAAGGCCGTATCCGACGACGAACTCGTTCGGGATGTCGAAGCCGATCCACTTCACGTCGATCGCGACCTTCGCGGCGTCCGGCTTCCTCAGCAGCGTGCAGACCTCCAGGGAGGCCGGCTCGCGCGAACCGAGGTTGGTCAGCAGCCACGACAAGGTCAGGCCCGAGTCGATGATGTCCTCGACGATCAGGACGTGCTTGCCCTTGATGTCGGTGTCCAGGTCCTTGAGGATCCGGACGACGCCGGACGACTGCGTGCCCGCGCCGTACGACGACACGGCCATCCAGTCCATCGTGACGGGGGTGGCGAGCGCACGCGCCAGGTCCGCCATCACCATCACGGCGCCCTTGAGGACACCGACGATGAGCAGGTCCTTGCCCGCGTACTCCGCGTCGATCTTCGCGGCAAGCTCTTCGAGCTTGGCGTCGATCTCTTCCTTGGTGATGAGCACCGACTGAAGGTCGTTGCCCATGTCCTTCTCGTTCACCCGCGTCGCTTTCTGTCTCGGCGGTTCAGCCTTGCCGAATGACCAGTCTGCCACCCTGCCGACGCGCCTGAACCCGGCCGGGCAGATTGATGGCCCGCTGGCCGCGCCAGCCGGTGATCAGCCGGTCGACCTCTTCGACGTGCCGGGCGAACACGGATCCGGCGGGTGCGCCGGCCTCGATGACGGCCCGGCGCAGCACTCGGCGCCGTACGGCGGGGGGCAGGGCGAACAGCTTGGTGCACTCCAGGCCGCCGGTCTCGTCCCGGACGCGGGCGGCCGCGTCGGCGGCCCAGCTGTCGAGGGCGTCGGCGTCGTCGCGGGAGAGCTGGGCGGTACGGGCGAGAGCCTCGACGACTCCCTTGCCGAGCGCCTTCTCCAGGGCCGGCAGGCCCTCGTGGCGCAGCCGGGAGCGGGTGTAGGCGGGGTCCTCGTTGTGCGGGTCGTCCCATACGGGCAGCGACTGGACCATGCACGCCTTGCGGGCCGTCTGGCGGTCGATCTGGAGGAAGGGGCGGCGGTAGCGGCCGGCCGCCCCCGAGACGGCGGCCATACCGGACAGGGAGCGGATGCCGGAGCCGCGGGCGAGACCGAGCAAAACGGTTTCGGCCTGGTCGTCGCGGGTGTGACCGAGCAGCACGGCCGCAGCACCGAGACGCTGCGCGGCCTCGTCGAGCGCGGCGTAGCGGGCGTCGCGGGCGGCGGCCTCGGGCCCTCCCTCACGGCCGACCCGCACGCTGACGGCCTCGACGGGGTCGAGGTCCAGGGCGGTGAGGCGGGCGGCCACTTCGGCGGCGCGCTGCGCGGAACCGTCCTGAAGGCCGTGGTCGACAGTGATGCCGCCGGCGCGGACGGAGAGTTTGGGGGCCTCGAAGGCGAGGGCGGAGGCCAGCGCCATGGAGTCGGCGCCGCCCGAGCAGGCGACGAGGACGAGCGGGCGCTCGCGCGTGGCGCGGGTGGCGGCACGCGCGGTGCCGGTGCGCTCGTCGATTTCGGCGTGCTGGGTGATGACTTCGTGGAGTACGCGGCGGACCGCCAGGCGTATCGCCGCGACCGCAGGATGGGGACCCATGTCCGGTGCCCTTCGTGAAGTTCGGGAGGGGGTGTCTCGGTCGGGTGGGAACGAGAGCGACCGGAGATCAGTCACTCAGAGTGCGTCGATGGTGACAGAACCGAGCCAATAGCCGAGCATTGCACGCCTTGCCACCGTCCACGGTCCCTCGGATGGGTGATGGAAGGGGCGCTCTTCCGCCGTCGCGGGCCTGTCGTTCACGACTCTCCTCTACGGTGCACCCTCCGCCTTGCGGTGCACCCGCGCGACCCAGTCCGCCGGTTTGGCGATCTCCGCCTTGGTCGGGAGCGTGTTGGGGGACGTCCAGACCCGGTTGAAGCCGTCCATGCCCACCTGCTCCACGACGGACCGCACGAAGCGCTCGCCGTCGCGGTACTGCCGCAGCTTGGCGTCCAGGCCGAGCAGCTTGCGCAGGGCGAGGTCGAGGCGGCTCGCCCCGCGGGCCCTGCGCTGCTGGAACTTCTCGCGGATCTCGGCGACGGAGGGCACCACGTCGGGTCCGACACCGTCCATCACGTAGTCCGCGTGGCCCTCCAGCAGGGACATGACGGCGGTCAGCCGGCCGAGGATCTCGCGCTGGGCGGGCGTCTGGACCAGTTCGACGATGGAGTGGCCGCCCTCGTCCTCCTCGCCCTCGGGGTGGGCCCCGACGAGGGACTGCGCGGCCTCCCGGAACCGCTCGAGAACGGTCATGGGGTCGACCTCGGTCTCCCCGAGAAATGACTGGATCTCACCCTCGAGATGATCACGCAGCCACGGCACCCCGGTGAACTGGGTGCGGTGGGTCTCCTCGTGGAGACAGACCCACAGCCGGAAGTCGTGCGGGTCGACCTCGAGTTCGCGCTCGACGTGGACGATGTTGGGGGCGACCAGGAGGAGCCTGCCGCTGCCGTTGCCGTCGGGATCGGCCGGGTCGCCGGCCGGCAGGTCGCGGGTGGCGGGGGCAAAGGTCTCGTACTGCCCGAGGACCCGCGAGGCCAGGAACGACAGCAGCATCCCGAGCTCCACGCCGGTCACCTTGCCGCCGACCGCGCCGAGCACGGCGCCGCCGGGGGTGCCGGAGCGGCGTTCCTGCATCTTGTCCAGCAGGGGGCGCAGCAGTTCGCGGAAGCCCGCGACGTTCGCCTTGATCCAGCCCGCCCGGTCCACGACGAGGACCGGAGTGTCCTGTGGCCGGGAGCCGGGCGGGATCAGCCGGGTGAAGCCGCGCACGTGTTCCTCGGACGCCTTGGCGTGCCGGCGCAGCTCGGCGACGACGGCTCGCGCCTCGTCCCGGCTGACGTCGGGACCGGGCCGCACGAAGCGGGTCGCGGTCGCCACGGCGAGGTTCCAGTCGACCATCTCGGCACCACCGATGCTCGTCATGCGTCAACCGTACGTTCTCCACCGCGCGGGCGTAGCGGTGTCGGCGGGCGGGACCGGCCGTGCGCGCGGGCGCCGGAGCCCGTCCGTTCATTCGGCGAGCGCCGCCGCCAGGCGGTCGAGCGCGGGCTGTGCCGCGCCCGGCGAGGGGGTGCCGCCGGCGAGGAAGGCGAAGCCCAGAAGTCGGCCGCCCGGGGCAACGACGGTGCCGGCGAGCGCGTTCACGCCCGTGAGCGTGCCGGTCTTGGCGCGTACGAGGCCCGAGCCCGCCGAGGAGGGCTCGTAGCGGCTTTCCAGGGTGCCGGTGAAGCCGGCCACGGGCAGGCCAGTGAGGACGGGGCGCAGCTCGGGGTGGGCCGGGTCCGCGGAACGGGCGAGCAGGGTGGTCAGGAGGGCGGCGGAGACCTTGTCCTGCCTGCTGAGGCCGCTGCCGTCGGCGATCCGGACTCCGGTCAGCGGCACCTGAAGCCGGCGCAGCTGCGCGGTCACGGCCTGACCGGCACCGGCGAAGTCGGCCTCGGCGCCGGTGGCCACGGCGGTCTGGCGGGCGAGCGACTCGGCGATGTCGTTGTCGCTGCTGGTCAGCATCCGCTCGACGACCGCCGACAGGGGTGCGGAGAAGACCTGGGCGAGCGGGACGGCGCGGGCTGCCGCCCGGCCGGGGCGGGGGGTGTCGGTGACGCGTATGCCCCGTCCCTCGAGCATCGTCGCGAAGACGCGGGCGGCCTCGCCCGCCGGGTCGGCGGTGCGGACCGCGTCGCCGGTGCTCTCGGGGTCGTTCCGTCCCTGGTCGACCATGAGGGCGCTGACCGGGGCGATGTTGTCGTTGGGGCCGATGGGGTGCAGCAGGGGCCCGGTGTAGAGAGAGGTGTCGTGGGTGAGGCGTATGGAATCGGCGCGGCGGTCGCGCAGTACACGGACCGTGCGCTCGGCGAGCCGGGCCAGGCCGGCCCGGTCGAGGGTGGCGTCGCCGCCGCCCACGAGGATGATCTCCTTCGCCTCGGCGGTCGCGACGACCGTGGTGGGTATGCGGTGCTCGGGTCCGAGGGCGGTCAGGGCCGCGGCCGCCGTGGCTATCTTCACGCTGGAGGCGGGGGTCATCGGCGTCGTCGCCCCCTTCCCGTACAGCCGCTCCCCCGTGACGAGGTCGACGACGCACGCGGTGGGCGCCGGGCCGAGGCCGGGGTCCGCCAGCAGCGGTCCGAGGGTCTCGGCGAGGTCGGCCGGTGCGGTCGCGGGGGCCTTCACGGACGTGGTCCGCGGGCCGCCGACAGCGGCGAGCACGGCGGGGGCGCTGGGCGCGGGGGCCGGGCGCCTGGGCGCCGGGCGCTCGTGATGTACGCCACCCAAGGGGCCGTGGGCCACCGCCCACTGCCTCTCGGCCTTACGCTGGCCCGAGTCCCAGGGGCCCGCCGCGGCCACGACCCCGGCGGCGAGGGCGAGGCCGACAACGGCGGCACCCACTGTGAGCTGCCACGTCCTGACCTTCGGCACCACCCCGCACCGCCCCCTTTCGCGATCATGCAGATGCGTGAGGGACACTTAATCACCGTCAATCACGTCTTGCTATGTCTTGATCATGGAGGAGCCACCCGTGGAGTTCGACGTCACCATCGAGATCCCGAAGGGTTCGCGGAACAAGTACGAGGTGGACCACGAGACCGGTCGGATCCGCCTGGACCGTCGACTCTTCACCTCGACCAGCTACCCGGCGGACTACGGCTTCGTCGAGAACACCCTCGGCGAGGACGGCGACCCGCTGGACGCGCTGGTCATTCTTGACGAGCCGACCTTCCCGGGCTGTCTGATCAAGTGCCGCGCCATCGGCATGTTCCGGATGACGGACGAGGCGGGCGGCGACGACAAGCTGCTGTGCGTGCCGGCGTCCGACCCGCGGGTGGAGCACCTGCGCGACATCCACCACGTGTCCGAGTTCGACCGCCTGGAGATCCAGCACTTCTTCGAGGTCTACAAGGACCTGGAGCCCGGCAAGTCCGTCGAGGGCGCCAACTGGGTCGGCCGCGCCGAGGCCGAGGCGGAGATCGAGGCCTCCTTCAAGCGCCTGGAGGCGCAGGGCGGCGCGCACTGACGCCGCTTGACACACCCTGACGCGGGCGGGACACCCTGGGTGTCCCGCCCGCGTCGCGTAGCACCCCATACCCGCGCCCATACTGGGCAGAAGGGCCGGACACAGGGCCAGGGAGTGGGAGCGAGGACAGCGACTTATGGCGGAGCCCGAGGGTCCGGAAGACCGGAAGCCTCAGTCCGACGAGGCGCACAGCGCCTTCGCTCCGCCCGCGGGCGTGGAGCAGCCGGAAGCGCCCGAAGAGGACCACCCGAGTTCGGAGTTCGCCGTTCCCGAGGGGCTGGTGCCCGAGCCGCCGCCGGAGCCGGAGGGGTCGGCGTTCGCCCCGCCGAGCACGTACAGCGCCAGGAACTCCCCGCCCGCCTTCACCCCCGCGCACGGTGTCCCCGTCGTACGGGTCACCAAGGACGCTCCCTGGCAGGACCGGATGCGGGCCATGCTGCGCATGCCCGTGGGCGAGCGCCCGGTGCCGGAGACCGCGCACCGGCAGGACGAGGCCGGCCCCGCCGTGCCCCGCGTGCTCGACCTGACGCTGCGTATCGGCGAGCTGCTGCTCGCGGGCGGCGAGGGCGCCGAGGACGTCGAGGCGGCGATGTTCGCCATCTCGCGCTCGTACGGTCTGGACCGCTGCGAGCCGACCGTCACCTTCACGCTGCTGTCGATCACCTACCAGCCGTCCCTCGTCGACGACCCGGTGACGGCCAACCGCACCGTCCGGCGGCGGGGCACCGACTACACCCGGCTCGCCGCGGTCTACCGGCTGGTCCACGACATCAGCGTCGATGAGTCGGACGTGACGCTGGAGGAGGCCTACCGGCGCCTCGCGGAGATCCGCCGGAACAGGCACCCCTACCCGGGCTGGGCGCTCACTCTGGCCGGCGGCCTGCTGGCCGGCGCGGCGTCGGTACTGGTGGGCGGTGATGCCGTGGTGTTCCTCGCGGCCGCGGTCAGCGCGATGCTCGGCGACCGGCTGGCCTGGCTGGCGGCGGGGCGCGGGCTCCCGGAGTTCTACCAGTTCGTGGCGGCCGCGATGCCGCCGGCCGCGGTGGGCGTGGCGCTGACGCTGTCCCCGCTGGAGGTACGGGCGTCGGCGGTGATCACCGGTGGCCTGTTCGCGCTGATCCCCGGGCGGGCGCTCGTCGCCGGGGTGCAGGACGGTCTCACCGGCTTCTACATCACGGCCGCCGCGCGTCTGCTGGAGGTCGGCTACCTGGTGGTCGGCATCGTCGTCGGCGTGCTGAGTGTGCTGTACCTCGGCTTCGCGCTGGATGCCGGGCTCCAGCCCGAGACGGCCATCCACACCGTGGAGCGGCCGGTGGTGCAGACGCTGGCCGCGATGGCGCTGTCCCTGTGCTTCGCCGTACTGCTCCAGCAGGAACGCGGCACGGTGTGGCTGGTGACCCTCAACGGCGGCGTCGCCTGGGTCGTCTACGCGGCGCTGGCCGACACCGCCGACGCCTCGCCGGTCGCGGCGACGGCCGCCGCCGCGGGGCTCGTGGGCCTGTTCGGCCAGATGCTCTCCCGCTACCGGTTCGCGTCCGCCCTGCCGTATGTGACGGCCGCGATCGGGCCGCTGCTGCCGGGCAGCGCCACGTACTTCGGACTGCTCTCGATCGCCAGGGGCGACCTGAACACGGGTCTCACCTCGCTCAGCAAGGCGGCGGCGCTGGCGCTGGCCATCGCGATCGGGGTGAACCTGGGCGCCGAGATCACCCGGCTGTTCCTGCGGGTGCCGGGAGCCGTGGGTGTGCCCGGCGCGGAGACGCCCGGGGGGCGCCGCGCGGCCAAGCGGACGCGCGGCTTCTGACGACCGGGTCCGCGCGTACGCGGTGGTACGCCGCGCGGGGACGTCGCGCTGGGACGCCGCGTACAACCGCGTGCAACAAGGAAGGGGCTGTCCGGCCTGGCAGCCGGACAGCCCCTTCCCGCGCCGGGTCAGCGCCTGGCGTGGCGGCCGCGCGAGCCCGGCGGCACCTCGGTGTCGGGGGCGGCGGCCGCCTCCTTCTTGTTCTTGGAGCGGGCGCGCAGGAACTCGATGGCGATCGGCACCACCGAGATCAGGACGATCAGGATCAGGATCGCCTCGATGTTCTTGTGGACGAACTCGACCTTGCCGAGTGCGGCGCCGAGCAGCGTGACGCCCGCGCCCCACAGCACACCGCCGATGATGTTGAAGGTGACGAACGAGCGGTAGTTCATCCGGCTCACACCGGCGATGATCGGCGTGAACGTACGCACGATGGGCACGAAGCGGGCCAGGACCAGCGACTTGGGGCCGTACTTCTCGAAGAAGTCGTGGGCCTTCTCCACGTTCTCCTGCTTGAAGAGCCTGGAGTCCGGACGCTTGAAGAGAGCTGGGCCGACCTTGCGGCCGAAGAGGTAGCCGACCTGGTCGCCGATGACGGCGGCGAGCACGATCAGCGTGCAGACCAGCCACAGCGGCATATCGATCTTGCCCGCGGTCACCAGCAGGCCCGTGGTGAACAGCAGCGAGTCGCCCGGCAGGAAGAAGCCGATCAGCAGGCCGGACTCGGCGAAGACGATGACGAGCACACCGATCAGCCCGAAGGTGGTGATCAGGTAGTCCGGGTCGAGCCAGCTCGGTCCGAGCGCAAGGGTGTTCACGAGGTCCGGGCTCCTGAGTCGGTAGTCGGGCGATGCGCCGGTACGCGGCGGCGTGCGAGGTCGGCCCAAAGCTATCAACGGACCGGCCCGCCGCCGCGTTCCACCGGCCTGCTCAGGATGCACTGTGCCCGAGCCGGGACAAAGCCCGGCCGGAGACGCTTGGCCGACGGCCCACGCCGCGGAGTCGCCCGGGTGGCGGTCGGGCGGCCGGGCCGGCTTCCCGGGCGGCCTGTGGCTGTTTCCGGCCGGGCGGTGGCCGTTCCGGGCGGCGCCGGGAGCCGGCTGTCGGCCGTGTGTCGGTCGGCGTCACTGTGTCGGCCCGCAGGAGGGCCGACGGCCCGCCGTCAGGCCGCCGTAGGTCGGCGGGTCCGGTGTGGGCCCGCCAGGTGTCAGGCACCAGGCTGCCCCACACCCGCCGGGTGGGCGGCGGCCCGATACCAGCTCCGCCTGGCGGACGGCGGCCCGATATCAGCTCCGCCGGGTGGCGGCGGGCCCGGTATCGGCCCCGCCGCCATGGGAACGGCGCGCCACGGCGGCCTGGCTGTCAGGCGTGTGGGTAGGCCGGCGGCAGGCAGCTCGGGCGAGCGGGGCCGCGTTGGCCCGGCTCGCTCGGGGCGCCGGCGGGCAGCCGGCTGTCGGCCCTTGTGGCGGTCGACATCCCGGTGTCGGCCCACAACACGGCCGACTGCCCGTCGTCAGGCCGCCATGACTCGGCGGTCCGGCAGTCGGGACCGCCAGGGGTCAGTCTCCGGGCCCACACCCGCTGTCGCCCCCGCGGGGGCGACCCACGTGACCCGACGGGAGACCCCCGCCGGGCGGCGACCCGCCCGGCGGGGTCCCCTGTCGCGGGCAGGTCCGGTGAAGGGCGCGGCGCGTCCGTGGGGCTCGGGTGTCCGCCCGGCAGAGGAGCGCCTCAGGACCGCAGCCGAACCGCCGGGCGGACACCCGCGGACACCCACCCCGCCCTCAGGCCCGACGGGCCGCGTTCGCGAGGATCGCCTGGCGTTCGTACACGGCCAGACCCGGCTTCGCCTTGTCGATGTTGTGGGTGAAGCGCTCGTCCGCGACGTACATCTCGCCGAGGCACGTGTGGATCTCGTACGTGCACTCGTAGTGGTTGCGGGAGATCCACCGGCGGTGCTCCTCCGCGACGTCCATAGCCTCCCCGGAGTCCGCCGCCGCGCCCGCCTCCATCAGCGCGACGAACCGCCGCGTGATCTCGTCGGACTCGCGCTGGATCCGCAGCCAGTCCTCCTTGGTGTACGAGGCACTGCGCCGCCGCGACTCCGCGTACGCGTCCGTGCCGCCCCAGCGCTCCTCGACCTCTTCCTGGTACTGATCGGGGTCGAAGTCGCCGAAGACCTCGAACTTCTCCTCGGGCGTGAGATCGATGCCCATCTTCCTCGCCTCCATGGCTCGCTCCACGGCGGCGGCCATCTCCCTGAGCCTGGTGATCCGGGCGGTCAGCAGCTCGTGCTGCCGCCGCAGGTGGGCCTGCGGATCCGCATTCGGGTCGTCAAGAAGTGCCGCCACCTCGTCGAGCGGGAAGCCGAGCTCTCGGTAGAACAGGATCTGCTGCAGCCGGTCGAGGTCGGCGTCGTCGTACCGCCGGTGGCCCGCGTGGCTGCGCCCGCCCGGGCTGAGCAGCCCGATCTCGTCGTAGTGGTGCAGGGTGCGCACCGTGACGCCGGCGAAACGGGCGACCTCTCCCACGGAGTGGCTCATGCTTTCCGCTCCTTCCTTTCCGTGACGCGTCCCAGGCTGCTGCCTCACGTTGCGTGAGGTGCAAGCCCGGGTGAGCCTGAGTCCCATGGCACTTCATCAGGGCGCGACCGGTGACGGTGGAGCGGAGCGGCGCAGGCTGTCGCTCAACCCGTTCTTCGGCGAGGCGGACCCCGTCGGCGGCATGACGTCGGCACCGCCCACGCACCGCCTCCCGGACGGCCCGCTGCCGCCCTCCACCGCGTACCAGCTCGTGCACGACGAGCTGATGCTCGATGGGAACGCCCGGCTCAATCTGGCCACCTTCGTCACCACCTGGATGGAGCCCCAGGCAGGGATCCTGATGGGAGAGTGCCGGGACAAGAACATGATCGACAAGGACGAGTACCCGCGCACCGCGGAGCTGGAGCGCCGCTGCGTGGCCATGCTCGCGGACCTGTGGCACGCACCGGACCCGGCCGCGGCCGTGGGGTGCTCGACGACCGGGTCGAGCGAGGCGTGCATGCTCGCGGGGATGGCGCTCAAGCGGCGCTGGGGGAAGCGGAACGCGGACCGCTATCCCGCGAGCGCCCGACCCAATCTGGTGATGGGCGTCAATGTCCAGGTGTGCTGGGAGAAGTTCTGCACGTTCTGGGAGGTGGAAGCGCGCCTGGTGCCGATGGAGGGCGACCGGTTCCACCTCGACCCGCAGGCCGCGGCGGAGCTGTGCGACGAGAACACCATCGGCGTCGTCGCCGTCCTGGGCTCGACCTTCGACGGCTCCTACGAGCCGGTGGCCGAGGTGTGTGCCGCACTGGACGCGCTCCAGGAACGCACGGGTCTCGACATCCCCGTCCATGTCGACGGCGCGTCCGGTGCGATGGTGGCGCCGTTCCTCGACGAGGACCTGGTCTGGGACTTCCGGCTGCCGCGGGTGTCGTCGGTCAACACGTCCGGGCACAAGTACGGGCTGGTCTACCCGGGGGTCGGCTGGGCGCTGTGGCGCTCGCAGGCCGAGCTGCCCGAGGAGCTGGTCTTCCGGGTCAACTACCTGGGCGGGGACATGCCGACCTTCGCGCTGAACTTCTCCCGGCCGGGGGCCCAGGTGGTGGCGCAGTACTACACGTTCCTGCGGCTGGGGCGGGAGGGCTACCGGGCCGTGCAGCAGGCGGCGCGGGACGTCGCGCGGGGGCTCGCGGGGCAGATCGGGGCGCTGGGCGACTTCCGGCTCCTCACCCAGGGCGAGGAGTTGCCCGTGTTCGCGTTCACGACGGCGCCGGACGTCACGCGCTTCGACGTGTTCGACGTCTCGCGGCGGCTGCGTGAGCGGGGCTGGTTGGTGCCCGCGTACACCTTCCCCGCCAACCGGGAGGACCTGTCGGTGCTGCGGGTGGTGTGCCGCAACGGCTTCTCGGCGGACCTGGCGGCGCTGCTGCTGGACGACCTGCGCATGCTGCTGCCGGAGCTGCGGGACCAGCCGCAGCCGCTGAGCAGGGACACAGCGGCGGCGACGGCCTTCCACCACTGACGGCTGTCGATCGTCCCCCGTGACGGTTACCGGTCGTCCCCCGCATGGGGTTCACCGGTGGCGTACGGGTTCTCCTCGCCCTCGCCGAGGACGCCGACGAACGGGGCGCCCTCCCCCGCGAACGTGTACGCGCCGGACTCGATCCGCTCGATCAGCCCCCGCGTCCACTCGGCGCCGGAGTCGGCCTGCGTCACCCACAGGTTCATGATCTCGCCGATGTGGCCGAGCGACTGGGGCCCCTCCTCGGGGGTGTAGTAGTCCGTGACCGACGACCGCCACTCCTCGATGCCCCGCACCCGCTGCCGGAGCAGCTCCACCGCCTCGGCGCGCGGCAGGTCCACGATGAAGCCGAGGGCCGCGGAGAGCACGTCCGGCTTCTGGTCGTAGGCGGTCAAGGACTCGCGAAGGAGGGCGAAGTACTCCTGCGTGCCCTGGTCGGTGATCTCGTACTCGGTGCGCGGCGGGCCGCCCGCCGTCGACGGCGCGGTCTCGTGGGCGTGCAGCAGTTGCTGCTTCGCCATCTGCTTGAGCGCGTGGTAGACCGAGCCGGGCTTGGCGTTCGACCACTCGTGCGCGCCCCAATATTCCAGGTCGTTGCGGACCTGGTAGCCGTGTGCCCGCCCGTGCTGGCGCACGGCGCCCAGGACCAGAAGCCGGATCGCGGACATCCGCGTACCTCCCTACTCAACTTTGACTAGGGTACGCGGGTGGAGCGCTTCAGGCGCCGCCGCCCTGTTCCAGGGCCACCAGGTCGAAGGCACCCTTCCCGTCCAGGGACTCGCGGATGATGTCGGCGTGGCCGGCGTGCCGGGCGGTCTCACGGATCAGGTGCAGCAGCATCCAGCGCAGGGAGACCCTGCCGTCCTTGGGGAACCAGGGCGCGGGCGGCAGCGGGAAGGTGTCGTCCAGGCTGGGCACCGAGCGGATGAACTCCTCCGTCTCCTTCGCCACCGCGGCCCAGAACTCCAGCATGCCGGGGACCGTCTCGTCACCGGCCAGGCGGAAGCCCTCCGCCCAGGTGTCCCGGGTGCGCTGCTTCGGATTGGGCTGCTGCTGCGCCAGCCGGAGCCATTGCAGCTCCACCTCGGCGACGTGCTTGACCAGACCGGACAGCGACAGCTCGCTGACGGTCGGCCGGGAAGCGGCCTGCTCCTCGGTCAGTCCGAGCACCGCGCGGCGGATTCCGCCCCGCTGCTCCTCCACGAAGGAGAGCAGCGCGCCTCGCTCGTCGCCGGGGGCTTCCGCGGGAACGTGAGTGACCATGAGTCGCCTCCTGGGCTTCAGCTGATGGGGAATCACTTCCCCGCTTTGTGGTAGCTTCGTCACGCCCCGCAAGGGGCCGGTTCGGGCTGGACCGCAACCCTTCGGTTGGAAGCCCCCTTAGACGGGGAGCGGAGTCACGATGTCCGCCTTCCGGGATCGGATCATCACCGGGGAGACGAGATCTCCCCTGCAACACCTGCCACACTACGGGCCCTTGCGGACAACTTCTGTCCACAAGGGCCCGAGTGCGTGACGCAGGTGCCGTCACGGCAGCGTCAGAACGGGAACTGCGAGCGGCCGTGCTGCACCGAGATCCACTTCTGGGTCGTGAACGCGTCCAGCATCGAGTCGCCGTTCAGCCGCCCGACGCCCGAGTGCTTCTCGCCGCCGAAGGGCACGATCGGCTCGTCGTGCACCGTGCCGTCGTTGATGTGGATCATTCCCGTGTCGACCCGCTTCGCCAGCCGCACGCCCCGCTCGATGTCGCCTGTGTGCACAGCCCCGCTCAGGCCGTACGGGGTGTCGTTGGCGATCCGTACCGCCTCGTCCTCGCCGTCGAAGGGGATGATCAGGGCGACCGGGCCGAAGATCTCCTGGGTGAGGACGGGCGAGTCGTCCGGCAGGTCGGTGAGGACCGACGGCGCGACCAGGTTGCCGTCCGCCGTACCGTGCAGCAGCGCGGTCGCGCCCGCCCCGACCGTCTGCTCGACGAGCGAGGTGACCGCGTCCGCCTGCGAGGAGTTGATCAGCGGGCCGATGTGGGTCGACGGGTCGGCCGGGTCGCCAACCTTCAGCGTCTTCACCTTGGCGACGAACTTCTCGGTGAACTCCTTCTCCACCGAGCGGTCGACCAGGATGCGGTTGGCCGCCATGCAGACCTGGCCCTGGTGCACGTAGCGGCTGAAGACCGCGGCGTCGACCGCGTAGTCGATGTCGGCGTCGTCGAGGACGATCAGCGCGCTGTTGCCACCCAGTTCGAGGATGACGTGCTTGAAGTTGGCGGCGCAGACCGTGGCGACATGACGGCCCACCTTGTCGGAGCCGGTGAAGGAGATGGCCTTGGGGACGGGGTGCTCCAGCAGCGCGTCACCGATCTCTGCGATGTCGGTGATCACCACGTTCAGCAGGCCGGCGGGCAGGCCCGCGTCCTCGAAGACCTTGGCGACCAGGGAGCCGCCGCAGATCGGTGTGTTCTGGTGCGGCTTGAGGACCACGGCGTTGCCGAGGGCTAGCGCCGGGGCGACCGACTTGAGCGAGAGCAGGAACGGGAAGTTGAACGGGCTGATGACACCGACGACGCCGATCGGGAGGCGGTAGACCCTGTTCTCCTTGCCGTCGACCGGGGAGGGCAGGATGCGGCCCTCGGGGCGCAGCGCGATCTGGATCGCCTCGCGCAGAAACTCCTTGGCGAGGTGGAGCTCGAATCCGGCCTTCAGGTGCGTACCGCCGAGCTCCGCGATGATCGCCTCGGTGATCTCCTGCTCGCGGTCCTCGATGATCCGCAGGGCGCGCTCGAAGACCAGTCGGCGGGCGTACGGGTTGGTCTCGGCCCAGGCTCCCTGGGCGCGCTCGGCGGCGCGGTACGCCTGGTCGACCTCGGCAGCGGTGGCCACCGTGACGGACGCCAGCTTCTCGCCGTCGAACGGGTTGAAGTCGATGATGTCCCAGGAGCCGCTGCCCGGCCTCCATTCGCCGTCTATGTACTGAAGTGCCAGTTCATCGAAGAAGGACATGTGATCGCTCCAGAGGCATACGCGGCGATGGCCGACGGAAGCACAGAAGTCAGATGTGCCGAGTCTGATGTGACGTCATCGTACGGGTGTTTCAGATGAGTTGGAGGAGACCTCGAAGAAGGTCACGGGTCTCGGCAGCATCCGGACTGTCCTCCTCCAGCCGCCGCATCACCCGCTCGTACTGGGCCACTTCCTCGCGCTTGTCCAGGTAGAGGGCGCTGGTCAGCTGCTCCAGGTAGACGATGTCGGAGAGGTCCGACTCGGGGAAGCGCAGCATCGTGAACGCCCCGCTCTCGCCGGCGTGACCGCCGAAGCTGAACGGCATGACCTGGAGCGTGATGTTCGGCTGCTCAGCCACCTCGATCAGATGCCTCAGCTGCGCCTGCATCACCGACCGGTCGCCGTACGGCCGGCGAAGCGCCGCCTCGTCGAGGACCACGTGCAGCTGCGGGGCGTGCTCGGAGACGAGGGCCTTCTGCCGCTCCAGGCGCAGGGCGACGCGGCGGTCGATCTCCGCCGCGGGGGCGTTGGGCATGCCGCGGGTGACGACGGCGTGGGCGTACGACTCCGTCTGCAGCAGTCCGTGCACGAACTGCACCTCGTAGATACGGATGAGGGAGGCGGCGCCTTCCAGTCCGACGTACGTCTGGAACCAGCCGGGCAGCACATCGCCGAAGCTGTGCCACCAGCCGGCGACGTTCGCCTCCTTGGCCAGGCCGAGGAGGGACCGGCGCTCGGCCTCGTCGGCGACCCCGTAGAGGGTGAGCAGGTCCTCGACGTCCCGCGCCTTGAAGCTCACCCTGCCCAACTCCATGCGGCTGATCTTGGATTCGGACGCGCGGATGGAATATCCGGCCGCCTCCCGGGTGATGCCGCGCGACTCCCTGAGCCTCCTGAGCTGTGATCCCAACAGGATGCGGCGCACCACCGAGCCTCCGCCCGGACCGTCACCACCGGGGAAACCCCATGACCCTGCCGCCTCGCCTGCCGCCACGACCAACCCTCCCCATCTCTGCACCGCTTCGCGGAAGTCGATCCTCCACGAGGGGTCCCCCCGAACCCAAGAGCCGGATTCTGCCACCAAAACGCTTCAGCGTGTACTCGTCCGGTTACGGAAACGAGAAGACCGCAACGGCGGGCCGCACGAGCTGCGTAAGAGATTCCCGGAAGAAATGAGCAAGAACCGGCACGAGGCGGGACAGGTCCGGCGCGTGCACGTGCATCTGCCCTTGCATCTGCCCTGCGCATTGGGAACCATGGAACTCGCGCACCTGCGTGCTCGTTCGTGTTGTAGCGTCACAGCCGCGATTCCCGGGAGTGCCTCGCATGGGGACGAATGGATCGACCATGCTCGAGCCGTTAAGGCAGGGCCTTCCGCCGATCGATCCCTCGGCCGTCTCCAGCTCCGTCTCCTGCTCTTTGCCCGCCCGCTACGAAGCGGTGCGCGGCGCACGCCAGTTCACGCGGTCGACGCTCGGCCAGTGGGAGCTGAACCACCGCTTCGACGATGTCGCCCTGGTCGTCTCCGAACTCGTCACCAACGCCCTGCGGCACGCGCTGCCCTCCGATGCGGCGCCGTGCGGGGAGCCGCCGGTGCGGCTGCACCTGATGCGCTGGACGAGCCGGCTGGTGTGCGCGGTGCGCGACCCCAGCCATGACGGGCCCACGGCACGGGAGTCCGACGAGGACTTCTCGGCGGAGTCCGGGCGCGGGCTGTTTCTCGTCGATTCCTTCAGCGACGGCTGGGGCTGGCATCCGCTCGCCGGATCGCTGCGCGGCAAGGTCGTCTGGGCGCTGTTCCGCCTGGGCTGACCTCATGAGGGCGGGCCGGATCGGGGGCCGGCCCGCCCCACTCATGACCTGGGGCCCGCGGAACGCAGGGAATTCATGCCACCAGGTGGTCGAATTCCCCGTCCTTGACCCCCAGAAGCAACGCTTCGATCTCCGCGGGCGTGTACACAAGTGCGGGGCCGTCCGGGTGCCGTGAATTGCGCATCGCCACATCACCGCCGGGCAGCTTCGCGAACTCCACGCATGACCCTTGGGAGTTGCTGTGTCTGCTCTTCTGCCAGACGACGCCCTGAAGCTCCGTGGCCGCCATGCCGTTGTACACGTGGTGCACAGGTCGCTCCCGGGGTGCAAGGTGCGGGTGTCAACTATCCGGGATCATAGCTGTGATTCAAGTGCCGATGCATGGACGGATGCACTGGCAGATGCACGTGCACGCGTTGTGGCGTCGCGACTACAGATTCCCTCCCTCGCGGCCGGAACACCTGCCCGGCACGCGGAATTCAGCGCACGGAGGAATACGGCAGCAGGGCCATCTCCCGGGCGTTCTTGATGGCGCGGGCCAGCAGTCGCTGCTGCTGGGCACTCACCCGGGTCACCCGGCGGCTGCGGATCTTGCCCCGGTCGGAGATGAACTTCCGCAGCAGATCGGTGTCCTTGTAGTCGATGTAGGTGATGCCCGCCTTGTCCAGCGGGTTCGGGCGGGACGTCAGGGGCTTGCGCGCGTCGGAGCGGCGGGGGGACATTTCAGACCTCCAGGAGGGAGTCGAAGGCGGGTGGCAGCCGCTTCCAGGCGTCGCGGCCCGCGGCGTACTCGGCGTCGGTCAGCAGGCAGGATTCGAGAAGCAGTTCCAGGCCTTCGCGGTCCAGGCCCGGTGAAGTGAAAACCAGGTGCTGGCAGCAGTCCCCGTGCTCGGGGTGCCAGTCCAGCGCCGCGGCGGCCCGGCGCACCGGTGGCACCATCTCCCAGGCGGCGTCCGGCAGCGACGCGAGCCAGGGGCCCGCGCTCTCCACGCACAGCGCGCCGCCCGCCGCGTCCCAGGCCAGCAGGGTGTCCGGCCGGTCGGCCAGCCAGAAGCGGCCGCGGCTTCGGGCGGCCGCGCAGGTGAGGTCCTCCAGAGCCTCGTACAGCCGCCCGGGGTGGAAGGGACGTGCGCGGTGCCACACGTAGGTGCTCACCCCACAGTCGTCCGCCTCCTGCGGCAACAGCGCACAGGCCGGGTGCTGGGCGGCAGCGGCGGCCTCGACGTCGAACCCGGCCATGGCCGCCGTGGCCAGCTCGTCCGATCCGACGGGGATGTGCCGGGCGGTCGGATGCAGCTGGGTCAGCAGCGCGCGGTCCTCCTCGTCGGCGTCCTCGCTGTCCACGACGGCGAGCACCGGCGCGTACTCCAGCTGCCGCGCCCAGGTGTCGGCGATCGTCCGCCGGTCCGTCGCGGCCGCGG
This sequence comes from Streptomyces sp. NPDC018833, assembly GCF_044390825.1. Taxonomy (NCBI): domain Bacteria; kingdom Bacillati; phylum Actinomycetota; class Actinomycetes; order Kitasatosporales; family Streptomycetaceae; genus Streptomyces; species Streptomyces sp. NPDC018833. The sequence goes on along the minus strand of NZ_JBIRZM010000019.1, from coordinate 68,783 downwards.
CGAGCCCGGCCTCGGCGAGGTCGTCGCCGTTGCCGAGATACGGCAGGAGCAGCGCCGGGTCGACGGCACAGATCACCGAAGTGACGGAGAGCCGTTCGCCGCCGTTCGCGGCGACGACCTCGGCCATCGCCTTGGGTTCCACGGAGTCCCACAGTTCGACGACCGCGAGGCTCGTCGCCCCGTCGTCGGCGAGCCGCACCAGCTCGGGCACGAGGTCCTCGCGCAGCGCGCAGCAGGCGCAGTCGTTCACCAGCGGCGCCTCGCCGGTGTCACGGACGCGGAAGACGTCGCGGACCGTGCGCACCACGGTGCCCCGCTCCGCGGTCGACAGGTCGTGGTGCAGCGCGACGCTGCCGGACACCGTCGAGAGCAGCCGCTCCACGGTCGCCCTGCGGGCGTCGGCGTGCAGCCCGGCGACGATCGCGACGGGCAACATCAGCGAGCCTCGCGCGGGCCGTAGCGGCGCTCGAAGCGCTCGACGCGTCCAGCGGTGTCGAGGACGCGCGCCTGACCCGTGGAGAAGGGGTGGCTCGCCGAGGAGATCTCGACGTCGATGACCGGGTACGTGGTGCCGTCCTCCCAGTCGATCGTCTTGTCGCTGGTGGCCGTGGAGCGCGTCAGGATCGCGAAGTCCGCGACCTTGTCACGGAAGACGACGGGCTCGTAGCGGGGGTGGATGCCGGGCTTCATCGCGCTCAGCGCTCCTCTCGGAAGTCGAGGTGCCGGCCCGCGACCGGGTCGTACTTGCGCAGGGTCAGGCGGTCGGGGTCGTTACGGCGGTTCTTGCGGGTGACGTAGGTGTAGCCGGTGCCCGCGGTGGAGCGGAGCTTGATGACCGGGCGGAGTTCGTTACGAGCCATGGCGCTAGTATATGGAAATGGTTTCCATTACCAAACTCGTCTGACGAGAGGTGCATCACCCATGTCCGCCCATTGCATGCTGACCGGGTCGAAGCCCGGCTTCGGCAACCGGATCTCCCACTCCCACCGGCGCACATCCCGCCGCTTCGACCCCAACATCCAGCGCAAGCGCTACTGGTTGGCGAGCGAGGGCCGCCATGTGCGGCTCACGCTCAGCGCCCGCGCCGTGAAGACCGTCGACACCATCGGCATCGAGGCCGCCGTGGCCCGTATCCGGGCCCGGGGGGTGAAGGTCTGATGGCGAAGAAGAGCAAGATCGCCCGCAACGATCACCGCAGGAACGTCGTCGAGCGGTACGCCGAGCGCCGCGCGGAGCTGAAGGAGGTCATCCGCAGGCAGTCGGCCACCGACGCCGAACGCGCGGCCGCGCAGGCCGAGTTGCGGCGTCAGCCGCGGGATGCCAGCGCGACCCGCCTGCGCAACCGCGACAGCGTCGACGGCCGGCCGCGGGGCCACCTGCGGAAGTTCGGGCTGTCCCGGGTCCGGGTGCGTGAGCAGGCCCACGCCGGCTTCCTCCCCGGCGTGCGCAAGTCGTCCTGGTAGCTTGGCGCGGTCTTGCAACCAACCAGGTCGGCGGGCACGTTGGTCCGTCGCCGCAGGGGGACAGATCAGTGCTCAAGCTCGTTCGTATGACGGCCGCCGCGGCGGGTGTCGTCGCCGTCCTCGCCCTGACGGGCTGCGGCAGCAGCGACGGTGACGACACCGGCGGCGACAAGGCGTCCACCGCACCCACCGCGTCCGCGGACACCGGCGGCTCCGGCACCGGCGAGGGCAGGCCCCGTGACGTCGAGGGCACCTGGACGGGCACGAGCGACGGCAAGCCCCTCGCGCTGTCCGTCAAGCAGGGCAGGGCGGCGCTGCTCGCCGACGGCCACGCGTGCACCGGCGAGGTGAAGGACACGGGCACCATGACGCTGTCGCTGAAGTGTGCGGACGGGAACACCGACCGCACGCTGGGCTCGGTCGAGTCCAACGACGGCACGACGCTGGTCATCTCCTGGGACGCGGGCAAGAAGGACACGCTGAAAAAGAGCGCCGCCGGCGAACTCCCGGGCGAGCTGCCCACGGGCCTGCCGACGTCGTCCTGAGGCGGCCGCACCGCCTGTCGGGCCGCGGACCCTTGTGGGGTCCGCGGCCTTCCCCGTCCAGGGCGTCGGACAACCGGGGCACGACCGGTCGGACCATTGACCTTGTGTGACATATTTTTTGCGTCCGGCACACCCACCCCGCACCAACCCGTCACCCGAGCCGAGGAGTGTCCGATGACTGCCGAATGGCGCCCCGTGCGGCAGTCCCGTACGCACGAGCTCGTGCTCCAGAGCATCGAGGAGCGCGTGCTCTCCGGGGATCTCAAGGCGGGCGACCGGCTGCCTCCCGAGCGGGAGCTCGCTCCGGCTCTCGGAGTCAGCAGGTCCGCCCTCCGGGAAGCCCTGCGCGTACTGGAGACCGTGGGCGTGCTGACCGCCCATGCGGGGCGCGGTCCGGACTCGGGCGCGCGGATGGTGCGCAATCCGGACGACGCGCTCGGCCGACTCCTGCGGCTGCACTTCGCGCTCGGCAGCTACACCGTGGCGGACATGCTGGAGGCACGGGTCGTCCTGGAGCGTTCGAGCTTCGAGGCGGCGGCCCGGCACGCCTCACCGGAGGACCTCGCCGAGGCGGCGGAAATCGTCGCCCGCCTGCGGGAACCCGGCATCGGCGTCGAGGAGTTCAACGACCTGGACACCCGCTTCCACGTCCTGATCGCCCGCAGCTCGGGCAACCGGCTCACCTCGACGCTCACCTCCGCCGTACGCGAGTCGGTGCGTCCGCTGATCCTGCGCGCCCTGGAGTCGGTGGAGGACTGGTCCGCCACGGCAGCCGCTCTCGACGCCGAACACACCGAGCTGCTGCGGCTGGTGCGGGAGGCCGACGGCCGTGCGGCAGCCGATCTCGCCGAGCGCCACATCCGCGGATTCCACGGCGCGCTGGTCGACGGCTCGACGTCCGATCATTCGGCGTCAGGCGACTCGGCGTCCGACGGGCCGGCGTCCAACGGCCCGGAGTCCGACGCCCGGTAGGCCAGGTTGCAAGCCGGGGAACAAGCCGCGTCGACCGCTTCCCCGTGGACGGCCCGCGTTAGTATGGTCGGACCGTACATGCCACGGGAGGCTCGCTCCATGCGCATCGGACTCTTCGCCACCTGCCTGGGAGACACCCTCTTTCCCGACGCGGTGAAAGCGACCGCCCTCCTGCTCGCCCGCCTCGGCCACGAAGTGGTCTTCCCGCCCGAGCAGACCTGCTGCGGCCAGATGCACATCAACACCGGTTACCAGCGTGAACCGCTACCGCTCGTACGGAACTTCGCCGACCGGTTCGGCGACTCCTCCATCGACGCGGTCGTCATGCCCTCCGGTTCGTGCGCCGGGTCGGTGCGCCACCAGCACGAGCTCGTCGCCCGGCGGTACGGCGACCGGGCGCTCGTCGCGGCGGTCGCCGGGGTGAAGGCGAAGACGTACGAACTCTCGGAACTGCTCGTCGACGTGCTCGGTGTCCCGGACGTCGGGGCCCACTTCCCGCACCGCGTCACGTACCACCCCACCTGCCACTCGCTGCGGCTGCTACGGGTCGGCGACAAGCCGCTGCGGCTGCTGCGCGCCGTGGACGGCATCGACCTGGTGGAGCTGCCGGAAGCCGACGCGTGCTGCGGCTTCGGCGGCACCTTCGCCCTGAAGAACGCCGGGACGTCTGCCGCGATGCTCCTGGACAAGACGCGCCACGTCCTCGCGACCGGCGCGGACGTCTGCACCGCCGGTGACGCGTCCTGTCTGATGCACATCGGCGGCGGTCTCTCCCGCCTCCGCGCCGGCACCCGCACCCTGCACCTCGCCCAGATCCTCGCCGCCACCCGCACCTCGCCGTATGCCCCGACGGAGGCCGCCCGATGAGCAGCAGCACCTTCCTCGGCATGCCCGCCAGGCCGCCGCGCGTCCCGTACGGCAGCGGGAACCTGCGCGGTGACGTCCCGTTCCCCGAGGCCGCCGAGGGGGAGCTGCGCAACGGGCAGCTGCGCCGCAACCTGGGCAGGGCCACCCGCACCATCCGCGCCAAGCGGCTCTCGGTCACCGGTGAACTCCCCGACTGGGAGCGGCTGCGGGACGCCGGTTCCGCGATCAAGACCGACACCATGAACCGGCTGCCGGAGCTGCTGGAGGAACTGGAACAGAAGGTCACCGAACGCGGCGGCACGGTGCACTGGGCGCGCGACGGCGACGAGGCCAACGCGATCGTCACCCGCCTGGTCAAGGCGGCCGGCAGCGACGAGGTCATCAAGGTCAAGTCCATGGCGACCCAGGAGATCGGTCTCAACGAGCACTTGGCGGGCGAGGGCATCACCGCCTGGGAGACGGACCTCGCCGAACTGATCGTGCAGCTCGGTCACGACCGGCCCTCGCACATCCTGGTCCCCGCGATCCACCGCAACCGCGAGGAGATCCGCGACATCTTCCTCCGGGAGATCCCGGGCGTCGATGCGGAACTGGACTCCGTGCCCGAGCATCTCGCCGCCGCCGCGCGCGCGTACCTGCGGCACAAGTTCATGACCACCAAGGTCGCCGTGTCCGGCGCCAACTTCGGCATCGCCGAGACCGGGACGCTGTGCGTCGTCGAGTCCGAGGGCAACGGCCGGATGTGCCTGACCCTGCCCGAGACGCTGATCACCGTCATGGGCATCGAGAAGATCCTGCCGAAGCATCAGGACCTGGAGGTCTTCCTCCAGTTGCTGCCCCGCTCCTCGACCGGCGAGCGGATGAACCCGTACACCTCGCTGTGGACGGGGGTGACCGAAGGCGACGGTCCTCAGGACGTCCACCTCGTCCTCCTCGACAACGGCCGCACCGCCGCGCTCGCCGACCGGATCGGGCGCGAGGCGCTCAACTGCATCCGCTGCTCGGCCTGCCTGAACGTCTGCCCGGTGTACGAGCGCGTCGGCGGCCATGCGTACGGATCGACGTATCCGGGCCCGATCGGAGCCGTGCTCACGCCGCAACTGGCGGGGATGCACGCCGTCGGCAACGACCCGAACGCCTCGCTGCCATACGCCTCCAGCCTCTGCGGCGCCTGCTTCGACGCCTGCCCCGTGAAGATCGACATCCCGTCGCTGCTGGTGGAGCTGCGCCACCAGAAGACCGAGCGGTCCGGGCGCGGCGCGGAGCAGCTGGCGATGAAAGCGGCCGCGGCCGTGATGCGGCGGCCGCGGCTCTACACCGCCGCGCAGCGGGCAGCCGCGGCGGTGGGCCGGGTGGCCGCCGGGCGGGACGGCACGATCGCGCATCTGCCGCCGCCGCTGCGCGGCTGGAGCGACAGCAGGGACACGCCCGCTCCGCCGCGGCAGACGTTCCGCGCCTGGCTCGCGTCCGGGGCGGGAGCCGAGGCGATGCGGGAGGCGGCCCGGGAGGGCGAGCGGACGCGGGCGGCCGACGGCACTGACGCCGGCGCCGGCGCGGCGCACCACGCGCTCCCGCGGCCGGCCGACGGCCCGGTCGACCACAACGCGCCTGAACCCGACGCCGGCGCGACGGACCGGGACGGCCTTGGCCCCGGTGCCGGCGACGCGGGCCGCGACGGCCCTGACGGCGGTGCCGCCGACGCGAGCCGCGACGGGCCTGATCGCGGCAACGGCCCCGGCGAGCACGAGGAGCAGCGGTGACCGCGTCCCCGGACGTACCGGCGTCGGCGCGTGACACCGTGCTCGGCCGGGTCCGCGACGCCCTCGCGCTCGCGCCCCGGGCCGAGCTGACGGTGCCCCGTGCCTACCGCACCGGCCGCGTCCTGCCCGACGAGGAGCGCCTGGCCCTCTTCGCCGACCGGCTCGTCGACTACCGGGCGCAAGTCCATCCCTGCACCGCCGACCGCACCGCCGAGGTCGTCGCCCGTGTCCTGCGCGAGCGAAGCGCCCGCCTGGTCGGCGTCCCCGCGGGGCTCGACCGCGGCTGGCTGGCCGGCCACGATGGTGAGGTGCGCGTCGATTCGCCGGACGTGCCCGCGCGCGAACTGGACGCGCTGGACGGCGTGGTCACCGCGTCCGCGGTGGCCTGCGCCGAGACCGGCACGATCTTCCTCGACGGCTCGGCCGACCAGGGCCGCCGGGCGCTGTCCCTGGTACCGGATCTCCATGTGTGCGTGGTCGACCTCTCCACGGTAGAGGCGGACATCCCCGAGGCCGTCGCCCGGCTCGTGCCCGGGCGGCCCACCACACTGGTCAGCGGCCCGTCGGCCACCTCTGACATCGAGCTGGAGCGCGTGGAGGGCGTCCATGGCCCGCGCACCCTGGCCGTGATCGTCCGCACCGACGTCTGATGGGGACGTCTCAGGGACCTCTACGGGAGCGGGCGGCGGGACTGCGGCCCGCGTCGCGCCCGGTCCGCCGCCGACATGCCGTCGCGCCAGCCGTCGAGGTCACTCGCCCCGCGGACACGTGTCGTTGTCGTTCGCGGGAACATCCGGTCCGCCCGTTGCGCGACCGCGACCTCGCGGGTGGCCAGGACCGGGAGCAGGTCGGCGGTGACCTGCTCCTCCGCCACCGCCGCGAGATGCTCGCCCAGCCGGGACGCGTATGCCGTCCAGAACGACTGGCGGAACGTCTTCGTACGCCGGCGTCCGCCCGCCCGCTGCGCGGATTCCGCCGTCGTCATGGCCGCGGTGCCCTGGACGAGGAGCGAGGTGTAGAGCAGTTCGACCGATTCGAGGTCGCCCTCGAAGCCGACGACGGTGGAGAAGGCGAAGGGACTGTTCCAGACCGCGCGGCAGTGGTTCGCGGAGGCGACCGCGTCCAGCAGGACCGCCTTGGCCGTCTCGTACGGGGCGTCCACGCCGATGCGGCAGGCGGACGGCGCGTCCTTGCTCCGGGCGCCGTGGGCGAGGACGGCCTCGTCGATGCTGTGACGGGCCATCAACTCCTGCGCCTTCGCGGACAGTGCCTCGGCCTCCTCCGGATAGCCCGTCGCCTCCGCCTTGGCCAGCAGCGCGCGGATACGCGTGAGCATGCGCGGCTCGTGCGGGGAGGCGACCGCCGTGACGGGCGCACCGGGCGGCGGCGCGACCGGCTCGATCCGCGGGAGGCGAGCGAGCAGGCGGTACAGCTGAAGGACGGCGGTCGCGTAGGTGAACCGGTCGGCCCGGTACGGCTCATGGTCCGCCAGATCGACGAGCTGGGCCCGCCAGCGCGGTGCCATCCGGTCGCCGTAGCCCTGCGACTCGCCGGTGATCAGCTCGGCGGTCAGGCGCTCATGGGCGTCGTCGAGATCACGCCGGACCAGGCGTATGACATCGGCGGGCTGCCAGCCGCGTTCCCAGGCACGACGCAGCTGCTCCTCACCGCGCCCGCGCAGCTCCGCGTCGGCGGACGGGTCGGCCGCGAGGAGGGAGGCGGCGGTGTCCAGCGCCTCGTCGCCGTCCGCGTACAGCGCTGCTGCCAGCGCCTTCTCGACCGTACTCACACACCAGATGGTGTCACGGGGGCAGGGCCGGCCTCCCCCGCGGGCGTCCCTTGGTGGACGTGATCGACGGCCGCCCGGCGGACGCCCTTGGGGACGTGACACCGAAAGGTCCGGCGAGGCCCTCAGCGGGGTGCGGCCCGAGCCGACGCGTCCCGGCCAGGTGCCGGGGGTACAGGCCGGAGCCGGCGTGCCTCTGCCGGGAACGGACCCCGGCGGCGGAGTGCCGGGGACGGCCAACGCCTTCGGCCAGGCACGAATGCCCCGGCGGAGTAGCACGGGACCCAGCCGACGCACCCCTGACGGGGACGGACCCCGGCGCGGGCGGGGGCCGGTCCAGGTGGGCGTCCCGGTGGCGAGCACCGCGCCCGTGGCCGGGCCCCGCAGCCGTATCGGCGCTCAGCCGACGCGCACGGACTTCCTGGCCAGCTCGTACGCGGGCAGCATCGCCTCGTGCTCCGCCGTGTCGAAACCGCCGAGGTCCACGATCACCACGCCCTTCGGCGTCGTCACGGCGAAGGCACGCTCCTTCTTCGGCTCGTCCAGCATCTCGTCGGTGTTGACATACGTGACCTCGACAGCCGCCAGGCCGCCCGCCTTCGTGTCGGTGTACGACTCCTTCTCGCGCTTCTTCGCCGCGTCGGCGACGAACGCCCGCAGCGCCTCGCGGGCGTCGTCGCCTGCCGTGCCGCCCGTCCAGACGCGTATGAAGCCGATGTTCCCGGCGGGCTTGGCGTCGATCTCGCAGACGAGAGTGACCGGCCCCTGCTTCAGGAGCGCCCCGAACTCCTCGTCCGCGGCGCTCGCGACCGCTTCGGGCTTCCAGTCGGCGGCGACGTCGAAGGTGACGGGCATCGGGCACGGCGAACCCGGGGCGCCGATCGTGGCGCCCTTGCGCACGGAGTTCGCGGTGCCGCGCTGCTCGGAGCCGGGCGTCGCCTCGGCCGCCCTCTCGGGCTTCCCGCCCGCGTCGCCCGCGGCCGCCGCCGGCTCCGGCTCCGGCTGCGTCTCCGACGAACAACCGGTCAGCCCGCCCAGCGCCAGCACGGCCGTCGCCGCCGTGACGGCCGCGGCGCGCACACGCCCCCGCATCATTTCTCGCACCGAAGGATCCCCACCCTGTGTATGTGCTCGCGGCCATGACCTGCCGCGTAGTGGGGATCATCGTACGGAGGCGCGGACCGGACGTGAGGGCGGACCCGAGCATGGGCGAGAACAAGGACCGGATGCTGGCGGGCGACTGGTACCTGCCTGGTGATCCCCAACTGGCCGAGGACACCGAGCGGCGCTTCGTGCTCTGCGCCGCATACAACGCGGGCGGCGGCGCGGCGCCCGCCGACCGCGAGCCGATCCTCGCCGAACTGCTCGGCGGCCTGGGCCGGGACGTGCGGATCCGTCCCCCGTTCCAGTGCGACTACGGCTTCAACATCCGCATCGGGGACCGTACGTTCGTCAACTTCAACGCGGTCTTCCTGGACGCCGCTCCCATCACGATCGGCGCCGATGTGCAGATCGGGCCGAACGTCCAGCTCCTGACGCCCACGCATGAGCTGGACACCGAACGCCGCCGGGCCGGCTGGGAGCGGGCGGCCCCGGTGAGCATCGGCGACAACGTGTGGCTGGGAGGCGGGGTGATCGTGTGCCCCGGGGTGACGATCGGCGAGAGCACCGTGGTCGGCGCGGGGTCCGTCGTCACCAGGGACCTGCCCGCGGGCGTGCTCGCGGTCGGCAGCCCGGCCCGCGTCGTCCGCGCCCTCGTCGACTGATGCCGCGACCGGGCGCCCGGATCAGGCCGGCCACCTCGCGGGACGAGACGTCGGCGCTTTCCACGCGATGGCCGCGTGACCTCGCGCTGTCCGACCCTGCTGCCACAATCGAACCCATGGGCGAACGGTGGGCTGTGGCGGCGGACGGGGACGGGGCGGCGCGGCTCGTCCCCCTCGGTGCCGACGGCCTGCCCTCGGGGCCCGTCCACACCGAGCCCGATCTCGTCGAGGCGGTCCGGTCCCGCCCCGGCGTGGACCGGTGGGTGTGGCGGTCCACGGCCGGGATCCACCCGCGCCTGCTCGCGGCGGGCGTCAGGGTCGACCGGTGCTACGACATCGAGGCCGCGGAGCTGCTGCTGCTCGGCCACGAGGGACGGCTGGGCGAGCCTCGCTCGGCCGCGGCCGCCTGGGCGCGGCTGCGGAACGCGCCCGTACCGCCCGATCCGCCGGCGCGTGCGGCGGTGCCGGGCGCGCAGTCCTCACTGTTCGAGCCGCAGCCGGTCCCCCTTCCGCTGGAGGCGCTGCTGGAGGTCTACGCCGACCAGCAGCGACGGCACGACGCCGCCGAGCACCCCGGGCGGATGCGGCTGCTGACCGCCGCGGAGTCCGCCGGGACGCTGGTGGCCGCCGAGATGCACCGAGCGGGTCTGCCGTGGCGGGCCGACATGCACCGCCAGGTGCTGCACGAGTTGCTCGGTGAACGGTATGCGGGCGGTGGGGAGCCGCGCCGCCTCGCGGAACTGGCGGACGAGGTGTCGGCGGCGTTCGGGCGTCGGGTGCGGCCGGATCTGCCCGCGGACGTCGTCAAGGCGTTCGCCGGGGCGGGAATCAGGGTGTCATCGACCCGGCGCTGGGAGCTGGAGGGCATCGACCACCCGGCGGTCGAGCCGTTGATCCACTACAAGAAGCTGTACCGCATCTGGACCGCGCACGGCTGGAGTTGGCTGCAGGACTGGGTGCGCGACGGTCGTTTCCGGCCCGAGTACCAACCGGGCGGCACCGTGTCCGGACGGTGGACGACCAACGGCGGCGGGGCGCTGCAGATCCCCAAGGTGATCCGGCGCGCGGTGGTCGCGGACGAGGGCTGGCGGCTGGTGGTGGCCGACGCGGACCAGATGGAGCCGCGCGTGCTGGCCGCGATCTCCCGTGACCGGGGGCTGATGGAGGTCGCCGGTCACGACGGCGACCTGTACACGGCCCTGTCCGACCGCGCGTTCTCCGGCGACCGCGCGCACGCGAAGCTGGCGCTGCTCGGCGCGATCTACGGACAGACGTCGGGCGACGGCCTCAAGAACCTGGCGGCCCTGCGGCGCCGGTTCCCCGAGGCAGTGGCGTATGTGGACGATGCGGCGAAGGCTGGCGAGGAGGGCCGCCTCGTACGGACCTGGCTCGGGCGCACGAGTCCGCGGGCGGAGGAGGGCCAGGCCGAGGAGGCGGGCATCCCCCAGGAGGAGGACGGGGCCCGCGCCCGCTCCGCGACCTCGGACGCGCGCGCGAGGGGCCGCTTCACCAGGAACTTCGTGGTGCAGGGCAGTGCTGCGGACTGGGCGCTGCTGATGCTGGCCGCGCTGCGGCGGGCGGTATCGGGGATGCGGGCGGAATTGGTGTTCTTCCAGCACGACGAGGTGATCGTCCACTGCCCGGCGGAGGAGGCGGAGCAGGTGACGCGGGCGGTCCGCGAGGCGGGCACGCTGGCGGGCCGCATCGCCTTCGGCGAGACCCCGGTGCGGTTTCCTTTCACGGTGGCGGTGGTGCAGCGGTACGCGGACGCGAAATAGGGCACCCGGGGGCGCAACGCCCCCGGACACCGGGCGCGCCCGGAAAGGGTGCATGTGAACCGGCACCGCGTGCCCACTTCTGCGGCACCGGACACGGGGCCGCGCGCGACCGCGGGCCGGACCGCCGGCCGGGACTTCGCCGCCGGACACCTCCAACCCGTCGGCGATGGAGCCGCGGGGGCCGGGACTTCGCCGCCGGACACCTCCAACCCGTCGGCGATGGAGCCGCGGGGGCCGGGACTTCGCCGCCGGTCACTTCCAGCCCGCCCGGCGATGGAGCCCCGCCGAGGCTTCGTACCCGGTCACTCCACGGTGTCGCGGCACGCCCTGCGGGCATGTCCTCGAACTCCCCCACGGTTCGGCAGCCGTCGGAGGTGCCACCGGAACGGGCTGGAGATGCGACCCCGTCACGGAATCAGCAGCGTCTTGCCCGTCGTGCGGCGCCCCCGCAGCGCCTCGTGGGCCGCCCGCGCCTCCGGCAGCGCGTACGCCGATGACGTCACCGGCGTCAGGCGGCCCTCCGACACCAGACGCAGCATCTCCCGCAACGGGCCCGACACCGCCCCGGGGCGTGCCAGCGTCGGGCGGAGCCAGAAGCCGACCACCGCCGCGTTCAGGCGGGACAGGCGCGCCGGGTCGACGGGCGGCAGGCCCGCCCCGGTGGCGTCGCCGTAGGTCACCAGGCGGCCGAAGTCCGCGAGCGACGACAGCGCCTGTGCGAACAGCTCCCCACCCGTCGCGTCCAGGATCACGTCGGCACGGTCCGCGAGCGGGTACTCCGCCACCTCGTCCGCTCCCAGCTCGAGCGCCAGTTCGCGTTTTTCGGGGGTGGAGGCCTGGGCGAGGACCCGCCCCGCGCCGAACACCCCGGCGAGCTGTACGGCGAGGCTGCCCACACCCCCGCCCGCCGCATGCACGACCACGGTTTCGCCGGGCTGGAGGCGGGCCGCCGACTTCAGCAGGTGCCAGGCGGTCAGGCCCTGCATGAGCAGGGCGAGCGCCTGCCCCGCGTCGAGCTCCTCCGGTATCCCGACGACGGCGGACTCCTTGGCGACGGCCAGCTCGGCGTAGCCGTTCGCCACCCGGGCGAGCACCCGGCGGCCGGCCTCGGTGCGGCCGACGACCTCGCTGCCCGGGATCAAGGGCAGCGATTCCGCTACGGCGTAGGAGCCGTCGACCACCAGAGTGTCCGCGTAGTTCACACCGGCCGCCTCCACGGTGATCAAGACCTCGCCCGGTCCCGGTACGGGATCGGGCACCTCGACGGTCTCCAGCACCTCGGGACCGCCGAATCGACTGAACCGGATCGCACGCACGGTCGATCCTCCCCCTTCTGTCCGATGTTCCCGGGCCGCTCACGACCGAGGATGAAACAAACAACCGACTAAACGGTTTCTTTCTCGTCCGCACCCCCGCGGAGGTGACAATGTCTGGCCTGCTTCGAGGTTCCGACCTCCCGGTTCGCGGTAGTTTCAACGACCAATGAGAGCGAAATCGAGTCGGACCGTACCCGCCAAGAGACAGTAAATAAACCGCATGGTAGGTTTCTGAGACAGGAGATGTCCCGGTATTGCCGGATCGCGAGGAAGGGGTGGCGGCGGTGGCCAAGCAGGAGCGGGCGGAACAGACCCGGCGGTCCTTGATCCGCGCGGCGGCCCTGACCTTCGACGACGTCGGCTACGAGCGCTCCTCCCTCACCCGCATCAGCGACGCCGCCGGTGTGTCCAAGGGCGCGCTGTCGTTCCACTTCTCCTCCAAGGACGAACTCGCCGACGCCGTCCAGGAGTCGGCCCATCTCGCCGCCCGGGCCGTCGTCGACAGCGTCCGCCGCCGCTCCGGCCCGGCCCTGCAGTCCGTCATCGACATCACGCACGAGCTCGCCGTCCTGCTGGAGACCGACCCGGTCGCCCGGGCCGGTGCCCGGCTGGGCCGGGAGCGCGCCGCGACCGCCGCACTCCCGCGCCACTGGAACGTGGCCTGGGCGGAGCCCGTACGCCGTCTGCTGCACCACGCCCAGGCCGACGGGTCCCTGCTCGCCGGTACGAACGTCCACACGGTCGCCGTCCTTGTGGCGTACCTGATGTCAGGTCTGGAGACGACCGTGCGCGACCGCGGAGTCCTGGCCGAACTCGTACCGCAGCGGGAGCCCGACGATCTGCCGGAGCCGCCCCGGGCCTGGCTCAGCCGTATCTGGGAGCTCGTGCTGCCGGAGGTGGCTGCCGCGGGGCACCTGGCGATGCTGGTGGCGGAGGGCTCCCGGGGACGGGGCGTGCTCTGCCCGCTGGGGCACCCGGTCGCGAAGCCCTGAGGGCCGGCGACCGGCAGCCGGCCCGCCACGCCCGTATGGCCCACAGCCCACAGCCCGCCACGGCCCGTACGGCCCTGAACACCGCCTCCTGGCACGGGCCCTGCGCCCAGACTCAGCCCCCTGTCAGAGCCGTGAGCCGCCCGTCGCGTCGATGTACTGCCCGGTGACCCAGCGGGACTCCGGGGACGCCAGGAAGCCCACCACGTCCGCGATGTCGGCCGGCTGCCCGATCCGGCCGAAGGCCGAGAAGCTCTCCAGGAAGGCCGCTCCCTCCGGGGTCGAGCGCAGCGGCGCGTTCATGTCCGTCTCGACGAAGCCGGGGGCCACGGTGTTCACCGTGATCCCGCGTCCGGCCAGCTCCTTGGCCAGGGCCAGCGTGAAGGTGTCCAGGGCACCCTTGGTCATCGAGTAGGCGATGGCCTCCGGAAACGCGATCCGGGTCACGCCCGAGGAGATGTTGACCACGCGCCCGCCGTCGCGCAGCAGTCCGAGCCCTTGCTGGACCAGGAAGAACGGCGCCTTGACATTGACCGCGAGCAGCTGGTCGAAGTCGGCCTCGGTCACCTCCCCGATGCGGGCCGTCGGCCCGAGCCCGGCGTTGTTGACCAGCACGTCGAGGCCCGGCTCGGCGTCCTGCGCGGCCAGGCCATCGCCGAAGCCGCGGTAGAGCGCGGCCACGCCGTCGCGGGCGCCGAGATCGGCGCGTACGGCGAAGGCGCGTCCGCCCTCCGCCTCGATCGAGGCGACCGTCTCCTTCGCGGCGGCCTCGTTGCTCCCGTAGTGGACGGCGACGAGGAAGCCGTCCCCCGCCAGCCGCTGCGCTATGCCGCGGCCGATACCCCGGCTCGCCCCTGTGACCAGCGCTGTCCTTGCACCCGAAGCAGTCATGCGACCGCCCTCCCCTTCGAAGTGATCGTTGTCGCGCATCGATGTGCCGGTCGTCCGGCAGGGCGGGCGCCCCGCCGGGCAGAACCGGACGACGGATGTGCCTTACGCTCCCGCGGCCGCCGTCGTCGCGGGTGTCCCCGACGCGAGCGGTTCCTCGGCCTGAGCGCCCTCCTCGGCCATGTCGGCCACGTCGTCGTCCGCCGGGTCCGGCCCGTCGCCTTCGGCGGCCTGGGCGGTCACCCGGGCGCCGCGGCCCGGCCTGGTGTCCAGCCTGCCGAGGATTCCAGGGACGGCGATGGCGGGCAGCATGTGGTCGTACATCAGGCCCACCTGCTGCTCCAGGCAGGAGAGGTCGGCCGACTCCTGCGAGGTCAGTGACAGACCGGTGAAGGCGCCGACCAGGATCGCGGCCGTCTCCTCCGGCAGCACGTGCGGGAGCAGTTCACCCTGCGCCTTGGCCTGACTGAGCAGGCTCGCGACCAGGTCGGTCCACTCGCTGTACGGAGCGCCGAAGAGCTCCCGCGAGCTCTGGTCCGCGGCGAGCCGGGCGGACGCGCGCAGCATGGCCTCTCGCGGCAGCCGGTGGGCCAGCACCATGCTGACGTCCACGACTTCCTGCAGCTTGGACGGTTGCTCGGGGACGCCCTCGGTGGTCACCGCGTAGGCGAGGACCCCTCTGGCCAGGTCTTCCTTGGACGAGAAGTGGAAGTACAGCGCGCCCTTCGTCACATCGGCGCGGGCCAGGATGTCCGCGATGGTCGCGGCTTCGTAGCCACGCTCCGCGAAGACGGCCGCCGCCGCCTCCAGGATCGCCGCGCGAGTCCTGGTCGCGCGTTCCTGACGTGCCATCAGGCCTCCTCTCACTCCCCGTTCGCGTTCAAGTTCTTTTCGAGTTTGCCGCGGATCGATTGACAAAACAAACCGGGCAGTCCGTATCTTAGCAGGGGAACGGACGGCCGTTCTCACGTAGAAGGTTTACGAGCCTGGGGGGTTCTATGTCTCAGTTGTCCATCCACGCCCGAAAAAGGCCCGCACGTAAGATCCGTCGGGCGGTCTCCACGCCGACGGCAGCGGTGGTCTCCACACTCGGCAGCCGGCCGAGCGGAACGATCACCCCGAAGTTCGTGCACCGCGTCGCCGAGGACGACATCCTGATCACCTCGTGGACGCGACTGGGCGAGGACCGGTTCCACCTCTCCGCCGACTGGACGGTGGCGCACGGATTCTTCGCCCCGGCCCCGAGGGCCAGGCACAACGAAATGCTCGTGGCGCAGACGATCCGCCAGGCCGGTCTGCTCCTGGCCCACGCGGGGTTCGAGACCCCCACCTCGGACCAGTACCTCATGAACAAGCTGCAGTATTCCTCGGATCCGGACTACCCCACGGTGGACCGGACCATGGACGTCGTCGACATCGACGTCCGGTGCGTACCGTCCGGGCGTCGCAGCCTGGACATGCACTTCGTGTTCTCGCACGACGGCACGATCTTCGTGACCTGCAGCGCCGCGTTCAGCTGGGTGCCTGCGAACGTGTACGGACGACTGCGCGGAGAGCACGCAGCCGCCCGGCCGAACGGTGCCCCCGCCCCCGTCGCCCCGGCCCTCGTCGGCCGGCGTGCCGAGGACGAGGTGACGCTCGCGCCCACCGACCGGCCCAGCCGGTGGGAACTGCGCGGCGACACCGGGCACCTGGCCCTGCTGGACCACCCGGTCGACCACGTGCCGGGTCTGGTCCTCGTCGAGGCCGCCCACCAGGCGGCCTTCGCCCATGCGGGGCCCGACGGCTTCGTGCCCACGTCGACCTCCATCGTGCCCACGAAGTACGTGGAGTTCGACGAGCCCTGCTGGATCGAGGCGCGCGACGTACAGGGCGCGCTCCCCGGCAGCAGGGCGATCGAAGTCACCGGCAGCCAGCATGGTGAGCTCACTTTCCGCTGCGTCCTCACCTCCCGCGTCAACTGGCCGCCGGCCGTGGGCGAGTGGTAGCAGCAGCACGGCACATCGGCCTGGGCCGCGGCTGAGGCCGACGAGCAGGAGGAGGCCCTGTCCGGGGTATGGACAGGGCCTCCCGCTCGTGGGGCAGGCGCTCGGGCGCGCCCGCGTGGGGCTGGGGTGCCTGCGACGGCGGACCCCGTCAGCCGCGGATGACGGTCTTGGTGCGCATCAGGAACTCGCCGAGGTAGCCGTCGTGCGGCACGCTGCGGTCCATCCAGTGGGTCGGGTGGTCCCCCAGGTGGACGTTGCAGATGGTCGGGTCCTCCACCAGTGCGTCGATGAGGTCCGCGTGCCCTTCCTCGTCGCCGGTGATCACACCGAGCACCAGCGTCTCGCGCAGCGGCTCGATGCCGTCCTCGGGTCGCCAGGGCGCCACCCACACGCAGGGGAAGGGCAGTTCGATGCGGTGCCGGCCGCCCTCGGTGCCGGCGAGCTCGTGCACGGCGGGCCGCAGCACGGCGCTGCCGTCGGGCAGTTCGTCGACGACGCCGTCCCCGCCGAGGTGCGCGGTCGTCCCGGCGGCCTGCGCAAGCAGGTAGCGCTCGAGATTCCGTGCGGTCTCGGCCGGCTGCACGGGCAGCACGGCCTTCTCGTCCTCGGGCGGCAGCGACGGCAGCGCGGCCAGCCGCTCGGCGAGCGCCTCGGCCAGCGGCGCGGGGTCCCCCTCGACGAACACGGCGGTCGTGTTGACGCATTTGACGCCGCCGTGGTGACCGACCGAGTCGACGATCGTGTCCAGGTGGTCGCGCCAGTCGGCGTCCGCGGTGACGAGGATCTTGGAACGCCCGGGTCCCTGGGCGAGCACCGTCGTGTCGGCGGCGTACTTCTTGACCACGTCGTCGCCGCCGTAGCTGATGCTCAGGTCCGCGCCGGCCATGACCTCGTCCGCGACCGAGTGGTCGGTGGGCAGCAGGACGACCTGGTCGTCACCGAAGCCCGCGGCGCGCAGCGCCAGCACCAGACGGTGAGGGGTGAACGGCTCGCGCCGCGAGGGCCGCACGGCGACCCGGTAGCCGAGGGCGAGCGCCTCCAGCCAGAGCGCGTGCGGTGCGGGGTGGTTGCCCGCCGCGTTGACCGCGAGGACCTCGCCGCGCCGGGTCCACACGGCACGGCCGTTGCGGGTGAGCGGGTCGCGCCAGTGGGAGACCGCGCCGGTGGGGCGCGCGTTGTACGACGGGGTCAGCACGCGCTCGGCGGAGTCGGCGATCTCGTCGGCCGCCGAGCGCACGGCCTGCAGCGGCACACCGCAGATCCGCGACACGGTCCGCTCGTACTCCTCGTACGACAGCCCGCCGACCTCCTGCTCGCGGAAGACGCGGCCCGCGCGGGAGAGGGCGGCGAGCCGCTCCTCCCGCGGCAGGGGGCGCGCCTTGCGCAGCGCGACCATGGCGCGGCCGACGAACAGCGCGGGAACGAGGCTGAGTTCGGCGGTGGGGGTGCCGGCCACGTCGGGGATGGTGAGCCGCTTGCGGGACCGATAGGGGCCGCTCGGGCCGAGCGCGTCGAGTGCGACCGGTTCGGCGGTCATCAGTAGACCCCCTCGATGACCTTCTCGTCGTCGAACTCGCGCACGGGGGCGATGTCCGCGACGGAGTCGCCGATCTGGCCCTCCAGCGGGCGGATACGGGTGGCGAAGTCCCGCTCCAGGTTGTTCGGCAGGAACAGGCTCTTGCCGACGTAGTTCATGACGACCCGGCCGCGCTCGCCGAACTCGACGGGCCTGCGGGCCTCCAGGTCGATGACGTTGTACGTCATGTACGGCGAGAACGGGTCGTAGACGCACGGCTCGTCGTCACTCAGCCCGGGACGCTCGCTGACGTGCCCGAGGGTCATCGTGTTGCCGAAGCCGCTGTAGAGCGGGATGCCCGGGTACAGCTCCGTGCGGTACAGGTGGCGGGTGTCGGGGTCGAGCTGGGTGCCGACCCACATGATCGCCTTGACCTTCTTGCGGATCAGCTCGACGAGGTCGTCGCGCCGGCTCAGCCGCTCCAGCACCGGCGGCGTGAGCATCAGGACACCGATGTCCTGGCTGGCCAGCGCGTGGGAGAGCTGGTCGACCAGGTGGTCGGTGTAGAGATCGGCCTCCGTCTCGGCACCCCGGGCGATGATCTTCTTCACCCAGCGCGGGTCCACGTCGATCATGAACGACAGGCCGCCACGGGCAGCCACCAGCTGCTGGAAGGTGGCACCGACCATGTGCGGGCCGGACGGGATCGACAGCAGCCAGTTGACGTCGCGCGGCACGCCGTGCGCGTCGAGCTGGCCGCTGCTGTGCGCGATCAGCATCTCCAGCCACTCCTGGAGCATGACGATCCGCTTCGGCGCACCGGTCGTGCCGCCGCTGTCGAAGACGCCGACGACCTTGGGCCGGGGACCGTAGCCGCGGGGGATCAGGTCCTCCGCGCGGACGTCGCGCAGGGAGTTCGCCACGTTGGGGAACAGCTTGAGGTCGTCGAACCCGCGCACGTCGGCTATGGGGTCGAAATCGAGCTCCTCCGCCTGCGCCAGCCAGAACGGCGAACCGGTCTCCGGCGAGAAATGCCAGCGGAGCGCCGCGCGAAGGAATTCGTCCGGGTCCGGAGTGACACCGTAAGGCAGCTCGAGAATGGGATCGATGGCAGGCATCGACGTGCTCCCTTCGGGAAACGACAAGGGCGAGAACAAGTCAGCTTGTTGTCCTCATTGAAATACCCGGCCATCGACCCCGGCAAAGTCAGCCAATTTACTCTGTCAGGTGGTGCAGACAGGAAATTGGCGACCGGTCACCGCTGCTGCGGTCCTGCGACGGAGTCGAGGACTTCGTCGGCCCAGTCGGCGGAGTACGCATGGAAGTCGGGGAAGCCGCCCTTCTGGGGGTTCCCCGTCCAGCGGAAGTCGGCGCCTGGGTTGTGCACGTCGACACCTGCCGCCGTGAACAGATGCGGGCTGCCCTGGACCCGGGGGCCCTGCGCCACGGCGAAGTTGCGGTGCACGGCGGACCGCCCCTCGCCGCGCTCGAGGGCCACGGCCAGCGCCTTGGCGTTCACGAGCGGGCACACCTCGGCCACCGCGAGGATCTCCGAGGTGATGCTGACGCACCGGCTCTCGGCGTAGAACGCGTGCCTGAGCGCGGTGTCGAGCTGGTCGGAGGCGCGCAGTCCGCCCACTTCGGGGGCCTTCGCGGCCTGGACCGCCGCCATCGCGGGCAGGGTGGTGACCGGATAGGTGTACTCGGGTGCCGACCACAGCCGCCAGCCCAGCGCCGGCACCTTGGCGCCTATCGCCACGATCTCGGCGTCGATGATGGGCTTGGGTGTGGACTGGCTGTTGAACAGCTCCAGCGGGAAGATCCGGTGGTCCACGACGAGTTCGGCGCGCCGCCGCTTCGCGGCCGCGTGCAGGGTGTGCAGCGCCAGCGTCGCCCAGGGGCAGCCGATGTCCGACCACACGGTCACGGTCCCCGCGTCGGAGGAGAAGAGCGATTCGTCCGCCGGGGTCTCGTGCGTCACCGACTGGGGCCGGGCGTCGGCCAAGGGGGTCATCAGGGGTCCTCTTTCCTGGAGTCCGGGCCGTGCTTGAGGCCGGGGAGAACCACCGCCGGCCGTAGCGCGGCCCGGACAGTGTGGCCGCCGCCGCGCGGGGGTGTCAGCGGACGCACGGGACTTCGTCATTTTCGCGGCGGCGGCGCGACGAAGTGGCCGGGCGCGGATCGAACGGAGCCTCGACCACGTAACGGAGCAGGGGCCCGCCGGCTGTGGCCGACGAGCCCCTGCTCCACTCCCCTCGCGCCTACTGCGCGGCGCGCTCCCGGTCCCGCCGGGCCACCCGCTCCGCATGGGTGGGCCCCGCGGGCACGTCTGCCGGGCGGCCCGCGGCGAACTCCTTGCGGAGCACCGGGAGCACTTCATCCCCGAACAGGTCGAGTTGTTCCAGCGCGGTCTTCAGCGGAATCGAGTGTGCGTCGACGATGAACAGCTGTCGCTGGTAGTCGCCGAACGTCTCCCGGAATCCCAGTGTCTTGTCGATCACTTCCTGCGGGGAGCCGACACTCAGCGGTGTCTGCTCCATGAAATCTTCCAGACGGGCGCCGCCGTACAGAGGGGCGTTGTCGAAGTAGGGGCGGAATTCCCGGACCGCGTCCTGGGAATTCTTCCGCAGGAAGAACTGGCCACCGAGTCCGACGACCGCCTGCTCGGGCGCGCCGTGCCCGTGGTGCGCGTAACGCTCCCGGTACAGATTGACCAGCCGGACGAAATGCTCCTTGGGCCAGAAGATGTGGTTCGCGAAGAAGCCGTCGCCGTAGTACGCGGCCTGCTCGGCGATCTCCGGGGAGCGGATGGAACCGTGCCAGACGAACGGCGGCACGCCGTCCAGCGGCCGGGGTGTCGCCGTGAAGCTCTGCAGCGGCGTACGGAACCGGCCCTCCCAGTCCACCGGTTCCTCGCGCCACAGCCGGTGCAGCAGCGCGTAGTTCTCGACGGCGAGCGGGATGCCCTGGCGGATGTCCTTGCCGAACCAGGGGTACACCGGCGCGGTGTTGCCGCGGCCCATCATCAGGTCGACCCGGCCGTCCGCGAGGTGCTGGAGCATCGCGTAGTCCTCGGCGATCTTCACCGGGTCGTTGGTGGTGATCAGCGTGGTGGCGGTGGACAGGATGATCCGCTGCGTCCGCGCCGCGATGTGGCCGAGCAGCGTCGTCGGGGACGACGGTACGAACGGCGGGTTGTGGTGCTCGCCGGTGGCGAACACGTCCAGACCGATCTCCTCGGCCTTCTCGGCGAGCGCGACCATCGCCTTGATGCGCTCGTGCTCGCTGGGCGTGCGGCCGGTGCTCGGATCCCTGCCCACGTCCCCGATGCTGAATATGCCGAACTGCATGCTGTCCATCCCATCTCCGCCCGGACTCACTCCGGTGGCCGGCCTGCCGGTACGGGTCCCGCGAGAGGAGATGCTCGCCGCGCCCCCTCCGTCGTCTGCCCACGGCGCCCAGTGTTCCCTCACGCGTCCCCGCACCGAACCGGTGCGCCGCTACTTGGTCAGGTCCGCGGCCGGAGGCCCGGCCGCGGACCCTCCCATCAGCCGACGGCGAGCGCGTCCAGGTAGGAACGGATGTTGCGGCGGGTCTCGTTGACGCTGTCGCCGCCGAACTTCTCGGCGACGGCGTCCGCGAGCACCAGCGCGACCATCGCCTCGGCGACGATCCCGGCCGCGGGCACCGCGCACACGTCGGAGCGCTGGTGGTGCGCCTTGGCCGGCTCGCCGGTGCGGATGTCGAAGGTCGCGAGCGCCTTGGGCACGGTCGCGATCGGCTTCATCGCGGCCCGCACCCGCAGCACGTCACCCGTCGACATACCGCCCTCGGTGCCGCCCGAGCGGCCCGAGGTGCGGCGCACACCCTGCTCCGTGCGCACGATCTCGTCGTGCGCCTGGGAACCGGGCACCCGGGCGAGGTCGAAGCCGTCGCCGACCTCGACGCCCTTGATGGCCTGGATGCCCATGAGCGCGGCGGCGAGCCGGGCGTCGAGCCTGCGGTCCCAGTGGACGTGCGAGCCCAGACCGACAGGCACGCCGTACGCGAGGACCTCCACGACGCCGCCGAGGGTGTCGCCGTCCTTGTGGGCCTGGTCGATCTCGGCGACCATCGCCTTGCTCCCGGCCTCGTCCAGGCAGCGCACCGGGTCCGCGTCGAGCCGGTCCACGTCGCCGGGGAGCGGCAGCGTCCCGGACGGTGTCCGCGCGGCTCCGAGCTCCACCACGTGGGACAGGACCGCGATCCCGGCCGTCTCCCTGAGGAACGCACGGGCCACCGCGCCCAGCGCGACGCGCGCCGCGGTCTCGCGGGCACTGGCCCGCTCCAGCACGGGGCGCGCGTCGTCGAAGCCGTACTTCTGCATACCGGCCAGGTCGGCGTGACCGGGCCGCGGCCGGGTCAGGGGAGCGTGCCGGGCCAGGTTCGCCAGCACCTCCGGATCGACCGGGTCCGCCGACATGACCTGCTCCCACTTGGGCCACTCAGTGTTGCCGACCATGACGGCGACCGGGCCGCCCTGGGTCAGGCCGTGCCGGACGCCGCCGAGGAAGGTCACCTCGTCCCGCTCGAACTTCATCCGCGCGCCGCGGCCGTACCCCAGACGCCGCCGCGCCAGCGCGCCGGCCACCACCTCCGTGGTGACCGGAACACCGGCCGGCAGCCCCTCCAGCGTCGCGACCAGCGCCGGACCGTGCGACTCACCCGCGGTGAGCCAGCGCAGACTGCCCATGATCAGATCAGTCCGGCGGGAACGGCCGGGGCGACGTGGCCGGGGACGCCGACCTTGCTTCCGTGCAGCCAGTCGACCTTGTCGTACATGTCGTCGGCGCTGAGGGATGCCAGCATCGCGTTGCGCTCCTTGGCCGCCTCGCCCGCCGGGTGGTACAGCTGCCGGCCCATCTCGCGAGCCACGCGCTGGGTGGCGGCGGTGCGCTCGCGGCGTTCGGCGTTGAACTTCTGGAAGTTCACCTCGAACTCGGACGCCTCGGTGCCGATCAGCTCCCCGAGCACGACCGCGTCCTCGACCGCCTGGCAGGCGCCCTGGGCCGCGTACTGGAGCATCGGGTGGGCGGCGTCGCCGACGAGGACGACCCGGCCGTCGGCCCAGTTCGCGACCGGGTCGCGGTCGCACAGGACCCAGCTGCGCCAGTCCTCGCCGAGGTTCAGCAGACGGCGTGCGGTCTCGCCCAGCTCGGGGAACTCGCCGAGCACGCGCTCCTTGGCGACCGGTTCGCCCAGTACGGCCTTCGTGGCGCCGTCGTCGCGGGTGGCGGCGAGGTTGAGGAACTTGCCCTCGCCGATGGGGTAGTGGACGAAGTGCCACTTGGGCCCGGCCCACAGCGTGACGGTGTTCCAGCGCAGCTCCTCGGGGACCTTCTCCATCGGGATCACCGAACGGTAGATGGTGTGCCCGGACACGCGCGGGAAGCCGTCCCCGACGAGCTGCTTGCGGACGAAGGAGTTGATGCCGTCGGCGCCGATGAGCGCAGCGCCGGTGACCTCCTCGCCCGAGGTGAGACGTACGGTGACCGAGCCGGCGTTCTGCTCGTAGCTCAGCACCGAGGCGTTCGTGCGCAGCTCGATCGTGTCGACGGCGCGGCACGCCTCGAGCAGCGGCGCGTAGAGGTCGATCCGGTGGACGACCGCGTACGGGTTGCCGAAGCGGCGGCGGTACTCGCCGGTGAGCGGCATGGAGGCGACCTTCTCGCCCGTGGTGCCGTCCATGAAGCGCAGTTCGTCGATGTGCACGGCGCGGGCGCGGACCTCGTCGCCGACGCCGAGCTGGTCGAGTGCCTGGAAGGCGTTCGGGCCGAGCTGAATGCCGGCGCCGATTTCGGTGAAGGTGTCGCGTGCCTCCAGGACCGTGACCCGGTGGCCGCGGCGGGAGATGCTGAGGGCCGCCGCGAGACCGCCGATCCCACCGCCCGCAATGATGATGTCCGTCATCTCGCTCTCTCTTCTCGCTACGTGTGTCTGCTGCTCGTTGGGCGTCTGCTGTGCCGTGCATGCCGTGCGGTGCGTGCCATGGGTGTGCGCCGTGGGTGCAGTGCAGTGCCGTGCGCCCCTTGGGTGCCGCGCCGGGCTCAGCGCGCCGGCGCGGGGAAGCTCGCCTGCGGGCCGAAGAGCCTTGTGAGCTCCTCGTGGAAGCCGGGGAAGGTCTTGGCGACGCAGTCCGGGTCGTCGAGGGTGATTCCGGGAGTGCGGAGCCCGAGGACGGAGAAGGCCATGGCGATGCGGTGGTCGCGGTGGCAGGCGATCTCGGTCGGCGCCATCCGTCCGGGGTGGACGGTGATCCGGTCCTCGCCCTCCTCGACCCTGATGCCGCCCGCGCGCAGGTTCGCCGCGATCGCGGTGATCCGGTCGGACTCCTTGAACCGCGCGTGGCGGATGCCGTGGACGGTGATCGGACCGTCGGCCAGAGGAGCGACGGCGGCCAGGGTCATGAAGGTGTCGGAGATGTCTCCCATGTCGACGTCGAAGCCGCCGGACAGCCGCCCGGTGCCGGTGACCGTCGTGGCGTCCGGGCCGATCTCGACCTCGGCGCCGGTACGGGCCAGCACCTCGGCGAACCGCAGATCGCCCTGCAGGCTGTCCTTGCCCAGGTGGGGCACGGTGACGGCGGTGCCGGTGACCGCCGCGGCGGCGAAGACGTACGAGGCGGTGGAGGCGTCCGGTTCGATCCGCAGCCCGGTGCCGGTGTAGCCCCCGCGCTCCACCCGCAGCCGGCCCTCGGCGTCGATGCCGACCTGGGCGCCGAACCGGCGCATCAGCGCCGTCGTCATGTCGATGTACGGGCGGCTGACCAGCCCCTGCGCCGCGACGGTCAGCGGCTCGCGCATCAGCGGCGCGGACAGGAGCAGGCCGGTGAGGTACTGGCTGCTGACCGAGGAGTCGAGCGTCAGCTCGCCGCCCGCCAGCCCCCGAGCGGTGATGTGCAGCGGCAGTCCGCCGCCGTCGCCCGTCTCCACGCGTGCGCCCAGTTCGACCAGGGCGCGGGTGAGGGGGCCGAGCGGCCGGGCCCTGAGCTGATCCGACCCGTCGAAGTGGAACTCGCCCTCGCCCGCCGCGGCGAGGACGGGCAGGAAGCGTGCCGCTGTGCCCGCGTCGGCGCACCAGACAGCTGCTCCGGCCCGCGGCGCGCGGCCGAGTCCCGTCACCGTCCAGCGGTCGTCGCGCACCTCGACGCCGACGCCGAGGTCGATGAGCGCCTGACGGAAGGCGACCGTGTCGTCGCTGAGGAGAGGAGCGGTCAGTTCGCTCGTCCCGTCGGCGGCGGCGGCCAGCAGCAGGGCCCGGTTGGTGAGGGACTTGGACCCTGGGATACGGGCGGTCCGGGCACGTGTCCCGGACATCAGAGGGTCACCCCGCCGTCCAGTACCAGGTCGTGCCCGACGACGAACTTGGATTCGGGGCCGGCGAGCCATGTCACGGTGTCGGCGATCTCCTCGGTGCGCGCGACCCGGCCGGCCGGGGCCGACGTCTTCACGTGCTCCTCCCATTCGGCGCGGCCGTTGGTGGCCTCCACGTCACCGGGGCTGATCGAGTTGATGCGGATGCCGTCGCCGATGTGCTCCTGCGCGGCGGCCTTGGTGAGAGCGGACAGCGCCGCTTTCGTGGACGCATAGGCCCCGAATCCGAGCCGGCGGCCGTTGACGCTGACATTGGTGGAATGATTGACGATCACACCGCCGCCATGCTCCCGCATATGGGCGATCTCGTGCTTCATCAACAGCCAGACACCGGTGAGATTGGTGGAAAGGACTTCACCCCATACGGCTTCGCAGGTTTCCACGATCATGTGCGGGTGGGGGACCCAGCAGGCGTTGTTGAACGCGATGTGCAGCCCGCCGTGGCGTTCCACCGTTGATTTCACGAGCCGTATGACGTCCAGTGCGTGCGTCACGTCGGCCATGACGGCGTCGGCCTCGCCGCCCTCCTTCTCGATCAGGGTGACGGTGTCCGTCAGGTCCCGGGGTTCCCGCCCGGCGACCACCACGGTGGCGCCCTCCCTGGCGAAGGCCAGCGCGGTCGCTCTGCCGGTACCGGAACCACCTCCGGTGACAAGTGCGACCTTGCCGGTGAATCGTGCTGTCATCAGGATTCTCCTGGTAGCGGGCTGAAGGGGCGATGCTCCGCGGACGGGACAGTGGATTCACACCGCTGGACGGCCGCGAGCAATTCATTCCGCTCGCAAGTAAGCGATGCGAATAACCTCTGGAGTCCCCTCAACTCTGCGTTGCGCCATGGCCTTCGATCAATGTGTGGCCGGTTACTTCGTCAGTTGGCCGGATATGCCCGAGCACATGGAAAAAGCCCCGCTTTTCCTTTCCGGTCGGACCGGGAATGGAAAAGCGGGGCCCTGCGCGGGGGGCTTGGGCGTCAGAACCGGGCGCCGGTGACGCTCAGTTGGCGCACGTCAAGACGCGCACCCTGTCCCCAGAGCCTGTTGCCCGGCAGGCTCTCCGGGTCGACGAAGGTCTGCGGCACCGGCGCGCCGGCATCGGGGTCGTGGTACGAGGTGGTGTCGGTGAGCTTCACCAGGGCGCCGTCGGCCTGCGCAGCCGTGCCGTCCAGGCCGGGCGCGTCTGCGTCGAGGAGCGTGAACATCCCGAACCCCGCCGCCAGTTGGCGCGGCGCGATCAGTTCCTCGCGCCCGCCGAGGTCGATGAGGAGATGGGTGCGGTCCTTGGGCCGGAAGCCGATCCTGTCGACCTTGTAGACCTCGCGGCCGTCCACCTTCCACACCACCGTGCCCGCGGCCCGGTCGTAGGAGATGGCCAGGTCGTTGACCTGGTCGGCGCTGAGGCGCCGCTCGACCGGGAGGGCGTAGGAGAAGGCCGCGTGGTCGGCGCCGGGGGTGGGCAGCCGCTCGTAGAGGGCGTAGATCCAGCCGTTGGTGACGAAGAAGTCGAAGACCATGTTCGACTCCAGGTCGATCGTGGTCATCGCGCCCGCCGCGAGCCGCAGGTCGACGCGCGGGTTCGCCACGGCGTCGCCGAACGGATGCTGCTCGGTTCCGAACGTCCGCGCGCTGAGCGTCGAGTCGAACGTCAGCACCGTGCCGGGCGTGGCGTCGAAACCCAGGACGCCGCTGCTCGCCGGGTGGTTGGCGAGGGCGAGCCACTTGATGTGGTCGAGGCCGCCATTGCCGCCGTCGGACTCCTTGCCCGTGGTGTAGGCGAAGGCAGGAGCGCCGGTCGCGCGATTGGTGCCGGTGGGCACGACGCGCAGCCCCGCCTGCGAGGTGGAGGTCAGGCCGTCGCCGTGGGGGAAGGGGCCCAGCGGCGTCAGCGACCACTTGGCGTCGTCGCCGGTGTGGTCGAATCCGCCTCGGAAGTCGTCCCAGGTGGTACGGGCGCGGATGTCGGCTCCGGACGGGGAGGCCGACCCCGCGGCTGCGGGCATGAGGGCCGCGGCGAGGGCGACCGTCAGCACCACCGGCAGGTGGAAGAACGCGCGTTTCACAGCACTGGCTCCCTGTGGTGTGTCGACGAACGGGGCGGACCTGGGCCGTCGGACGAGGGATCGATCCCCGCCACGCCCGGTCCCCTGCGGCATCCGGGGGCGCGGGGGCGCGTGGGTCCGCCCGCGCCCGCGGCGCACAGGGGGAGGAGCCCTTGGATCAGGACGCGGCCTCGAGCCCGCGCTTCAGCGCGGTCCCGATCTCCACGGCACGACGGGCCTGGAACTCGGCGGCGGCCAGGTTCTCGGTGCCGGGAACCTCGTTGTTGTAGCCGACGTGGCTGGCGCCGTACGGGTTGCCGTTCTTGATGTCGAACTGCACGCCGTCGGCGAAGCCGGGCGGAACGATGATCGCGCCCCAGTGGTAGAAGGTGTTGTTGAGGGCCAGGATGGTGCTCTCCTGACCGCCGTGGGTCTGCGAGGTCGAGGTGAACGAGGAGACCACCTTGTTCACCAGCTTGCCCTGGGCCCAGATGCCGCCCGTGGTGTCGATGAACTGCTTGAGCTGGGCGGCCGGCAGACCGTAGCGGGTGGGTGTGCCGAAGAGGATGACATCGGCCCAGACCAGGTCGTCCAGGGACGCCACGGCGATGTCCTTCGTGGCCTCGCGGTGCGCGGACCAAGCCGCGTTGGAGGCGATGGCGGCCTCCGGAGCCAGCTCCGCCACCTGGCGCAGCCGGACCTCGGCGCCCGCCTTCTCCGCCGACTCGGCGGCGGCCAGGGCGAGCTTGTGGACGTTACCGGTCGACGAGTAGTAAATGACTGCGACGTTGGTCACGGTGGTGCGCTCCTTGTCGGAAATGCGATGCATGGTCGGTTCGGAACCGCACCTGACCATCCCCCACGGGTCATTGAGCTCTCAAACGATTCGCGGCGATTTCGTCACGTGCGGCGGGGGAACCGCCCCACCGGGCGTGCGGCCCGGCGGTGTCTGGACGGCACACCGGTCCGGCGCCGCCCGCTCCTGCCCGACCGACGCCCAGGAGGCCGAGCTGTCACGCCCGTTCGGGTGCGCGAGGACCACGACACGTCCCTCGCGACCCGTACCCGGCGCGGCCCGGGCGGGCGGTCGGCGGCGCGGCGCAAGGCCCCGCGCCGCACGCCGTGAGATCCGCTCGCTCACGAGGGGGAGGCAACTGACGAAGTATCGGCCGATGCATGCACACACCAAGCGCTACGGGTAACCCTGTGTCAGATAACGGAAGCCGGCAATCCGTGCGGTCGTTCCCGCCCACCGGGAGTGCTCGTACCCGCCCCCGGACCTCGACCGCCGGGTGGTCCCCCTGCGGCCGTTGCCCTTTGTGATCGCCCATGCCCCGGCCGCCCCCACGGCCGTACCGCCGTCGCCTTCCGCCCCGGCCGATCCGACAAGGAGCACCGACATGAGCACCGCTCGCCTCTCCCCCCGCCAACCCGCCTCGTCCAGGCCACGCAGCGGAATGCGTGCGGCGGTGCTGGGCTCGCCCGTCGCGCACTCCCTCTCCCCCGTGCTGCACCGCGCCGCCTATACCGCCCTGGGCCTCGCGTGGTCGTACTCCTCCGTCGAGTGCGACGAAAAGGGGCTGCCCGCACTGCTGGACTCGCTCGACGAGTCGTGGGCGGGGCTGTCCCTGACCATGCCGCTGAAGCGCGCGGTGCTGCCCCACGTCGACGAGGTGACACCGCTGGCGCTGGACGTCGGCGGCGCGAACACCGTGGTGCTGCGCGACGGCAGGCGGTACGGCGACAACACCGATGTCCACGGAATCACCACCACGCTGCGCGAGGAGGGCCTGGGCGGCGACGGAAGGCCGGACGCCGTGGTCCTGGGCGGCGGCGCTACCGCGTGCTCGGCGCTGGCGGCGCTGCGGGAACTCGGGCAGAGAGAGATCCCGGTCGTCGTACGGCAACTCAGCCGCGGTGCCCTGGTCTGCGCGGCCGCCACGCGGCTCGGTGTGGCCGTGCGCTTCCACACGTTCGACGAGCTGGGCGACGCCCTCGCCGGCGCACGCCTGGTCGTCTCCACTCTGCCGGCGGGCGCGGCCGATCCGTACGCCGGAGCGATCGCGCGCAGCGGCGCCGACGTCTTCGACGTCGTGTACACGGGCTGGCCGACGCGGCTCGCGAGGGCCGCGCGCTTCGGCGGCGCACGGTCGGTCGGCGGGCACGCGATGCTGCTGCATCAGGCGGTCCGTCAGGTCGAGTTGATGACCGGTCGCTCGGACGTGCCGGTGGAGGACATGCGCCACGCCGTGGGCGCGGAGCTCGACCGAAGGGCCGCCTAGACCTCTCTCCGCGACTCACCGCGGGCAGGCGCGTGCGGGAGGAACACGGGGCGGGCACGCCGGGCCGCAGCGCGGGGAACGCCGCGGGCCGGGTCCGGGGCTCGTCGGCCCCGGCCGCTCAGGCGGAGCGGATCAGGCTGCGTGCACTGCGCTCTTCCTGGTGGCGTGCGGCGGAGAGCGTCACGATGGCGTGCGCCACGGAGCTGAGCGTGACATGACGGTGCCAGCCGCCGAACGTGCGGCCCTCGAAGTCCCGTACGCCGACCCGGGTGCTGATCTCGGCGAAGTCGTGCTCGACCCGTTCGGTGAGCCTGCCGAGCCTCAGCAGCACGGCGGGCGGTGCCTCGGTCAGGTTGGTCAGCCACAGCTCCCCCGGCTGCCGCTCCCATCCCGACCAGGCGCCCGCCAGTTGCAGCGGCAGCCCGCCGCCCGGAGCGGGCAGGCTGACCCGCGTACCGGTCACGAGCGCCGAGCGGTTGATCGAGCTGTTCGGATCGACCCAGCCGACCTGCCGGGACGCCTTCTTCACCCACTCGATCAACTGCTGTGCCTGAAGCCGTCGTTCGGCGTGCCCGGTGGAAAGGGTGTCGTTGGGCACGAGCAGGGTCGTGCCGCCGATGCGCAGGACGAACGGGACACCCTTGCGCGCGAAGTTCCGTGCGAGCACGGCCGCGTCGTGGTCGCGTGCGTCCATCACCACCGGACGGCAGCGCAGTCCCCAGGCGCGCAGCGGTTCCAGGACGGCGTGCAGCGCGACGGCACCGGGATCGGCCTCGCCCTCGCCGTCGGGTATCTCTGCGCGCCTGCGCCGTTCCTTGTCCTGGAGCCAGTCCGCCGGGAGGATCAGCCGCCAGTTGATGGGTGCGCTCTGCTCCTCGTTGGCCAGCCAGACGCCGTAGGACTTCTGGCTGTTGACGACCCGGCCGAGCTGCGGCACGAAGGACTCCTCGACCCCCACCGTGTGCTCACCGGTCTTGACCACGAACATCGGCCGGACCACCCAGGCGTGCGGCAGCAGCGTCCGGTCCAGGTGGCCGGCCAGTGCTCTGCGCACCGCGAGCCAGTCCCACGAAGACTTGCTGATGAAGTGGTGCAGCCGCTGCTCGGCAGCTCCCCCGCCGATGACCGAGGCGATCGACCGCATGGACTTGCGCCCGGGGATCGAGAGCAGTCCGGAGATGTACCACTCGCCGCGCTCGCGCTGATCCCGGCGCGGCAGTGACGTGAGCATGCGCTTGGAGAACTCGGTCACGAAGTTGTCGTCGACATCGCCCCAGGCGATGTCCGGTCGTCCTTCCCTGTCCCTGGTCCCTTCCACAGGGCCCCCTTCCCTGGATGCGACCTGGTCAGCGGACTCGGTGCGGGCTCGCCGCGGAGTGCCTGACCTGGCCAACTCGACCACCATACCAAACCACGCAGTCGGTTTTTATTCGAAATAAGCCAGTCACAGTTCGTCAGGTCAAAGGGGCCAGCCACTGGCATATGCAGCCAGGCCGGCGGGTGAAGGGGGCAATGGGCAGCTCAAAGCCCCGAGAGGGTCATCACGCAGCGGACCTCTCGGGGCTTAAAAACAAGGATGTTAGTCTGTTTTCTGTCAGTTGCTGGTCACCACAAAATCGTCACACATTTCTTTCCGTACCGCGCATGCTGTGAATCTCCCGGCCGGCCGTCGGAGGACGCCGGTCCGGGGGACGCCGGCCGGGCGGCCTGCGCACGGCGCTCACGAGCCGATCCGGCGGTACGCCTCGTCCTGCAGCGCCCCCTCCGGGTCGTGCAGCAGACCGGGCCTGCCGATGGCGTCGAGCACGACCAGCGGCGCCGCGTCGTCCCCGGCGCCGGCCGTCAGGACCTTCCGCAGCCCGGCCCACGCCTCGCGGGGGTACGACGTGGGCAGTCCGACGGCGGCGAGCACCTCGCGGTGGCGTTCCACGGACTCGTCGTCCAACCGGTCCGCGAGCCGGGCCAGTTCGGCGGCGAAGACCATGCCCACGGCCAGGGCGTGCCCCGGCGGTACGCGGTAGTGCTCCACGCGCTCGATCGCGCGGCCGAGGGTGTGCCCGTAGGCGAGGCTCCAGGCCACATCCTCGTCCTGCCGGGCGAGGGCCGCGGTCTTGACCCGTACGGCGCGCTCGATCAGTCCGGCGGCGTCGCAGCCGGCCGGACGGGTGGCACGCACCGGATCGGCGGCGATCAGGTCCAGGATCACGGGGTCGCCCACGAAGCCCGCCTTGATCATCTCGGCGAGCCCGCCGAGATGACCCCCCTCGGGGACCGTCGCGAGCAGCTCCGGATCGCAGACCACTCCGGCCGGCGGATGGCACACGCCCACCAGCTCCCGTCCTTCGGGCACGTTGATGCCGGCGGCACCGCCGACCGCCGCGTCGACCATGCCGAGCAGCGTCGTCGGCACCAGGACCAGCGGCACACCGCGCCGCCAGGTCGCCGCGGCGAAACCGGCGAGGTCCAGCGTCGCACCGCCGCCGAAGGCGACCACGGCGTCCGCGCCGGTGACCCCGGCCGCGGCGAACCGGGACCAGACACCGGCCAGGACGCCGATCTGCTTGGCCGCCTCGCCCTGCGGGATCTGGAGCACGGCGACACGGCGGTCGTCGGCCTCCAGCGCCGCGCGGATGGACCGCACCTGACAGCTCAGGGACTCGTCGAGGACGATGGCGACCGTCTTCGCCCGCTCCGGAAGAAGGCTGACGACCGCGGAGGCGGCCTTCTGGCCGATCAGGACGTCGTACGGCCGCTCACCGCCCGCTCTGACGCGCAGCGGATGCCGGCCGCCCAGCGCTTCGGGAGAGGCGGGCACGAGACCTGGGAATACGGTGCTCACACGGGCTCCTTCGCTCGTGGGAAGGCCCCCGCGGACCGCCCGGAGAGCAGCGCGGCGATCCGGCCGGCCACCTCCTCGGGGCGCTCCCCGGTCCCCACCGTCACGGTGTGGCGGGCCAGTCTGCGGTAGATGGGGGTACGTACGCCGAGAACCGTGCGCAGCCGTCCGTCCGGGTCGTCGGCGAGCAGCGGACGGCTCGACGCGTCGCCGATGCGGGCCAGCAACTGCTCCAGCGGAACGGCGAGATGGACGACCGTGTGCGAGCGCAGCGCCTGCTGCACCGAGAAGTCCAGAACCGACCCGCCGCCGAGCGCGAGGACCCCCGCGTGGGTGGCCAGCGCACGATGCACCGCGGCCCGCTCCAGCAGCCGGAAGTGCGCCTCGCCCGTGCCGTGCAGGATGTCGGCGATCGCCCTGCCCGCCGCCGCCTCCAGATCGGCGTCCGTGTCCCGGAAACCGACGCCGAGCAGGCCGGCGAGCAGCCGCCCCACCGTGGTCTTCCCCGCACCCGGCGCGCCGATGAGCACGGCGGCCGGACGGCGGTCAGGACGCGAGGGCACGGCCGTGTCCGGCGAGCGAGTCCAGGGTGTGCAGACCCTGGACGGTGGCTTCCACCTCGAAGGCGTGGCGGTGACCGGGCGGTGCCCCGATGATCTCGGCCGCGCGGGTGGGGATCGGCTGGGCGGCAGCCTCGGCGGACTCCCACAGGAAGATCGCGCCCCAGCGCTGGCCGGCCTCGTCGGAGATCCAGGTCTTGAGCACCAGTCCGGGGACGGCCGCGAACCGGTCCACGGCCTCGTCCCGGAGGAATTCGCGCAGCCCGGCGATGGTGCGGCCGGTGCCCGCGAGCTCCCACCAGACGACTACGGCATGCATGGCTGTTCCTCCTCGGCGGTGAACACCCGCCTGTGTCGGGTCTGTTGTCCGGTCTGTTCTCGGTCTGCTGTCCGGTCCGCTGTCCGGTCCGCTGTCCGGTCTGCTGTCCGGTCTGCTGTGTGTCGGGCTGTGGAGCAGCGGCCGCGGGCGAGGTGTCAGGGGAGGAAACACCGCGCCCGCGGCCCGCCGTCCGTGCCGGTCCGGCGGCGGGGGATGGTGCCGGACCGGCGGGCCGACCGGGGCAGGAACTGCCCTGGATCAGTCGGCCGTCAGGGGGGTGAGCAGATCACCGATGATCCGCACACCGTCCTCGGTCAGGATCGACTCGGGGTGGAACTGCACCGAGCGGAAGCCCGGTCCGCGCAGTCCGTGCACTTCGCCGGTCGCCGCGTCCCGGCTCACACCGACGGGTGCCCCGATGATCTCGGGCCGCACGGTCTCGGTGGCACTGCGCGCGGCGAAGGTGTTGTAGAAACCCACCTGTTCCGGCCTGCCGAACAGATCGATCTTCCGCTGCACGCCCTGGTTGGGCCGGTCCCTGCGGACCAGGTCGAGGCCAAGGATCGTGCTGAGCACCTGATGGCTCAGGCACACCGAGAGGAACGGCATGCCCTTCGCCAGCAGTTCCCTGGTCGCGCCGTGCAGGTGGGCGATCTTCGGGTGGCCCACATCGCGCGGGTCGCCGGGGCCGGGCCCGAGCACGACCAGGTCGTGTCCGTCGAAGGTGTACTCCTCGTCGAAGCGCCGGACCGTCACCTCCATGCCCAGCGAGCGCAGCTGGTGCGCCAGCATGCCGGTGAAGGTGTCCTCGGCGTCGACGACGAGGACCTTCCGGCCGGCGAGCGCGGGCACCGTGCGGTCCCGGGCGCCCGGCTCCTGGAGCCAGTACGCCGAGATCGACCGGTTGCGCTGGTCCAGCGCGGCCAGCACGTCCGGGTGCCGGGCGAGCCCGGTCTCCGTCGCGCCGAGCGCGGCGAGCAGCCCGGACGCCTTGGCGCGCGTCTCGGCCACCTCGGACTCCGGCTTGGAGTCCCTGACCAGCGTGGCGCCGACGCCGATGGTGACCCGGCCGGCGGTGGAGATCTCCGCGGTTCTGATCATGATGGCCGAGTCCAGGGTCGGTCCGCCCTGGGCGTCCCGGCCGATGAGGGCCAGCACCCCGCTGTAGTAACCACGGCCCTGGGGCTCGTACTTGGCGATCACCTTCGCCGCGCTCTCCAGCGGGCTGCCGGTGACCGTCGGGGCGAACATGGTCTCGCGCAGGATCTCCCGCGGGTCGCGGCCGCTGCGTCCCTCGATGAAGTACTCGGTGTGCGCGAGGCGGGCCATCTCCTTGAGGTAGGGGCCCACCACGCGACCGCCGCCGTCGCAGATCCGGGCCATCATCTTGAGCTCTTCGTCGACCACCATGTAGAGCTCGTCGGCCTCCTTCGGGTCGGCGAGGAAGGCGGTCACGCCCTCCAGCGTCGGTCCGGTGGCCGGGTAGCGGTAGGTGCCGCTGATGGGATTCATCACGGCGGTGCCGCCGTGCAGGCTCACGTGCCGCTCGGGGCTGGCGCCGACGAACGTACGGTCGCCGGTGTGCACGACGAAGGTCCAGTAGGCACCGCGCTCGCCCTCGAGCAGGCGGCGGAAGAAGGTCAGCGCGGCCGTCGGGGACCAGTTGCCGATATCGGCGACGAAGGACCTGCGGATGACGAAGTTGGCGCCCTCACCGCTGCCGATCTCGTCGGCGAGGATCTCCCGCACGGTCTGTGCGTAGTTGTCGTCGTCGACGTCGAAGGCGCCTTCCGACACCGAGATGGCCTGGTCCGGCAGCCGGTCCAGCACCTCCAGCAGCGGCAGGGAGTCCTGGTCGCGCACGGACAGGGTGATCAGCGGGGCGCCGTCGTCGGCCGCCGCGTAACCACGCTCGGTGATCTGGCGGTAGGGCACCACCACGAGCACGTCGTGCTCGGCGCGCCCGGTGCCGGCCATCCGTACGCCGCCGCTGGAAGGCACGTCCGCGAGCACGGCCGGGGTGGACAGCTCGCCGATGAGCACGTCGACCCGGTCAGCACCGCCCGCCTCGGGGCGGTGCAGCAGGGCGAACGGAGGCGGATCCGCCGCCAGGACCAGATCCAGGATGGTGTCGTCGGTCATCGCGTCCCTCGGCTCTGCGCCGGAGCCAGCTGGTCCAGCACGGTCTTCGTGGTCACGGTCATGGCGCAGCGCTGCGCCGCGTACTCGAGTGCCATCCGGTGGTACTCGTGGCTGAAGTCCGCGATGGCGTCGCCCACGAGGAAGGGCTGGATGTCGTGGGTGAAGGCGTCCGTGGTCGTCATGAGGACGCCGACGTGCGCGTACACCCCGCAGACGATGAGCTGGTCGCGTCCCGTACTGCGCAACAGGTCGAGCAGTTCGGTGCGGAAGAAGGCGCTGTAGCGCCACTTGGTGAAGACGGTGTCACCCTCGGCCGGGGTGAGGCCGTCGACGACCTTCCGGTGCTCCGGCTCCACCGTCATGCCGGGGCCCCAGAAGTCCTTGAGCAGGCCGCGCTCCTCGTCGGTCATGCCGCCCGGCTGGGCGGTGTACGTCACCGGTATGCCGAGTTCCGCGCAGCGCTCCCGCAGAGCGGTGGCGTTGCGGACCAGGTCGGTCACCGGTGACTCCCCGGCCGGGAACGGCCGCAGGAAATACTTCTGCATGTCGTGGATCAGCAGGACCGCGCGTTGCGGGTCCACGGTCCACTTCGCGATGTTCTCGGGCATGTCCCCCTGACCCGGCATCGGATAGGGGCTGATCGTGGGCAGAGCCATCCGGGATCTTCCTCTCGGCTGGTGGGTGGCGGACAGTCAGTGGCCGAGCGCCGCACCGCCGTCGACCGTGAGGTCGTGCATGGTGATGTGCGCGGCACGGTCGGACAGGAGGAACAGCACGGCGTCGGCGATGTGCGAGGGCGCGGCCAGCCGTCCCATCGGGATGCCGACGCGGAAGGCGCCGGGCACGCCGTCGATCGAGGAGCGTGCCGCGCTGCCGTCGTCCCACAGGGAGGTCAGCATCGGGGTGTCGGTGGAGCCGGGCGCCACCACGTTGCAGCGGATGCCGTACCGCGCGACCTCGAGGCCGAGGACCTTGGTGAACATGGTGGACGCGGCCTTGGAGGCCGAGTACGCGGACATGTCCACGCGTGCCGTGCCGGCGGCGTTGGAGGCGATCGTGACGATCGCTCCGGAGCCCCGGTCGACCATGCGGTTGACCACCGCGCGGGACATGAAGAACACGCCGCTGGTGTTGACCGCGAAGGTCGTGGCCCAGTCCTGGTCCGTGAGCGCCTTCGCCTTGCCGAGGCGGAGCACGCCGGCGCCGTTCACCAGGTACTGGATGCCGCCGAGCTGCTGCTCGACCGCGTCCACCACGGCTTCGACCTCCGCGCTGTCCGTGACATCCGCGGGGTAGGCCTCGGCCACCTGCCCCACCGCGCGCAGTTCCTTGGCCAGTTCCTCCAGTGGCTCCAGATTCCGGTCGACCATGGCGACCGCGGCGCCGTCGGCCGCCAGAGCGCGCACCACTGCCTCGCCGATGCCGCCCGCGGCGCCGGTGACGAGGGCTACCTTCTTTTCCGTCTTGTCGACATTCATCGTGGTCCCAAAGCTCGGGGATTGCGGCGGCCAGGGCCGCCGGGATTCGGTGGACTGTTGTGCCGCACCACGAAATCCCGGCGGCTTTCCGCCATTTCCTGCTGCGGACGTACGGGGTGTGCCTTCCGCACGAATTCCGTACCCGTGCGGTTTCTCAAGAAGCGTGTCGGTTGTCGTGTCCGACACCTGTTGCGTTTCGCGCCGTTCCTTTGTGCCGGGCGCCTACATGTGCCAGGCGGAGGCGACTTCCAGCGCCTGTCCCGGATTGAGCCGCGGGTCGCACAGGCTCGTGTACTTGTCCCCGACCCTCTCCAGCAGCGAGGCGTCGTGCACACACTCGGAGACCTCGTCGGGCGTGGTCTCCAGGTGCAGCCCGCCCGCCGTGCCGCCGGCCTCCGTGACCGCCTTCTGGAACTCCTCGACCTCCCGGACCACCGTGGTGACCAGGCGGGTCTTGAAGCCGTCAGGCGAACTGAAGGTGTTGCCGTGCATCGGGTCGCACATCCAGATGACCGGGTGTCCGGCCTCCCGCACCGCGCGGACGAAGCCGGGCAGCCGCTCGGCGACCCGGTCTGCGCCCATCCGGGAGATGAGCGTCAGCCGGCCGGGCGTACGGTCCGGGTCGAGCCGCTCGCACAGGGCGAGCAGCCCGTCGCGGTCCATGGTCGGGCCCACCTTGCAGGCCACCGGGTTGGCGACGGTGGCCAGCAGGTCGACGTGAGCGCCGTCCAGCTGCCTGGTCCGGTCGCCGATCCACGGCCAGTGCGTCGAGGTGAGGAAGAGACGTCCCTCCTCGTCCCGGCGCAGCTGGGGGAGTTCGTAGTCCAGCACCAGCGCCTCGTGACTCGTCCACACCGGTGCGTCGACCGGCGAGAGCGAACGGACGGACCGCGAGCGCAGCGCGTCCATCGCCGTGGCCGCCGCATCGTGCCCGGACAGCAGCCGGCGCGGGTCGGGCCTGCGCAGCTCCGGGTCGGCCTCGGGACTGTTGACCAGGTGGCCGCGGTAGACCGGCAGTTCGACCCCGCCGACGACCTCGGTGGAACTGGAGCGCGGCTTGCCGAACTGCCCCGCCATCCGGCCCACCTGAAGGACCGGACGCAGCGAGTTCAGCGACATGACGCCGGCGAGAGCGTCCAGCAGCGCGGTCTTGCGTATGACGTGCTCGGGCTGGCATTCGAGCGGATCCTCGGCGCAGTCGCCCGCCTGGACCACGTGGAGCAGCCCCTCGGCCACCTCTGCCAGCAGATAGCCGAGGGTCCGTATCTCCTCCATCGCGACGAGCGGTGGTCGCCGGGAGAGTTCGCGCACCGCATGGGCCGCGTCCTTTGCGTCCTCCCATTCCGGCTGCTGGAGAGCCGGCAGCTTTCGCCAGCGCTGCGTTTCACCCTCAGGAAGCACTTCTCCGAATCCGGTCGGCCTTTCCGAGATTGTATGACTCGTCACCCAGGACCTCCATCGTGAGAATTCCCCATCGTTACTACGGCTCCGGTGCATCGACTCCGGACCCCCCGTCACGGATTTCCGAGAATCGAACCCCAAGTCGAGTTTCCTTGCCCCGATTTGATGGGTCAAAACCGACCTCCGAACTTCGTCACGTGACGAAGGCACCACAATTCCGAGACAAAGTAGGGGCCTTTTTCTGTCACCTGACGTCGAATCCGGAAAGTATGGCCACGACCTGGTCAGGTCACACGGGCACAAAAAAGCCGCCCGTCCTTTTTCCTTTTGGAAAGAGGACGGGCGGTATTTTTCGCCGGCGCCGCGTCGGCGATGTGCTGCGATGTGCGCACACCCGGCCGCGCGCAGAGCCACGGCCGCGCGCATCACCCTCCCCCTGCGGCCTGGCGGCCGTGGGAGATACCCCCAGGAGCTGGCACAGCGCGATCATCCCGCGATTCGTTGAACGATTGCGCCGGGGACCGGCTGGAAGCCGTGTACGCCCCGGCCCGGAAAAGCCGGCGGCCGCCGGTGTCGCTGATCGCGACAGGCGGCGGCCGTATGCGGGAGCAGTGCGCTGCCCCGCGGCGGTGTACGCCTCCGGGCCCGCGTCCGGCGGCCGTATGCGCGCCTGAGGTCAGGCCACCGGCACCATGCCGCGACACCTGCCGTCAAACCACCGGCACCATGCCGCGACACCTGCCGTCAAACCACCGGCACCATGCCGCGACACCTGCCGTCAAACCACCGGCACCATGCCGCGACACCTGCC